>CBFHKH010000001.1:0-840184 GCA_965656375.1 Minisyncoccia bacterium
CAGCGGGAACGGCGAATTACGGTCTCTGCGTTGCATCTTCTGGCCTTACTGGATTTACTCGTGCGACTGCCTACAATACAACTTGTGCACTCAGCTCCGGAACAAATACTATTCCAGCACTTACGACAACACCTGCAGATATCTTGAATTCTGGAGGCGCTCCAGTTGCAACAGGCCATGCTGAAATCGTGGTGAATGCCACAGTTAGCGGTCTTACTCCAGCCCACACTGACTACACAGACACCCTAACCTTTATTGCGACAGGAACATTTTAAGATATCATTGCGATGAAATTATGCGCTCATATGTTGAATCGACTAATACTTTGCGCAGTACTTCTGCTCGGTCTTTCTACATATATCCATCAAGCTGAAGCTTTGACATTGAGCCCGGTCCGTATCGAGGTGTCAGGGAATCCAGGCGAGACAATTACACGTGAAATTCTCATTAAAAATGAGAGTGACTCGATTACGACATATTATTCTTCATACGCGAACTTTGAATCTCAAGGCGAAACAGGATCTCCTTCATTCGTACAAGCACAAGATGACCTTGGAACATGGATGTATACTCAAGAGTCTGTTGTTTTGAAGGCAAATGAGTCTCGAGTTATTCCGATGACAATCACGATACCAGCTAACGCTGCTCCGGGAGGACATTTCGCTGCTCTTTTCTGGGGAACATCTCCAAATGATTCAAAAGGCGTCACAATTGGCGCCCGTACCGGTACATTGTTTCTTCTTTCAGTAAATGGTGATGTGAAGGAGGATGCTGGATTGCTTGGATTTGGAACAAAAGATAATAAAAAATTCTATACATCGTTACCGGTAACATATACATACAGATTTAAGAATGACGGAGGTGATCGTATAAAGCCTGTCGGCAAGATCACAATGCACGATCTTTTCTATATCCCTGAAGATAAAATAGATGCCAATCCATCCGCAGGTAATATCTTGCCGAATAGCACTCGCAAGTTTAACGTTGATTGGGTAAAGAATCCTCGAGCAAAAGAGTATAGTGCACCAACGGGCGCAATTGCAGGATTCTTCGACCAGGCCCTCTATCAGTGGAATAACTATGCGTTTGGTCCTTACTTCGTAAAACTTAATCTCCTCTATGGCACTGAGGCTACACGCGTAACAAAATATACGTTTATATTTGTATTTCCATGGCAACTCTTACTCTGCCTCCTTATTATTTTCACTATCCTATTCTGGGGCGGAAAGAAAGCGATTAAGCGTTACAACAGGCATATTATACAAAAGGCTCGTGCTGGTATGAATACACCAACCGATGCCACCCATGTATAATTTTCGATTCATAATCAAATTCCTCTTTTTCATATTCGCATTTTTTCTGATTGCGGAGAGTGTTTCTGCGCTTACGATCACAAGTTCGCCTGAGACTGTCTCAATCACTGCAACTGTTGGAGGTTCAGTGAGTCCTATTGACGATACTGATGGCGGTGGCGGTGGGTACTTCTTGACGAGCGTTACATTTTCAGGACATGCGTATCCAAACGCAAGTGTTCATGTATTAAAAGATGGAGTACCAAAAGGAACCACTGTTGCGAATGCGAGTGGTTATTTTAGCATTACGTTCTTTGAGCTCTACAATCCAACAGTACTCTATACCCTCTATGCGATCGACACCACGGGTAGGCATTCACTTTTGCTCAATTATCCGGTTGTTGTTAAACGCGGATATGTAACTCAGATCTCAGGTATTCGTTTCGCTCCAACAATTGCGATCGACAAGACTGAAGTGAGGGTTGGGGACTACCTCACTGTATTTGGTCATGCGATACCCAATGCATCTATTGATCTAACGCTCGAAGGGGCGGGATCGCAGAGAATGAAATTTTCCCTTGTGAGTGGGAGTGACGGAACTTACAAGATTACTGCACCACTTTCTATTTTGAAAAAAGGCGCGTATACGGTTTTTGTAAATTATACTGGTGATAATAGAGTAAGTAAGGTGCTCAGGTTCACGATAGGTGAGGCAAATATTTTGAGCGTAGAACTTACTACTAATATTCCAGGAGATTGTAATGCAGATCAGATTATAAACATCGTTGATTTTTCCATTGCTGCATTTTGGTATCACAAACCGAACCCACCAAAGTGCATTGATACCAACAATGACAAAATTATTAATTTAGTCGATTTCTCGATTCTTGCATTCTATTGGACTGGTTAAATGTTATTTCTTTTTATATGAAAAAACTCTTATTTATTATTTTCACACTTTTTCTCTCTGCAGGTTCTGTCCATGCAGCTGATGTATCTGTGGTTGCGCCGAAAGTCATAGAGAATCCAGGTCAATTCACTGTACTTGTAAATCTTGATACTGGAGGTGCCACTATTAACTCTATAGATATCACACTTTCATATCCTACTGACCTACTTCTTTTCAAGGGGTATAAAGAAGAGGGAACCATAAAAAAAATGTGGCTTATGTCACCGAAAGAAGAAGATGGAAGTATTCATTTCTCTGGGATTATTCCTGGGGGAGTTGATGGGGTATATGATCCTGATAAGACTGGATTACAACCGATTCCTCTTGCGATATTGCTTTTCTCGCCAAAAGAGAATGGTTCCGGATCCTTTACTATAACTCATTCTGAGATCTTACAGAATGACGGTTTTGGTACATCGCTATTGCATGCTACAAAAGATTCTTCTCTACAAGTATCTCTTGTTGAAAATCCTACATATTCGAGTGAATCAAGTGGAACCGACACAGTACCACCGGAACCATTCATGATAGAATATATTCCATCAGGGCTTTTTTCAAAGACTCCCTCGATGATCTCATTTAGAACAATCGACCTCGGGTCAGGTGTTGAAAAGTATCAAGTGAAGAAGGTACGAGGTTCCTGGAAAGATGTAGTAAGTCCACTTCCGACTCCTAAAGGACTTCTCTCAAGAGATGTTGTTGTGCGAGCTCTGGACTTTAATGGCAATAGTAGAGAAGCGATGATCACGATACCAGGAATCGTATCTCCTCGCCAATTAGGTATTGTCGCTCTTCTCTGTGTTGCTTCCTATTTCCTATTTTTTGTGGTAAAAAGAAAAAGATGAAATTCTACATAAAGATCATATCGTATAGTATTATGATTCTCGGAGTATTTACCGTTCTACCACTTTCTGCTGACGCGGCATCACTTTTCTTGAGTAAGTCAGGAGACGTGGTGTCCCAAGGAAATACTGTAACTATCGATGTAAAAGTAAAATCTACTGATCAATCAATCAACGCAGTCTCAGGCACCCTGACGTTTCCAAATGATCTCCTTGAAATAGTCTCTATCTCAAGAGACACTAGCATTCTCAATATCTGGACTCATGATCCCAATATAGGACGAAATAAAATCTCTTTTGAAGGTGTAATTCTAAATCCTGGATATCAAGGCTCAGGAGGAAACATTTTTCATATTACATTCGAAGCAAAGCGTACTGGGACGGCCACTATTTCTTTTAGCGAAGGATCATTGCTTGCCAATGATGGGCTCGGTACGAATGTTATAGAGGGGCTCAATTCTACGACTATACGAATCATCGGTTCTGGTGCTCTCGATTTGACCTCACGACCAATCGCGGGATCTACTGGTCGTATCCAGGCACTTCCGATTATTCTCGAGTATCCACGCGCGATCAATTCAAAAGATATGGCGTATTTGAAAGGGAAGGGTGAACCGAATGCGCTTACAAAGATCACCTTTGAAGAAATTTCTCATAAGTCGTACGGGGAACAATTTATGGATTTTATCCAGTCAAAAAAGAAACGCCTCTCTGATGTGTTTGTACGAAACAATGCTGATGGTTCCTTCGAATATGTGAGTCCTCGCAACTTGATCGCGGGTGCGTATACTGCTACTCCATTTCTCGTTGATACAAATGCGAATGTAGAGAAACCAGGGCTTGGTGTTCAATTATTCGTAACTGACAGTAGAATTATCAAAGCCTTGATTGTGTTTATTAATATTCTTATCCTCCTTATACCTATCGTAGGTCTTATCATGCTTATATACTTTATCCCATGGTATTCATCAAGAAAGATGCGTATTTTGAAGCGAAGAATGGGTCTCGAAGAAGAGAAAATTGTTCTCACGGAACATGAGCTAGAACGAAAGGATAGACTTCTTTCGCACGAATTTACAAAGACTATTCCTAATGAAAAAAAGGAATAAGTGTGTTATTATCTACTCTATGAAGAAATTATTGGCAATAGTTTTCCTATGCCTACTCATCAGTACCTTTACCCTCATTCCACAGGCAGGGCACGCTGATACTGCGTTGCTTGATAAAGAGGAGAATCTATGGCTCAAATCTCGCGATAATACTATTGTTGTATATCCTCAGAAAAATTTCCCTCCGTATTCATATCAAAGCGCAACAGGAACACCACAGGGTCTCTCGATCGATTATATTGAACTTATTGGAAAGATTATTGGAGCAAAGATCCAGTATCTACCTGCCCGACCACTCTCGCAAATACTCGACGATGTAAAAGAAAATAAGAAGGGTGATGTCCTTGTCCCGCTTGCTGATACAAAAGCGCGAGAAGAATTTCTCTATTTTTCTGATACATATCTTACCGTACCTGCAGTCATAGTGGTTCGTAAAGATCTTGATATCGACAATTCGCTTATGCTTGGTGATTTATCTGGTAAAAAAGTAGCTGTTGGAGATACGTATGCAGTGGAAGACTACATCCGTACCACTAATCCTCGAGTAGTAATAGAACCAGTTGTTGATGATGAATCTGGGCTTCAACAAGTGGTTCTCGGTGAAGTTGACGCTGCGGTTATGGATATCGCCTCGCTCTCATATTATCTTTCAAAGCAAGTTCTCAATAGTGTGAAAGTTGTAGGTACTACTGGATTTGAATATAAACTTGCGTTTGCAGTGCCAAAAGATAAGGAAATATTACAATCAATTATTGATAAGGCACTTATGCAAATCAGTGCTCATGATAGAGAAGTATTAAATGAAAAATGGATTTCGGTATCGAATAATAAAGGTGTTGGAAATTCTTTCTTTTCACGTATTGAAAATAATAGCGGAGCTATTCTTATCGGTATATTCTGTGTACTCGCTATTCTCGGTTTGATTTTTGCACTTAGAAAAAGACACATTCATTTTCCCTCATATCTTATGCGTAAGCGACGCATGGTAGAAGAACTGGAAGAAGAAATGATAGAACTTGAGAATACAAGCAAAAATTTAATGGAAGAGTTACAGGATGTACGAGCGCTCGAAGAAGATATAAAAAAGAAGCTCAACAACATTGATAAATAATGCATGTAAAACAGCAGAAAATCCTTGTAACATAAGGGGATAACCCCTTTCTTTTACGTTCTATTTTTGATATACTGAGGAGGTATTTATATGGCTAAAAGCGAAGAGAAAAAAGGAAAATATGGGGCCGATGAGATCTCCGTCCTCGAAGGTCTTGAGCCTGTTCGTAGACGTCCGGGAATGTATATCGGATCGACCGGTATCGATGGACTTCACCACCTTGTGTGGGAAATATTTGATAACTCACGCGATGAAGCGATGGGTGGTTTCTGTGATCATATTGAAGTTACACTTCTTCCGGGCAACTCTGTACGTGTCGCGGACAATGGTCGCGGAATTCCAGTAGATGTACACTCAAAGACAAAAGTTTCAGCACTTGAAACTGTCATGACTACGCTCCACGCTGGAGGAAAATTTGGAGGAGATGATAGCGGATACAAAGTCTCAGGTGGGCTTCACGGTGTCGGTGCATCTGTTGTGAACGCACTTTCTATTTATACAAAAGCTGAAGTTCATCGCGATGGTGGTAAGTATATTCAAGAATATTCACAAGGAAAAAGAAAAGCGGCAGTAAAGAAAGTGAGTTCATCAAAAGCGCATGGAACGATCATATCATTCGAACCTGATGAAGAGATTTTCAAACAAGTAAAATTTGATTGGAATACAATCGTGAATCACTTGCGCCAGCAAGCATATCTGGTAAAAGGCCTCCGCATTGATATTATTGATGCGCGAGAATGGAATCCTATAGCAAATTCAAAGAAGGCCTTCGAAGATGTTTTCTGGTTCTCTGAACTTGCACTTGAAATGCCGTCTACGACATTTTACTTTGAAGGCGGGCTCGTATCACTCGTTAAATTCTACAATAAGCTTGTAAAACCTATTCACCCGAGTGTATTTTATGTAGAGCGTGAGCTTGATGACGTAGGAGTTGAAATTGCACTCCAATATGTAGATGATATCAATCCGCACATCGTGCCATTTGCGAACAATATCTACAACCCAGAAGGCGGTACACACGTCACCGGTTTTAAAACTGCGCTTACACGTGTACTTAATACCTACAGCAAAAAGAATAACATGGTAAAAGAAGCCGATGGTGCATTTACCGGTGATGATGTCCTTGAAGGCCTCATGGTGGTTATCTCTGTAAAGCTTCGAGAAATTCAATTTGAAGGACAAACGAAAGCAAAACTTGGTTCTACAGAAGCACAAGGTCCAACTGCCACCGTATTCGGCGATGCGTTTACGACATTCCTCGAAGAGAATCCCGATGAAGCAAAACAGATAATCAATAAGTCTCTTCTCGCGCTTCGTGCTCGTAAAGCTGCCAAAGCTGCCAAGGATTCAGTCCTTCGTAAAGGAGCCCTTGAAGGAATGACTCTTCCAGGAAAACTCGCTGACTGCCAATCAAAAAGTTCAGAGGATTCAGAGCTCTTCATTGTGGAGGGAGATTCTGCAGGCGGTACAGCAAAAATGGGACGAGACAGAAAGACTCAGGCAATACTTCCGCTTCGAGGTAAAATCTTAAATGTTGAGCGTGCACGTCTTGACCGTATGCTTGGATCTGAGCAAATCAAGAATTTGGTCATTGCTATGGGCACATCTATTGGAGACACATTCGATTTAGAGAAAATCCGCTATCACAAGATTATTATTGCAACAGATGCTGATGTAGATGGTGCGCACATTCGTACGCTTATACTTACACTTATGTATAGATACTTCCGCGTTGTTCTTGATGCTGGATATGTATATATTGCACAGCCGCCACTCTTTAAGATCAAAAAGGGCAAGGAAGTGATGTATGCGTACTCAGATGAAGAGCGAGACAAGATCCTTGGTAAAGATGCGCCACGGCTTGAAGATTTGCTTGCAGAATCTGCAAATGAAGAAGGAACCGAAACACGGATAGAAGAAGAGGAGGAAGAGGAAGAGACGAAGGGGAACCTGTCTGCGCAGGCAGGGAAGAATGCAAAGATACATGTGCAGCGATACAAAGGTCTCGGAGAAATGAATGCCGAGGAACTCTGGGAAACAACAATGGATCCAACCAAGCGAATACTCAAGCAAGTCGCTATTACTGACGCAGAAGAAGCAAACAAGATCTTCGATATGCTCATGGGCTCCGAGGTTCCGCCTCGCAAAGCATTCATCCAGTCTCATGCCAAAATGGCAAACTTGGATATATAGATATGCATATAGAAAAACTCTACATCGGTACATGGTTCCAGCGTACGACACTCCATTTGTCAGAGCTTTGGAAACTGTTCGACCAAGATGGACCAAAGACTATTTTTATAGATGATGATTTGATTCCATTACGCGTGCTCCTTGATTTAGAAGATAGTAGCCGTGTTACTTCAGGATTTGAATGTATACAATTTCGAACGAAAAAAGGTATCTCAGGTACGATATATGAAGACGGTCTTATGGTTGTCACAACTGACGAGATTTCTGATATTGAAAAAGCGAAAGATTCACTTCGTATGTATTATGAGGATTGCCTCTCAAAAGGTGTAACATATCTCTTTAGTAAAGGTGCACCAATACCAAAAGAGCTTGCTAATATTCCTACTATCCTCCCGTATATGTTCGTTGTCTCCGGAGGAAGCGATGCTGAAATTGAAGATACATTTTTCTCGAGTAATGAACGGCTTCACAGCACCGCAAAAGGTAAAATTACCTCTGTATATAAGGGCTCTTCAACGCTTGTTTTGAAAGATCCCGCAAACGTTCTTCAAGCGACAACGATTGTTGAAGCCCAGATATTTTTCCGAGAATTTAAGCTTCAACTTGAACGATATTTATCCATTCATCGTACATTATGGGAAAAAATAAAAGTCATCGTTGAATCAGATTCGATCAAGGGAACGGATATCGAACCGCTTCGAACCGAACTGCAAGGGTATCAAAAAACAATTAATCTAATCGAAGCACGAATCAATCAGATGCCAGCATATGTTAAGACTCGGCAAAAGCTAACTGTACTTGAAGGGGATGAGAACCTTGTGTCGATAACATCGCTTCGCTTCGAAGACTTACTCGATACCCACGAATATATCAAGCATCTCTGGGCGATGACAAAAAATTATCTTCAATCTGCTCTTGATATGCTCACATCGCTTCAAGCAGAAAGTACGAAGACAAGTATTTCATCCTTGCAGCTTGTTACAACGATTGGAGTAATTTCCGGATTAATTGTATACCTTGGTAAGAATGAATTACCACCATTTACTCGATTTGGGATTGTATATCTTGCTGGGCTGCTCATCATCACATGGATAATTAACTCAACGATTTCTTATCTTTTCAAACGTCGTATGTATACAGTCAAAAAACATTTGGTAAAACTTTAATATGAATATTATTCTTGCAATACTTTGTGTTCTCTTCTCGGCATTGTTTTCTGGGCTTACGCTCGGGCTTATGGGCCTTGATCTTTCTACGCTTCGTCGAAGAATGGAGCATGGTGACAAAGATGCGGCGCGCGTTTACAAGATCCGAGAAAACGGAATGTTTCTCTTAACTACACTTCTTCTTGGAAACGCAGCTGCATCAGCCTTTTTCTCGATTTTTGTTGGCGACATAATACATGGATTTTGGGCTGGAATTATTGCCACATCTGCTCTTTTCATCATAGGAGAGATAGTTCCTCAGGCAGTTGTCTCTCGATTTGCACTTTCATTTGGTGCGCGTACCGCGCCATTTGTTCAAGTGGTAATGTGGATTTTCTCTCCCATTTGCTATCCGATCGCATGGATTCTCAATAGGATTCTTGGAAAGGAAATACCTACCAGATATACAAAACGAGATCTTATTTCTATTATTGAAGATGATGCTAGTTCTCCAACGTCTGAAGTGGATCAGGATGAAAAGCGCATTGCTCGTGGAGCGTTCTCTTTTTCGCATCGAAATGTAGAGCACGTCATGACTCCGAATACGGTGGTAAAAACTGTTCATACCGATGATGCCATAGATGCGGCGTACCTTGCTGAGCTAAAAGATTCTGGGTATTCGCGCTTGCCGGTAGCAACAGACGACCCGAATCAATTTGTAGGTATTCTCTATCTTAAAGACCTCCTCGGCATCCAAATTCCTACTTCTGTGAGAGATGTTATGGATACCACGATTCATTTTGTGCATCCGTCGGATCCGCTTGATACAGTCCTTAACCAATTTATAAAAACCAAAATGCATCTCTTTGTGGTGCTTGATGAGTTTGGTGGTTTTGAAGGTGTGATCACTGTTGAAGACATTATTGAGGAGATTATTGGTGCAGAAATTATGGATGAAGATGATACCGTTCCAGATCTTCGCCAAGTTGCGATTTTTAACAAGGTACAGAAAAAAGTTTTTAAAGACAATGGAAATAAATAACGTTACACATGCATACTGGACTCGAGATGATCTCGAGAAAGTACAAGAAGCGAAAGATTTTAAAGATTTATATATAATCGCAGAGAAGATATTGAAACGCATGCCCCAACCTATCGTCCAAGTATGTGGACCTATTGGAACTGGAGGACTCGGGAATGTAGAAGCTAATTTGGCAGCATTTGATAGCACGATACGGTCTCTTCAGGCGAACGGCCTCCATGTCTTTGATCAGATGCCATTCGAATGGCCAATGCAAGCGATAAAATTTAATTTACCTACTGGAGTGTATCCGGAAAGCATCCTTACTGATTTTTATATGCCAATCTTTGAATCAGGTTTTGTTAGAGAATTCTATTTTATGCCGAATTGGCAGACATCAAAAGGAGCCACCTGGGAGCACGAAGAAGCAAGACGTCTCGGTATCAAGATAAACTATCTCTGAGAAAATTAAAAACCGCTCTTACGAGCGATTTTTAATTTCTGTAGTGATATGGGTGAGGAAGTCGGGGAGTGTCATTTGTATCTTTGTCCCGTCTCGCTTCTCTATGGTAAGCATTCCAGATTCTTTTTCTTTGTCCCCAAATACGATCACATATGGGGTATTGAGTTTTTTCCCCGCGTGAATGCGCTTACCAAGGCTGTCATTGTAATCAAGATGTGTTACTCGGATGAATGCAGTATGTAATTCGGCTACCAATTTCTTTGTCTCATCGTAGTGTTCTTCTCGAACAGGAATCACAGATACTTGATTTGGAGAGAGCCAGGTAGGGAATATGCCTGCATAGTGTTCAATAAGGAATCCAGTAAATCGTTCATGTGTTCCAAGCGGAGCTCGATGAATACAAAGCGGTGTTTCCTCGGTACCTTCTTTTGATGTATATACAAGATCGAATCGTTTCGGCACTGCAAAGTCTACTTGGTTTGTCGCAAGTGTAAATTCGCGGCCGATAGCGCTCCAGACTTGGACGTCGATCTTTGGTCCGTAGAATGCAGCTTCATCAGGAATTTCAACATATGGAATATTTGAATCGATCAAGACCTTGCGCACCATGTCTTCTGTCTTTTTCCAGAGCTCAGGCTCGTCAACATATTTTTTCCCTAATTTCTCAGGCGCATGTGTAGAGAATCGCATGACATATTTTTCAATACCGAATATCTTAAAATATTTTAGATACATGTCGTTTACTGCACGGAACTCGTCTCCGAATTGTTCCTCAGTACAGTAGATATGGGCGTCGTTCATTGAGAGTGAGCGTACGCGCATGAGACCAAAGAGTTCACCAGATTTCTCATGCCGATATACGGTGCCGTATTCAGCCAAGCGAAGTGGTAGATCGCGGTAGCTTTTGTTACCACTTGCAAATATCTGGTGGTGATGAGGACAGTTCATCGCTTTCAAATAATATTTACCACCCTCGTACTCCATAGATGGGTACATAGATTCTTCATAATAGGGAAGATGGCCCGATGTCAGATACATTGATTCCTTTGCAATATGCGGAGTACGTACTTGTTTGTATCCAGCTAGGAATTCGGTCTCTTTTGCAAGTTTCTCTAGTTCTTCTGTTATTACTGCGCCGTTTGGTAGCCAAAGTGGAAGACCAGGACCTACATAGTCTGAGAAAGAGAATATTTCCATTTCAGTTCCAAGTTTGCGGTGGTCTCTTTTCTTTGCTTCTTCTTGTTGTGCTTCGTATTGGTCAAGATCAGCTTTTGATTCAAATGCGAGTCCATAAATGCGGGTGAGCATTTTATTTTTCTCATCTCCACGCCAGTAGGCACCAGCAATACGATCAAGCTTGAATGAATCGCTTGCGATTTCTTTACTTGGGTTCTCACTATGTCCACCACGACACAGATCAGTAAAACCTCCACAGGTATAGAGTGTGATACTATCTCCGCGTGAAGCGATTTCTTCTATGAGTTCTATTTTATACGTATTTCCTTTAAAAAGTTCCAATGCTTCGTCTTTCGAAACTTCCTTATGTGTGAATTCTGTCCATGACGGCAAATTCTTGCGCATTGTCTTCTCAATTTTTACGAGATCCTCGTCTGTGACCTTCTCGGTTCCGAAATCAAGATCATAGTAAAATCCATTGTCTATCGCAGGTCCTAAGGTTGGGAGAGTACGGGGATAATGCTCAAGTACTGCTTGGGCGAGGAGGTGGGCGAGAGTGTGGCGAATAGGGGGTAATTGATCTTGGTTTTTCGTTTCAGTATTCATCTTTGCATCATAGCATATTTGCATTTTAGGCGGAAATCAGTATACTCTATGTATGGTTATACGAATGCGACATACACGCGCTCATACTGGCAACCGCCGAAGTCACCATGCCCTCACAGCGAAGGGTTTTGCTACATGCTCTAACTGCCAGAAACAGAAGGAGACTCATGTAGTATGTACTCATTGTGGCTTTTATCGCGGACGCAAAGTAGTAGACGTAGTAAAGCGGGTAGAAAAGAAGCAGGCTAAGAAAAAAGCCAACGCAAAATCAAAATAGCAATTAGGAACTAGCGGTTAGCGTCTAGCCCGAATATTCATGCTAGTAGCTAGCTCCTAACGGCTAACAGCTAATTAATATGGCAAACAGGCACCTTTCACGTTCAATTGTTCTTCAGACACTCTTTGAGTGGGATTTTGCTGCAACTGTCGATATGACTCCAGAGGAAATGCTTGAGCGCAATATCGAAGAATTCGGCCCGGGGCTCAATGACTCCTCATTCATGGGCGAGTTACTTTTGGGTGTGGTAAAGAAAAAGGCAATTATTGATGAGATCATTGAGAAAGCAGCTCCTGACTGGCCAATCGAAAAAATTTCTATCGTCGATCGCAACATCTTGCGCCTCGGACTTTTTGAGCTTCTCTTTGGTGATCGTACACAAGTGCCGCCAAAAGTTGCTATCAATGAATCTATCGAGCTTGCAAAAAGCTTCGGTGGAGAAAATTCCAGCAAGTTCATTAATGGAGTTCTTGGTGGAGTGTATAAGGAACTCGGCGAGCCAGGCAAAGATGATATTGCCAAGAAAAAGGTAAAACATTTTGAAACTGATCCAAGTAAGTTCCCGATTGAGAAAAAAGCAGGTGCTGTTATTTATGCTACTCATGAAGGGACAATTTATTTTGCATTTGTCCACGACGTCTTCGGATATTGGACACTTTCAAAAGGAGGTATAGAAGAGGGCGAAGATGAAGAAAAAGGAGCAATTCGCGAGATCAAGGATGAGATGGGTCTTGATATTAATGTCAAAGAGGAGCTCGGTCGTAATGAATACATAGCAAATCATCCGGAAAAGGGTAAGATCAGAAAACAAGTAGTCTTCTTTTTGGCAGAAGCGCCGTATGGAGATCTAGTTTTACAAAATGAATCAGGCGGTCTTGATGATGCAAAATGGTTTCCGCTCGAGGAGGTACCAAATCTTAAAATGTATGACAATATGATCCCACTTCTAACAAAAGCAGTGGAGATTCTTACTAAAGATAGCAGTTAGCAGTTAGCTCCTAGCAACTAGGAATTATTCTAGCGGCTAGAAGCTAAGTACTAAAAGCTTTTAATACCATGATTGATTTCAGTGAATTCGAAAAGGCAACAAAAATAGTTTTCAAAGATAAAGATTTGCTCAAACAAGCGTTTATTCACCGTTCCTATATCAATGAAACGACTGGGTCAAATCTCTCTCATAATGAGCGTCTCGAATTCTTGGGTGATGCAGTACTCGAGCTTATTGTTACAGACTATCTTTATACCAAATATCCAGATCGTGATGAAGGGGATTTGACGGCATATCGTTCAGCTCTCGTGAATGCCGTTATCATCGGTGAAGTTGCACATGAACTCGGAATGAACGAATACTTACTCCTCTCAAAAGGTGAAGCAAAAGACGCAGGTCGTGCACGCAGTTATATCCTCGCTAATACTTACGAAGCATATGTTGGTGCAGTGTATCTTGATCAAGGATATGATGTAGCTCAAAAATTTATTGCGCATACGTTGTTTGGCAAAATCGATATGATTGTTGCGAAGAAGCTCTGGCGTGATGCAAAGAGTCTCATTCAGGAGAAAGCACAGGAACATCTGAATGTTACTCCATCATACAAGGTATTAAACGAGACAGGCCCTGATCATGATAAGCATTTTACTATTGGTGTATTTTTCGGTGATGAGTGTATTGCAGAAGGAAAAGGTAAGAGTAAGCAAGAGGCTGAGCAGATGGCTGCACGTAGCGCATTAGAAATTAAAGATTGGCTTGATTAAGTATGACTCTTAAATCTCTCGAGCTTAATGGATTCAAATCATTCGGTAAAAAAGGTACTGTTTCTTTTACAACGCCGATCACTGCTGTAGTTGGTCCGAATGGATCGGGTAAGTCTAACATCGTTGAATCTATTCGGTTCGTTTTAGGTGAACAATCAATGAAATCTCTTCGCGGAAAGGGTGGAGTTGATCTCATATTCAAGGGTTCGAAAGCGCTTTCACACAGCAATCACGCCCAAGTAACAATCACATTTGATAACAGCAAAAAGGTATTCTCTTTTACCAACAGTGGACTTGGAGTATCTCTTGAGTACGATGAAGTGAGTATCTCCCGTGAAGTTTTTGCCGATGGAGCAAACAAGTATAGTATAAATGGTTCTGAAGTGCGTCTGAAAGATGTGATTGATCTCCTTGCATCGGTTAACATCGGTAGTTCAGGACATCATATTATCTCTCAAGGTGAGGCAGATCGTGTGCTCAACGCTTCGAATAAAGATCGACGTGCGATGATCGAAGACGCGCTTGGATTAAAAGTATATCAATATCGCATTAAAGAATCAGAACGGAAACTCGAGAAGACATTTTTAAATATGAAAGAGGTACAAGCGCTCCGTCGCGAGATCGCACCACACTTGGCATTTCTCAAAAAGCAGGTCCAAGTTGTAGAAAAAGCCCGTGCGATGCGCGAAGAGCTAGGGGGTCTTTACAAGTCGTATTTTTCCCAAGAAGCAGCGTATATTCAAAAAGAAACAAAGCGCCTTACCCACAACCGACGAGAACTTGATGAAAAAGGTCTTTCACTTGATGAGCGCATAGAGAAACTTCAAACAGAAAAGAGAGAAGACAAAGTCGAGAGCTCACACATCACAAAGATCAAAGAGTATGAAGGAGAAATGTCTCTTTTACGTGCAAAAAAAGATGAACACGCACGTTCTCTTGGTCGTATCGAAGGAATCCTTGAAAGTCTTGAGCGGCAGCTTGCGAAAGTAGAAAATACTGAAGAACACATGCTCTCTCTATCAGAATGGAATACAATCGTGAATGATTTAGAAGAGCGTATAGACGCAGCATTGGAATCTGAGAATTTGGGTACCATGATGCAGATTTTGCATTCGATGAAAGAAAAGTTGCACGCTCTTCACACAGATTCTACTCCGGTAAAACATACTGGAAATACAGAACTACAAACAGAATTTGATGAGCTCAAAGTCCAAAAAGCAAATCTCGTGGAGAGTATTGAACATATCAAAGAACAAGAGAAACATATTCAGGCCGAGATAGCTAATCTCCGCGCTCTTGAAAAAGAAGCAGAAGAGAATCTTCGCGATAGTGAGCGTGTACTCTACGAACTTCTTCGCGAAAAAAACGAAGTTACTTCTGATATGCATTCACTTGTATTTGAAGAAGAGAAGTTGGCAGGAATCAAGAATGCATTTGAAATAGAGATCGCGGAAGGAGGAGCGCTTATCGGGCGCGAGGCTCTTTCATATCTGCAGGTAAGCGTTGAAGGTGAAGTAACGAGAACTGTCCAAGAGGAGCTTCGTCGCAAAATTGAACGTATAAAGATCAAACTCGAAGATGCAGGAACGGGGAGTGGCGCTGAAATATACAAAGAATACGAGGACACCGAAGCACGCGACACATTTTTGGTAAAAGAAATCGATGATCTTACACAGAGTATTGAGTCTTTAAAAGTTCTTATTGGTGAATTAAAAGATACGCTTGATACGGAATTCAAAGGTGGTGTAGACAAGATCAACAAGCAATTCAACGAATTCTTCTCACTTATGTTCGGTGGTGGTAGTGCACATCTCTCTGTTGTCGTAGAGCATAAGCGCCAGAAGAAATCTGAAGATGAAGAGGACGAATCAATAGAGATAGATACTGACGATAGTGGGATCGAGCTTGAGCGGGGAATTGAAATCAATGTCACACTCCCGCAAAAGAAAGTCAAAGACTTGCATATGCTCTCTGGTGGCGAGCGCTCGCTTACTTCTATTGCACTTCTCTTTGCGATGTCCCAAGTGAATCCTCCACCATTCCTCGTGCTTGATGAGACGGATGCAGCTCTCGATGAGGCAAATTCTCGCAAATACGGCAATATGTTAGAGAATCTATCCAAGTACTCCCAGTTGGTCGTCGTTACTCATAATCGCGAGACGATGTCACGTGCTCAAGTCCTGTACGGAGTCACTATGGATTCCTCTGGAGTTTCAAAACTTCTTTCTATTCGTCTCGAAGACGCTAGCACGTACGCAAAATAAAACCACTCTTAAAGAGTGGTTTTATTTTGCGCTTCGTTCTCTTTTTTCTGTTTCAAGTATTCGTTTATTGTCTGACCACTTTTCCGTATCTCAAGAGCATTCTTAATACCGACATAGCGATAATGCCAGGCTTCGTACATGTAACCAGTGATATCTAACTTATTTTCTGGATAGCTTTGTACAAATCCATATTCATGTGCATGTTGTTCGAGCCACGTATCTTCTTTCGTATCTTTGAATTTGATAGTTGCAGATGCATTTGCGATAGATGAACCTGTTAGATCAACAGCAACTCCGAGCTGGTGTTCTGAGTATCCTGGCTTTGCGACTGCAATTGTCGCATTTTTATTTCCGCTTTGTATGTTGCTTGCAAGTATTGCTTTCTGTGTAGCATAGCTTCTAAAGCCTGATGATGCTTTTATCGTACGCCCGTCTTTCTTTGCTGCCGCGACCATCGCACCCAACGCTTCCCGCGCTTCCTTTCGGAGACAGATAGAGGTTGTCGATGTACTCTTGTCGAGAAGTTCAAGATCAGAAGGGATATACAGTGGTTCAGGTATTGCTACCGTTTGTCCCACATCAAGATATGTATAATCTAGATATTCTTTGTCAGGTTGCGGACACGCTCTTTTCCGTTCTGCTTCTGCTCGATCCTTGAATATGCCCTCAGGTTGGTATTTTTTGTTGAGTGTTATAACCTTGTGTTCTGTTTTTGTAAGCTCTTTGCCGAGATATGTCGCTTGAAAGAGCATGCCTTCCATCGTGTCTTTTGAAAAATGCTGATCAAAGATGAAATTACCGAGTGAATAGACAATCGGCTTTCCTTTGTATATCTCAATATCTTCTATAACATGCGGATGATGTCCGATTACCATATCTGCACCGTTATCGATGGCAAGATGCGCAAGTACTTCCTGACGTATAGTATGGATTTTCTTGTATTCCTCGCCCCAGTGGAAAGAAACGATAAGAACATCAGATTTTGCTTTTGCGTTTTTTAATATCTCTGGAAGCTGAGGATCACTTGCAAGCAATATTCCCGGTGTATCAGCTTTTGCAGCGATCCAGTCGGGACCGACATCAGAAAGTGCGATGAATCCGAATTTTATACCATTTCGCTCAATGAGCGTAGGCATCTCTGCCTCACTTTTTGTAAAACCTGCTCCAGCTTTCGCGATACCGATAGCATTCAATCGCGTAAGGGTATCTGTAAAGGCGGTCATGTTCCAGTCGCCGACATGGTTATTTGCAAACGATACAATATCAAAACCCGCATCCTTTAGTGCAGGGAGTACAATTGGATCCATGCGGAATGAATATTTACTACCAACATTGTTGCCTACATCAGATACATCACCTTCGAGGTTTGCAAAGAGGATATCGGCTTTTTTCAATTCACCGAGATGTGCGAAGAGTTTGCTATAGTCACCGCCGAAATTTTTTGTTACAGATGTACGCACAGAACGATCAAGCATGATGTCTCCCAAGAAGTAGAGAGTTGTTTCTTTTGGTAGGGGTGCTGGGATGATTGTTGTTTGTGAATTAATTACAGAAGCCTTCTGAGTATCTCCGTTAGGGAAGTACATATGCACCGCAAAGAATCCAATGATGAATCCTAGAGCAAGTACGCCGAGTATAAGTACTGTATGTTTCCTTTCCATATTAGTTTGTAATAAGAGCAGGATCTAGGAATGTGTACCCTTGAGCCTCGATTATTTTTAATAAATCATCCAGGTATTTCGTCGTCCATTCATGCTCATGGAGGAGGATGATCTCACCCGGGTGGAGTGTGGATGTGACATTATTTATGAATTTTGTTTTATCTTTGGCATCCTTCTCCCAATCTAGCGCCGAGCCTGACCAGTTCATCGATATCATACCTTCATTTTTGATGAGATCTTTGGCATATGGAGTGGTCATTCCGTAGGGCGCACGGAAGAATCGCGGCATCTGTCCTGTTTCTTTTTGTATGAGCGTATTCGTATCGTCGATTTCTTTTTTGATCTTGTTCTCTTTTTTCTCCTTTTTCAAATTTATATGGCTCCAAGTGTGGTTGCCGATAGCAAAGCCATCTTTGAATTGAAACGCAATGTTGCCTTTGTTGCCCTTGTCGTGGATACCATTTATGAAAAATATTGCTTTTGCGTTGTGCATATTGAGGATCCGTACCATTTCTTTTCCGTACTTGCTCGGACCATCATCAATCGTGATAAGTACAACTCGTTTGTTGCCGTTAGGATCGTGCGGTATAAGGTTTACATTTTTATCGATAAAATACCCTGACGTACCCGCATGGAGAACGAAAGGGGAGAAAAGGAGGGCTATGGCAAGTGTCGTTGAGTATTTCTTCATAGGTTAGAGAAGTGTGTAATCAATAGTTTTTTTGTTTCTATCAGCACCTTTTACTTTAAATTCTACAGTGTCGCCGAGTGTGTATTTTTTGTGTTTTTTCTGGCCTCTGATACTCATGTATTTCTTGTCGAATACATAATAGTCGTCATCGAGGTCACGCATGCGGATCATACCTTCACACTTTGTCTTTTTGTCTTCGATATAGAGCCCCCACTCGGTTACACCCGTAATGATACCTTCGAATTTCTGCCCAATACGAGTCGACATGTATTCTACTTGCTTGTATTTGATAGATGCACGTTCTGCTTCTGCAGCTTCTTTTTCTCGGCTCGATGCTTCGCTGCTCATCTCCTCGTACTCTCTCCAGCGTTCCTTTGGAATGAGTTTGTCGTTTAGGAATGATGCCAGTAATCGGTGGACAATCACGTCAGGATAGCGGCGAATAGGGGAGGTAAAATGAGTATAGAATTTAAATCCGAGCCCGTAGTGTCCGATGTTTTTCGTAGAGTAGATAGCTTTTGCCATCGTCCGTATGATGATGCTATGCACGGTGTCGCGTAGAGGATTATGCTCAAGCTTACCGATGAGCGCGTTAATCTCCTCGGATGGGATGACTCCGTCTTTAAGTTTTACGTTATAGCCAAGTTTCTTGAGAAATGTGACGAGGTCCTGCATCTTTTCCTTGTTCGGAGTATCGTGGATACGGTAGAGTACTACGCCTTGGACACCTTTTTTCTTTGTAGACATATATTCAGCGACGCGTCTGTTTGAAAGCAACATAAACTCTTCGATCATTTTGTGTGTGTCGCCACGGGCTTTGGTGTATACCGAAATAGGAACTCCATTTTGATCGAGTTTGAATTTTACTTCTTCAGTTTCAAGAGATATTGCTCCTTCGGCAAATCGCTTCTTCAAAAGCTTTTTGGCAATTGCATTGAGCGTTGATAGTTCAGTAAAGAATTGACCTGTACCGTCATCAAGCACTTTCTGGGCGTTCTCATACGTAAAACGTTTATCTGAGTGTGTTACTGTTCGGCCGAACCACTGTCCATACACTTTTCCATCTTTATCCATCTCAAATATGGATGAGAATGTAAGGCGATCGACATCGGGATTCAAGCTGCATAGCCCGTTGGAAAGTTCTTCTGGAAGCATCGGGATAGTGCGATCTACCAAGTACACGGATGTCCCTCTACGACGAGCCTCGATATCAAGTGCGGTATTGTGTGTCACGTAGTGCGATACATCGGCGATGTGAATTCCAATTTCGAAATGCCCATTCGGAAGCTTCTTGAAAGAAAGTGCATCATCGAAGTCTTTTGCATCTTCTGGGTCTATAGTGAATGTAGTTGTCGCTCGCATATCGCGACGACCCTTCAAATCTTTTTCTGTGATACCAGCTTCCGCAATCTTCTTTGCTTCTCTATCAACCGCTTGAGGGAAAAGCGCATCGAATCCTTTCTCAAGAGCAATAGCTTCCATCTCTGCATTGTGTTCCATCGGCATTCCGAGGATTTTTGTTACTTCACCGATCGGCGCTTTTTTCGCGTCTTTCCATTCCGTAATCGTTACGAATACTTTCTGTCCGATCTTTGCACCACCAAGTTTTTTCTCAGGTATGACGATATCAGCATACATCTTGAGATCTGATGGTATAAGGAAATACGTGTCGTGTTCACGTTCGATGATTCCAGAAAAACCAACTTTTGACCTGCGGAGTACTTCTGATACTTCTCCACGGAGAGAGCCATCTTTTGCTTTCGGGTGGAGGAGGACTTTGACTGTATCGCCTTGGCATGCTGTGTGAAGGAAGGTATGCTCGACTTCAATGACATCATTGGTATGGGGTATGCGGACTGTGCCGACGCCCTTGTGGCTTATATGCATTACACCCTCCATGTATCGTTCATGAGTGGGCTTTTTCTTGGTATTTTCTTTCTTTTTCACATTCGAAGTATAGCATATAAATAGAGGCTTGATTGATATATATGTTTATGGTAGGATAGCTCCATGCTCAAAATTCGACTTCAGAGAATAGGACGCAAGAACGACCCAGCTTTCCGGGTTGTTTTAACTGATTCCAAAAACGCTGCCAAGAGCGGAAAGTTCAAGGAAATCCTTGGTTCATACAATTTAAAGAGTGGAGAAGTGGTATTCAAGGCTGATCGTATAAAACAGTGGATCGGCAATGGCGCACAGACTTCTGACACAGTTCATAATTTCCTCGTAAAGCAAAAGCTCATCGAAGGAAAGAAGAAAAATGTATTGTCTAAAAAGACCCCAACAAAATCACGTAAAGAACTAAAGAAAGCGTAATATAAAAGACCCCGAATGGGGTCTTTTATATTGTATGTAGTCTTTTCATGATTGTGATATACTAGTACATGTGCAGGTTGTAGTCGATACACTGCGCAAATTACTATAAGACTATAAGATATTATGGCAGACGATAAAGCATTCCTTGAATATATTGTAAAAGCATTAGTAGATAATCCGA
Organism: Minisyncoccia bacterium; assembly: GCA_965656375.1. Taxonomy (GTDB): domain Bacteria; phylum Patescibacteriota; class Minisyncoccia; order Phycocordibacterales; family UBA9973; genus UBA8515. The sequence continues at coordinate 21,050 of CBFHKH010000001.1, forward strand.
ACGATGTCGTGATCGACCGTACTGTAGATGAAATGGGTGTCCTCATCACTATGACAGTAAACGCCGCAGACATGGGTAAAATCATCGGCCGACAGGGTAACACTGCAAAAGCGATCCGCACTCTACTACGAGTTATCGGTATGAAGAACAATGCCCGCGTAAACTTGAAGATCAACGAACCAGAAGGCGGCTCACAGGTAGACCGCACGCAATCTGCTCCTGCACTGTCACAGGGTGAAGCATCACGATCGGTCGATGCAGCACTCGAAGACTTGAAAGGAATTTAATACACATATGAAAACGCCCCGCAATACTGCGGGGGTTTTTATTTTTACTCAAGATAATTTGCTGTGTCATCTGGGTCAAAATTTTCTCCCCAGTGTAGCCACTTTTCAAAAGTATTAAGAGGCGTGTGTCTGTCATAGTTGATCTTGTACTTCTTTGTAACTTCACAAAATAACATAATGCAACATTGTTCTAAAATATCTATGCGAGGTTTCTTTTTCCCTGGTACAAGTTCCGTGTATTTGGGTCTATTAATATCCTGATACTTGTCCTCTTTTAGAGATTTTAAGTATAGAGAAAAGTGTGGAATTATAGTTGGACCGCCATAGTTTATCATTCTGTTCTTGTGGATTGCCGCTTCTTTGTAGGCAGATTGATATCCTGTAGTATCAAACGATACCACTGTACAGAATCTTTTAAATAGATTGAGCATTGGCTCGCTTGTTTGTCTTTTCATGTTGGTATAATTTTTCTTTTAATATACCTTAATTAATAGAAGTGTCAAATGTGGCCATTTATGATATAGTGGTCTCATGAATTTTTATATCGTGACGTTATTCCCGGAAATGTTTGATTCATATCTGGGAGAGTCTATTTTGGGACGGGCGATTAAAGAGAAAAAGATTTCTGTGTCGTTTGCTAATCCGCGTATGTTCGTCTCTGGTAAATACAAAAAAGTCTGGCCTGATGGTAATGTCTCGCGCCAAATTGATGAGCGACCATATGCTGGCGGTCCAGGCATGGTTATGATGGCCGAACCGATTATTAAAGCCGTTGAGTCTATTACACACAAAATAGCAAAGAGAAAAAACAAAAAAGTTCTTGTTGTAAATTTCATCCCATCTGCGGAAAAATTTACGACGAAAGTCGCAAAGACTATTTCAAAAAAATATACTGATGTAATACTTATCTGTGGCAGATATGAAGGGATAGATGCACGAGTTGATAAAATACTGAAGACCAAACAATTCTCAATCGGCGACTATGTGCTGACGGGGGGTGAAATTCCGGCCATGATTCTGATCGATTGTGTTTCTCGCCAAGTAGAGGGGGTTCTCGGAAATTTTGACTCTCGAGAAGAGGAGCGAGTATCTTCGAGTGAAGTATATACTCGACCAGAATTGATTATCCACCATAAAAAGAAGTATACCGTTCCTAAAGTACTTCTCTCTGGAGACCACAAAAAAATCAAGGCTTGGAAATCAAGATAACGCCACGAACTATATGTTTATAAAGTGTGGATAACCGTAATCTCTTTGTGTTGCTAAATATGCACATATCTGGGATACTAAAGTATATGAAAAAGTCACATATTAAATTCGCCTTAAAAAGTATTGGGATTTCGACACTAATAGTCACACTTTTTGTTCAAGTCCTATACGTTGCATTTGAACCAACAACAGTTAAAGCTGCATCCGTTACAGATGCTATTCTTGTTACTTTGACAGTAGACTCCGGAATAGCAATCACATCACCAGCAGACTGTGCACTTACTCCAAATATCAGCATTACTGCAAATAGTGCAATATGCAGCTCAACATGGAATGTTAAGACAAACCATGCTACAGGGTACACACTTGCTATCAAAGCTCAAGCGTCACCAGCACTTGTAAGTGGAGGAAATAGTTTTGCCGACTATACGCCAGCTGTAGCAGGAACTCCAGAACTCTGGTCAGTAGGTTCAGGAGCTAAGGAGTTTGGTTACTCTGTATTTGGTACTGATTCATCTACTGCAACATGGGGTACGTCTCTTTCATGTGGAACATCAGGAACTCCTGCTGCTGCTCAGAAATATCGAGATACAACAACAAGTGATGTTACTGTAGCTACACGTGCTGTCCCTACTCCATTTGCAGGTATTGATACTACATTCTGTGGTGCAGCTGCTCAAAATGGTATCTACGCTGCAGCAGGATCATACCAAGCGACTATAACTGCGACCGCAACTGAAATATAATTTTAGTTACGACTATTAACCTGTGAACTTACATACATATAAAAAAATAGTTTTCTCAATTGGGGTATTTGCGCTTTTTTCAATAGCCGGAGGATTGATATACGCCGCTGAGAGGACAACCATAACAACTGAAGATTTCAATGACTTCGTTGTAGAACCAGGTAGAACTGAAGTGCTTCTTGATCCTGGTCAGCATATTACAAAATACGTAAGTATTACGAACCGTATTAACAAAACTGTTAACTATGTTCTTACGAAAGAGGACTTAGTTGGAAGTAACGATCCTGATTCTCCGGTTAAACTTCTTGGTAATGAAACAGGACCATATTCTCTAAAAGATTTTATAACTCCTGAGATAAATACTTTTAGCCTTAAATTCGGAGAGAAGATTACTATTGCTGTTGATATTTCAGTACCAGAGAAAGCTGAACCACGCGGACATTACGGCGCGCTTATCATTTCTACAACACCAAGTCTTAATGCAGATGGAACAGTCGCTGAAGAAGCAAAAGGAGGTGCACGTATTGTTTCGCGTATTGGCTCACTGTTTCTCGTTAAGGTAAATGGAGAGGGAAGACAAGAAGCATCGCTTCATGATTTTAAAACAATTGGTCCAAAGCGGTTAATTTTTAGCCATCCACCAGAGGGTTTTGAAGTTGCACTTAAAAATACTGGTACGGTTCACCTTGTTCCGTACGGTACAGTAACAATTAAGAACATGGTAGGAAAGACTGTTGATATACTACCGATAAATGCATATTTCTCACTTCCAGATTCAATACGATATATACAAACGCCGTGGGATAAAAAATTTGGTTTCGGCCGGTATACCGCTGATCTATCGCTCTACCGTGGGTATGAGGGTGAAAACTTAGAATCGAAAATCGCCTTTTGGATTCTTCCATGGAAGATAATAATTCTTGCTATTGTCGTAATATTGATCTTAGTTTCTATCTTCTATTATATTTCTACTCGATTTGAACTTAAAAAGAAAGGCTAATTCTACTGTGATGAGAGTGTATACCACTACTAAAAAAAGTATTCGTTTTTACGTAATACTTTTTTTAGTAGCAAGCACTACTCTTATCCCATGTTTATCTGTAACTGCGTATGTCATGGGGAGTGGTGCGTATCAAATTCAATCTGATAGCATTAACGTCGGAGGACTCTCGTCAACATCTACAAACTATGGTCTCAATGATACGCAAGGAGAGGTAGGAACAGGCTACTCAAACAGTTCAAATTATTATATGCATGCCGGGTACTGGCAGATACAAGATAGTTATATATCAATTTCTTCACCTGCAGATATCGCACTCTCTTCTATCTCTGGACTTACTGGTGGCGGTTCAGAAGGAACTGCAGCATGGACTGTTATTACTGATAATGTGGCAGGATATTCAATGACGATACAGACGAGCACTACTCCAGCACTCAAATCGACCTCCGATTCATTTGCAAACTACACACCGAGTGGTGGGAATCCTGATTATCTATTTACGAATGCATCAGCGAATTCTTCATTTGGGTTTTCACCAGAAGGTTCTGATGTAATTACTCGCTTCAAAGATAACGGTTCAGCATGTAATACTGGAACGTCCGAAACTAGCTCTCGCTGTTGGGATGGATTATCAACGAGCGCGGCAAATATTGCAGGAAGTAGTACCAGTAACCACCCAGGTGGCACGCCTACCACGGTTCGCTTCAGAGCTGAATCAGGAGCAACTCATATACAGACCGCTGGTGCGTACTCTGCGACTGTAACGGTAACAGCAACTACGCTATAATACAGTAATGAAATCTCTATACCGGACACTTCCTCTTTCTATAGTCATCCTTTTTGCCAGTATAAGCATTGCTTCTGCTGCAACGAGCACTTTCCCAGTACGTCTCAATGTCCAAGGATGTAACAATAACGGTATCTGTGAAGCAGTGCTCGGCGAAGACACTAGCAGTTGTCCAGCTGATTGCCATACAGGACCTCCTGGCGATGATGGTGGGGGTGGTGGAGGTTCTCCAAACTATTTTTATGACATACGAGTAACTCCGACGCAAACAGGTGCGTATTTTGATTGGAAGAGTCGATTTCCTGCACTCTCAACGCTCAAGTGGGGACTAACGACTGATTATGCGCTTGGCTCTACCCAAGAAACAATGTATTCTGCAACGCATACATCTTTTATTCAAAATTTACTAACTAATACTCGCTACTATTTTAAAATCGAAGGTCAAAATACTGATCGTACTACAGTTCCAGCATATGTTAGTTTTTTTAATACCCTCCGCGTTCCTGATGATACACGACCGTCTCCTCCAACAGATTTTATAGCTACACCAAACATCGCTACGAATACCATCACTCTTACTTGGCACAATCCAACTGATTCTAATTTTAATTATGTACGTATAGTGAGAAACAGGGAGACAGGGAATACAAGTCCATTCCTTGGCCAGATTATATATGAGGGAAATCTTGAGTACGCAATAGATAGAGATATCTTTGTATTTACTCGATATTTTTATACTATTTTTGCCCGCACAACAGAGGGCGAATTTTCTTCTGGTGTTGAAGCAAACGCTATGGTGAGTCCTATTTCTATTGATCAGTGTATCCTCAATCCGTCATCATGTGTGCCACCTCCGAATCCATGCACACTCAATCCATCATCATGTATTAATCCACCAGACCCATGTCTCTCAAATCCTTCGTTATGCACCACTCCACCTACAGATCCATGCCTAGCAGCTCCGTCACCATGCACTACAGAGCCTATCGATCTACCAGTTAAAGAAGTACCAAATATCGTAACCCTTACTCCGTCTATTGCTGTTGGTCTCAGTGTCTTACTCTCAACACTATCCGCATTGCTTTCAGGATCATTTGCATTTGGAGAAATAGGATTCTTACTCTTACGATTGTGGTCACTTCTCCTCATTGCATTTGGACTCAAGAAACGTACTCCACCGTGGGGTGTCGTGTATGATAGCGTTACCAAGCAACCACTTGATCCGGCGTATGTCGTTCTTCTTGATAAGAATGGAAATGAAGTTGCAAGTTGTATTACAGATTTGGATGGACGATACGGATTCGTAGCAGAGCCTGGAGTCTATACAATCGTTGCTACCAAAACTAATTATTCATTTCCATCTAGAAAGCTCCATGGCATGAGAGGGGATGAGCTCTATGGTAATTTATATTTTGGTCACGATATCGAAATTACAAAAAGTGGATCAATCATTGCAAGTAATATTCCGCTCGATCCTATTAACTTCGACTGGAACGAATTTGCGAAAAGAGATCAGCATCTTATGAAATTCTTCAATGCTCGAGATGTGTGGCTCGGTAGACTTTCAAACGTACTATTTTGGGCAGGGTCACTGTTCTCTGTATATGCAGTTATCGTGAGCCCTACAGGGTACAATATCGCAATTGTAGGACTTTCTCTTTTTGTATATATACTGCGAACTCTTGGATTGCAGAGTTATCCAAAAGGATCAATTTTTGAAGGTCTAACTAAGAATCCGCTTCCATTCTCAATCTTGCGCGTCTACGGGGAAGGTAGTACAAACGAACTCTATCACAAAGTTGCTGATCGAACAGGTAGATATTATGCAATTGTGCCAAATGGTAAATATCGAGCTATAATTGAAAAGAAAAATGCCGATGAATCATATACAAAGATTCCAGTTTCTGAACCTGTTTCAGTAACCAGAGGCTATCTCAAAAAGAATTTTAAGATCTAAATCACCCATATATCTACGTGTGGATAACTTAATCTTTTTATTAGCATAAAAAGATTATTTTAGCTATACTGTATATAGTTATTTTTGTTATATCGTCTATCCGATACACTCATTCTTTCTATATCGTCTATCCGAGATAGCCTTATAATATATAGCTTATATGGAATCTCTTAAAAAAATTATAAATTTAAGCGAAGCAGCAAAAATGAGCGGCTATACTCAAGACTATTTGGGCTATCTGATTCGCACGGGCGAGATGAAAGGCAAGAAGCTTGGTAGGAACTGGGTCACCACTCAGGAAGAACTCAATAATTACATTTTTAAGAGAAAAATTCGCCAAAATGAGCTCGCGTTAAACTATTTTGTCTCAAAGCGCCGTATCAAAAGTATCATCACTATTTCTATTATCTTACTGATTATAGTCACCTCGATAGTGATGGTTTCTCAAAGCGAGAAAACTCCTGTCACGCTTCAAACTGAACTTTCGAATACGGTGGAAGCAACAACTACTAATTAATAATGGAATCTTTAATTAAAAACGTAAAAAAAACTGTTGTTAAAAAAAAGATCTCTGTAGTATTTCTTGTGCTACTCATAGTTTTCTCAATCTCATACTCCGCTACGAACGCAGCATTTAATAAACAAATAAATTACCAAGGAAAACTTACAACATCTGTAGGGGTGGCTGTTGCAAATGGAACATATAACATGGAGTTCAAACTCTATACTGTAAGTTCTGGTGGAACTGCTGTATGGACAGAAACAAGAACTGGTGCTGATAAAGTTCAAGTGACAAGCGGACTTTTCTCAGTACTTCTTGGTGAAGTAACATCACTCTCAGGAGTCGACTTCAATCAGACGCTTTATCTAGGAGTCAACATCGGAGGTACTGGTTCTCCAGCTTGGGATGGAGAAATGACTCCACGAAAAAAATTGGGTGCTGTACCTGCTGCAGTAGAAAGTGAACGGGTGGGTGGCTTTACACCTGCGCAATCAGCGAGTGGAAGTCAAATCCCAGTGCTCACATCTGATGCGATTATTTTAAGTGGTAGCGCAGCAGGCCTTACTGGCACATCTGCAAATGTTCTCAAGCTTCAAGGTGGATCGACGGGCGATATACAGTTTTTTGGAGCAACAAATAAAATTTCAAATGCTGGTATGCTTACACTTGCTGGAGGCATTACTGTCACGCCCTTCACTGCTGCAAACGGCGTCGTCTATGCCACAAGTTCTGGGGTACTTACACAAACTGCTGCATCATCCGGTGCATCATGTCTCATCTCAGCATCGGCTGGTGCTGCACCGACGTGGGGAGCGTGTACGGCTGGAGGATACTGGTCCCGTTCTGGAACCACAGTCAGTCCGAGTACAATTACCGATAAAGTAAATATCGGCAATGCAACAGATCAGGGAAGTTACATATTGCAAGTCACCGGAGATCAGTACCTCGATGGAAAACTTCATCTAAAAAATACTGATATTCAAGAAATGGGAACGCGATCCATTTCAATCGGGGCAGATATACCAAGTGTCACGGACAGCTTCTTTTTTGGACAAAATGCTGCAACTTCTGCAACTGGAGCGAGCAACTCAAATTTTTTAGGTAACAACGCAGGATATACTGCTACGTATGCTCAAAACTCAAACTTTTTGGGCAATAGAGCAGGGTACGCTGCAACTTCTGCAAGTGGTTCAAATTTCTTTGGTTATAGTGCTGGAGAAAGCGCATCCTCTGCAAGTGGTTCAAATTTTTTTGGTACTAGTGCTGGAAACGGAGCTACTAGCGCTGCCGAATCGAACTTCCTAGGCTCATATGCAGGCGGCAGTGCGTCGTCAGCTTCATTTTCAAACTTTTTAGGATACGCAGCCGGCTATCAGGCAACGAGCGCACTCCGCTCAAACTTTTTCGGTAATAGCGCAGGACAAGGTGCTTCAAATGCGTCGTATTCAAATTTTATAGGATACTTGGCTGGAAAAACTTTTTCGGGAAATAATGTCGGGTCAAACAATATAATCATCGGTACCAACATTTCTCTTCCAAATGCTGCTGCAAATTCCATCAATATCGGAGGAATCCTTTTTGGAACCGGTACCTATGCAACTACGACAGGTAATGCATCGATTGTTCCAGTTGCGGCAGGAAATATTGGTATCGGCGTAGTATCCCCGACAGCTCGCCTTCATCTTGCAGCAGGTACTGCCACTGCAAACACTGCTCCGCTTAAATTTACAACTGGTACGGCACTTACCACGCCTGAAGACGGATCAGTAGAATATCACAGCTCACACTTATACTTTACAATTGGTTCGACTCGATATCAGCTTGACCAACAAGCAGCCGGAGGAGGAGTGCATCTTGATCAGATAGCTGCAGCGCTTGCTTCTAATGGATCGGGTATTGATAACTTAAACTATGCACAAACCTGGAATTGGTCTACCGCTACAACTCAAACCCCACTCACACTCACTGCAAACGGTTTAACAACGGGAAGTATCCTCTCCCTTACTTCAAGTTCTGCTTCAGCAACAACTGGTCAGAAAGGATTGAATGTTGCACTTACTGGTGCACTCACTGGAGCACAGACAACCTATGGTGGATATTTCTCAAATGCTCGTACTGGTGCAAGTGCGGTTAATGTCGGTCTCTATGCAACTGCATCGGCAGCAGGTACAAACTATGCTGCAATCTTTGATCAAGGGAATGTGGGGATTGGGACGACGACACCTGCTTCTAAATTAGATATTGCGGGAACCATTACTACCAACGGAGACACTGTCTCAAATCTGGTAGCCACGGTGAGTAATATGAATGGCGGTACTCTATATGGTTCAAAGATTGCGCTCACTGCTGGAAGCGGTGCAGGTGCAGGTGGGGCGATTGTAGCAAATAACATCAGTACGACCTTGTCTGGAACTACCAACTTACCAAGTAGTATTGTTGGTTTGGCAACTCAGACTAATCACGGAGCGGCGTCAGGTACCCTCACAAACCAGGTTGAATATCAGACAGGACCTTCAGTGACAGGTGGTGCGACAACGACAACATTGCAGCATATCAGCTTGAGAGATGTCTTTACTTCAACAGGAGGTACGGTTACCAACCAATACGGCCTGTACATCAATGGATTAACTGCCGCAGCTACTAACTACGGCATATATTTTGCAAACACACCCAATGGTGGCTCGATTACTTCTGGTGCTTCAACAGACATCGCAATTATACCTGGTGCTGGTGGCAACGTCGGTATAGGTGACACAACTCCAGCGTCACTCTTCACCGTCGGTTCAGGTGACCTATTCCAGATCAACTCTTCTGGTAATGTCGCTGCTATAGGCGGCGCGGCACATACGATTGCAAATTCTTCTGGTGCACTCAGCATTGATGCTGCATCCTCAGGTGCCTTGAATTTGAACAACACAGGAACCGGCGACGTTCTCCTTGCAGGAGGTTCAGCAGCAACAGGTTGTACGGTTGCAAACTCAACTGGAAACCTCACGTGTTCTGGTAACATCATCGGTGGAACTACTGGTACTATCGGCTACTGGGCACGTAACAATTCTACTTTTACCCTCACTCCTGCAACTGCAAACGACATAATTTCAATTTCAACAAATTTAACCACTGCATCCAACAAAGCAATCGAAGGCCTCCAGACTGGCGCGACATCTGGCACGGACTACGCCGGCTATTTCTCAAACACTGGCGCAGCCACAACAAATGTTGGTTTGTATGCGACTGCAAGTGGAGGAACGAACAACTACGCAGCGATATTTGACCAAGGGAATGTTGGGATTGGGACAACGACACCAAATGCTTCATATGAATTACAAATAGGAAATGGTTCAGGGTCAGCTACAGGGCGAATCCTTCTTAGTGGAAATGGTGATGATGAACATATAATGTTTGCTAATAGTGGAGGTAACCGCTTTCGGATTGGTCAAAACGGAACGGTTCTTGGCTTCGTAAGCCAAGGAACTGGTGTTGGAGGTGTCGGGCAGTCATTCTTATTTACTGGTGGTACTCCTGATACGAGTCACCAAGGTTCCTTGTTTAAGATAAGTGGTACATTTAATCAGGCAGCACAGGTAACTGATGGCTTGCTTGTAAATATTACTAACACTGCTTCAGCTGCTGGTTCGAGTCTTGCTAATTTCCAAATCGGAGGCTCTTCAAAATTCTTTATTGATGCCAATAACGGCAACGTCGGTATCGGGACGGCAACACCAGGACAAAAATTACAAGTTGAAGGTGATGTTAGTATCACTCGTTCATCGTTTTCTAGTACTCATCAAATTCAAATAAACAATGGAGGTAATACTATCGGTATCGGTTTTAATTCACCTGTCTCAACTCTCGACATTATTGGTTCAAGTGGAAGCCAGGCATACATTGTTTCTAATAATGCTGCGCTTAATGTCGGTAACCGCTCAACGGGACCAATTAATTTTGTCACACAGAGCGCTTCAGGAACAAAATGGCAAATAACTTCAGCTGGTAACTTTATTACTGGTGCTGACAACAGTTACGATATAGGAGCAAGTGGTGCAACAAGACCTAGAACTGGATATTTCGGTAGCACTGTCGTTGTAGGTGCATCTCAAATTAAAACACTCTCATCAACAGGCTATTATGTGGCTACGAGGGGTTCATTGCAAAATCCATCTGATGGTGTTTGGCTAATTACTGATGCAGCTGAAACAAGTTTCGGTCGCCTTCAACTTGGCGGGACTACATCTAGTTTCCCAGCAATCAAGCGAAACGGTACAGCAATAAACTTCAGGCTCGCTGATGACTCGGCCGACACTACAATCACCGCATCTGGCGCGACGCTCTCGACAGCTCCGACTACTTCTGCGGGAAGTTACGACATCATCACTCGAAACTCTTCAACTGGAGTATTAGAAAAAATATCTAGCACTGCTATGCCAGGTGGATCAGGTACCACAAACTATGTTGCTCGTTGGACGGGAACAAATACACTTGGCACTGGAGTACTCTATGATAACAATACAAGTGTTGCTATTAGTGATACATCGACTGATAGTGTCGGGGCAAAATTATTCGTTAATGGTGCAATCTCGGCAGTAGGAACTATCAGATCATTTGCTGCGAAAGATACTTATAATGTTGCTATCAGTTCAAACAGTATCAATGCCTATAACTATACTAACCCTAGCGGCCAAGGACTCAGTATTTTGAATGTGAGTACGGGGAATCTCGCTTTAGTAGGCGGAGGCGGAAACGTTGGCATCGGCAATGCTTCCCCATCGGGACTTCTCTCGCTCGCTGGCAACCGTACTGCTTTAGCGTGGGGCACAACAGGTATTAATTTTCAGACTGCTGCAGCGACTTACACTGACAGTTCGTCTTCAGGAACAGTTGCAAGCGTAGTTGCAAATTCTTTTGGAGTTCCAACATTCGCAGCATCATCAGCGACGACATACACTGCTGCATCAAATGTCTACATCGCTGGAGCACCAAGTGCTGGGACTAATGTCACGATCACAAAAGGATACGCGCTTGATGTTAATGGTCCAACAAGAATAAAAACAAACTCTGGAAGCGCAACAGGACTAACGCTCACAAGTACTGGAACTATAAACTGGAGATTTGGAAATGTGGCGACAAATGATTTTGGTCTATTTGCTCCAACAAGTGCAGGTGGAGAAGTTGCACTCCTTAACTTTACAGATTATACCGACGCTTCTGTGCCAGTTTTGAGATTTGGAGGAGGTATTGCTGCATATGGATTCAATCCATATTGGGGCATTAATACAACGGGTGCAGGTACAAACTATAGTAGTGATTTTGTTGTGAAGTCTTTTGGATCAACTCATGTGACTTCGGTTTCTAATTCCTCGAATGTACTTACACAGTGGGTTAATAGTAATGGTGATGGATACTTTGCAGGCAACGTAGGTATTGCGAATACAAGTCCGACAGCGAAGCTTGATATAACATCGACCCAGACAGCGACAGCGAACAGCCAAGTGCTCGGAGTCAATCTAACAGGAACACTTACTGCACGTGCTACTGCGTCAGATACGCTCTATTCGATGCGCAACACTCAAGTATTAACTGCTGCGGCGAACAATCAAAATCTTGTCGGATTGTCTATTGCTCCTACTTATTCTTTAGGAGCTTTTACTGGAACAACTATGTTCCCCCTTGATGTTGTAGGCTCTGCAGGCGCAAGAGTTAGAGTCAAAGCATTATCAAACGGCAATGTTGAATTACAAGTAGGTGATCCTACAGGAGGTGGCAATGGTGGCAATATAAGATGGTTACGTCCTTCTGGTGGCGCAGATGGACCAACAATATCTTTCGGTAATGCTGACTTAGCTTTCGATAATCCAGGTTATGGAGGATTTGTATTTACCGCTACTTTAGGAGCTTCTATGTCTGTATTAAAATTAACAAATACTCCTTATGCAGCAGGTACAGCTACAACTAATCATCCATTATTTTATAGAAATGGCGGTACAGCACCGACGACATGGAGTACAGCCGGTACGTACGACGGATGGAACGCGGTATCTGGATTTACTGGGAACTTCTTGGATGCTCACGTAAACGGAGGAGCGAGTGTCTTCAGTGTCGACTACACTGGCAAGGTCAATGGCTCAGGGGCGAATTTCTCTGGTCTCACCGCATCATCTGCTGTCTATACAGACGGTTCAAAAAATCTCACCTCAAGCGCGCCAAGTTCTGGCACCATCGGTTACTGGGCGCGAACTGGAACTCAACTTTCACCTGCATCAATTGGTGACGAAGTAAATATTGGAAATACAACTGATCAAGGTGCGTATACACTTCAGAATACAGGGAACTTTTATAATAGTGGCTCAATCGTACAAGTCAGTCCAAGCTTCACAGGTACTCACACCATTGCGTTTAGTGCTAACAATCAAATAACTTTTACAAATAGTGGAATCGGTGCGTACATGGTAGTAGGAGCAGGTAACTTTGTTGACTTCCAGGGGCAGTCAGTTAGATCTACTGGTCGTGGATATATTGCGGGCTCAACAGTAGCAGGAACTTCTCCATTTTCTATAAGCACTGTTCCGGCACAATCATCTGGTACGACTGATAACAACTCAATATCAATTACTCAGACGATAAACAACACTGGAACATATTCTGGAGTGTATCGAGGATTTTACTACAATCCGACACTTACATCCCTCACTGGTACGACACATCGAGCAATTGAAACGGTAACAGGCGATGTAATCTTAGGTAGTACTAGTGGTAATGTTGGAATCGGGAACCCTACTCCTTTTAGCGGTGCAACTGTCGCACCATCACTAGAAATCGGAACAACAGGCACAGCAAGTGGTAACCTTATTGTTCGAGGATTTTCAGCACTTGGCAGTACACAAGCTAACGGTTTTGGTGCGGTTGGTTCAAACTACTATTTGGATTCTTCTAATGCTATACGCAGAAAAAATGGAGATTTCGTATCTGTCCTTGAGTTTCCATCAGGAGGATTTGCATTCAAAACATCAGGGAATGGGGCAGCTAACTCTAGTGTGTCACTAACAACTCTCTGGAATATTGCAGCAAGTGGAAATATTACCGCTGGTACTGATAATGCATATGATATCGGCGCAAGTGGAGCGAACCGAGCAAGGGACTTCTTTTTAGGAAGAGATGCGGTAATAGGTAGGAACTTTACTATTACAAACGGAAATATAAATGCAACGAGTTCTCTCACATCTATAGCAGGTTCAGGTAACGGAAATCTATTTACAACAAATCATACAGTCAATACTTCAGCCTCATATCTTGGTACGAACTTCCTTTCAAATGTATCCACTGCTTCAGGTGCCGGTGGAACTGTTGTTGCCCAGCAAGCAACAGTAAACTACTCTGCAACAGCAAATCATATTTCAGGTATAACTGGGTATCAAATTGATGTTAATCATACGGGTAGTGGAACATTATCGTCTGTATCAGGATTGGTTTCTCAAGGATTTGTTGGAAACAGTGCAACAGTATCAAATTATTATGCATTTAAAACACTCGGATTGTTTACCCCGGCGACAGGTGCGGTCACTACTCAGTACGGATACTATTATGACCAAGCATATATCACACCTGGTATAGGCTACGCATTTTATTCAAAAGTAAATCCGTCAGGAGGAACACTTGCATCTGCTGCTTCAACTGCTATTAGTATTATCCCTGGTAATAGTATTATTCAGATTGGAGGTCAAACCTCCTCATTTCCAGCGTTAAAGCGAAACGGTACGGCAATAAACTTCAGATTGGCGGACGATTCTGCAGATGCGGCGATCACTGCTTCTGGTGCTACATTCTCTGGCCTTGGAGGTGGGGGTACTCAATGTGTGCAGACAAACAATACGGGAGTACTCTCGGCAGCAGCGTGTGGTGGAGGTGCGACTCGTCTCGATCAAATCACTGCTGCAACAGGAACTAACAGTATCGACTCGCTCAACTTCGATCAAACATGGAATTGGTCCACTGCTTCTACCAGCAGTCCAATGACGCTCACTGCAAACGCTCTTTCGAGTGGCTCACTTCTCACACTTTCTTCAAATAGTACACAGGCAAGTGGAGGTAGCCAGTCATTATTGAAAATTGATCTTTCAGGTGCGAATGCAAATACTGGAGAATCTACTTTTGGTGCTAATATATCGAACGGTCACACTGGGACTTCGGGAACTAATTATGGAGTAAATTCTATTGCGTACGGTGGGGATACTAATTACGGTTTGTATGCTAGTGGATCTGGAAACGGAACTCAGAATATCGGTGTTGGCGCTGATGCGTATACTACTAACAATGCTACGGAAAATATTGGACTCATGGCTACTGCTTCAGGAGGTCTGCTAAATTACGCTATCATTGTCCCTCCTACCTACGGTAATGTTGGTATCGGAAATAGTGCTCCAGGAAGTTTACTTACTGTAGGTTCATCATCACAGTTTAGTGTCACCTCTGCTGGTGTAACCACTATTACTGCATCAAGTTCCAGTGCATTTACTGTTGCAAAGACTGGAACTAATTATGCGCTCCAAGTTGATACATCAACCGGTTCTGCGGTAACAGGGCTCAAGATTAAAAATAACGCAGCCACCGGTGGTGTAGCACTCTCAGCTATTTCTTCAGGTACCAATGAATTCCTCACACTCGACGCAAAAGGAACAGGTGAAGTTCGTATTGGTGGTATCTCTACGGGCGACGTTCTCCTTGCAGGAGGTTCAGCAGCAACAGGTTGTACGGTTGCAAACTCAACTGGAAATCTGACCTGTTCCGGCAACATCATCGGTGGAACTACTGGTACTATCGGCTACTGGTCTCGCTCAGGTACTACACTTACTCCTGCAACAGGAAATGATATCCTCTCAATCCCAACTACAAATACATCTGGTGCAGACCTTGCAATCACAAACACTGGTGCATATACAGGTACAGGAATATTCAATCTCACTGCAAACTCAGCAACGACGGGTACACTTGCGAGTATTTCATCATCATCACTGACCTCAGGTATGCTTGCAAAATATCTTCTCTCAGGATCATCAGCAGTTGCTACTGCCGCAAATTCTGGTTCTATTGCGACATTTGCTTCAACTGCGACTGGATTTACCGCTGCAACGCAGGCACTTGTCGCCGTGAATTCAAGTGGAACAAACGGAACTACTGGTGTAACAATTCAAGGTATTAATTCTACGGTGACGAATGCAGGTACTACGAGTACCAATGTTGCGGGCTTCTTCAGTGCATCAGGTGGAACGAACAACTATGCGCTTATCGTGCCTTCAGGAGGAGGAAGAGTGGGTATAGGAACAAGTACTCCAACTGCTACGCTCTATGTCACTCAAGCTGCTATGACCTCAGTCGGTTCAGGAAGCGGTACGAACAATATTGCGCCGCTTACGATTCTTGGAGGAGCAGGCGGTGCTACTTCTGCAACGTCAGGAACGGTGTTTGGAGGTAATGCTGGTGCTATAAATCTTACTGGTGGAAATGGTGGAGCTATTACTGGTACCCCAGGTACAGGCTTCGGTGGTAACGGAGGAACGATTAATCTTACTGGAGGAGATGGAGGACTCGGTACGACATTTGGTGGAGCTGGTGGAAACGTCGAAATTGCAGCTGGCGTTGGAGGATTTTCAACCGGTGTATCAGGAGTGGGAGGATATGCTGCACTTAAAGGAGGGAATGGTGGCTCGACGAATGGGACTGGTGGCAATGTCTACTTGATCGGTGGAGCAAAAAGTGGTTCTGGATCCGACGGTAATATCTACTTGAATGTTTCACCATCACTCACTGTCCGCGGACTCACTGGTATCGGTACAACAAACGCAGTCTATCGTCTTGATGTTCTCAATGACGCCGCAGGACAAACTACATCAAATCGCATCGCGAACTTCTCAAATGCTGGAGCAACATTCAATACAACGAGTGGAGCGCTCTTGTCCTATGGAGGATATTTCTCCTCGACATCAACTCGATCAACCGGAGCAAATGATTTGAACAACGTAGCTCTCTATGCGACTGCTTCTGGTGCGCAGAATAACTACGCGGCGATCTTTGATCAGGGAAATGTTGGTATCGGAACCGCAACTCCGAACACCTCTTTGCATATCCTTGGCACTCCAAACGTTAATGCTGGTCTCCTTAAGTTACAGGCAAAGACGGGAAGCGGCGAAGATGATGCTGGCATCACCTTTTTTGCCATGCCGTCAGGCGCAGATACCAACTCCCGCAACTGGCAGATCGCAAATAACTACCAAGCATACGGCAACTTGGATATAATGCGTAGCACTTCTAATACAGGGAATCCTACTACTGCTGTCGCATCGTTTGATATGAACGGTAACTTCGGTATCGGTGATACAACACCGGACTACTTGCTTGATGTTGCTAACACAGGAGTAGACAATAATATCTTTTCTTTAACAGACTCGGACGGAGAGTGTCTCTATAATCCAGAGGCTGGTTCAGTCACGGTTACGTGCTCATCAGATGAGCGTCTAAAGAATAATATTGTTGATGCTCCTTCGGCGCTTGCATACTTTAAATCATTCAAAATAAGACAATACAACGTTAGAGCATCTGGTGACAGAATGATTGGAGTCATTGCACAAGAAGTATTACAAACAAACCCAGAGCTTGTAACAGTGAGCCCAAGTGGAATGTACTCAGTGCAGTTGCCGAGTCAGTGGCAAGTAGTGGGAGCGTTACAAGAACTCGATCTTAAAATCGCAGGACTTTCATCGCTTGATACGATGAATAATAATTCGATAGGATATTTAATTAAAAGCTTTTTGGCCGATGTAGGGAACACTATAGAGAGTATATATGCAAAAGTAATTCATTCTGACCGTATTGAGACGAAAACGCTTTGTGTTGGAAGTACGTGTGTTACTGAAGAGCAATTCTTGCAAATGGTACAGGGAGCTGGCGGTCAAAATTCTGGTGGTGGAAATGGTGGCAGTGGAGGAGGAAATCTGCCACCAACTCCACAGACCGACGTCTGTCCAAATATAGATGGTGATCAAGCTATCGTTCCAGATGAAATGCATATTGATCAAGACAACAATTGTGTAGCAAATCCGTCTACAGAGGGGGGTGAATCAACTCCTCCAGCTACAGATGGCGAAAGCACAGGTGACGGGGAAAGTACACCACCAGTTACTGACGGGCAATAGAAGAGTGGTTGACAATACTATATATATAGTATAGGATAGTACCTAGTGAAATTCGATTGAGTTATGGCAGATCAATCACTACTTGTTTCTTACGTTAAGACAATGCACGTGTCAAAACTACCTGCCAACAATTATAAATAGTTTCCATAAACCCGGTTTGGTCCCCGAGTGTTTTTTTGTTTATTAACTAATTGCAATTATGAAGAAAACAGCAACACGTGAGAAGAAGTATTTTACACGGTACAAGAAACCGTTGGTCGAGTTCCCAAATCTTATCCAAGATCAGCTTGCATCATTCAACTGGCTCGTGGAAAAGGGACTTAAAGAAGTGTTCAAAGAATTTTCTCCGATCAACGATTACTCAGAGAAAAAATTTCAGCTCGATTTCACATCGTTCTCACTTGGTGAGCCGAAGTTCGACGAAGAGTATACAAAGATCAACAAGCTTACCTACGAAGGTCAGCTCAAAGCTCGCGTTAAACTTTTGAATAAATCAATCGGAACTTCCAAAGAACAGGAAATCTTCATGGCAGATGTGCCGCTCATGACCAAGCATGGCACATTCATCATAAACGGCGTCGAGCGTGTTATCGTCGGACAGCTTACACGATCTTTCGGAGTATTCTTTACTGAACAGGAATTAAAAGGCAAGCGATACTTCGGTGCAAAGATAATACCTGCTCGTGGCGTGTGGATCGAGATCGAATCTGATCCCGATGGTGGCATCTATGTTCGTATCGACAAGAAGCGCAAATTCTCTGTTGCGTCTTTACTGCGCGTACTTGGACTCTCTACTGATGAGGCTTTGACCAAAGCCTTTGGTAAGGACGAAGAGGTTTTGAAAGCTATTAAAATCTGCCTTGAAAAAGATCCAAGCAAGAACCTTTCTGATTCATTTATCGAAATCTATAAGCGTCTTCGCGATGGCGACCTCGCTACTGCCGATAACGCACGTGAATTCATCACAATGCTTCTCTCAGCTGAGCGATATGATCTTTCTCCTGTCGGCCGATTCCGCTTCAACAAGCGCTTCGAGAAAAACATGGATGATAAAGAGATGGAACGACGCACAATCTCATCTGATGATGTGGTCTCTATCGTCAAACACATAGTAGAGCTCAACAATACACCTCATGCAAAGGCAGACGACATCGATCACCTCGGCCAGCGTCGTGTTCGTTACGTAGGTGAGATGCTCCAGCAGAAGGTTCGCATGGGTATGGCTCAGATCAAGAGAAACATCCAGGATCGAATGTCTACTATTGATGTTGGTACGACAATGCCAATACAGATCATCAACCAGCGCCCACTCCAGGCTCGTATCAAAGAATTCTTTACTGCAAACCAGCTTTCACAATTCATGAACCAGGAAAATGTCATGGCGGAAGTCGAACACTTGCGTATTTTATCTGCGCTCGGCCCGGGAGGTCTTACTCGCGAACGTGCAGGTCTTGAAGTTCGTGACGTGCACACATCTCACTATGGTCGCGTCTGTCCGATCCATACTCCAGAAGGTCCTAACATCGGTCTCATTCTTCACCTTTCTACATATGCAAAGATCAACGAATTCGGCATCATCGAGACTCCATACATCAAAGTAAAGAATGGCAAGATCACTTCCGAAGTGGTGTATCTAAACGCTCTCGAAGAAGAGAAATACAATATCGCACACGCTGGTATCGATTACGATGAGAAGGGAACTATCTTGGAAGATCGTGTTGAAGCTCGTCTTTCTACGAAACCAGGTATGATCTCAAAAACTGAAGTCGACTATATAGACGTGGCGACGAATCAGGCGTTCTCTATCGCGACATCTATGATCCCGTTCCTCGAACACGATGACGCGCACCGAACACTCATGGGAAGTAACATGCAGAAGCAAGCGCTTCCATGTATCATTCCTGAAGCGCCACTTGTTGCAACTGGCATGGAAGAGCTCGCATCACGTGACTCTGGCCGTCTCATCGTCTCTGAAGTTTCAGGTACAGTATCATACGTAGATGGTAAGAAAATCACTATCAAAGACGACAAAGGAAAAGATCATACATATCCACTTATTACATTTTCTCGCACAAATAACTTCTCAGTTTTCCATCAGCGCCCAAGTGTTTCTCTTGGCGATCATGTAAAGAAAAATCAGGTGCTTGCAGATACATCTACAACCGATCGAGGACAGATCGCACTCGGACAGAATGCGCTTGTTGCATTCATGTCATGGGGTGGTGCAAACTACGAAGACGCGATCATTCTCTCAGAGCGTCTTGTAAAAGAAAGTAAATTCACTTCTATCTATGTAACTGAATTCGTCTGTAATGTCCGCGATACAAAGCTCGGACCAGAAATCACTACGCGTGATATTCCAAACGTTGGTGAAAATAAATTGAAGGATCTCGATGAAGACGGTATCGTTGTTGTTGGTGCAGAAGTTCGCGAGAATGATATTCTTGTCGGTAAGATCACACCAAAAGGCGAGACTGAACTTACTCCAGAAGAGCGCCTTCTCCGATCAATCTTTACTGAAAAGGCTCGCGATGTAAAAGACACATCACTTCGCCTTGAACATGGTAAAAAAGGCCGCGTTGTCGGTGTGAAGATTTTCTCACGTGACCAGGGTCACAATCTTGAATCAGGCATCATCAAGAAGATCGTTGTTGAAATTGCACAGATCCGCAACATCTCAGTGGGTGACAAGCTCGCTGGTCGTCACGGTAACAAAGGTGTTATTTCAGTTATCCTTCCAGAAGAAGAAATGCCATACATGGCAGACGGTACTCCTGTCGACATTATCCTCACTCCGCTCGGCGTGCCATCACGTATGAACTTGGGTCAGGTCCTCGAAATGCACTTGGGATATGCTGCGCATACACTTAACTATCAGGCAATCGTGCCTCCATTCTCATCTGCAACAGTGCCAGAGATCAAAGCAGAACTTGCAAAGGCAGGTATGCCAGAGAACGGTAAGGTTGTACTCTATGACGGCCGTACGGGAGATGCATTTGATCAGGATATCGCTATCGGATATATGTACATGCTCAAGCTTCACCACATGGTGGAAGATAAACTCCACATGCGTTCTATTGGTCCATACTCTCTCATTACACAGCAGCCACTCGGAGGTAAAGCACAAGGTGGAGGACAGAGATTCGGAGAAATGGAGGTCTGGGCACTTGAAGGTCATGGTGCCGCATATGCGCTTCGTGAAATGCTTACAATAAAGTCTGATGACATCATGGGTCGTTCACAGACATTCGACGCTATTATCAAAGGTCAGACGATCGGCGAGCCGAACGTTCCTGCATCGTTTAATGTGCTTCTTAATTACTTACGAGGACTTTCACTTGATGTTGACCTTAAGAAGTCCGAGAGAACACAGCAGTAATTAGTAACTAACTATAAAACATAAAATGAAAACAATTGATACAACAGATTTCGATTCAATCACGCTCAAACTCGCATCACCTGAGCGTATTCGTGAGTGGTCATATGGTGAAGTTACAAAGCCAGAGACGATCAACTACCGTACTGGTCGCAGTGAACGCAGCGGACTCTTCGATGAGCGTATTTTCGGTCCAGAAAAAGACTACGAATGTTACTGTGGAAAATACCGACGTATTCGCTACAAAGATATCGTCTGTGAAAAATGTGGCGTGGAAGTTACTCGCTCAATAGTTCGTCGTGATCGTATGGGTCACATTGAGCTCGCATCACCGGTTGCACATATCTGGTTCCTTCGTGGTGTTCCATCACGCATGTCAGTACTCCTCAATATATCAGTGGGTGATCTTGAAAAAGTGATTTACTTTGCAGGATACATCATTACGAAAGTTCACAATGAAGAGAAGGAGATGATCGTCAAAAATCTTGAAAGTGAATTTAAAGCTAAAGTTAAAAGTGCTCCAGACGAAGAATCAAAAGAGAAGCTCAAAGAGCTCCTTACAAACACAAAGCGTGAGATTGGTGACATTGTAGAAGGAAAAGTGCTCAATGAAATCGCATATCATCACTTTGGGCTCAAATACGGTTCATGTTTCGAAGCGTCAATCGGTGCAGAAGCTATATTTACATTGTTCAAAAATCTCGACCTCGAAAAATTGAAAGCAGAGACTTCGGCAATGATTCCGAAAGCAAGTGCGATCGAGAAAGAAAAGCTCGAGAAGCGAATGTCACTTATCCGTTCTATGCTTCACTCTGGCATCCGACCTGAATGGATGTTCCTTACGGTGATTCCAGTTATTCCTCCAGCACTTCGCCCTATGGTTGCGCTTGATGGGGGACGTCATGCAACATCTGACCTCAACGACTTGTATCGCCGCGTGATAAATAGAAACAACCGTCTCAAGAAATTGAAAGAGATCGGTGCTCCAGACGTGATCCTCCGCAATGAAAAGCGTATTCTTCAAGAAGCATGCGATGCACTTATCGATAACTCTATCGCAAAGCAAAATGATTCACAGGCAATTTCTGCTTCACAGAAGCGTGCACTCAAATCTCTCTCTGATAATTTGAAATCAAAGCAAGGTCTCTTCCGCCAGAACCTGCTTGGTAAGCGTGTGGACTACTCAGGACGTTCTGTTATCGTGGTTGGTCCGGGACTCAAGCTTAATCAGTGTGGTCTTCCAAAGCACATGGCGCTTGAACTTTTCCGTCCGTTCGTTATTTCTAAAGTTCTCGAGACAGAGCTTGCCTTTAACATCCGCGGTGCGAACCGCTTAATCGAAGAAGGAGTTCCAGAAGTCTGGGCGATCCTCGAAGAGGTGATCCGCGGTAAGCATGTACTTTTGAACCGTGCGCCGACTCTTCACCGCCTTGGTATTCAGGCATTCAATCCAATACTCATCGAAGGTAATGCGATCCAGGTTCACCCACTCGTCTGTACAGGATTCAACGCCGACTTCGACGGAGACCAGATGGCAGTATATGTACCGCTTTCAGATATGGCTCAAGCAGAGGCACGTGATTACATGGCTTCAAACAAGAACTTGCTCAAGCCACAAGATGGTGCTCCGATTGTAATGCCGAAAATGGATATGATTCTCGGCTGTTACTGGATGACAAAATCAGTTGATGGTGAACGCGGCGAAGGAATGGCATTCTCAAGTCCAAATCAGGCTATTACTGCATTCGACCTTGGAGTGATTACATTCCGCGCGAAAATTAAAGTGCTTGGTAACAGTGAAAAAGCTCGATACGACAGATTTGAAGGTAAACCATTTGAAACGACAGTTGGAAGACTTTTCTTCAACAGTATTTTCCCTGAAGATTTCCCATACATGAACGAAGAAATCACAATCAAGCGCATGTCACTCCTCGTGGATGAACTCATCATGCATTACGGTATTGATGCGACTCCAAAAGTCCTCGACAAGATCAAGGATTTCGGTTTCCAATATGCGACATATTCAGGAGTTACCTGGGGTATCGACAATGTTCGAGTGCCAGAAGGAAAAGCAGCGATCGTAGCAAAAGGCCGCAAAGAAGAAGAACTTGTTCGCGAACAGTTTGCTGACGGTCTGCTCTCATCCGATGAACAGTATCAGAAGGTGATTGAGATCTGGGAACATGCAAAGAAAGAAATTGAGAAGATCATTCCAGAAACACTCGATATCAAAGGATCGACTTACGACCTTATTACTTCAGGGGCTCGAGGAAACATGGGATCATTGGTACAGATGTGTGGTATGAAAGGTCTCATTGTAAACACATCAGGTGCGACGCTCGATTTCCCAATCATCCCATCATACATCGAAGGTCTTTCTCCACTTGAATACTTCATTACAACACACGGTTCTCGTAAGGGTGCAGCCGATACTGCTCTTAATACTGCGAAGGCTGGATATCTTACACGTCGTCTTGTAGATGTTGCTCAGGATGTCGTTGTTACCGAAGAAGATTGCGGTACAAAAAATGGCAAGAAGATCGTTGCTGTCGAAGGTGTATTTGCAAAATACATCCACGGACGAGTACTCCTTGCTGATATCAAAGGTGAAGACGGAAAAGTTCTCTTTAAGAAAGGTTCCCTCATCATGAAAGAAGATTCGAGAATGCTTGAGAAAGTAGGGGTCAAAGAAGCATTTGTTCGTACGCCGCTATCATGTGAGACAACACACGGCATCTGTCGTATGTGTTACGGTCTTGATCTTGGACGAAACGCTATGATTGAACGTGGTCAGGCTGTCGGTATTATCGCAGCCCAGGCTATCGGTGAACCAGGTACACAGCTTACCCTCCGTACATTCCACGCCGGAGGTGTGGCGACTGTCGACATTACGACTGGGCTACCTCGTGTCGAAGAAATCTTTGAGCGACGTATTCCAAAGAACCCGGCAATTGTTTCAGTTACGAATGGTGAAGTTATAGACATCACTGACAATGGCAAGGAGAAAATCATTAAGGTTCTCTCTGACCTGTCTGCGCAGGCAGGTACAAAAGGCGATGCAAAGACAAACGAAATGGAATACACTGTTGCATTCCGTCGCCAGCCACTTGTAAAAGTTGGTTCAAAAGTCAAAAAAGGTGATCTTCTTACAGATGGATCTGCAGATATCAATGAAATCGTAAAATATGGAGGCAAAGAAGTTGCCGAAGAATACATCGTCGATGAAATCAACAAAGTCTACGACCTCCAGAGTGCATCAATCTCTCGTAAGCACATCGAAATTATTATTCGTCAGATGTTCTCTCGAAAGCGCATCAAGGATGCAGGTGATACGACATTCTCACCTGGTGAGATCGTTGAAGCTATCGAACTAATAGAAGAAAATGCTCGGGTTGTAGAAGAAGATAATGGAAAAGAAGCAGAAGCAACTACAATTGTCCTTGGTATTACAGAAGTATCCCTTACGACAAAGAGCTGGCTTTCTGCAGCATCATTCCAGAACACGAATCGTGTCCTCATCAATAATGCTGTTCGCGGCGGAGTCGATAATCTACGCGGACTCAAGGAAAACGTGATCATCGGAAACCTTATTCCAGCCGGTACTGGATTTGGGCTAAAGCGTGCGGACAGAATACAAGAAGAAGCTGCCCAAAACGTTGAGGAGTCTTTATAACTAATGTAGGTACAGGGGAAATATGAACTCACCTGTGGATCAAATCAAAGAACGCCTTCCTATCGTTGATGTTATTTCCTCGTACCTGAAAGTTGATCAATCGGGTAAGAATTTTAAAGCTCGTTGCCCGTTTCATAACGAGAAGACTCCATCATTCTATATATCTCCAGACCGCAATACGTACTATTGCTTCGGGTGCGGAGCCAAAGGTGATATCTTTTCATTCGTTGAGAAATTCGAAGGCACTGACTTTTTAGGTGCCCTTCGGATGCTCGCGCTTCGTGCAGGAGTTACACTTACGCGTGGTAATTCAAGCGAATCTCGTGACAAGAAAGAATTGTGGTATGAGATCATGGATGAGGCCGCTACATTTTTCGAAAATACATTTATCGGTAAATCGGAAGCACGAGCATACCTTTTAAGTCGTGGTCTGAGCGATGCTACGATGGCACATTTTCGTATTGGCTATGCAGAAGATAAATGGCGATCAGTTTCTGACCACCTTATCTCCAAAGGTTACAAAAAAGAAGATCTCGAAACAGTGGGTCTGATAAAAACAAAAGAAGACGGATACTATGATCGGTTCCGCTCTCGGATTATGTTTCCGATTAGCGATTCAAGTGGTCGAGTTATCGCATTCTCTGGAAGGATTTTTAACCTGCCTGCGCAGGCAGGTAAAGCAGAGATACCAGAGGCAAAATATCTCAACAGCCCGGATACTCCACTTTTTAATAAATCAAACGTATTATTTGGGATTGATAAAGCAAAAACATCAATACGGACTCGCGGATACAGTATCGTTGTCGAAGGACAGCTTGATCTTATACTTTCTCATCAGGCAGGATTTACGAACACTGTTGCCGTTTCAGGGACTGCACTTGCAGATAATATTACTGGTACTGAGGAAGATAAGATAAACAACCTCGGTCTCATTCGTCGCCTTTCTCCGAATATCATTTTTGCATACGATGGAGATGAAGCTGGTGTTCGTGCAGCGGGTAGATCGGCAACGATTGCGCTTGCGCTTGATATGCAGGTCAAAGTCGCTGTCATGCCCGAAGGAAAGGATCCAGCGGATATTATCTTTGAAAACCCTGATTCATGGAAAGAGTACATCAGGAAATCCGTCAATATTATAAGCTTCCATATTGACCGAATTACGAGAAGCACCACTGATACCAGAATACGAGGCAAGAAGGTTAGAGACATCGTATTTCCATTTCTTGCGATGATAAAAAGCGCTATAGAGAAATCAGCTTATATAACAGAGATCAGTTCAAAAATCGGATTACCTGAGCGAGCGATCCTGGAAGATTTTGAATCCTATCTACAGACCAGAACAAAAGAGGTAGATGTGCCAGCAATCAAAAAAGATTCTGCACCACCGAAGGAGAAACAATCCCGCAGGCAAGATCTAGAAAATAGGCT
The DNA here is from genome assembly GCA_965656375.1 of Minisyncoccia bacterium. Lineage (GTDB taxonomy): Bacteria > Patescibacteriota > Minisyncoccia > Phycocordibacterales > UBA9973 > UBA8515. The sequence continues at coordinate 47,198 of CBFHKH010000001.1, forward strand.
CTTCAGTATCATTTTTTGGCAAGGGGACACAGGTGAGAAGTCAGAACGGATAAAAGAATTGTGTGATCATTTTAAAACAGAAGTCGGTGCGGAAGAGTTTGAAAGTATGTATCAAAGCTATCAACCATTTTCTGATTCTCTCGCATTTGAAGCCGAAACGTGGTATGGTAGCAAGACTGATACTCTCAGTCGCGATACGGAAGAATTATTGCTTAATCTTGAGGAAGAAATACTCCATGGGCGTAAACACTCTCTTGGTCCACTGGACACTGAAGATAAACTGAAGCAATTTAATATATTATCAAAACGCATAGAAGAAATTAAGCATAAACGCTCCTTATAATCGTATGAAGAAAAAAACAAAACAAAAATCAAATAAGAAGATACAGAGCAAGAAAACAAAACCAGCAGTGAAGAAAAAGGTTGTAAAAAAAGCACCTAAGAAGACTACCAAAAATGCTCCTCACAAAAAGCCTATAAAGAAAGCTCCACAAAAAAAAGCTGTAGTGGCAAAGAAGAAGGTGGTAGCGCCAAAGAGCGCCAAGCAAACAGCCGGCAGCAAAAAGTCCCAAGAACTTGAGCAAAAATCACTCGAGATGATAGAAAAAGGCAAGAAGCGGGGTTTTGTTACTTATGACGAGATAATCAAAGTATTTCCTGATATTGAAAATAATATCCTTTTCTTGGACGAATTGTATGAGAAGCTTGCCGTTGCGGGTATCGATGTGCTCGAAGGAGGTAACCTCCTCGATACTGACGGAGAGAATGAAAAAACTGCGCTTAAGTATAGCAAGGACGCTGTTGCGTATGACTCTATACAGATATATTTGAAGGAAATTGGCCAGTATCCGCTCATCAACGCAAATGACGAGAAGGACCTTGCTCGACGTATTGAAAAAGGGGATTTGGAAGCAAAGAATTTGCTTGCCCGTGCGAATCTCCGCCTCGTAGTTTCTATTGCTAAGAAATATGTAGGACGTAGCTCTGATTTGACGCTTCTTGACCTTATTCAAGAAGGAAACCTTGGCCTGTTCAAGGCTGTAGAGAAATTCGACTGGACAAAGGGATACAAATTCTCAACCTATGCGACATGGTGGATTCGCCAGTCCATCACACGTGCGCTTGCCGATCAGTCTCGTACGATCCGTATTCCAGTTCACATGGTTGAAACTATTTCTAAATACAAACAGGTTGTTCGAAGACTTTCGCAAGACCTTGGTCGCGAACCGCTCGTTGAAGAAATTGCAACAGAAATGAATCTTGAAGTAGAGAAGATCCACATCATAGAGCAGATCAATCAGGAGACAGTATCACTCGAACAGCCAATAGGGGATGATGATGAGAAATCTACTCGTGGTGAGTTTATTCCTGATGACAAGATTCTTCGCCCTGATCAGGATTCATCACGTCGTATTCTTTCCGATCAGATCAAAGAAGTGCTCGATACACTCAGTCCAAAGGAACGTAAGATCCTCGAGCTTCGCTACGGACTCAATGATGGTATCCAGCATACCCTTGAAGAAGTGGGAACTGAGTTTGGTGTTACTCGTGAGCGTATTCGTCAGATTGAAGCGAAAGTCCACGAAAAACTCCGCAACAATGATAAGATCGCTCGATTGAAAAACTATTTTGATTAGCGAGGAGCATTTGAAAGTAAACTTTCAAACTGTCCGAGTGACATCAAAATATTGTACCCAGTTATATTTCGATTAGTAAAAATACAGAAATAGCCCTTACAGAAGGGCTATTTCTGTATTTGACGCAGTTTAATTTTAATGTTAATATCCGTAAAAATATACTCGCACAAACTGTGCTCAATTATATATAACTATTCTTTGACAAAAAACTTAAAACTCAAAACATGATCGATTTCCAAAAGTTACTATCAGAACAATCTTCAGTGAAGGTAGTTTTGAACGGAGGGCACTCCGTATTAGAAGATGCAACTGTTCCCTTTATGATAGGACTCGACGACAAAACTGCTGAAAGGCAACCTACACATGTGTTGGTAATTACATTGCCACATTCATCTTATGAAACCCATTATGGATCGTTAGACGATGCAAAAAGATGGTGTACTCAGGCTGGTGAAAGGCAAATATTCGAACTGAACAAGATTGGATATTTGCAATTCCACAAGCCTGGAAAACAAAATGTAATTTTTGTGCTTATCAAAGATTTAAACCGTGAAAGAAAAGGAGAACTTTTGAAAAAAAGAAGCTTGTGCACGCATTATTCAAATGAAATCCATTTTTCCGATGTTGAAGCAAATACAATTACCGGGGTTAATGTGGTGGGGTATTGTGAAGAGTTGATCGAAATACCAAAAGAATTTTTTGCTACGAAACCAGAAAAAGGTTTACGACTGGAGTGGCACAAATGGGTAAACCGATGGTGGCTATCTTCGCCAATTGATGAATGCCAATTCAGAAAAAGAGCGATAATAGCAACAACTATCCAGCCTATTGCCTGGGTTTTGGGATTTACCTTACGTTTCATCTTTGCGATGGTATGTAATGTTTTGTACCCAACGATCATATTACTTGCTTTCCTGGTTGGTTCGCAATTCGGGGCAAAACAATTCTTCATTAATTTGGGTAAACTGAACTGGGATTTTCTATTCCTGTTTAGAAAGCTGCGATGGAGTAATGTCCTTGCAATTTCGGATTTCTTTTTTCAGGAGGATAAATGGTTCGAATTTAAGGAGTACAGGATGGGTAAGAAATCATTCGGTATACCTATATCGCCGCTTGGCCTGACTATACAGATTATTTCAGGAATCTATCTTTATTTAGCTTTCTATTCTATAATTTTTCTGCAAAGAGATTTTATAGGATCGTTTGTGCAGGGATCGATCGCAATTCTGGTTACTCTATGGCACGCCTTCTTTGTTGTAAGTACTATGCCGTATGATGGAGTAGATAAATGGCTTGATAAAACGTTAGGTGAAAAAGAAAAGTTTAAAATCAACCGTATCTGGACTATCATAGGTACAATGATCTTTATTTTGGGTGTGACAGCATTTTCAATATGGATGCCGTGGGTTAAAACTGGCAATGCCATTAGTTCATTTGTTATAACATATTGGAAATTCATTGCCGTAATAGCAGGGGTAGTATTATTCTTTACCTTTGGTAAAAAGGTTTTAAAGCACTATTACAAAAGAACTCTGGTGTTCTTGATGTTTGCCACGGTGACCTATGCGATTTTGGTGATAATGACCCCCAGCATGTTGTTTAAAAGTAATTATTCATTTAGTACTAAACATTGGATTGTAATTATCACTGGCCTGGTATTTATCCTCATCTCAGTTTTTGGTAGTAAACTATCTTACGTAATGAATAGTATTGCTAAGAAACTCAGCAAGATGGAGATATTTAAAAAGCAAGAATCTAAAAAACTTGCTCCAGTTCAAATCAAGACAACGCAGTACGTGTCACCAAGCCTTGGGCTTGATGAGTGGTATAAGAAGAACATGGCAATCACTGATCTGCCGGTGAATGTGAATAACTTAACCCCAAAAGACATCGTTGCTCCAACAAAAAAAGCAGCCTTTGTTCTGCAATTCAAAGTTGGGTATTGGCGACTGAAATCAAAGCTATGTAAGCCGTATGCTAAGAGTTAAGTTCTATACGTTTTTGAAGGATAAAAAATCCCGCTCATTATGGAGCGGGATTTCTTTTTGATAATTTAGAGTTGCTCAGAGACTGATTCGTCGCCGGTTTTGAGGAGGCCGAAGAGAAGATCGCTGTATTTCCAGAATGCGTCATTGCCTTTCAATTGTGCGATGCAATCTGCGGCTACGAGCTTCTCGAATGAATGTTGATGGATGGGGTAGTGACGGTAGATCCAGCGGACGCTCTCTCCATTTTCTTTGATGATACGCTCCATTGTTGGATGGAATTGCTTGCAGAACGGACATTCAAAGTCTGAGTATTCTATTACCGTAACAACTGGATTCGAGGCGCCCATGGTATGATCATTTGGTTCACTGATGGCAACGCTTCCTTTATAAACTTCACTGATGTTTTGTGTCTCTATTTTTGTAGTTCCATCAGCTTGCTTGACTGAAACGTCTGCTGTCGCAATACGTCCTTCTTTCGCTGCCGCAATGATCATATTCGTTCGTTCATAGCTATCAGCGCCTCGGATCTCAGTCTTGAATCCGTTTGGACCGATAACAACACTATATGGTGTACCTCGCTCATCTTTCGGAATGTGGCTCATAGCTTTATCTACACTCTCGCTTATTCGCGTCGAAACGGCATCTACATCTGTCGCTACAATGCATGCATTGAGCTTGTCTTTTGATACACCGACTTGTTCTGATAATGTTTTTGATTGACCACTGTTTACTGAAAATCCACCTGTACCAGCTCCTTTTGTTATTATGATTCCTATCATAATGAGAAATCCTGCTAGTACGATAGCTACTGGAGTTGATAATTGTTGTTTTGGTTGTGTATTGTTTTCTTCCATATGGCATAGTATATCACACAGGTTTACTTGTCTCCTATTTAGAAGTAGTGGTATACTAGGGGAGTACGAATAACGGTTCTCTTATTAATTAATTTCGCCTATCGCACTTTTGCGAGGCGAATAACATACACGTATATGACATGTAATTGTAATCACGGTAAATGTGGACTTGCAAAGTTCGCATGGGTTCTCGTTGTTATTGGTGGTCTTAACTGGGGTCTTGTCGGTCTCGGCATGCTCATGAATTCTGACTGGAATGTAGTTGGAATGCTTCTCGGTTCATGGCCTATGGTGCTTGCAATCGTTTACCTCTTGGTAGGTATTGCGACACTTGTTAAGCTCTTTGGCTGCCCATGCAAGAAGTGCAAGGAATGCACAGTAGCTACTCCAAGTGCAACTTCTACACCAGGTTCAACAATGTAATTTGGTTCTAAAAATACCCCGGAGATCGGGGTATTTTTACGTTGGAAACCAATGAAAATATGGTATACTACGCGTATAAATGGAATCCACCTCAAGCATCGTATTTTATATAATTTCCTTCCTGCTCATGTATACCCAGATCTTCTTTATGGTCACGTTCTTAGAGAAGAGACGAGAGATTAAAAAGCGAGTGGATTCGATTGATCTTGATGACTATCCTGCCATCACTGTTATTGTCCCATGTTGGAACGAAGAGAAAACAATTCAAAAGACAGTAGAATCTCTTTTGAATGTACGGTATCCTCGAGACAAATTTTTTATTTTTTTGATAAATGACGGAAGTACCGATCGGACAGAAGAAGTGTGCCGACAGTATGAAGGCAATTCTCAGATTCGCATATTTACGCAAGAGAATAGTGGTAAACATGCAGCTCTTAATCTCGGACTTTCACATGTCACTACTCCGTTTGTCGCATGTCTTGATGCTGATTCGTATGTCGATAAAGAAGCTGTCGTTCGAATGATGACTTATTTCCAGAATCCGAAAGTGATGGCTGTCGCTCCTGTAGCGATTGTGGATGCCCCGAATACCTTCATGCAGAAGATTCAGCGTGTAGAGTACAATATGTCTGCTTTTACCAAGCAAATGCTTGCGCTTGTTGGAGGAATGCATGTGACACCGGGAACCCTTCCCATATACAGAAAGGAAGTTTTTGATAAGATCGGAGGATTTCGTCATGCATATAATACCGAAGATGGGGAGATAGCCCTTCGAATGCACAAGAATCATTTGAAGATCGCATACTGTGCTGATGCGTATGTATACACTACGGCGCCATCCTCAATTCCAAAGCTCTACAAGCAGCGTCTTCGCTGGATGTATGGTTTCATAAACAATGTCATAGATTATCGATCTATGTTGTTCAATCCAAAATACGGCGCCCTCGGGCTCCTCAGCCTTCCTTCAGGATTGATCGCGATCGTAGGTATTGTCTTCCTTTTTTTTAAATTCATTGGGAATCTGTTTAATTATGTATATCTCAAAGCGGTCCAGTATAGTGTCGTAGGAACTGAAGGCGTTGTAAGTCATTTTCGCTTCGATTGGTTTTCTGTCAATACGAAAGCAATTGTATTTATTATTTTAATAATGTATATTTTCTCCATACTATCGATCATCATCGGGACGAGAATTGTTTCCATGAAAACTAAATTCCCGTTACATACGGTCTCATTTATGGTAGTATATACATTCATCGCCCCGTTTTGGATGTTAAAAGCGATTTATAATGTCCTTACATCAAAGCAAACCTCTTGGCGATAATATATTTTTATGGAAAAAAAAGATTCATCATCATTCATTAAGTACGTTGCTGTTTTTATCATAACGCTTTTTGTATTTGTTATCGCATCCTACCTTTCAGATTTCTTCACGAATAAGAAAATCCAGAGTATCAAGACGATCCAGGACAATATATTCCTTGACCTTCTTTCGTCTGAAACGCAATTCTCTCTTTTGCAAGAGATTCCATGCAATACAGATAGTGGCTCAATCGTTTCTCCCGAGATGAATAACCTCGCTCAGAAAGTTGCCTCAAGCGAGCGAAGCTCAAGTATAAGCGAAGATGAAATTACCAGTCTCAAAAAGTATTATTCAATACTCGAGATCAAAGATTATCTTTTGATGAAACGGATCAGCCAGCGCTGTTCTACTAAAAATGAGTTCATGCTTTATTTCTACGAAAGCGATACGTGTGATGAATGTATGAAGCAGGAATATGTTCTCGATGCACTTCGAGTCAAATATCCTCAGTTACGAGTGTATCTCTTCGATACAAAACTTGATCTTTCTGCACTTCGTTCGATGATAAGCATCTACAAGCCGGAAAAAGACTCAACATCATGGCTTGTCGTTAATGACAAAGTGTATACTGGATTCAAATCAGTAGAAGATATTGAAAAGATAATTCCTACACTCAAAGCATCGGTAAAAGATGAATCAAAATCTTCATCGAGTGGAGAGAGTGCTACATCATCAAGCAAACCTACCTCAAAGACTCGCTAATATATGAAAAGTTTGTCTCGGAAGTTCATAACCTTTTCTCTTATAGGTATACTCAATACGCTGATCGACTTTGCGTTCTTCAATGGATGTATCTTTGTATTTGGACTGCCATATCTATGGTCATACCCACTCTATAAAGGGGTGAGCTTTACGATCGCATGTATTAACAGCTACTTTCTCAATACTCGATTTACATTTCAGGTAGAGAAAAAGACTGTCCATTCTTTTTCTTACTTTTTCCTTGCTACGATATCGGGCATGGCAATAAATATCTTGATTGCAACTGTTTTGTTCGCAGTGACCGAAGGGACAGGCATATCGTTATTCATACGTGCAAATGGGTCTGCTATTATTGCCACAATTGTGAGCATGGTATGGAACTTTATTTTTTATAATTATGTTGTATTCCGTTCAAACAATAAAACAGTGGATAAAGAATCCATCTAATCTTTTTGTCGTACTTTTTCTTGTACTGATAGGGGCACGGATTGTAGATATCTTGCGACCTGCGACACTCTGGTGGGATGCATCTGTGTATATTGGTATGGCACGATACCTGTCATCTTTTGGAGCGAACGGCCTCTGGGAATTTTTCCGCCCACCCCTTTTACCGATTATATTTTCTGTTGGAGGATTTCTTCATATTGGGCTCATTTTCTGGGCAAAGCTCGTTACATTTTTCTTTGCTGCAGGTTCACTTGTTCTACTCTATCGCATCGGTGAGCGCATTCGCCCATTCGTAGGTGTGTGTGCAAGCTTCATACTTGGGATTGCAAGTCTATTTGTGAGCTTTACTACAGTGCCAATGACAGAGATTTCTGGTATCTTCTTCAGTCTGGTTGCACTGTATCTCTTTATCTCAAAAAGGAATACATTTATTGTAGGAATAGGTGTTGCACTTTGTTTCCTGCTCAGATTTCCGTACGGAATTCTTTTTCCGCTATTTGGACTTTTGATACTTGTGTCTGGGATAGTAAATCGTACTCGATTTAAAGATGTATTTGTATCTGCACTCATGTATGGCCTCGGATTTGCGCTCATCATACTACCGTATCTTATTCTCAATAGAGTGTTGTATGGAAGCTACCTTGAACCCTTTATTGTAGGCAGTCAGATGATTACAGGATCGCTCTGGCTCTATGATCAATCGGTATGGTTTTACACACAAAAGCTTTTTATAGATAATCCGATCTCACTTTTTTCTCTGGTAGCCATCGTCTCTATAGGTAAAAGAGAACTCTCAAAAGAACAGAAAATATTTCTTGTTTTCTTGTGTGCATGGGTTCTTATATTCTTGGGCTACTTTACTTCTAACCCTCACAAGGAATGGAGATATATCGCGCCAGTTCTGCCTGCGCTCGCACTCCTTGCCGGGGTTGGTCTCTTCTATTCATATCGTTTTTTGAACAAAATCTTTTTCATTCTCGTAGTTCTTGCGATGTCAGTCTACGCGTTCTCACATACGACTATCTACACCGCTACAAAAGTAGAATCAGGTGCCTATAGAGAATTCTATAACTTTCTAAAGACAGAACGAAATGCTACGGTTATATCGGATTCTCCGATCATTACTGCATACTCGCCAGTCCGTATTATACCTGCATATGATACGTGGGAGAATTTCCACCGTGTTTATAGCGAGAGCAGAGACAAAGCTGACTATATCCTGATCAATACATGCGAGCTTCATGTTTGTGTTCCGGGGAAAGAAAAGGAGTGTGAAGCAAAGAGATTAAATACCCTAAACGAGATAGAAAAAAGAGAATCCATCATCTACGACAAGACCGAGATGAGTTGTCGCCTTATTATTAGTAAGATTAACAAGCAGTAGCATGGATATAAGCATCATCATTCCTGCATATAATGAAGAGAAGCGAATCAAAAAGACGCTTGATGCTGTTTCAAGCTTTCTCCGTACAAGGAACATGGCATTTGAAATAATTGTTGTTGCCAATAACTGTACTGATAACACCGTTTCGCTTCTTGAGAATCTTAAAGAAAGCTCAATTCCAGAACTTGTAATTATAAACATTCCTCATGAAGGTATAGTCGGAAATACAAAAGGCTACGCTGTCGAAGTGGGCATGAGAGCTGCCAGGGGAGCATGGCATCTTTTTATTGACGCTGATAATGCGACTCGGTTTACAGAAGTACTTGAGTTTCTGAAATATGGTTGTGGTGGATACGATGTGATTATCGGCTCGCGGTATATTTCCGGGGCTCATGTAGTAAAGAAACAGCCACTGTATCGTATTATATTGTCGCGTGTGAGCAACCTTTTGATTCGCCTCGTTCTTCTTCCTGGTATCTACGATACACAGTGTGGATTTAAAATGTTCCGAAAAGATGTGTCAGAAAAGATTTTTTCCCGTACGACCATCGAGGGTTGGGGAGCAGATCTCGAAATGCTTGCAATCGCTCGAGTATGGAAATTCAAGATAAAAGAAGCTCCGGTCTATTGGGAGGCGCAAGATGAATCTACCGTACGGTCACATGCCTTCTTCTATACACTCAAGGAGTTATTTGTTATACGTCATCGTGTACTGAAAGGGGATTATAAAAGATAAAACAAAACACTCACATCTAAATGTGAGTGTTTTGTTTTATCTGGAGCCGCTTCTCAGACTCGAACTGAGGACCTTCGCTTTACAAAAGCGTTGCTCTACCAACTGAGCTAAAGCGGCAATATAATATCTATCCTAACACCTTGTCTAAATTTACCAAAGCCGACGATTCTGTCGGCTCCCCGACTGTACCTGCGTCGGGGCTGAGCTAAAGCGGCGTATATGATTTTATACCTGTTCTTCTGTCTTTTGGGTTTCCTGCCCATGCTCTCGTTTTACTCGTTCCTTTATCCTTTTGATCTTCGCTTTTGACTCTATTACAGTACGCTTTACGAATGAAGGGGATCGAGGTTCTGTACTAGGCGTATTCGTTTTAAACAAAGAATGTGCCTTTGGCCATTTTCCAACAATCCATTTCTTAGCCTTTGTTGTCAGTATGAACCAGTACTTTGCACAGGTAAGGACTATTCCTTGTACGATGTGCTTCGTCAAATATAGCATACTTTTTTCTACCTGTCTAAAGGACACTTCAGGTGTTCGCCTTTCTGTTCTTTCGGGTACGATACGGTTGGTCCGTATCTCCCATGCACGAAAGGCGAGCATCCCAAATGCAAAAATTATAGCTATAAAGAAAATAATGAAAGTGATGATCATGATTACCCGATAGACTCACGAACAAATTGTACCAATGTTGCACCCTTTCCTGCAAGGAGAGCACTGATTGTGAGGTCAGGGTTTTTGATGAATGGCTGATCCATAAGAGTCTGCTCTTTGAAGTATGTAGTAATTTTACCTTCAAGCATTTTCTTTTTGATGTCTTCTGGTTTGTCAGATTCTGCTACTTCTTTCTCGAATACTTCAGTAACCTTTGCCTTGTCTTCTTCCTTGATATCCTCACGAGTCGTGAATACTGGCTTCATTGCAGCGATATGCATTGCTACATCTTTTGCAAGCTCCTGTGTTCCACCTTTGAGGGATACAACGACCGCAGCCTTTCCAGAGTGAACGTATGCACCTACTGTTTCGCCAGTTATTTCTTCGACGCGACCGAGTTCGATTTTCTCACCGACTTTCTGTACAACTCCATTTATCATATCAGTTGATTTTTCCTTCATAGCGTCTATACCATCTACAAGAGCAATCTGTGCGAGCTCATTTGCAAGTGTAGTGAAGTCTTCATTCTTTGCGACGAAGTCAGTCTCAGAGTGAAGGACGAGGATAACTGTCTTGCCTGATCCTTCTGCTACGACGATAGTGCCATCATGAGCATCGCGGTCTGCCTTTTTCATTGCGATTGAGCTTGATTTCTTCTTGAGGATGATAAGTGCCTTTTCCATATCGCCACCTGCTTCTTCGAGGGCATTACGACATTGCATGACGGAAACGCCAGTGCTATCTCTTAATTCTTTTACCAATTGTGCGGTTATTTGTATAGACATATTTTTTAGTTACGCTTCTTGAATTATATTCTTTCCTCGGGTCCTCGGGTAAAGTCACCAGACCGGCTCGGAAATAAAATAATTCAAGAAGCTTTTTGTGAGCGTAACGAATTCTTTTATGAAAAATAGTCTGGCCTCGTTTCTTTTTGAATTTAGCACGAGGAGATCCGAGGACTTTTTTCAGAATAGAATTCGTGGAGCGTACTTGATTAAATATAATGGAAAACGTTTAGAATTTATTTCTTATCTCCAGCTGTTCCGCTTCGGTACGCGTCTTTAACAGCGTTGAGGAAGAATGAAATGCTTGATACTGATGCGTCGTTTGCAATGATAGGGAACTCAACCTGCTTGATATTGCAGTCTGTATTGAGGACGCCGATAACAGGCAAATTCATCTTGTGAGCTTCGGTAACAGCAATGTGCTCTTTCTTTGGATCGATTACGAACATAACGTCCGGAGTGCGAGTGATTCCTGTAAGTCCCTGGAAGTTCTTTGTCATGTCATCCATCTCACGATCAATGAGAAGGCGTTCTTTCTTCGTATATTTATCGAGACCACCTTTTTCTTTCTGATCGCGGAGGTCGAGAAGCTTTGTAATGCGCTTCTTTATTTCTGGGAAATTTGTAAGTGATCCTCCAACCCAGCGCTCTCCGACATATGGCATGCCGAGTGCAAGTGCAGTTTCGATGATCTGCTGGCGAGCCTCTGCTTTTGTTCCGACAAAGAGGATCACTTTTCCTGTACTTGCAAGACGGGTGACTTCTTCGATGGCTTTTTCAAAAAGTTCGTAGCTCTTTTCAATATTTATAATATCAACGCCGTTTTTCGTTGCGAAAATGTACGGTGTTGTTGATGGATGGCGTCGGCTCTTTGAGTAGCCGTAGTGCGCACCATTCTTGAACATCTCTTCCACGTGTGTTTGTTGTGTACTCATATTCTCTGTGCCCCGACGATTCTGTCGGGGAGCCGACAGAATCGTCGGCTTTAATTATAATATCCTGCTTTCGATGCAGGTGTTCCGTTTTTAAGCATTCCAGCTTATCTACAAGGTCCTTTTTAATAAAAAACTTCTGCCTTATCGGCAGACAGGCCTCACGGAACGTAGGACCATAATACCAGAAAAACCATTATTCTGCAAGTCTTTATTTTATTCAGTTTTTTGACCTAAAGGCTTTTTTAGAGTAGTATAAATGGTACCTATGGAACAATCTAAATTCGAAGATAAAAAGATCACAACTCGTGCCGAAGACTACAATCAATGGTATTTAGATGTTATAGAACAAGCTTCGCTTGCTGAAAATGCACCTGTAAAAGGCTGTATGATCATCAAGCCCTATGGATACGCTCTGTGGGAGAAAACTCAAAAAATCCTCGATGAAAAATTCAAAGAAACTGGAGTAGAAAATGCATATTTCCCGATGCTCATTCCTGAGCGGCTGCTTAAGAGAGAGGAAAATCACGTAGAAGGGTTTGCGCCAGAAGTTGCAGTCGTTACGCATGCAGGAGGCAAGAAGCTTGAAGAGCCGCTCGTCGTTCGTCCAACATCCGAGACGATTATGTACGAAGTATTTTCAAAATGGATTCATTCTCATCGTGATTTACCGCTTTTGGTAAATCAATGGGCGAACGTTGTCAGATGGGAGATGCGAACACGACTATTCCTCCGCACTACAGAATTTCTCTGGCAGGAAGGTCATACAGTGCATGCAACAGAAAAAGAAGCTGACCATAGAGCTCGAATGATGCTTGAGGTATACAAAGATTTTGCTGAAAATTACATGGCAATCCCAGTTGTTCCTGGTCAAAAATCAGAATCAGAAAAGTTTGCAGGAGCACTCACTACATATACGATTGAAGCAATGATGCAAGATGGAAAGGCTCTTCAGTTTTCAACGTCTCACAATCTTGGACAGAATTTTGCGAAAGCATTTGATGTGAGTTTTCTAGATGAAGAGAGTAAGAGTCAGTTCGGTTGGCAGACAAGCTGGGGCCTCTCTACTCGCACAATCGGAGGACTCATCATGACTCACAGTGATGACAAGGGCCTCGTGCTTCCTCCTCGCATTGCGTCTATCCAAGTCGTCATTATACCGATCATACCGAAAGAATGGGACACAGAGCTTGTCATGGAAGAATCAAAATCTCTATTCAATAATCTTAAATCTGCGCATATTTCAACAAAACTTGATGATCGAGATTTTCGCCCAGGTGAAAAATTCTATGAATGGGAGAAAAAAGGCGTTCCGCTTCGAATCGAGATCGGTCCGAAAGATATTGCCAATAGTAGTGTTGTGATTGCACGTCGCGATACAGGAGAAAAGAAAACAGTGCCTCTCTCAGAATTAGTAGAGACGGCACAAAGTATGCTTGATGCGATACAGGAGAATCTGTATTCTCAAGCGTTATCTCGCCGATTAGAAAATACTGTATCGGTTGATACATGGGAGCAGTTTACCGAAGCAATAGAAGCAGGGAAGTTTGTCCTCGCGCACTGGTCAGGGGAAAAAGAAGTAGAAAGTGAGATAAAAGAAGAAACAAAAGCCACTATTCGCTGTATTCCGTTTGATCAAAAGAAAGAAGAGGGTGTCTGTATTAAATCAGGCAAGCCGTCAGAGGGTCGCGTTCTGTTTGCAAAAGCGTATTAAACATATGTTCAAGAAATTCTACAACTCATTTTCCAATGATATCGGCATTGATCTCGGCACGGCAAATACGCTCGTGTATTTGAAAGGGCACGGTATCGTGATCAACGAACCGTCTGTTGTTGTCGTTAATCAGAAGACTGGGCAAATTGTCGCAGTCGGCGCTGAAGCAAAAGAAATGCTTGGCCGTACGCCGGGCCATGTGCGCGCAGTGCGACCGGTTGTTGATGGAGTTATTTCGGATTTTGAAGTAACCGAAGAAATGCTTTCATATCTCATCAGCAAAGCAGAAAAGATCTCAAAGAAATTCATTCGTCCTCGTGTTCTCGTCGGTGTACCGACAGGTATTACAAATGTCGAGATTCGCGCTGTCGAAGATGCTGCTCGTTCTGCAGGTGCACGTGAAGTGTATATCGTCGAAGAACCAATGTCTGCTGCTGTCGGTATTCGTATGCCAGTCAAAGATGCTGTCGGATCTGTGATCGTGGATATTGGCGGAGGTACGACTGATATCGCAGTCATCTCACTCTCTGGTGTCGTTAGATCAAAGAATCTCAAGATTGCTGGTGATCTTCTCAATACAAATATCGTTAACTACATGAAAGATGAATTTAAACTCCTAATCGGGGAGAGAACCGCCGAGAATGTAAAGATTGCCATCGGGTCTGTTGTTGAGACTGAACCTATGGAAGCCGAAGTGCGTGGACGCGATCTTGTAACTGGCCTGCCTCGCCAAGTTGTTATCACGGACTCGGACATTCGCGAAGCAATCATGCCTTCTGTTATTGGACTTGTAGATGGCATCAAAGAAGTCCTCGAAACAACGCCACCAGAGCTTCTCTCTGACATAATGCATCGTGGGCTCGTTCTCTCGGGGGGCGGAGCATTATTGAAAGGCCTCAATACTCTTTTGGGGAGTGCACTTAAGATTCCTATTTACATAGCCGAAGATCCTCTGACTGCAGTTGCTCGGGGAACAGGAGTCATACTCGATGACTTTGAATCATTCAGAGAAGTTTTAGTAAACACCGATGATACATCAGTTCCGCGATAAAAAACAAAGAGCGCAGCGTAGAAGTACAATAAAGACCATAGTTGTTTGTGGAGTAATTTTACTGTTATCAGGTCTTGGTGTCCTCGCATGGTCTGGAAAGATTTTCATTTTCCTCGGTAGGCCTCTTTGGAAAGTAGAGAATACTATTACGAGTAGCGTCGAAAGTGGCGGGTATCTTGTGCGAACAAAGTCATCAGTTTGGAATGAAAACGAAACTCTCAAAAAGGAAAATGAAGAGCTTAGGCTTTCATTGATAGATCACGATGTCTTGAAAACAGAGAATACAGAACTTAAAGAGTTACTCGGTCGTATCCCAGTCAAAGGTGAATTCATACTTGCAAGCATTCTTACAAGACCGAATCGTTCTCCATATGACACTATTATCATCGACGGTGGGGCACGTGCAGGTATGACTCTAGGTGCTCATGTGTATGCGAATGCCGATGTGCCTATCGGAGAAGTGAGTCGAGTGTACGCTGATTCCGCGCTTGTGATGCTGTATTCAAATCCGGGTCAGACTACTGAAGGGCTTCTTGATGGATCAAATGCGACGGTGGAGCTCGTTGGTCGTGGCGGAGGTAATTTTGAAATGATGATTCCTGTAGAACTTGCATCCGAGACTGGTACAGGAGTTGTGCTTCCCGGCGTCAAACCAGAGATCATCGCGCTTATCGATGCAGTAATTTCACTTCCCACTGATCCTATGAAAAAAGTTATCCTTCACTCTCCAGTAAACATCCAAGGCCTCAAATGGGTACAAGTGAAGAAGTAGCGATGTCATCACTTCGATTTAAAATTGAAAAGAAACTCGAGGGTGGTCTTGGTCGTGCAGGTACCATCGAGACTCCTCATGGAATGATACAGACACCTGCGTTCGTTGTTGTCGGTACAAAGGCTGCCGTTAAAGCAATGACCCCAGAACAGGTCCGTGATAGTGGCGCTCAAGTTGTCCTTGCTAACACGTACCATTTGTATCTACAGCCAGGTGATGAATTGGTGCGAGATGTAGGAGGTCTCCAAACATTTATGAATTGGTCCGGTCCTACCATGACCGACTCAGGGGGATTCCAGGTCTTTTCGCTCGGCGCAGCTTATGGGAAAGAGATTTCAAAAGTAACTACGGTTACCGATCCTAATTTTTTAATACCAGAGCGATCAATTGATAGCGTGATTCCACTCGCAAAGATCAGTAATGATGGCGTGTCATTCAAGTCGCACCTCGATGGCACAATGCACTATATTACTCCGGAGAAATCGATCGAGATTCAGCATAACCTCGGCGCTGATATTATCTTTGCATTTGATGAGTGCACATCTCCAACTGAAAATGAGAAATATCAAGACGAAGCACTTTCTCGTACCCATGCATGGGCAAAGAGAAGTCTTGAAAAACACAAACAATTAGAAAATATGAAACTGGATGGGAAACAGATGCTTTCTCGCGATTCGCACTCTGCCCTGAATATGACAAATAAGAGTAGGGAAGCGGAGATCGCAGAAAGCACTGTTTCCCATCCGTTATATCCTCAAGCATTATTTGGGATTGTCCAAGGTGGGCGATCGGAAGTATTGCGGAAGAAATCTGCCGAGGTAATCGGTGCAATGGATTTTGATGGGTTCGGTATCGGTGGAAGTTTTGCCAAGGAAGATATGTCGACTGCAGTAAAGTGGGTCAACGAAATACTGCCGGAGGAAAAACCACGGCATTTGCTTGGTATTGGGGAGCCGGAAGATTTATTTATGGGAGTAGAGAATGGTGTCGACCTCTTTGACTGCGTCGGACCGACACGGATCGCTCGTAATGGGACTCTGTTTACAAAAAACGGAAAGATAAATCTTTTTAATGCACAGTTCGTAAACGATTTTAATCCAGTTGAGAAAGACTGCGGTTGCTACACATGCAAGAATTACACGCTCGCATATGTATCACACCTCTTTCGTGCAAAAGAGATGGAGGCTGCAACCCTTGCGTCCATTCACAATGTCTATTTTATAACAAAGCTTGTTTCTGATATGCGTCAGGCGATCCTAAATAATACATTTTCTACATTCAAAGAAAGTTTCTTACATCTCTATTTGCATAAATAGTTTCTTTGTGGTTAAATTGCTTTAAAATTTAACTAAAACCTAAAACGAAATATCATGAAACTTTCAGAATTTTTGATTGCAAACAATCTTCAAAAACCTCTTATTGCTTTACAGGGTGATATTTTTAAAACCCCTGCTGATCACATTGCGTTTGGCGTACATTGGCGAAATAAAAAAGGCGAACTCAATAATTCGAATGGTGGTTTTGCCGGACAGGTAGCAAAGTATGGCTGGCCAGAACTTGCAACACTGGAATTTGAAAAAGGTAAGCCAGTTTCAAAATGGATAAAAGGAAAATGCTTTCATGCATTACCTATACATACAAATGAAGTTGGTGGATGGGATGAAGCTCCACAGTTGATTGAAGAATGTCTCAATATACTACCTGTTTCAAGTACGGAAGTTATCGCTTGTATTTTAATGGGAGGTGGATACGCTGGATTAAAATACAAAGCTACTGTGAACAACATAGAAGGTATTTTAAAAACATACAAGACAACAGTTTTGTATGTGTATGATGAGGTTTTGTACAATGCGCTTGTTGGTACCGGAGTTGTTGCCGCAGGTATCCCATTACATGGCTCTCTTATAAATCTGCCAAAAGTATTTAAGTACGGGGAAAAAAATCTTGCAGAAGTTTTAGAATTGCAAAGCTAAGTTTTAGATCATATCTTTATATCATACAAGCCGGCAATATGCCCGGCTTTTTTATTGCTCGCTTGACGGCTGTGCTATTATGGATAGATGGCAAAGGTTTTCAAATTAAAAAGCGAATACAAGCCTGATGGTGACCAGCCAAAGGCTATTTCAGAGTTGCTGAATGGGCTCAAGAAGGGGATGGGAAAACAGACGCTTCTCGGTGCCACAGGTACTGGCAAGACCTTCACTATGGCTAATGTCATAGAGGAGTGGAACAAGCCGACGCTTGTAATCGCACATAACAAAACGCTCGCAGCTCAGCTTGCCCAAGAATTCCGAGAGTTCTTCCCGGATGCTGCTGTACACTATTTTGTATCATACTATGACTACTATCAGCCGGAAGCATATATGCCGGTCACTGATACCTATATCGAAAAAGACGCCCAGATCAACAAGGAGATAGATCGTCTTCGTCATGCGACTACGCAAGCCTTGCTCACTCGTAAAGACGTGATTATCGTCGCTTCTGTTTCCTGCATCTACGGCCTGGGTTCACCTGAAGAATATGAAAAGGTGAATCTCAAACTTGCAACTGGTATGAAGATGGATCGGACGACACTTATGAAAAAGCTTATCGAAGTGCATTTCGAACGTACGAATGCTGATATAAATTCCGGACAGTTCCGATCAATCGGTGCAAAGGTTGAAGTTATGCCGGTATCTGAGACGTTTGTGTATCAGATAGAGTTTGCAGGCGGAGCGATCTCTCGCATCGCCAAAGTTGATCCAGTTTCATCGCATATCTTGAAAGAAGAGGAGAATATTTTTCTCTTTCCCACCAAACACTTCATCACGGAGAAGGATCAGATAGATCGTGCGATCAAAAGCATCAAAGCGGAACTTGCATCACAGCTAAAATATTTCGAAAAGGAAGGCAAGCTTCTCGAAGCTGAGCGTATCAAGCGCCGTACGAGCTACGACTTGGCGATGATAAAGGAGATCGGCTATTGTAACGGTATTGAAAACTATTCTCGCCACCTATCAGGAAAGAGAGAAGGTGAACCACCAGAGACACTCCTCTCATATTTCCCCGAAGGATTCCTCACTATCATCGACGAATCGCATGTAACCCTTCCGCAACTAAATGGTATGTATGCGGGTGATGCATCTCGTAAGAACACACTTGTCGAGTTTGGTTTTCGTCTGCCATCTGCAAAAGATAATCGACCGCTCAAATACCCAGAGTTCGAAGAGCGCATCGGCCAGGTTGTGTATGTGTCGGCAACACCATCAAACATTGAGAAAGAATCAAGCGAGCAGATCGTCGAGCAGATCATTCGTCCAACTGGGCTCATTGATCCAGAGGTTATTGTTCGACCAGTGAGTGCAGATGTGGTTTCGACTCCGATTGCGGAAGAGGATTTTTCGAGGTCCTCGGGTAGGTTCATCAGACCATCAAAAAATCCTCTTCCGCAATCTCCATACCCAGGGCAAATTCAGGATTTTATTGCTGAAGCAGAAACTACTATCAAAAAAGGTTTCCGAGTGCTTGCGACTACGCTCACCAAGCGCATGGCTGAGGACCTTTCTACGTATTTAAAAGATAAAGGTATCAAAGCTGAGTATCTCCATAGTGAGATTAAAACAATAGAGAGAATTCAGATACTGACTGCATTTCGAAAAGGAGATATGGATATTCTCGTCGGTGTGAACTTGCTTCGTGAAGGATTAGATTTGCCAGAAGTTGCACTTATCGGAATACTCGATGCCGACAAAGAAGGATTCCTTCGTTCGGAGACGTCACTCATCCAGACTATCGGTCGCGCAGCCCGTAATGTTGAGGGCCGTGTAATACTGTATGCAGATGTTATGACAGGCTCACTAGAGCGTGCGATAGGGGAGACGAATCGAAGACGTGCGATTCAGATAGCGTATAACAAAAAGCACGGTATCACCCCAAAGACTATTCTCAAAAAAATTAAAGATATTACCGAAGATCTTGAGGATAAACACGAGAAAGCAGTCAACGCAGAACTCGATCTTGATATAGAACTCTTCAAGAAAGCATTTGCAAAAGACAAGAATAAGAAAGGGAAAACCGAGAAGGACTCGGTCAAAAATCTTCTAATCTCTGACGAAGAGAGAAATAAGACAGTATATGAAAAGATAATCAAGATCAAAGAAAAAGAAATGAACAGTGCGGTTAAAACGCTCGATTTTGAAACAGCAGCAATTTTACGCGACGAGATTATGGTATTGAAACAAAGAATGGAGAAATAGAAATGGACATGCAAATTGATTGCATGTCCATTTTTGTCTTATTCTTTCTTAATACACTTTTATTTTCCCTGATACAATATCTTCCGCTCGGCTGATACATTTACCCATTTGAAAGATATTCTTATTTGCTTTATGGATATCGTAGGTATCTTTGAGGCTATCCAGATATTCCTTTATCTTTTTGTTCTTCGTGTAGAATATTTTCTCTTTAAGAAGCAATTCATTTTTATCTGCAATGTTGAGGAGAAAAATATCTTCATTGTTAGAGAACCATATTATTTTTGCAAAAAAGCTGTTTTTATCCTTTCCAAAAGTAGTAAAGTGAATTGAAGCACTGTTTTTTGTAAAGTCTGACAGCCCTCTGCCATCTGCACAATCTATTCCACTCGAAAATAATAAGAATTTTCTAAATTTATCAAGTAAAATTATCGGGCTACCTAGAATAAAGAAATCCAACACATCTCTATTCTGACCGACGATTTTCTGGGATTGAATATATATGGCTTTCATATGCTTTGTTTTTAAAGGTTATCAAATAGAGTACTTACTTAAAAAATACTACTGAGATTGACTTTTGTCAATCAATAGAAAAACCGCAAGCAGTTTTTCTATTTGCGGTTTCAGATATTTCACCAACTCTTTACTTTAAAATACATTATCACTAAAGTTAATAGCCAGATTAAAAAGGCAATTCCCCATAATTTAAAGGGAAGTGGATCCACCATGCCTATTTTCTTGTACGCTTTGTACAAGCTAAAGATGATAATTAATGCAGGTAAAGCAATGCTTAATTGGATAAACAATATCCAACCAAACAGATTTGTAGCTGCACTTTCTTTTGTAAAAAATACACACGCAACGATCAATTCAATGATTGAAGTAACAATTGCTACCCAGGCAAAGGGCTTTAAGAAGTTATTTTTCATAATGAGTAGTTTTTCCTCATAAAGAGGGCTATAAAATTTTTTCTTAGTATACTATTAAAATATAACTTTGTCAATGATTGACGTGTATGCTACAATTATTACATAGATAAATAGAGATACACCCCCACTATGTATATTGTGGAGGGATGCGTTTGTATGAAAAAAGACACACATGACAAAATAATAGTAAAAGGGGCACGCACTCATAACTTGAAGAACATCAATGTAGAAATGCCACGCAACAAAATGGTGGTTATTACTGGCATGTCAGGGTCTGGAAAGTCTTCACTTGCATTCGATACGATCTTTGCAGAAGGTCAGCGTCGCTATGTCGAATCACTTTCAGCGTACGCTCGCCAATTCCTAAACCAAATGCCAAAGCCTGATGTTGATGAGATCAGCGGCCTTTCCCCAGCAATTTCAATTGATCAGAAATCGCGTTCAAACAATCCTCGCTCAACAGTAGCGACGATCACCGAGATATACGACTATCTTCGTGTTCTCTATGCACGTATTGGCCGACCACACTGTCCAGAATGCGGCGATGAGATCCAGAAACTCTCAAATGAAGAGATCATGAATTTCGCTCTCAAAAAGATCAAAGCTCATAAGAAACCAGATTCAAAAAAGAAAGTCATGGGCGTCGAATGGGATGAAACTCCGATTTCAATATATTCTCCTGTCATTCGAGGAAGAAAAGGCGAATACTATCAGTTGCTCTATGATCTCTTAAATAAAGGTTTCTCAAAAGTCCGCATGGATGGAGAGATTCGCAACCTTCGCGAACGTATTGATATCTCAAAGACCAAAAAGCACGACATTGATGTACTTGTAGATTCTTTCCAGATTCATGAATTCCACGACACTCCAGATGATGCTCGTATGCGACTTGCCGAGGCTATTGAGCGCGCGCTTGTCGAGTCCGAAGGGTTGGTGACTATCGCTATCGCTGATGAAGAATTCCTTATGTCTTCAAAGTTTGCCTGTCCTCGTGATGGATTCTCATTCCCTGAAGTTGAACCGAGATTGTTCTCTTTCAATTCACCATACGGTGCATGTCCTACGTGTAACGGTCTTGGTACCAAATACTTTGGTGGAACTGAACCATGCGATGATTGTGGTGGTGCGAGACTTCGTACTGAAGCGCTTCATGTATACCTTGGTAAGACAAAAGGTATCAATATCGTAAAGCTAACACATCTCTCAATCGCTGAAGTTGCCGACTACTTTATTGAGCTCGAACTCAACGAACAAGAAAAAGAAATTTCTAAAGTCGTGATTAAAGAAATCGAGGCTCGCATTCAATTCCTCCTCAATGTGGGACTTGAGTATCTTTCACTTGATCGTAAGGCAAATACGCTCTCTGGTGGGGAAGCGCAGCGTATTCGCTTAGCTTCCCAGTTGGGTTCTCGTCTTGTTGGGGCGCTCTATGTGCTCGATGAACCGACTATCGGCCTTCACCAGCGTGACAATGATCGCTTAATCAAGACACTTCTTGATCTTCGAGACCTTGGCAATACGATCATCGTTGTCGAGCATGATGAAGATACAATCTATGCATCTGACTATATCGTTGATATTGGTCCAAAGGCAGGTGTTCATGGCGGTAAAGTTATCGTTTCTGATTATCTTGAACCGCTCCTTGAGGCAAAGACCAATCTTTCCAAATCCCGCACCCTTGCATATCTTCGCGATGAAGTACGTATTGAAGTACCGGAAAAGCGCCGCACCAGCGATAAAGGGTCGCTCAAGATCGTTGGAGGGAAAGTTTTCAATATTGATAATTTAAATGCAGAAGTCCCACTTGGCAAAATGGTAGTTATTACGGGCGTCTCTGGATCTGGCAAGAGTTCCTTTATGTATGAGATCCTGCACAAGAATTTGCAAACACGGTATGAGCGGAAGACTCGCAGTGCAAATATTTACAACTGCGCATCATTTACCGGAACCGAATACCTGTCGCGTGCGATTCTCATTGATCAGTCGGCTATTGGTCGTACGCCGCGTTCAAACATCGCTACCTATACCGGAGCGTTCACGCATATTCGTGATTTGTTTGCTGCGACCGATGATGCTCGTCTTCGTGGATGGAAGTCGAACCGATTCTCATTCAATGTCAAAGGTGGACGCTGCGAAGCATGTGAGGGGAATGGAGAAATAGCAGTAGAAATGCATTTCTTGCCGACAGTGTACGTGACCTGTGATGTCTGTAACGGCAAGCGCTTTGATAAAGAAACACTCACAGTCAAATACAAAAAGAAAAATGTATACGAAGTTCTCCAGCTTACCATCGAAGAAGCAGTAGTGTTTTTTGAAGATATTCCAAATGTATATGATAGATTAAAGACACTTATGGATGTAGGCTTGGGGTACATCAAGCTTGGTCAGTCTGCTACGACGCTCTCTGGTGGGGAAGCGCAGCGTGTAAAGATTTCTTCGGAGCTCTATCGTCCGCATCTTGAAAAGACGATTTACCTTCTCGATGAGCCAACTGTCGGACTTCACTATGATGATGTGGCAAAACTTTTAGAAGTATTAAATAAGCTTGTAGACAAGGGTAACACCGTTGTCCTCATCGAACACAGCATGGATATCATCAAATGCGCTGATTATCTGATCGATATTGGTCCAGAAGGCGGAACAGGTGGTGGTAAAATCGTTGCTCGCGGTACACCAGAGGAAGTTGCCAATACTCCCGGATCCTATACAGGAAAATACCTTAAGAAAGTATTGAAAAAAAATAAAAGCTGAACTCTATGTTCAGCTTTTATCATTATTTTGTATATCACACCTTTCTAGATATCAAGCAGAAATCATCGGTACTGCACATACCAGATGACTCTTACTGGTTGCATCGTAAAGGAATTCTTCAGTTCTATAAAGAAGTTGGAAATTCTTTTCTTATAGCTCAAACCTATTTTTTCCTTCACAACCTTCTTTTCAGGAAATAATCTTGTGCAAATTTGTAAACCCAATTCAGCATAAAAGAGGCCCGCTGTAATTGGGAGCTCATCATCTGTGTCTAAAGAGAATATCCTTACCCTCAATGTATCCTTGATCATCCACTCGATCTTTCCATATGCAGCACAGAAATTCTTCACTTCATGTGGACCCTTTGGCAGTATCACTTTTTTGAAAAGTTTATCAATGACAATGTGGGCATACGGTGAACCTATATTGTCGGTGTATAGTGTATCTCTGTATTTAAAAAGGTTGCATTCAGAGCGAAAAGTTATAAGAACTACATATCTCATCATCAAGAATCCTCTCAACCATCTTTTCATACCCTTTTTTACCAGAAATATTTTTTTTGTTGTTTCATTCAATCCGATAACCATTTCCTTGGTAATATTCGTTTTATGGTTTGCGTCTCTAGCTAGACCATAAAAAAACTTTATAGAGATATTTCCAGTTTCTTTTTCAAGTGAGATTTTCATTGATTTCTGAGTAAATCTTTTTTGCCTTTTGGTTATTACTAAGGTATAGACATGGTATCTATTTTCTTGAATACCTTCAGGTGCTAAGCATAATCCAGAATAGTTTATCAACAAGTTTTTTATGAAGTTGGAAAATTTTGTTTTATGAAAAGGGGTGTAGTTAACGATTCCTTTTCGAGAAGATAATATCTTTTTTTGGGGTGGAATTGCCGCAATATTTTGCATAAGAGTTAAATTTTAAAAGTTTTGAGTTTGGTTTAGATACTATAATATAGTAGATCTCCAAAAAGTCAAGAACCAAAATAAAAAGGCATCACCGTGTGGGCTAGCCTTTGTCTTTTCTTTTCGCTTTTCTTATTTTCACTATTACTAGTATTGTAAATACTGTTCCCATCAGGCCACTGATAGTGGCAATTCCAGGAGAATCACATGCAAGTACCAGGATAAATAATACTATCGACAAAAAAAGATTGATAGAAATTTGTAAAATTTCCTTCCATGAAATTTCCAGTAAATTTATAAGAAAGTAGAATACTACTAATCCAATAAAAATACTTCCACTGATCAAAATTACATCATAACTGAATCCAAAATAATTGAGGTATTCAGTTGAAGGTCCTTTTCGTTGTCCGAATAGAGGCATACAATTATTTTTAGAGGTTTGAAATAGCTTAGATTTATCATATAGTAAGAGGGTGAAAAGTCAATTTTTGAAAAAGCTCAAAATCCCCGATACACCGGGAGTATATTTCTTCCGAAAAGGGAAGACTATTCTCTATATCGGCAAGGCTACCTCTCTCCGTTCCCGTACCCGAAGTTATTTCGCTAAAGACTTGATCGCTACTCGTGGCCCTACTATTGTAGATATGGTATTCAAAGCAGGTGACATTACATGGACTGAGACTGACTCAGTGCTCGAAGCTCTTCTTCTTGAAGCTGAACTGATTAAAAAGCACAGACCCTACTACAATGTTCAAGAAAAAGATGATAAAAGTTTCAATTGCGTCGTCATAACTCGAGAGGATTTCCCAAAGGTATTAGTGATCCGCAAGCGCGAGCTTATCGCAGATTTAGATGCAAAAAAGAAGTATCAAGCTATCTACGGACCGTTTACAAATGGGCTTCAGCTTCGAGAAGCACTCAAGATTATCAGGAGAATATTCCCATTCATTGATGCTCAGTCTGCAAAGAAGGATAATGAGTTATTCTATCATCAGCTCGGCCTTTCTCCGGATACGCATTCTGACAGAGCGGAAAAAGCATATCAAGATACTATCCGAAATCTCAAGCTATTCTTCTCAGGCAAGAAGAAAGAAGTGATAACGAATATGAAAAAAGAGATGAAGGAAGCCGCACGCATGCGTAACTTTGAACACGCAGCCCAAATCCGTAATCGAATATTTGCACTTGAACATATCAACGACGTCTCGCTTCTCAAAGACGATCCAACTGCATCACTCGAGAAAAAATATTTCACTTCTTCAAATACATTTCGTATCGAAGCGTATGATATCGCGCATATGTCTGGCAAAAATATGGTCGGGGTGATGACAGTAATCGAAGATGGAGAAGTTGCTAAAAAAGAATACAAAAAGTTTATTATTCGTACACAAAGCGGATCCAATGACACAGGCGCACTTGAAGAAGTTCTTTCTCGTCGCCTTCGTCATACGGAGTGGGGATTGCCGAGTCTTATTGTTGTTGACGGAAGTACAGCTCAGATAAACGTTGCTAAGCAAGTGCTTGATCGCTATCAATTTAATATTCCAATTATTTCAGTAGTAAAAGATGATCGACACAAAGCCAAAGCACTGATGGGGGATGCGGAAATAATAAAAACGCACAAAAAATCGATACTCCTAGGGAATAGCGAAGCACATCGCTTTGGTATCGCATTTCATAAGTTGAAGCGCTCAAAGAATTTCCTCAAATAAAAAAGCTTCCCGGGAAGGGAAGCTTTTTATCTTTATTATCTTGATATGTCAGCAATTTCTAAGAATAGCTTTTCCATTACAGTTTCATAAGATTTATAAAATTCTTTTGCAAATCGTCCCATGCCTGGAGGTAGGGAAATTTGTTGGAAATTGGCTGCAACAGTAGGGGCAATTTCTTTAAACTTATCTGTTAATTCATCTTTGCCTGGTATTTTATACGGATCAAGTGGTAGGTCAATTGATTGATTTTTATCCACATGCATTGTCAGCGTATGTTCACCTTCCTTGTAATTTACCTGAAACAGATTTTTACCAGTATATTTTTTGCCGTCAAATCCGTAATTCGTAGTGAAATCTGCATTATCTCCATTTTGGGTGTACATTCTCAGGGAATAAACACCTTCACCTGATTTATGAAATTGCAGTACTGTGGTTTGATCGTCCTTGGATATAAATTCAGATCTTTCATCAAAAGCTTTATGTGAGGCTATTGATAATTTTTCAGATCCTTCAAAAAAATTCCAATATAACTTATAAAAGCCGTATAGGAAATTTACAGGAAAGATCCGGTACTGCTTAGGTAATTCATCAGATGATAAATAACCGAGTATTAATGAATTTGTTAACATAGTATTAAAATTTTAAGGTTTACGATTAATATAACTATACAATATAATTTAGATTTATGCAAATATTGTAGATGATCAACTCTAGACGCTCTACTCTATAGGCGATATACTGTACATATATGATACGAGTTGGAGTTATTCGAGGAGGTATAAGTTCTGAATACGATGTGTCGCTCAATACAGGCGCAAATGTTCTTGCTCATTTGCGGAGTGAGCATATGTCTGATACATACAAACCGATCGATATCTATATCGATAAAGCTGGCGCATGGCATGTTGCTGGCAAACCTGCAACACTCGAAGATATTTCCAAAAAAGTAGATGTCGTATTCAATGCACTTCACGGTGACTTTGGGGAAGATGGCAAAGTGCAAACACTCCTTGATCAATGGGGTATACCATATACTGGATCGAAAGCATTTCCATCTGCTCTCGGATATAACAAAGCCCTCGCTAAAGAAAGATTCAAAGCACTCGGCATACAGACCCCGCAATCGGTTATCATCACCATGGATAGTATTGATAGAGAGAAAGATCTGCGCGCGACAGCAAAAGAACAAGCACGATTCGTCTGGAGCAAGATCGCACCGCCATGGGTAGTCAAACCGATCTCAAGCGGATCATCAGTTGGTGTAAAAGTTTCGAAGACATTCCCTGAGCTTGAGAGTGCGATTGAATCTTGTATTACTGGTAACACTGATATCCTTGTTGAAGAGATGATCGAAGGTAAAGAAGCAACCGTCGGAGTAGTAGAGGGTTTTCGTGGTAAAGATATCTACACGCTCCCGCCGATTGAGATACGTGTTCCAAAGCATAAAACATTCTTCGACTATGACGCCAAGTATTCGGGAATTTCCGAAGAGATTTGCCCTGGTAATTTCACGCATGCAGAAAAAGAGGAATTACAAAAGATGGCATCTCTCATCCATAGCGGGCTTGATCTCAGTCATTACTCACGAAGTGATTTTATCGTTCACCCAAAGAAGGGAATATACGCGCTTGAGGTCAATACGCTTCCAGGTCTCACTGATGAGTCTCTGACCCCAAAGGCTTTGAACGCCGTCGGTGCAACAATGCCGGAATTTCTTAGGCATATTCTCAACCTTGCCCACAAGAGGTAAGTGTGGTATAATTTCCTCACATGAATAGATTTCTAAAGGCTTTAAAACATTTTTTCATACCGCATAAGCACAACGACTACAAGCCGCATCTCCTTCGTGAGGTTTCTATTGTCTCAATCACTATTGGTGCTATTGTACTCCTATCTATTTCTGCAGGTACAAGCCTTTATATAAAGAATACAAATATGACCGCTACAGTCCTTCCGGCTGTGCTTGTCGACCTTACAAACAATGTCCGTGCATCGAATAATGAACGGATACTTACTCGTAGTGACGTACTCGATACCGCAGCACGGCTTAAAGCAGAAGACATGGCTCGCAATGGTTACTTTGCTCATACGAGTCCCGCTGGTCTTTCTCCATGGCATTGGTTCAATGAAGCAGGATATTCTTTTAAATACGCAGGAGAGAACCTCGCAATAGACTTTAGTGAGTCTGTAGATGTACAAAATGCATGGCTCAACTCTCCAACACACAAGGCAAATATCTTGGGAAGTCGTTTTACTGAGATCGGTATCGCTACTGTAGATGGTATGTATCAAGGTCACGCAACTACATATGTAGTAGAGATGTTCGGAATGCCCGCAGCTTCACCAATTGCAAAGGCTAAGAGTCCTACACCTGCGAAAGTAGAAACAGGTATGCAAGCCGGACCTGTTCCTTTGACTGAAGCTCCTATCACAGTTAGAACTGCGCCAGCAGTTGAAGGTGAGTCCATTGCACTTCCACCAGAGCAAAATCTTGAAACAGTAACAGAAACGAAAGAATTCGTAGAAGTAAAGAATAATGCTACACAAGAAAAAGTAGAGACACCTATTATACAGGAAGTACACTACTCAAAGTGGTACGAGAAGTTTATGTTCCTCACTCCAGCGTATGCGAATCTCATCTACAAGATATGTATGTGGGTAGTTCTTGTAGCGCTTCTTCTTATGATAATCATAGAGTTTCGAAGACAGCATCTCCGAAATATATTCTATGGAGTTTTACTCTTGGTCATAATGTTCTCCTTTGTGTATATCAACAAGGCTCTGTTCATAAATAGCTTTTCATCAGAACCTATTATAAATTTTATCTAAACTCGAAATACTAAAAATACCCCTATAGATAATGGGTATTTTTTGATTTAAATGTTATGCACTCGTTATGCACCATTCGTAAATTGACATAATCGCAATTTACTATAATGTGAGGTATACAGACGTTTTTATACGTTTTTTAACAATTAATTATTAGCTTTTAATAGATATTTTATTTTATGTTTACTCTAAAAAGGGATTCAAATCTCAAATCTGTTTCTGCAGGAGTTCTCGCATTCATGATGGCATTCGGCGGACTTTTTGGCCTCGCTCCGAAAGCCTTCGCAGCGAGTATCAGTACATACAGTGATTCTGGATGTACAACACCTGCAAGTTCTTTTAACACAGGTGCAGTAGTATATATCGGTGGATCAGACTATACCGTTGCTCAAGATCCACAATGGTCAGTGAGCGGTCTTAATGTCGATGATGCTGGTGTCACAACTGCATCAGGAGGAAATATTTGTTTTTCTCTTCGCACAATAGGTGCTACTGAAAGTGGTTCTTATAATGTATCTGTTATCCAAACTAATGGAGACGAGATCATTAGTGGTTCTACTTCATACACTGTCGTAGTTCCAACTACAACAAGTACACAGCCTGCGACAGACATCACATCAAGTGATGCAACGCTTAATGGTACTAATGGATCAGGAGCTGCAAGCGAAGAATCATTCTGGGTATCACTTGCTCCGTTTGACACTTCAACTCCTAACATCCCAGCTGATGTGTACTCAACACCAGTTCTTCCAGGGGTTCCAGCAAATGCAACATTCTCAACATCACTTTCAATCGTCAGTACAAACGGTATCATCACAGGTGGTGCATCAGGCAACCTTGCGATCACACCAAACACAACATACTACTACGTAGCATGGGCAAACTTTGACGGTGGATGGAAGCCAGGTGAGATAGAGAGCTTTACTACACTCGCTGTAGTTCCGCCTCCAACACCAGCAGAGTGTAACGACAGTACATTTGATATGTTCACACTCGGTTCAGTAAACGGTCAGGATGGCTGGAGTGCGACTGGTCCATTTGATCAGGAAGTTGAAGAAAATACATATGGCTTCTCTGGCTTTGGATGTAAAGTCCTCCGCATCTCAGATGCGATCGCGTCAGGTTCATTTGGTGATCAGATCTTCTCAAAGTCTCTAACAAATGAAGCAGGTGAGGCAGATGCCCAGAATGGTGGTATGTCATCTGGTACACGTCAGAGTCGTTTCGAAGCGCAGTTTGAGCTTGCGTCAGCACTTCCTACATACCAACCAGGAATGCATTTCACAGTTTCTCCAGATCGAGGAGATGGTGCTCGCATGAGTTACCTCCGCTTTGAAGATACTCCAGCAGGTATAGATGTATTCTTCTATGATGTACAGGGTGAGACAAATCCTGCAAACTTTGTAGAGACACAGATTGCAAATGATCTCTCTCGAACAACTCCTCACACTGTCAAATTCACTATGGATTTCGTAGCAGGACCAAGTAACGATGTGGTTACAATTTCTATCGATGGCTCTGTTGTTCACACTGGTACAAGCTGGGAGAACTACTACCGCTTCGATTCAGAATCAAATCCTGAACTCGTAAATGTAAGTAGAACAGTAGACTCTCTACTCTTCCGAGTATCAGGTACTGCAACACCAGCAAACTCTGGTAATGGTTTCCTTGTAGATAACTTCAACATGTCTTCATCAGCAACACCTGCTCCTACTCCAGTTCCTGAGACATCTAGTGGATTTAGTCGTTCAGGTGGCCGAATCATCCCTCAGGGTTCAGTTGGTGGTCAGGTTCTTGGTGCTGAAAAGTTCGTCTTTACTCTTGATCTCCGAAAAGGACCTCCATACCGCGTAGCAATACAAGGTGAGGAAGTTATGGAACTTCAGAAGTACTTGAATGCAAACGGGTACTCATGTGGTCCAGTAGATGGAAAGTTCGGACCACTTACAGAAGCATGTGTAATGGCATTCCAGAAAGCGAATCCTCCACTCGTAGTGGATGGAATCGTAGGACCACTTACACGAGCAGTGCTTAATAAGTAAGTTAGATTTAAAACACCCGGTGAATCCGGGTGTTTTATGTTGTGTATATTCTCGTTTTGTTCTATAGAGGAATCTCTCGCCTTACCGTCGCAGGTACTTTTCTGGTTGCAGAGCGACACAGAAAAGTCTTTATTCGTTCTGACAGGAATCTCGAAGCTTACAGCTTCAGTACACCTTTTCCATTCGCGAATACACTCATATGGAAAAGGTCTTCTCGTCCTGATGCAAAGTGCGTAGGCACTTTGCTTACGGTCCACGCAAGAAAAAAGGCCGCATGAAGCGGCTCTTTTTTCAACGCGTGGACCGTACAGGACTCGAACCTGCCACCCCCTCATTGCAAATGAGGTGCTCTACCAGATGAGCTAACGGCCCATAGTGAAATACCTATCTATCTTACTGTATTTTTATATTTTTGCAAGCGGCCTACCTGCGCAGGCAGGCCTAAAACAACGAATAAATAGCTGCGATGGCGGTAATACCCATAAGGCCAGTGACGATCCAGCCCATGATTGTTGTAAAAGTGGAATTTTTGAATTTTCCCATTACTTTTCTGCTCCCGCTAATAAGAACGATAAATACGAGGATAAATGGTGCAGCGATGCCATTGGCGATCGCAGAATAGATCAGTGCTTTGATCGGATCAATACCTATGAAGTTTAAAAGGATGCCGATAGCAATTGCGATTGATATGACTGCATAAAAGGCCTTAGCTTGGGATAGCTTTCTATAGAGACCTTCTTTCCATCCGAATGCTTCAGCAATGGCATATGATGTAGAACCAGCGAGGATCGGTATCGCGAGCATTCCCGTTCCGATGATACCGATAGCAAAGAGATATTTTGCCCATGGACCGGCAAATGGTACCAGCGCTTGAGCTGCGTCGCTTGCGGTAGAGATATTTGTGACGCCGTTCTTGAAAAGAGTATTGGCACAGACAGAAATGATGAAGAACATTACAAGATTGGAAAGTATCATTCCTGCCCAAACGTCAATTCGCATTTTCTTGATATCTCTGTCTGTAGTGCCTTTTCGTGATTGTTCTGTAATTAGTCCTTCTGAAATCTGTTCTTCGACTTCCTGTGATGTTTCCCAGAAAAAAAGATATGGAGAAATTGTCGTGCCGAGAATAGCAGTGATGAGAAGGATTTGTGTCTTAGTGAATTCAATGTGGGGCAAAAGACCATCATGAATAAGTGCGCTCCAGTTCATGTGGATAATGAAACCAGTTGCGATATAGGAAAAGAGGGTGATAACGAGCCATTTAAGAACCTGTGCATATTTCTTGTACGGAATATAAATTTGCAGAAGTAAACTTATGATACCGACTAGAACGATTAAGAAAATATAGGAAGTAGAGGGTACTATGAGTTGGATACCTTTGGCAATAGCGCCAAGATCAGCACCGATATTGAGAGTATTCGCAATAAAAAGAAGTAGCGCGCAAAAGATAAGAGCTTTTTTTGAAAACGATCTTTTTATGTTTGATCCGAGTCCTTGACCTGTGACGAGAGCAATGCGACCGCACATCTCTTGGATTATTCCCATGAGTGGTAGTGTCCATGCTGCAAGCCAGAGTAAACTCGTACCGTATTGCGCTCCAGTTTGTGAGTAGGTTGCTATACCTGAAGGATCATCATCAGCTGCACCTGTAATAAGCCCAGGACCTAATTGCTTGAGTAGGCTTTTCTCCTTAATTTCTTTCTTCGATTTTTCAGACGAGTCCATGGTATGAATCATATACTATTTTACCGGAATTTGATACAATTTATAGAGTATCGCTCATATATTCTAAGATGGCACTCAACAAACCGAACAAAATTCAAATAATCAAATACGCTCCACCGCCACCAGATTTGCCGACTCTCGGTCAGTCTGATCCGTCCGAGGTCTCATTTATCGGGCGTACAAACTACGTGGCGTCTCTCGAAGAGAAGAAATTCGTCTTTGGTATTAAGCGTGTCGACCGCAGGCGCCATCTCTATATCATCGGTAAATCTGGGGTGGGTAAATCAAAGCTTCAGGAACTCATGGTTCGTCAAGATATCGCACATGGACAAGGTCTTTGCGTTATCGATCCACACGGCGAATTCATCGACGACATTCTCGGATTTATCCCTGAGGATCGAATTGAAGATGTGTGTATCATTGACCCAGGTGATGTGGATTTTCCGTCATCATTCAATCCACTTGCCAACGTCGACCCGACATTCAAACACCAACTAACACAAGGTCTCATCGAAGTGCTCCGTAAACAATTCGGTGCAAACTGGACACCGCGTCTTGAACACGTCTTTCGTTTTACAACACTCGCACTTCTCGACTATCCGCATGCGACAATGCGCGGAATGATCTCGATGCTTACTGACCGTAACTATCGTCAGAAAGTAGTGGAGTATATCGAGGACGACATGGTGAAGCGCTTCTGGGCAATTGAATTCGCGGACTGGTCTGAAAAGTTCGATACTGATGCGATCATCCCGCTCGTTAACAAGCTTGGTCAATTCCTTTCTGATCCGATGCTTCGCAATATCTTCGGACAAAAGCAAAACAAGATCGATATTGAAAAATTGATGAATGATCAAAAAATTCTCCTCATTAATCTCTCAAAAGGAAAGATCGGAGAAGAGAACTCTTCCTTCTTCGGAGCGATGTTCCTAACCAAGATTAAGCAAGCAGGTATGGCACGTGCGAAAATGGAAGCAAAGGACCGTCATGATTTCTATCTCTATGTGGACGAGTTCCAAAACATCGTGACTGATACATTTGAAAACATTCTTTCTGAAGCTCGTAAATACGGTCTCAACCTAACTGTTGCGCATCAATACGTTGGACAACTGTTGCCGAAGGTTCAGCAAGCTGTGCTCGGTAACGTAGGATCAATCATTTCATTCCGTGTGGGAGGTGACGATGCAGTTAAGCTCAAGCCAGAATTTGCACCGATCTTTGATGTGAAAGACATGATCAACTTGGGAGTCGGGGAATTTTATATAAAGATGACAATCGATGGGGAATCATACGATCCATTCTCTGCAGAAACCCTTCGCGTACTTCCTCCGACACACCCTTCGTATCGTGATCGCGTGATCGAGTCTTCACGCAACAAATACGCGATCCCAGCAGGCGAAGCACAGCGTCTCATTGCCGAAGAAGAATCGACGATCATCCGCTCTGCCCAAGAAAAAGCAGCAATTACTGGAGGCAAGAATTCCGCATACGGTGATGCTGCCAAACCCGCAGTCGAAGAGAAAGCAAGCGAGCCACTCATATAACTGTAACCATATATGCAAAATAAAATATGTACATACTGCAATACTTCTTTTGAAATCTTCGATAGAGAACTCGGTATGTACGAGAAAGTCGGTATTGTCGTACCGGATATATGCACGGAATGCCATTGGAAGCAGCATATGGCGTTTTGGCCATTTGGCAAATTTCGACCTGGTCTTTCTGATCTTACTGGAGAAAAGTTCATAACTATCTTACCGGAACATCCTCGATACCCAATTTATACGTCGAAAGAGTGGTGGAGCGATGCGTGGGATGCGATGTCGTATGGTATGGATTACGATGAGACACGACCATTCTTTGATCAACTCAAAGAACTTCAAGAAAAAGTCCCTCGTCCTCATCAACAAGGAGGCTCTCAAAATACTGATTGTGATTGGTGTGATGATGTTTGGAATTCTAAAAATTGTTACTTATCTCGCTCTATCTCAAAAGCTGAAAATCTATTGTACGGATATAGATCTGTTGAAGTAAAAGATTCAATTGATGTTTCTCATGTATTTACTCTCGACCAGTGTTATGACTGCGGATATTGCTTCAACTCGTATGATCTTTCTTTTTCAAGAAATTGTCGCGATTGTCTCAATAGCGCATTTCTCTTTGATTGTCGGAACTGTTCACATTGCTTTATGTGCTGGAATCTACGTGGCAAATCATACTGCATCGAGAATGTGCAATACACGAAAGAAGAATATGAAGAGAAGATGAAATCAGTAAATCTCGGATCGCACAAAGAGCTCGAGTCCTACAAAGCACGCTACCTAGAGATCCTTAAGAATGAAGTAATACATAGAGAAAATTTCAATATAAAGACGTATGATTCAGTCGGAACGTATATGACTAATTGTAATAATTGTACAAATGTTTTCTGCTGGGAAGATTCAGAGAACTGTGTTAACTGTTTGCGTGGACTCAAATCGAAAGATAATATTGATCTGACAGGATGTTGGGATGTGGAACTCTCTGGAAATAATAGTTGCTGTACGTCAGCATATCAACTCAAGTATTCTATCTGGTGCGATGGCATTCGGTATTCAGAGTATTGTGATCTATGTCTTGAGGTTGATTATTGCTTTGGGTGTGTCGGTCTGCGTAAGAAAAAATACTGCATTCTTAATAAACAATATACAAAGGAGGAATATGAAATTTTGAAAGCAAAGATAATTGCTGATATGAAAGCGCGTGGTGAATACGGCAAGTTTCCACCATATTCGTTTGGCCTTTGTCCGTATAATTTTTCAACTGCAGTAATTTATTTCCCTGAAGTTACGAAAGAGTACGTAGAAGAGAAAGGAGGGTATTGGGAAGAGAATACTGGTGCGCATGTAGAAGGCATGCAGACAGCTGAACTTCCTGATTCTATTTCTGATGTAGATGATTCCCTGACAAAACAAGCACTCATATGTCCAGTGACAGGCTGGCGATACAATATCTCCGATGCAGAACTTGCGTTCTTGCGACACAAAAATATCGCTCTCCCTCGAGTGCACTTTGATGTACGAACCAAGGAGCGTTTGCGTCCGATGAGTCAGACCAAGAGTGAGCCGTATACCTGCACATATTGTAAAAAGGATATCGTCGCATATTATCCACGAGATTGGGAGTATGAACGCATCGCATGCGTGGATTGCTATCAGCAGAATATAAACTAGTATGAATCCTAAAACTGTTATCATCTTTGGAGTATTTGACGGAATCCACGATGGACACCGAGCTTTCATTCATGAAGCAAAACGGCATGGCGAGCAATTAGTAGCCATTGTCGCTCGTGATAGCGTAGTCGAGAAGATGAAAGGTAAACTTCCTGTACATTCTGAAGCGGATCGAATCAAAGCGCTCGTTAACGAGGCAGAAATCGATCTCGTGTACTTGGGTGATCAGGAAGAGGGAACCTACAAAACTCTCAAAGAATTGAATCCACAAGTCGTTTTCCTTGGCTATGACCAACAAGCCCTTTTTGATAGTATTAGTATGGCAATGAAAGATGGGCTTTTACCTCATATGGAGACTCTCTATGGGAAAGCGTATGAGCCTGAACTATACCATTCATCAATCATAAATAAATCCAATGAATCCCGAGACTAAACAATGTCAGAATTGTAAGAAAGACTTCGTTATTCAAATCGAAGATTTTTCATTCTACGAGAAGATGAAGGTGCCTCCACCAACATTCTGCCCTGATTGTCGATTAAAGCGACGACTCTATCATTACAATAAACGTGCTCTCTACAAGCGGACTTGTGGTTTATGCGAGAAAGAAACTTTCACAATGTATCATCCTGAAGAACCAATTACAGTGTACTGCAATAAATGTTGGTGGAATGATAGCTGGGACCCGTTGTCGTATGCTCGTGAAGTAGATTTTTCTCGACCAGCATTTCTACAAATGAAGGAAATGCTTGAG
This sequence comes from Minisyncoccia bacterium, assembly GCA_965656375.1. Classification (GTDB taxonomy): domain Bacteria; phylum Patescibacteriota; class Minisyncoccia; order Phycocordibacterales; family UBA9973; genus UBA8515. Next base: position 83,726 of record CBFHKH010000001.1, read on the forward strand.
GCGGTACCATGGATGGCTCTAGGGGTAGAAGAACCAACAATGGTTAATAGTCCATATTGTAATGGAGCAGGGCGTTTAAAGAATGCATATCTCGTTTTTTATGCAGACCTTGTTGAGGATTCATACTATAGTGATACAGTAACTTTCCTTAAGAATTGTTTTGATTGTTACATGACGCATGAAAGCGAGCATTGCTATGAATGCGTAAATGTTCGGAAATGTTACCGAGCGTTTTATTCTATAGATTGTGAGGATTCATATGATATTTATTTTTCTAAGAATTTAGTAGGTTGTTCAAATTGTTTCGGATGTACCAATCTACGAAAGAAGCAATATTGTATCTACAATGAACAATATTCAAAAGAAGAATATGAAGAAAAGATTGGCGAACTTCTAAGCTCAGCATGGGGTGATATAGAAACAACAATCAAGAAAACTCAGAGTGATTCATACCAGTATCCGCAAAAATATATGCATGGAAAGCAGAATGTTGATGTGACGGGGGATTATACAGTCCATTCAAAAAACTCAAAAACTATTTATCAATCTGATGGAGTTGAAGATTCGAAATACTGTTTCCTCTGTTATCTTGGCCCGGTAAAGGATTGCTATGACTATTCATTCTATGGCGAGAATGCGATCGAAGTTTATGAGACGATAAAAAGCGGTACGAATCTCAACCATGTGTTTTTCTCAAATGGCTGTTTCCCTGAGGGCCGTTCACTTGAGTATTGTCATTATTGTGTTGGATCACATGATCTTTTTGGATGTATTGGCCTTCGTAATAAGGAGTACTGTATTTTCAATAAACAGTATTCAAAAGAGGAGTATTTCCAATTGCGCGAAAAGCTTATACAGCATATGAACGATATGCCGTACACAACTTCTCGTGGGCTTGTATATAGATATGGAGAATTCTTCCCAACAGAATTTTCTCCATTTACGTATAACGAGTCAATAGTCCAAGAAGTCTTTCCTCTTAATAAAGAAGAAGTAGTAGTAGAAGGGTACCGCTTCCGTGAAAAAGAACAAAAAGAATATAAAATTACAATACGAAATGGAGAAATCCCCAAAGATAGTGCAGTCGTCGATGATTCCATCTTAAATGAGATTATTGAATGTTCAAATGTTTCTGATTCTTGTACGAAAGCTTTTAAGATTCTTCCTGAGGAGCTTCAATTCTACAAAAAAATGAAGTTACCGTTGCCTACGCATTGTCCAAATTGTCGCCATGAGCTCCGCTTGAAACAAAGAAATCCGATGAAACTCTGGTCTCGGTCATGTATGTGCGATAAAGCGAATCATGAACATGCGGGGAATTGTGAAGTGAAGTTTGAAACTTCATATTCACCTGATCGACCAGATATAGTTTACTGCGAGAAGTGCTATCAACAGGAAATGATTTAAATATGGAAACCCGAAATTGCCAAAACTGCAAAAAGAGCTTCACGATTGAACCGGACGATTTTGGATTTTATGAAAAAGTAAAAGTTCCTCCACCAACCTTTTGTCCTACATGCAGAAATCAACGCAGATTATCATGGCGTAATGATACATCTTTGTATAATCGTACATGCGAACTTTGCAACAAGTCAGTTGTGACTTTGTATTCAGCTGAATCAGGAGTAAAAATTTACTGTAATAAATGCTGGTGGAGTGATACATGGGATCCTATGGAGTATGGTCAAAAATATGATTTCTCAAGACCATTCTTCGAACAATTTAAAGAGTTTATATTAAAAGTTCCTCATTTAGCACTTGTGAATGACAATGGTACAGGAAGCGTGAATTCAGAGTATACGCAGGATTTTTCTTTTGCAAAGAATTGCTACATGGTATTCGTCGCATGGAAAGTTGAAAACATTATGTATAGTTATTACCTTATCGCCGGTAAAGACATTATGGATTCTCTCAATGTAATGTCCAATTCGCAATGGCTCTATGAATGTATCCAACCTGAAGAGTGTTATCGAGTGAAGAATTCACAATTTGCTGTTTCATGTCTCGATTCGCAATTCCTCTATGATTGTAGAAATTGCTCGAATTGTTTTATGTGTTCAGGATTACGGAATCAGAAATATTGCTTCAAGAACAAGCAATATTCAAAAGAGGAATATGAGGAAATCGTAACTAGTTACAAACTCGACACATGGAGTGGGGTAGAGAGAGCTCAAAAAGAATTTGATGAATTTATCCTCGATACTCCACGACGATTTGCGCACTTGGTACACTCATACAATTGTACTGGTGATCTACTCAGGAATGGTAAAAATTCAAAATTTTGCTTTAATGTTCAAAATCCGGAAAATTGTAAATGGATAGACAATGCCGATACGATCACAGATAGTTATGATATGGCGACATGCGGCGAGGCAAGCGAGTGCTATGATGGCATAACCTGTGATCACTCAAATCAAAATATCTTCGGCTACTATTCATGGAAGAATCAAAATGTAGCATATACTCACCACTGTCATTCTTCTAAATACCTTTTTGGATGCGTGGGGCTAAGAAATAAAAGTCACTGTATCTTTAACATGCAGTACTCAAAGGAAGAATATGAAAAGATTCGAGCTGATATAGAGAAACAAATGAATGATATGCCATATAGAGATAAAAATGGTTTAGAGTATAGATATGGGGAATTTTACCCAAGCGAACTATCTCATTTTGGTTATAATGAGACTATTGCTAACGAACGAGTACCGTTGACTGAAGAAGAGATCAAAGGACACGGTTTTAAATGGCAAGAAAATGTTCAGCGAACAAAGGGCAAAGAAACTATCAAACCTGAGAATATTCCAGACTCAATTCATGATATATCTGATTCTATTGCCCATGAGATTCTCTGCTGCACTGACTGTAATCGAAATTATAAAATAGTGCCAGAAGAGCTTAATTTTTATAAAACGATGGTAATACCGATTCCGCGGCGATGTTTCTATTGCAGGCACGAAGCGAGAATAAAAAGGCGAAATCCATTCAAGCTATGGCATCGCTCATGTGATTGTGACAATGCAATTCATACCCATGAAGGGAAATGTCCGATCGAATTTGAGACTACCTATTCTCCCGACCGAAAAGAGAAAGTGTTTTGCGAGACCTGTTATCAGCAAGAAATGAATTAATATGGAAACTAGAAATTGCCAAAACTGTAAACAAGATTTTAGTATAGACGTTGATGATCTTTTATTCTACGAAAAGATAAAAGTTCCACCACCGACATTTTGCCATATTTGCAGAATGCAAAGAAGGTTTATGTTTCGTAATGAACGCACACTGTATAAGAGGAATTGCGATCTATGTAAGAATCCGACAGTCTCGATCTTTTCTCCAGATACTCACTTTAAAGTGTACTGTAGTAAGTGTTGGTGGGGTGAAGGTTGGAATAGTGGAGACTATTACCTTGAATATGATTCAAACAAGAATTTCTTTGAACAGATCAAAGAATTACAACTAAAGACTCCTTTTATGGACAAAGTCGTAGGTTATACAACCCTTGTAAATAGTGACTATATAAATCATGCGGCTGAATGCAAGAATTGCTATCTGATCTTTACTGCGGACTATTGTGAAAATGTATACTTTGGAACGACGCTTCTGTCTGTGAAAGACTCGGCTGATCTCATTATGGGCCATAGTGCAGAGCTTTTGTATGGAACGATTGGAGGAAGTGGAAGTTCACGTTGTTTCTTTACCAAAAATTGTAGCAGTTGTGTAGATGTCTGGTATTCAAAAAACTGTACTGGATGTACGGATTGTTTTGGATGTGTGAATCTACGTAACAAGAGCCACTATATCTATAACGAGCCATACTCGAAAGAAGAATATGATAAAAAGATACAAGAAATGAAACTTGATACATATTCAAGTCATCTCCAGATCAGGGAAGACATCTATGATTTCTGGAAAAAATTTCCTGTCAGGTATGTTCATGGCCGCATGAACAGTAATACCAGTGGCGAGTATGTAGTTTCTTCAAAAAATGCCAAGAATTGCTATCAAGTTGCAAACTCAGAGGATGTCGCGTATTGCCAATTCATAACCATGCCGCCATTTAAGGATTCTTATGATATAACCGAGTGGGGGAATAAAACAGAATTATGTATCGAGGGAATTACGATCGGTGAGGGCGCATCTGGTATAAAATATTCAAATGCAGTATGGAACAATACCGAAAATGTAGAATACTCAATGTATCTGATTAATTGTAAGGATTGCTTCGGATGTGTGAATCTACGAAAGAAGCAATATTGTATTTTAAACAAGCAATATACGAAAGAAGAGTACATTGCGCTACGAGCGAAGATTATCAAAGATCTAGAAGAGAATCCGTATATTGATACAAAGGGAAGAATATTTAAATACGGAGAATTCTTTCCCTATGATCTGTCGCCATTTGCGTATAATGAATCATTTGCGAATCAGTATTTTCCACTGGCAAAAGAAGAGATTGAATCAAAAGGGTTTAACTATATTGAACCGAAAAAGCCTGATTATCGAGCTACTATTAAACTCTCAGATATTCCAGATAGTATACAGGATGTTGATGATGATTTTACAAAAGAAATACTCGAATGTTCGTGTGGCAAGTATTACAGAATAATAGCTGGTGAATTACAACTACTCAAACGGTTTGGAATTCCAATTCCTCGTGAATGTCCTGATTGCAGACATGCATTTAGATTAGGCCTTTTAAACTCTCTATATCTGTATGATCGACAGTGTGATAAATGTGGAAAAGAGGTCAAAAGCTCCTTTGCCTCGAACCGATCAGAAATTGTCTATTGCGAATCGTGTTATCAAAATGAAGTAAACTAGTCTTCTATAGATTAAATAGATATTTTTTCTTTATTCCAACAATGATGAGGAGATTGTTGGTGAGTAAGTAAAGAGGGAATGCAACATTCAAAAATGAGAAATCTTGAATGATTAAAAAGGTAATCACTGAATTAAAACTTCCAAATAAATATGGTCCTGTATTTTCTGTCTCACTGTGTCTCCATGCTTTGATGAATGTAGGTAACCCTGCGAATAAATCAGCAAGAATTGCAAAGAGTAAGGAAATAACTCCATCTTTTGTCGTTACCCAAATAACAATGGTAACAGCAGAGAGAACTCCGCATCCAATATCAAATATTGTTATTTTCCAAAAAGAATGTTTACTGAAAAATGAAGCAATAACCACAAGGAGCGGTCCAAATCCAGCTAGAAATGTAGACACGAGTAGAGGTATTGCGATTCCTGATTGATAGGCGATATAAACTCCAACAAAAGGAGCTATTGTCCAAAATATCCAAGAAACTATATTTGGCCGAGTTTTCCCTTGAAATGTATCTTTGATATACAAAAATATTCCAATAAGGCCAAGGGGAATTGTAAAATAGGCAAAGTATTCAGGTATCATAGCGAGTAAATTATAGCATTTAAAATAAAAACAACCTCGTACATATAGAGTACGAGGTGTTTATCTGTAGCTAAGATACAAAATAATCGTCGTAAGGGTGAATGAGGAAGCAATACTTAAAAATACAAACTGTTTCTTGTCTTTGTTAACTTTTCCATTGATGGCAAAGGTTACCTGTACAAGTAGATAAATAAGTAATGTCCAAAAACTCAATCCACTTACATTTTTATGGATAACGATTTTGTATATTTGAGGGAACATTGTAAATATGTTCAGAGTACACACTACAGAAAATACAACTGGCCAGATCCGTTTTAGTATTTCCATTAGAACGTATTTTTAGTTAAGTTAATTATACATTTAATATAATATATTGTCAATGATGAGTTATTCTACAAAAATGTATAATTTATGTATGAATCCAGAGTCCAAATCCTGTCAAAAATGCCGCTCAAATTTTAGCATTACATCGGACGATATTTCATACTATGAGAAAATTGGAGTAAATCACCCAAATTTATGTCCCGAGTGTCGTGCACAACTCCGATTAAGTTTTAGAAACGAACGAGCTTTTTACAAGCGCGTATGTGATAAATGTAAAAAAGATGTTGTTTCTATGTATTCACCAAGCAAGCCGTATATAGTATGGTGTACAGATTGTTGGAATGCTGATGACTGGGGAGGAGAAGATCATGGTCGTGACTATGATTTGAACCAACCATTCATGGAGCAATTTGAAGAATTATGGCGCATTGTCCCAAAGATTGGACTCATGCATGTACGAAGTATCAATTCAGAATATCTAAATATATGCGCAGATAATAAAAATTGTTACATGATCGTAGAGAGTTCGAATAACGAGGATTGCATGTATTCCTATTGGATACAACTTTCCAAAGATCTCGTTGATTGCTCTTTTACGAACAAAGTGGAAAATTCATACGAGAGCGATGATTGCCATGATTCGTATGGTCTTAGATATTCCAAAGGATGTCATTCGTGTACAGATAGCTATTTCTTGCTTGATTGTCGAGGATGTACTGATTGTATTGGTTGTGTAAATCTGAGAAACAAGAGTCACTATATTTTTAATCAATCATACACAAAAGAAGAATACGAACGTATAAAAAAAGAGCTCATGCTCAATACATATAGAGGAGTAGAGTCGGTACGGGAGAAATTTAAGGAGTTTGTAAAAGATATTCCTCATAAATATGCTGAAGCAGTTCAAGCTGTTAATTCTACAGGATCATATCTCGTAAATGTTAAGAATGTAAAAAATTGCTTCCACACTTATGAGGCGGAAGATTGTGCGTACTGTGTGCACGCATGGCGTACATCAAACGACAATATGGATTGCGATACAGTCGGGCGCGTGTCTACGAACAATTATGAATGCATTAACACAGGACAAGAAGCCTCAAATAATAAAACAGGAGCATTGTATTGGGGAACGTCGTACGCTGAATATTCATACCACTGTCTCGGCTCACAGAATCTTTTTGGTTGCATTGGTATGAGGCAGAAGAAATACTGCATATTGAATAAGCAATACGAGAAAGACGAATATGAAATTTTAAAAGGAAAGATCATAACGCAAATGAAAGAAGAAGGAACGTACGGGAATTTCTTCCCAGCATCTCTTTCGTGCTTCGGATACAATGAATCTTGCGTTATGGAGCAGTTTCCGCTTTCAAAAGAGGAAGCGCTCGCTCAAGGATTCAAATGGGAAGATACCCCTCGAGGAACATATGAAAAAGAGACAATATCACTTGAAGCTATGCCGGATGCAATCGGTGATGTCGATTTTGACGTAACAAAAGAAATCTTTGTTTGTAGTAGCTGCACAAAGAATTACAAAATTATCCAGAATGAATTCCTTTTCTATAAAAAGCTTGGTATTCCGCTTCCACGACTCTGCCCTGATTGTAGGCACCAAAGGCGATTTACTGCTCGTGGTCCCAACAAGCTATGGCATAGGAAATGCATGAATGGTGATTGTGGGAATGAATTTGAGACAAACTATGCCCCTGATCGATCAGAGATTATATATTGTGAAAGTTGCTACCAACAAGTGGTACTTTAGGGTATAATACAGGTAATCTATGAACAACGAGATTCCCCACAATAGAGACGTGACGTACTTCGGGCGGACTAATTTTCGCAGTACTAACAATGCGTTTGGTATCAAGCGTAGAGATCGACGCCAGCATATGTACGTGCTCGGAAAATCAGGTACTGGTAAGTCTGTACTTCTCTCAAATCTCATTGTTCAAAATATAAACAACGGCGAAGGTGTCTGTGTGGTTGACCCGCACGGCGAGCTTGTCGAAGAAATCCTCCACCTCATTCCTGATCACAGAGCTAAAGATGTGATTTATTTCAATCCGGCTGATATTGACTACAATGTCGGATTTAATGTTATTGCGCTTGATGATCCAAAGTACAAGCACTTGGTGGCATCTGGTCTCATGGGAATATTCACCAAGATTTGGGCAAATGCATGGAGTTCTCGTATGGAGTACATCCTAAACAATGCGATCCTCGCGCTTCTCGATACTCCGGGGACGACGCTCCTCGGTATTCCGCGTCTACTCGTCGACAAGGATTATCGTCAGATGATCATCGGTAACTTGAAGGACCCAGTGGTCAAAGCATTTTGGGTGCACGAATATGAACAATGGCGTGAACAATTCCGTAACGAAGCGATTGCTCCGATCCAAAACAAAGTCGGTCAATTCCTCTCGACTGCTATCATTCGTAACGTTGTCGGTCAATCAAAATCAACCATCGATATTTTCAAGATCATGAACGAAGGTAAGATCTTCCTCGTGAACGTTTCAAAGGGGCGCGTGGGTGAAGACAACTCTGCGTTGCTTGGAGGTATGATCATTACCAAGATCCAGCTTGCAGCCATGGAGCGTGTTCGTATTCCTGAAGATGAGCGTAAGGATTTTTATCTCTACGTCGACGAATTCCAAAACTTCGCGACTGATTCATTTGCAAACATTCTCTCTGAAGCTCGTAAATATCGTTTGAACCTCATCATTGCCCACCAATACACGGCTCAGCTTTCAAATGAAAATGGTACTGCTGTTCGTGATGCGGTATTCGGTAACGTTGGTACGATGGTTATATTCCGCGTGGGTGCTGATGATGCAGAATTTATCGAAAAGGAATTCGAACCCGAATTCACTGCGCAGGATTTGGTGAATTTGCCGAACTACCACATCTATCTAAAGCTTATGATCGACGGAGTCACCAGCCGTCCATTCTCTGCAAGTACACTTCCTCCGATGAAGGTAGATCCATCAGCGGGAGTAAAGGAAAAGATTATCGAACTATCACGCTCGATCTATGCGCGTCCACGCGAAGAAGTTGAAGCAGAAATCTCAAGGTGGAGCGGTACACTTCAGACAGTTGAAGGCGAGGCGAAATATAAAGCTGATTGTTCGAATTGCGGTAAATCAACTATGGTCCCATTCGAACCAAAAGAGGGCAGACCGATATATTGTAAGGACTGCATGTTCAAGATAAAGTCAGGCGAGCTCAAGCCACAGACTGGATTCGTAGCATCAAGATCTGCTCGCCAAGAGGAGAAGAATTCAACTGCACCTCTTTCTGCCCTCGGAATTGAGTTCCCAAGCGCAGCGACTGATACTCCTCCGCAAACTCCGAGAGCGTTCGAATCACGACCGCAACAGCGATCTTTTCCACCGAGAAATCCAGGAGTACAATCTCAAGCTCCAAATGGAAATCAACCACCACGTGCGCCAGGACAGTCGCAGAATACGAGTGGGTACAAACCGATAGAACGCAGACATTCTGGACCATCGCCACTCTTGAAGGGGTTGCTTGAAAAAATTGGGATAGATGATAAAAAATCAGAGAAGAACGCAGATGTTGTAGAAGTTGTAAAAACCCCTACACCTCCTCCAGTTTCACTCTCTACGCTCAAGAAGCCTGATACGACTACTATTCACAATCTCCCCCCTACACCGACGCCGACAAAGGAAGCATCAGAAGAGAAGAAAGCATCACTCAAAGATCTACTTGCGAAAGTAACTCCACAACAGCTAAAAGTAGAGGAAAAGAAAGAAGTACCTGTTATTCCTACACCGACACTGCACAAGGAAGAGTCAAAACCACAGATAGTAAAAGAACCTGAAACTGCGAAAGTTCCTGTAGCTCCTATCCCTGTGACACCTGTTGTCCCTCATGTAATGAAACCAGTGGTAGAGGAACCAAAAGTTGAGCAAAAGGCAGAGGTAAAACCCGAAATAAAGGTAGAACCAAAACCTGAGCCAAAAAAGGAAGAACCCGTACACGCACAGACTGATCAATGGCAGAAAAAGAAACCACAGAAAGAAGTACCTGAAGATGTCTTAAGAAAAGTCCTCGAATAGTTTATGAAGAATTTATCTTCGTTATCCTAAGATAAATTCATGATGATAAAAAGAATACTATATTTTTGTGCCACTTTTATTATGGTGTTTACCGGGTGGACGCATTTTGCGATGGCGGGGTTTGAAATTACAGAGATCATGTATGATCTCGAAGGGACTGATACAAACCGTGAGTGGATAGAGGTAAAAAATACAGGTACGGATGCAGCTGATCTTTCGAAGTGGTTTTTCTTTTCAGACAATACAAAGCACACACTTGCTGCGCAAGGTTCCGCTTCTGTGCCACCAGGTGGATATGCAATCATAGCCCAAAGTGCTTCACATTTCAGAACTGATTGGCCAAATTTTGCTGGGCTACTCTTTGATAGCAGTTGGACTGGCTTTAGTAACGAAGAAGGAGAAACAATTGGACTCAAAGATACAAATCTAGCCTTAGTGAGTTCAGTGACATTTACAAACACCCTTGGAGCTTCTGGTGATGGGAATTCTTTACAAAAATTGAATAGCTCTTGGGTGGCAGGAATGCCTACGCCAGGTGCAGATAATCAAGGTGGAAGCGAAGTTGGCGATGAAAATAATGAAACTGCAACTTCTGGTGGAACTACTACAAAGAAAAAGAAAGAAATTGAAATTCCAAAGATTATAACGGACATTATTATTAAAAACCAAACTGTCTTTGCAAAAATTCCGCTCGAAATCGACTCAGTCACACGAGGTTACGAAGGGGAGACTCTTCGCATGGGGCGTTTTGCCTGGAACTTTGGTGATGGAACGATAAAAACAGAGGCAGAACATAATCTATTTGAGCATGTGTATGAATATCCTGGTGAGTATGTCGTTACGTTGTCGTATTACCGAGCATGGACCGGCAACATAATTGAAGCGACTGATCGGATCACCGTTAAAGTTATTCCACTCGGGATTGCTATCTCTGCTATTGGTACTGATATTGATCCATATGTCGAGATTGAGAATACCTCTACATTTGAAGTTGATTTTTCTCGATGGATACTTCAAGGAATTGCGAATTCATTTACTGTACCTGAAGGTACCATTATTTTGCCAAATCAAAAACTGAGATTCTCTGGCAAGGCAACTGGTCTCTCCATTCTAGATGTAAAATCTATTCTTTTAGAAAATACTGACAAACAAGTTGTTGCCTCATATCGTTCTACGTATAACCCGACTTCTAGCGGTAGCTCTCTCTTTAAGGGAGGACCTACATCTTTAAATGTAAAAAAAGCAGAGGCAGCTTCGACTATTGACCTTAATGTTCTAGGGGCAAGTGCATCTGGTAGTCAGAGAGAAGATATTAATGGACCACTTCTTGCATGGGGAGGAGTTACGGGTGTGATAATTTTGGGTCTTGTAAGTGTAGTTTTAATGCGTCGCAAGAATGCAAACGATAAGGCGGAGAAAGGAATACACGAAAGCGACATAACGATAGTTGAATAATTGATAGATAGGCGGGCCGAAGTATTTTTTGGTATACTTGGTGAATGCATAAAAACACTCCAAAAAGAAAGCCAGAAGATACTTCATGGAACAAGGTAGCGTCGTGGTATGACGAGCTTCTGACTACTGACGCTGATAGTTATCAGTCGAAAGTTATTACTCCAAATCTACTGCGTATTCTCGATATACAAAAAGGCGAAGAAATATATGATCTTGCATGTGGGCAAGGGTATTTTGCGAATTTGTTTGCGAAAAGCGGTGCGCATGTCGTGGCATCTGATCTTTCAAAGAGACTTGTAGAGACTGCGACTAAGAATTCTCCAAAAAGTATTCGATTCCATGTAACGCACGCACACAAAGCTCCATTCCTCAAAAATAGTTCGATTGATACTGTTGTCATCGTGCTTGCTATCCAAAATATTGAAAATGTATCTGAGGTATTAGCAGAATGCGCTCGTGTTTTAAAAAAGAATGGTCGCATTGTTCTTGTGCTTAACCATCCTTCTTTCCGCGTACCACAGGGAAGCGACTGGTATTTTGCAAATGACACTCAGTACCGCATTGTCGGAAAGTATTTATCTGAATCAAAAGTTTCGATTGATATGACTCCTGGAGAGAAGAATCCAAAGAAAAAGATAAAGACAATCTCATTCCACCGATCACTCCAGTATTATATGAAGCTGTTCTCAAAGAATGGTTTTGCTATCACACGTCTCGAAGAGTGGATATCACACAAGAAAAGCCAAAATGGTCCTCGCCAAAAAGCTGAAGATATTGCTCGCAAAGAGATTCCGCTATTTATGTGTATTGAGATCAAGAAACTTTCCTAAAATAGTTCTTCTTGAAAGATTCACTAGCATGCAAGAAAATTACATAAAATAGCTTCTTTTGCAGGACACGCGTAAAATCCTGCTGGATTTTCTGCTCCGCTCGGCTCCAGTCGAGCCTGCGCGAGTTCCTGCGCAAGAACTATTTTTACTCATTTTCTTTATTTGCTCTCTCAAGTGAAATTAAAATAATCCTTGAAAAAAGTCTTTCGCAGGAGCTTAGGAAATAAAGTATGTACTCAGACTATTATTTCCTTGAGCGACGAGAAGAGCAAATTCCAAGCACGGAATTATGTGTGCTTTTTGAAAGGAGTTATTTTAATGCAACTTACTGAATCTTTTCTAGCGCTTTTGGGATTTTATTAAAATCTTTTATGAGGGTTTCGCGCATGCCGCCGTTGTAGAGCGCTGCAGCTGGATGGTAGAGAGGAAGGAACGCTTGTTTCTTATCGAGTTCTGGAATATTTTTGATCAAGAGTTTACCATGGATATCTCCGATTTTTTCCGTAGGGAAGAATCGCCCCATGGAGTGTCGTCCGAGGAAGACGATGAGCTTCGGCTGTATTATTTTGAGTTCACTTATAAGCCATTCATTACATGCTGCTTTTTCTTCGGGTAACGGATCCCGATTGTTTGGCGGACGATATTTAACGATGTTAGTTATATAGATATCTTCGCGTTTCATTTTTATATTCTCAAGCATCTCTGCTAAGAATTTTCCACCCGCACCTATAAATGGTTTACCTTGCAGGTCTTCATTTTTCCCAGGTGCCTCACCAATAAAAACAATATCAGTATTTGCATTTCCATCACCAAAGACGGCCTGTGTTGCAGTTTTTTTCAATTCACACATACAGTGTTCCTGCCAGTACGCATTCAATTCATCAAGCTGTTGTCGCTTTGTCATTATTTCAATATTGTAATCTCTGCACCGATAGAGTTCAAGCGCATTGCTACATCTTCGTAGCCACGGCTGATCATGTATACGTTACGCAATATTGATGTGCCTTCAGCGGCAAGCATAGAGATAAGGATCACCATAGAAGGACGAAGTGCCGGTGGGCAGACGACTTGGGCAGCTTTGAGCGGTGTTCCGCCAGTTACATAGATGCGGTGCGGATCAGCAAGAGTGACACTTGCTCCTAATCTATTGAGTTCAGTTGCGTATATTGCACGGTTCTCGTAGAACCAATCGTGGATGAGGGTCGTACCAGTAGCGCGTACTGCGATAGGGACGAAGAAGGGAAGATTGTCTATATTTATACCTGGATAGGTATTTGCATGGATCTTGTCGTGAAGGGCTTTGAATGTACTTGGCAATATTTCTATATCGACGAGTTTTGTCTTTTCGTTTTTGGATACGTACTTGTTAAGTATTTTATATTTAAGGCCCATTTTCTTGAGCTTGTAGAGTTCGAGTGTGAGGAAGTCTATCGGGCAGCGATTGATAGTGAGCGTGGAGTCAGTCGCGATCGCAGCTGATATAAACATCATCGATTCGATCGGATCTTCACTATTGTGATACTCGACATCCATATTGATATCTTTCACACCTTCGACGACAAGTGTACCAGTTCCAATGCCATCAATCTTCACACCAAGCTTTTGGAGGAAGAAGCAGATTTCCTGAACCATGTAGTTACCACTTGCACATTCGATCGTAGTTGCCCCTTCGATCTTTGCTGCAGCCATGAGTATATTTTCGCATGCAGTATCACCAGCTTCATACATGACGATGTCAGCAGATTTGAGTGTATTTACAGTTATATCATAGGTAGTATTTGTAGTTTTTACTTTAACTCCGATCTCATCGAGCGCATATCGATGTGCAGAAATAGTGCGCTTACCTAGGTTGCATCCTTGTGCGTGGGGAATTGAGAATGAAGGCAACAAGTGCACGAGTGGGCCCATGAGCATGATGATAGATCGCGTTCTGATCGCTGATTGAACGTTCAAGTTTTCTAGCTTGAGCTTCTTTGGTGGAACTACTTCTACACAATTCTGACTTGTCCATGTGATTTTGACACCAATGCTCTCGAGGATCTCTATGACTCGATATACTTCCTCGATTCGCGCGATGCCATGAAGTGTTGTTTTTCCTTTGTTGAGGAGTGTTGCGCAGAGAAGCCCCACAGATCCATTCTTTGAATAGCTTGTCGTTATAGATCCATGTAGCTTTTTACCTCCGACGATTTGAAAATCAATAGAGTCATTGATAGCTACTATTTGGTGATCAAGAACGGTGCTGATTTTTGAGAGGAGTTCAGTCGTAAAATTTTGTTCACCCTTTTCCATGCGGGCGACAGCGCTCTGAGAAGTACCAAGCTCTTTGGCAAAGGCTCCTTGGGTAAGCTTCCTACGCTCACGAAGTTCCTTGATAAAAAAGCCTATTTTCTGCTGATCTGATTGTTTTTTCATAGATTTGAAGATTATATATCATATGTGATATAATGGCAATATGTTAGAAATACGGGAGAATGTGGAGATAAAAGACTACTCAACACTGAAAGTTGGGGGGCAATTTCGCTATTTTATAGAACTTACAGATAAAAATATGCTCAGAGATGTATATACATTTGCACAAGAAAAAAATCTTCCTGTATTTGTGCTTGGTGGTGGATCGAATCTTGTTTTTCCAGATGGAGTACTAGAGCGAGTAGTTCTCAAGATCAATCTTCTGGGTTTTGAAGTGATAGATGAGACAACTTCAATTACCAGTATAAAAATTGCTGCAGGTGAGAATTGGGACTCAGTGGTAGAACGCACAGTGGCGATGGATCTCTCGGGTATTGAAGCTATGTCTGCAATCCCGGGTACCACAGGAGCAACTCCTGTTCAGAATGTGGGTGCGTATGGACAAGAAATTAAAGATACTCTTACTGAGGTCGAAGTATTTGATACAAAAGATATGAGTTTTAAAGTTCTATCGAACGCTGATTGTAAATTTAGATATCGAGATAGTATCTTTAAAAGCGATGCAAAAGGCAGATATATCGTTACATCTGTTACACTCGCGCTTTCAAAAGAAAAACCTTCTCTACCGAATTATCCTGGAGTCAAAAAGTATTTTTCTGAGAAAAATATAGATGACCCAACGCTTCTCCAAATTCGTGAAGCGATTATTGATATCCGAAAGAACAAACTGCCTGATCCGAAAGTGATTCCAAGTGTCGGGTCGTTCTTCAAGAATACAATTGTACTTCAAACTGTTGCCAATAGTTTGAAGGATGAATATCCTAACATGACAGTATTTCCAGTTAATGACAAAGAGACAAAAGTACCATCTGGATTCCTGATTGAAACTGCGGGACTCAAGGGCAAGAGTTTTGGAACCATTTCCTCGTATACTCATAATGCGATGGTTCTCGTGAATAATGGAGGGGCTACTCGCTCTGATGTTGAACAGGTACGAGATGAGATTATAAAAGTTATATCTGATAAATTCGGCATTACCCTCGAAACAGAACCCGAGTTTGTATAAATTACTCTTTCCAAAGATTTAGATCTTTCTTGAGCTTATCAACGTTCTTTGAGATTCTTATTACATGCTTTGTGTAGCCTTTATGGAAGACTTTTCGTATTTGAGGTTCATATCCTAATCTTTGTAAACTTTTAAAGTAATCAAAGGCAAGTTTTTCAATGATTGTTGTGAAGTTAATCATTGAATATCCTCTATCTTTATAAATCGATCCATCAGTTTGAATCAATCCTCGTAGACATTCTTTGAGATATATTCTATTTTCTAATATCCAGATAGGGATTGAAATATTCTGATTTGCCTTAGACCCTTCTTTTGCTTTCCACTCTAAAATATTTTCAAGTTCATTTGAATAAACTGAGATATCAATACAACCATCTTTCCTTATAACTTCTGCAATTTTATTTTTTGGAAAAAGAATTCTTAATGACTCTTTGATACATTCTTTAAGTTTCGGGTATTTATTATCACATGTAACACGGAGTCGAACTGCGCGTCCATTAGGATTTGATAGATTTCCATCTCCAATTGCTATACCTGTTATGTATGCTAAAAGTTTTTTATTTTTCAAGTGCCGGAGGGGAGACTTGAACTCCCAAGCCTTGCGGCGCACGATTTTGAGTCGTGTACGTATACCAATTCCGTCACTCCGGCATTCACTCGGCTAGTATACCAAAATATACATAAAATGCTAGAATAGTCTTTATAATGAAAAGCTTGCCCTTCTCCTATATTGAACTCTCAAAAAATAACTTGATACATAATATCAAGCAGTTTAGACGTATTGTAAAACGAGGGACGAAGATCGCAGCGGTAGTGAAGGCAAATGCATATGGTCATGGTGATGTAGAGGTAGTAAAGATCCTCAGTCCATTTGTGGATTATTTCCAGATCAATAGTGTAGAAGAACTAGAGAAAGTACGATCTCATACTCGGAAGCCCATACTCACCCTCGGATACGTAGGGAAGAATGATATTGCTCATGCTATCAAGCTTGGTTGTATTCTTACGGTATTTGATCTACACCATGCACTTTTAATAAATACAGTTTCTGAGAAATTAAAAATAAAACAAAAGGTTCATATATCTATTGATGCGCATTTAGGGCGTGAGGGAGTATTGCCATACCAAATTCCACTATTTATACAGGAGATCAAGAAGATGAAGAATCTATCTGTTGATGGTGTGTATGCACACTTTGCCAATATCGAGGATACTACAGATTTCACCTATGCATCAAAGCAAATTAAAGCATATGAAGAAGCGGTTCAATTATTCAAAGAAAGCGGTTACAAGAATATCAAGACTCATATTTCTGCAACATCAGGAGTTCTCGCATATGAAAAATGGAAAGGTCTTCATTCGATTGTTCGAGTCGGTGTTGGTATCTATGGTATGTGGCCGAGCGATGAATTAAGAATGATATGGAAGAAAAAGATCGAACTGAAACCTGTCATGCGATATGTTACCCATGTCGCAGAAATTAAAACTCTTCCAGTCGGTGAATCTATTGGATATGGCACTTCGTATACAACTCGAAAGGATGTGACGATTGCTGTCATTCCGCAAGGGTACTCAAATGGTATAAGCAGACTCTCATCAAATAATGGCGCTGTGCTCATTGGGGGGAAACGTGCTCCGATCCTTGGTAGAGTTGCTATGAATATGTTTGTTGTTGATGTGACGGGAATCAAGGGAGTAAAGCCAGAAAATGAAGTAGTGGTACTCGGAACCCAAAAAGGGGAGACTATCACCGCGGAGGCAATAGCCAAGGAAACACAGACTATAAACTATGAAATAACTACCCGAATGAGCGCATTATTGCCGAGAATTATCAGATAGTTGCATAAATAAGGCTTTTATAGTATCCTATACCCACTATGTCACAAGACCGACTTTTGCGATTAAAATGCAGCGTTTGTAAGAACGCCAATTACTATACCAGCAAGAACAAGAAACTCGTCACTAAAAAGCTCGAGATGAAGAAATTTTGCAAGAAGTGTGGAAAAAATGTGAAGCACAAAGAAGCAAAGATAACTGGATAAGATAAAAAATACCCTGTAAACAGGGTATTTTTTATTGAAAATAAAGCAAAAACGTGTATACTACCTGATACGGGCGATTAGTATAGTGGTAGTACAACGGTCTCCAAAACCGTTGGCGAGGGTTCGATTCCTTCATCGCCCGCAAAGATCCGCAAGGACAGATCAACATCTGTCCGAGTGGATTATCTTTGTGTGGCGATGGAGGAATCGAAAGCCGGACCGCGACGGCGGGAGGCGGGGTCGAACAAATTTTCAGCAGAAAATTATGCGTGACCGAAAGCGTACTCGCGGTTCCTCTTTGAATCAAACAAGTACCTATTCCTGTAAGGGAAGATTACCCTTCATTATCCACAATATAGATATGTTATAATCCTAGATATGAAAGGACCAGAATTTAAAAAAGAAGTTACTAGCAATTTTGAAAGTAAAGATGTAAAACCATTCGTCTCTTCTTTTTCTCGATCAGAAGTACATAACGTTTCAGCATTTGAACAAGGTAAAACCGCTATTCTATTGCCTAAAGAATTTTATGAAGCAACTGTAGCAATGTGCCAAACAGAAAAGGAGACGCGAGGTGTATTTCTCGTCCCTAAACAAGGCGAAGCTACTTCAAAAGGCCGCCTCGGTATAGAAGGCATGCTTTCTATTGGGTATGGCTCTTCTACATCAGTGTATCCAGATGAAGCAAAGCTACGTGCAATAAACAAACTTCTCCAAGAATATGGCAATGAAGTTTTCGCTATTGATTTTCACAGTCATACAGTAGCGACTGGAGAAGCATGGAGAAATAAGTTCTCAGGACAAGACGAGCAGTCAATTGCGAATGGCGTCAATCGTTATCCTGGATATATGCACGTATTATTTACTCCGACAAATATATTAACCTTTGGAAAAGCAAAGCCTAAATTTGCTGTTATTGATTTTACTGGAAGCAATATTTTAGATAAACAAGCAAAATGGATGCAAAAGTTTGATCAATATCTCAGAGAAGGATAGCTAAAAGTATGATGGCTGTCTGCGAAATGAAACACTACTCCAAAAAGGAAATAGTAAAATAGAAATTCTCTGGGATATTGCCCTTTATCTTTTATAAAAAGAAGGAAAATCTCCAGAAATAAATCCTTCTCACCATCGTCTACATAATTAAGGGAGGCTTGCAATAAGCTTTTCCAAAATATCGGCATGTATATGCCTAGTGTTCTTTTCTCTAACTTAAAATCTAGAAAAGGTCGCATTATCAATTAACTATCAGTTTTGATAAATAAATATATGAAACTAAAATTTTTGAGTTTGATAGCAATTTTATCACTTACCTTTGGAATAAGCTTTGCAACTACTGCAAATGCAGCAGTAACACCAACATTCCCAACAGGATGTTCATCTGCTCTCGGATACAGTACATATACGGGTAAGCCCTGCAATGGAACTTCTGTTGCAATCAATGGAGTAATGCCAGGTTGTCTAAATGGACTCGGATTTAGTATTACCACTGGCAAGCCATGCAGTGGAAATGCGAATGTCATATTCTTTGTTCCAGGATGTACATCTGCAATGGGCTACAGCACAAATAGTGGACTCCCATGTAACGGTTCATATCCTGCCACAATGAGTCATCCTCTCGGTTGTATGAGTGGAATCGGATACAGTCTTGTAAACGGTGTTCCATGCAGTGGAAGTAATTTCGTAATTACGTTTCCAATTGGATGCAGCGATTTGAATGGATTTAGCACAACTACAGGGAAACAATGCCAGCTAGAAGTACGATAAATACAAAATAAAAAGATCGCTTATAAGCGATCTTTTTATTTTGTATTTATAAACTTTTGAACTTCTTTAAGTGCTTTTTTCTTCTCACCTGTCTTACGTGGATCAACCCATAGAGTCTGTATATCTTTTTTAAACCAGATCTTCTGACGCTTGGCATAGTGCCAGATTTCGATATTTAATCTCTCTATCATTTCTTGTTTGGTTAGTTTTCCTCGCAGATAGAGCGCGCCATAGCGATATTCAAGGCCAAGCGCATCCATGCGCTTCCAGGAGATGCCTTCTGTATGCAGTTTCTTTATTTCTCGAAGCATTCCTTTTTTAATACGTGCGAGTAATCGAGCTTGAATCCTTTCTTTTAAAATTTCATCTGGAAGTGTGAGTCCTATCGTAAGTACTTTGTATTGTTCGCTTGATTTTATTTCTGGAACTTTGCCAAGCGCTTGAGCGATTTCAATTGCACGAATAAGACGAACTTTGTTATTGATATCGATATTTTTACTTCGATGTGGATCGAGCTTCACTAAACGTTTTAGCAACGCGTGTTCGCTTAGGGTAGATAATTCTTTACGCAATGCAACATTTGGTTTAACGGTAGGGAATTCTATACCGTGTATAACTGCATCAATATAAAATCCTGTACCACCGCATATAATGGGCGTATGATTCCTCTCGATAATCTTTCTGATTTCCTTATCAGCTTTTTTCTTGAAGTCACTCACGGAAAATACTTTTTTCGGATGTGCGATATCAAGCATATAGTGGGGAATGCCCCCCATTTCCTTCTTTGTTATCTTCCCGGTGCCGAGATTCATACCTCTATACACTTGGCGGGAATCAGCAGATATAATCTCACTTTTGATCGCACGAGCGATCTCCACTGCAAAATCACTCTTGCCTGTGGCAGTTTGTCCAAGTACTACGATGATTTTAGGCATATTTTTCACCCTCGCATAATAGCATTTTTTGTGATATAAAAAAGACATGTCATTCAAATCATTCATCATGAAAACAGCCCTCCGGGCAAAAGGTGTTTCTAAAGAACAGGCTGAAAAAATCAGTCAAGAGCTTACTGAACATCCTGAAATAGCTGAAAGTCTCAAAGCCCTTGATTCCAATAAAGAAGTCAAAGCTCTTTTTGAGAAGATTACAAAAGAAATCGAAGAGAAGAAGAAAGGCGGTCTTGATGAGCAATACGCTACTGTTCTCGTTATGGGTAAATATAAATCTGAAGTTATGAAATATCGCGATGATCTTGCTCCGCTTTTGAACCTAATGCAAAAGTAATAGCCTCGTCTTTCGTTACTCCTTCAGTGTAGATAAACAAATCTTCATTTGAAAGTTTCCATGATTCCTGAATAGGGGAAAGTATTCGCCATGATGCTAAGACTTCTTCTGTCGAGATAAACAAGTCTTGATTAGAATTTTGTGCATGTATAAAAACTTTTTCGTACCCTTCGCTCGGGATTTCTACTCCAGAACTGATATCTGTGTTACTACTGTTCTCTGCCCAGTGAGGGGGAACGAGACCACTGCTCGGATAGATTTTGAAGACAAGTTCACTCTTTCCCTTACTATCTCTTTTCTTGTATATAATTTTTATTTCAGTCTTCTTTGTATCGAGTTTCTTGCCTGTAGTAAGGACTATTGGGACTCCAGTCCACCGTTCATCTGTAGATTCTAAAGTAAACGATACAAATGTTTCGATTGTACTATGTGGATTATCCACTTCTTGTCTATATGATTTGTATTGTCCGCGATATACAGGATTTTCCTCTTGGACAGAAAGTGATGCAAGTATGCGGGCTTTCCTTTCATGAAGGTTTCTTTTTTGGCCACTTTCCATAAGTGTAAGAGCAGTAAGTTGTAAAAGGTGACTCTGTACAAAATCAAGCAATACACCAGTCTTTTCGTAGAACGCGACTCGCCCTTCAATCCCGATTTCTTCGCTCGCTAGAATTTCAATACGTTCGATATACTCATTGTTCCATCGTTCTTTTAGAATGGAATCGTGTTCACGAAAAGAAATAAAATTCTGTACCAATGTCTTACCAAGGTAGTGATCGATAATGTATATCTGCTCTTTTGTGAGATATGTATTAATTTTTTGTAATACGATTTGCGCAGATTTGAGATCTACTCCAATTGGTTTCTCTAATAAGATCTTAGTACTTTTTTCTTTTAACAAACCAGATGTGCCAAGCATTTCTAGAATTGCAACAGAAGCCTGCGGAGGTACTGGTAAGTAAAATAATTGATCGGGTATCCTCCTCCTATCCGCCCCTAATTCTTTTAATTTATGGCTGAGGCGTGCGTACTCATCCGCTTTATCTACATCCATCTGGAATATTTCAAGATGTTCGTCAAAAATAGCCTTGTCCTTTACATTCGAAAAAAGTGCATCAGTATCAACTTCCTTTTTTCGAGTAATCCCCAGGATAAGAACATCTTTGAATGAATTATTTTCTTGGATGAGTTTCGAGAGCGCTGGTAGAACTTTTCGAGTAGAAAGATCACCAGTAATGCCAAATACAATCAAAATTGAGGATATATTTTTTCTCATTAATTATTTAGTTTGTGTCCACCAAATGCATTTCGCATCGCTGCCAATAATTTTGTAGCAAAGTTACTAGTGCCTTTTTGCGAACGTAGACGTACATCAAATGCACTTGAAATGCTTGGCGTTTCGATATTGTATTCTCTTGCTACTTCGAGTGCCCAGCGCGCTTCGCCTGATTCTGCAACAGTACCGTCGACACCTTCGAGTGTTGGATTTTCTTTGAGTACATCTCGAGAAAGTTCATTCAACCATGAAGTTATGACACTGTGGTGCTGCCATACATCACCAGCATTTCCGAGATTTAGATCTTGATAGGGTCCTTCATGGAGCATGCGATATCCTTCAGCCAGACTCTCCATCATGCCGTACTCAATTGCATTATGTACCATTTTTACATAATGACCGGCTCCATGGTCTCCGAAATACTGATATGCGCCCGTAGGAGAGGCAAGTGTTTGTAATACTCCTTCTATAGAAATATATTCCTCTTTTGGACCGCCCACCATCATTGCAAAACCATTCTGATACCCCCAGATTCCACCACTTGTTCCTACATCCATATATTGAGACCATTTTGCTTGAACTTTCTTTGCCCGCTCTTTCGTAAGGCGGAAATCTGAATTACCCCCATCAATGATAAGGCTTCCTTTTGGTACAAGCTCAAGCCACATATCGAGTTCAACATCTACGCTCTCTGACGGAAGCATGAGCCAAAGCACGACACGGTCACTCAGAAATGAAGCAATGACTTCTTCTTTAGAGTATGCACCAATCATACCAAGTGCTTTCATCTCATCGATCAAATTGCTACTTCGATTAAAGGCAACAACTGTGTGTTTACCTTCATGCAGTTTCTTTGCTATTTGTGAACCCATTTTACCTAGACCAATAATTGCGATTTTCATATATTAATCATTAAAAATAATAAATTCTCCCGCATGTTTCAATGCTTGTGCTGGTTGAACTCGGATAGGATGTTCATCTTCTAACTCTTTGAGAGTTTGCTTCTTGTTTTCTCCAACTGCATATACTACAACTTCATCTAATTTTGAGATAAGAGCTGGCGTGACCGTTACTCTCAAATATGCCCCTCCTTGATAGCTAGAAATAAAATCTAAACTTTCAGCTGCTGGACTTTCTGGAAGTATGCCCGCGGTGTGTCCATCAGGACCGATACCAAACAAGCCAATTTTGTAGTCAGAATTTTCTATACATTTTTGCATGAATTCCTCACACTGCGCGACTGTGTTTTCGATAGTCTCACCAGTCAGGAAAGGGTAGATATTCGCATTACCCAGAATAAGACCTGATTGGCGTAATTGTTCCCAGCTTGAATCGGTATGGCCACTCTCCCCATACCGCTCATCAGTTAAGGTTATGGTGAGATTCGCAAGATCCATTCCTTCTAAAGCTTTCATTACGAGAACGGCAACTTTGATCGCTGAGCCGCCTGGAATTAAAAAAAGAACCTTCTTTTTATCAGAGAGTTTTTGTTTTAAAACTTCTGCAATATAGTCTGTTGCAGCTTGTGCGGGGTTTCCACTTGTGCGAAATTGAGCATTGGTCATATAAACGTATTCTAGCATATTCGTACTAATTCCATTATTTGAAAATATCGCTCTTTCTGGTATATTCTATCCATGTCACTCTCTATTGGAATGGAGTGAACACAATTCCGAATCCAGAAGGCGATGAAAATAAAAATGCAGCCGTTATTCCCTTTGAATTTGCGATAGAAATCCCTGAGACTGGGAAAAAGCAAGATCAAATTAATAAAGTAACCAGCTGCGCTGCTTAAGCTAAAAATGAAATTGTGATATAGTTAAAGGGTGAAACTCCCGGGAGAAAATAATTATGCACTTATTGATGGCGCAAACCTTCATAGAGGCTTACAAGCCCTTGGGTGGGATCTTGATTATAAGAAGTTCAGGGTTTGGCTGACTGACAAATTCTCTATTACACGTGCGTATATTTTCCTTGGGAATATTCCTAAATATAGCAAACTCTATGCTCACTTACAGGAATGTGGCTATACTCTTATTTTTAAAGAAGTGGTATATGATGGAAGCGGAAAAGCCAAAGGGAACTGTGATGCTGACCTGGTATTAAAAACAGTGCAGGAGTATTATGAAGGAGGTTATGATAAGGCCCTTATTATTTCAAGCGACGGAGATTATACCTCACTGGTAAATTTCTTGATAACAAAAGGTAAATTAAAAGCGATCCTTTCTCCGGCTAAAGAAAGTAAGTGTTCAGTATTACTGAAACGTACGGGAGCTAAAATATCATACATTAATGATCAACGATCTCATATTGAACTAAAATAAAAAAGCCCCCGATGGAGACAGAACTCCATAAGGGTCTTTTTCGTGGTTATGTGCACATTATAACCATACCAGGATTTTTTTGCAAG
This sequence comes from Minisyncoccia bacterium, assembly GCA_965656375.1. Lineage (GTDB taxonomy): Bacteria > Patescibacteriota > Minisyncoccia > Phycocordibacterales > UBA9973 > UBA8515. The sequence continues at coordinate 108,081 of CBFHKH010000001.1, forward strand.
TATTTGATTGGATAAAGACATTTTGCTAATCCTGCAAATTCCCCTCCCTTACACCACATCATACAGATGGCTACAATGTAGCTATATGAGCGATATAACCTACATCGGCACTACCAACTGGCGTAACCAGAACAAACGTTTTGGTATCATCGACAAAGACAGGTTTGGGCACATCTATGTAATCGGTAAGACAGGTGTTGGCAAATCAACCCTGTTGTTAAATATGGCTGTTGCAGATATAAAAAACGGGAAAGGGCTTTGTATCATTGACCCCCACGGTGATATAGCGGAAGCTTTACTTGATCATATACCAGCTGAGAGGATAGAGGATGTAATATATTTCAACCCTAAAGATACCCGGTACCCCATAGGCTTCAATCCGCTGAAAGCAGTCCACCCAAATTACCATCACCTGGTGGCTTCAGGGCTTGTTTCAACATTCAAAAAGATATGGGCTGATTCCTGGGGTCCGAGGCTTGAATACATTCTGCGCTTTGCTGTACTCACATTGCTTGAATACCCCAACGCCACTCTTCTTGATATCCAACCCTTGCTTACAGATACATACTTCAGGAACAAGGTGATGGCCTATGTAACAAATCCCCATACACAATCTTTCTGGACACATGAGTTTGATAAATACAGCCCCCAGTTCAAATCAGAAGCGATAACACCAATCCTTAACAAGACAGGTGTATTTCTGACAAGCATTCCACTGCGAAATACAGTCGGACAGACAACCAATAGTTTCAGGATGCAGCAGGTACTTGATGAGGGAAAAATATTAATCGTCAACCTTTCAAAAGGAGAACTAGGAGAAGATGCATCTTCCATATTAGGCAGTGTCCTGGTTACGTCTATCCAGTTGGCTGCTTTGTTCCGTTCAACCCAACAGGAACATGAACGCAAACCTTTTTATCTCTACGTAGATGAAATGCACTCTTTCATCTCCCTGTCATTTGCCGATATTTTGTCTGAAGCACGTAAATACAAGCTCTCCTTGTTTCTTACCCACCAGTATATTGAACAAATAGATGAAAGGATCAGGGCTGCTATATTTGGCAATGTGGGCACGCTCATATCATTCCGGGTTGGTGCAGAAGATGCAGCACACCTGGCCAAAGAATTCCAGCCTGAATTTGCGGAAGCTGATTTTGTAATCCTTCCCAAATATCACATGTACCTAAAGCTGATGATTGAAGGGGCTAGTTCAAGACCCTTCAGTGCAACGACCCTGCCGCCTCAGGAAACTTCAGGTAAAGTGAGGGATGCGGTAATAGCATGTTCACGCAGAAACCATGCGAGAAAACGGGAAGCTGTTGAGAAAAGTATTTTAAGCAAGTACCCCAAATCAAAAGAAGCAAATAACAGAAAGGGGTTGTTTGATTAAACAGGTATCGAGATAACATAAAAGACCATTTGGGAAGATTAAAAGTTACCACTTTGTGGTATTGTAAATGGCTATCTATATAACTATTTTGTAATTCATTTTCTCTCACAAAAAACCTTATGTTATGACCACCTTCCAGCTTATACCGGAAATGTTCCCAATGATATTTCTACTGTCCTTTGGCTCAGAGGAGTTTTCAATTTTTCTTGCTTTGCTTGTAATAGGCCTCATAGCGTATATCGTTATAAAAGCAACTAACCGGTCAATACGGGTAGTACATGCTCATTGGCATCATATGTTTGATACCAGGCCATTTGCCCCCAAAGAGTTCTATGAATACCTGAAGAATGATATACAAGAAAAAGGAATTGAAGGCATTTCATTCAGGGGAATAGTACACTCTGAACGGGGGCTTCTCTCTGCCAATCGTGCATATCTGCGAATACTGTATCGGGAATATATGATTGATGTATGTGCCGCTCCTTTTGCCAAGGAAGCTTTCTTTGTTTCCTGGTGGCTTGGTGATGCCGGGATTACCTTTCGTGATTTTCTGATATGCATACCAGCTATCGGCAGATTATTCAGCCGGAGAGAAAAGACCTTTTATGAACAGGACACCGAGATCATGTTCAAAGAAATTATTGCAGGCTGTGTCAGAGATGCGATTGAAAAGCTCACCGAAGAAAAAGGAAAGCGATTAACAATGGCAGATTGGAGAGGTTCCGATATTAAATAAAGTAATCCATGATGTCTCTTTCACATGCTGAATACTACACGTATCAATACTATACGTGGGAATACCGGGGACGGGGTTGGTTTGTGGCAGAGCAGCCGGTATGTCTGGAACCTCCCTATATTCCTTTTTTCAGGCATGGATATACTCCTCAACATGTTGATGATGGCAAGCGACATACACTTGTAAGCAGGTTCATCGAGTACATTAAGGGCAAGAAACAGGAACAACCTGGTGAACAAAAGGTATTAGATTATGAAGAACTGGAGCCTTTTGGTGTTGAAAAGGAAACTGGTTTAAAGGCGGTACAGGTAAAACTACCTAGAGAAAGGAAAATAACTCCAGAGAAGATGAAAGCATTGCTTGTGATGCTTTCGCAATCAGGTACAACCATTTCATTTGAAATAATCGGCACCGCAAAAGAGATTGTTCTACAATTTGTGTGCAGCGCTGCAGATATCACTATTACAAAAACATACCTGGAGGCATACTTCCCTGAGTATACACATATATCCAGTGATGAACTACTTGAAAATATCATAGTTGAGAATAAGCAAACAGCCGTTATTGATTTTGGGTTGCAACAGGAGTTTGTCAGACCAATTCAAGTGGTAAAGAATTTTACTATTGATCCGCTGACTGGACTATTTGGAATACTTGATCAACTTCATGGTGATGAACAGGCGGGAATACAAATACTTTTTCAGGGAACAGTAAACCACTGGAGTGAAAGCATTGTTCGCAGTGTTACGATGTCTGATGGTAGCTCATTCTTTAATGACGATCCCAATGCGCCAAAGGTTGCACTGGAGAAGATACAAAGCACACTATTTGGTGTTACTATCCGGGCCTTCACACATGCAGATACACAAGCAGATTCATTCGGGATAGTGCAAAAGCTGAGTTATGCAATTATGAATGCTTCGGTAAGCACAATCAATCAATTAATACCGCTCTCATCCGAAGACTATGATTTTGAAACAAGGGTACGTGATATCTGTCTGCGTGAATCACACCGCTTGGGTATGCTGTTGAATGCAGATGAACTTACAACCCTGCTTCACTTCCCATCCGAGAGTATCAGCTCCAAAAAATTATTCGCTTCCATGCGAAAGACCAAGGAGGTACCAGGCATAGCCAAAGGAAAGGCGTTTGTACTGGGAGAAAATTATCACAACGGTATAACAGGCAAAGTAACGTTTGGTATTGAGGACAGATTAAAGCATACCCATATCATCGGAGCAACCGGCACGGGCAAATCAACCCTCATTGCAAACCTAATCACCCAGGATATTGAACAGGGTCATGGTATTGTACTCTTTGATCCACACGGGGACCTGGTAGATGATGTTATTGCATCAATACCCGAGAAACGGATACAAGATGTGGTGCTGGTTGATCCGTCAGATACAGCATATTCAGTAGGGTTAAATATCCTTGAGGCCCATAGTGATGTCGAGAAGGAAGTACTTTCATCAGACCTGGTTGCTGCATTCAGGAAATATTCCACTTCCTGGGGCGACCAGATGAATGCCGTTTTTGGTAATGCGATACTTGCAGTACTTGAAAATACAGAAGGAGGAACACTCAATGACATCCGGAGGTTCTTGATTGAAAAAGACTTCAGGCAAAAGTATCTTAAGAATGTAACCGACCCTTCGGTGATATATTACTGGCAGAAAGAGTATCCACTGATTAAAACAAATTCTATTGGCCCAATACTTACCAGGCTAAATACATTCCTGCGACCCCGTGCCATTCGCAATATGGTCATTCAGCATAAAGGGCTTGATTTTGAAACCCTGCTCAATACGAAAAAGATTGTTTTGCTTAAACTCTCACAGGGATTGATTGGTACTGAAAACAGTTTTTTGTTGGGTTCGTTAGTGCTTTCCAAAATTCACCAGGCCATATTCAGACGACAGCAACAGGCCATTCGCAACCCGATCTTTCTGTACCTCGATGAGTTTCAGAACTTCATTACCCCATCTATCAAGGAAATGCTAAGTGGCATCAGGAAGTATAATGTCGGACTTACTTTATCCCACCAGGATTTACAGCAACTGCAACGGGAAGATGGAGAATTGTTAAACAGTGTCCTCGGCAACATCAATACCAGGATTGTGTTTCGAGTAGGTGAACCTGATGCAAAAAAACTTCAGGATGGCTTTACGGGCTTTGACTTTACAGATCTCCAGAATTTAAGCAGGGGAGAAGCTGTCATACGCATAGAACAGCCACAGTATGATTGTTCGCTGGATACATTTGCGCTCAGGGAAGTATCAGGTGAACAGCGGAAGAGCAATATAGAATCCGTAACCGCCTTTTCACGGAAAGAGTATGCAAGTCCGAGGGAAGAAGTTGAAAAAATGCTTTTTGAAACCCTTGATCTTGAAATTCAACCAACAGAGAAGAATGATACCCCACTGCATGAAGTAAAAGAAAAGAAGCAAAAGGATGAGAAGCTTGTACCAGTTGTAACTGACACAGATAAGCCTGTAGCAACAGAGAAAAAATCTGAACCAACAAAAGAGGTAAAGGAAGGAAAAGACATAACCACTCACCGCTATTTGCAGACATTGGTAAAGAAGATGGCAGAATCAAGGGGGTATATCGCAGTTCTTGAAACACAGGTGCCGGATGGTAGCGGGTTGGTAGATGTGTTACTTACCAAGGAGAACAAAACTACAGCCATTGAAATATGCAGCACTACTGATGCAGACTGGGAGATGCATAACATACAAAAGTGTATTGATGCAGGCTATGATACCATCATATCTCTCTGTGGTGATATAAAGCAGCTTGAGAAGATCAAAAAGAAATGTCTCGAATATATTCCTGCAATTACCGGAAAGGAAGTCTATTTCTTTACTCCTGATACACTTTTTGCATTTTTAGATACAGAAACCAAAGCAACAGTTCCCCCAGAACAGGTTATTAAAGGCTATCGGGTGAATGTAACCTATGATGCAGTTTCCCTTGAAGATATGCAGCGCAAACGGGCCTCTGTAGCACAAGTGGTGATGAATTCGCTCAGAAAAAGAAAGAAGGGAAGTTAATCTCAATGAAGGAATCTCAATGTGGAAAGCAAAACCTTATTCAAAATCAAATAAATCCTTCACAGACACCTTTAGTTCAAGCGCAATCAAAAAAAGCGTTTTAGCAGTAGGATTTCCATGCCCCTTTTCCAAGTAGTTCATCCACTGCCTGTCCTTATCAATCCGTAGTGCCAGCTCTGTTTGACTCAATCCTGATTTTTTACGGACAGCAGCGATATGTTTTCCGAGCTTTTTCTGAAAGGTATCAATACTCATGCTATGGCTTAATAGGCCACAAGGTTGAGTATTTCAAAAAAAATATTGTAAAGATATATCTTTACAATATTTTTACCCTTACATTTGACTCCCAGTAATGTTTTCATGTAGTTGAGCTGGTGGTTCTCAATCATATTTAATCACTCAAAACTATCTTTTATGCGAAACAATTTTCTTTACCTGATTATTCTCACCGTATTCCTAGTATCCTGTGGAAGTTCACGCAATACGACTACTTCTGAACCTCCACTTATGCGTATCCCTGCCAAGTTTGATTTCAGTCCACCGTTTCGGGGAGTGGCAGGCTCAACCGGTATCACGATTGCCATAGTAAAGCCAACCTATGTAGGCAAGAATGCCGAGTACTATGTACCACCCTTCAATGAAATGGCTGCCAGTATGGGCAATGACTTTGAAGAACTCTTAACCGCCAAAGGCTTTACTATGAGGGGACCTTTTGGCTCACGGGATGAAATGGTGTATAACGACAAGATAAACTCAAGCTTTATCCTTGAGATCGGCATCGAACTTACCCCGCAATATAACCGGAAGTATGCCACTAGCACCAAAACAAACTGGGGCTCTATTCTTGACAAAAATGCTCCGGCAACTATATCAACACAGAGGATGAGTGGGGAAATAACCATTGCGGGGAATCTGGTCATCAATGCTAAATCCTCTCAGTACGGAGAACTGATATGGAAGAAGAACATTTCCCTTGAAGCCACTTCATTCACCTATGCAGGATCTCTCACCTGGGACGGTGTGCCAACGATGGCTGAAGAACTGAAGAAGGATAACCAGGTGTATAATACACTTTCTTCTGAACTAGAGAAGTTCTATCAAAAAGCCTTAAGCCTTGCCTGGCAGCAGATTGACCCTGCTGAAATGAAGTCTGTGGCAGAACAGGCAAAGAAAGCAGACAAGAAAGGAAATTGATATCACAAGAATGCTAACCGGTATGTAGAACTGGTTAGTATTCTTTTGACTCAAATATTTCTTGAGCAGAAAGTTAATGACCAGTAGTATAATGAAGGCGAAACCGGTAGAAAAAATTCTACTCCTACATAAATAAGCAAAAAAATTTTGCTGAGTTCAAATTTTAATTATACGTTTATGTAACAAAAGAAAACTAACCTTCATTACCCGTTTGTTTTTAATCCAATCTCCCTTGTAAAAGCAGTTTCAAGCAAGCATAAGAAAAATGTATCTATCTGTTGTGTAGTGTACCTACTGCAATAGAGGTCTATTTAATTAAATTGTTTAAAACAAACCAGCCCCTATGAGTCGTACCCGACTCTTCATAACAACCCTGATCATGCTTGCTGCGCAATGCTGCACAGCACAGACTGACAGCGTATTAAAAAGCCTGGAGAACCTCCAGAAAGTCCCCGTTAAATATTTAGATGCTGTTGAGAACAAGATAGATAAATACAGCAACCGCATAACCGGCAAAACCGAAAAAACACTTGCCAAGTTGAGCAAGTGGGAGAATAAAATCAAAAGCATTTTAGACCAGGTTAGTCCTGAAACTTCCGACAAACTATTTGGCAATAATGCCACCACTTTTACCAGTCTGCTTAAAAAACTGCAGGAGGGTAAAGCTATTGCAGAAGGGTACAAAACAAAATACAACGAGTACCGCGATAAACTAACAACCAGTGTAAAATACCTGGAAGATCAGAAAGACAAGCTGGATAAAAAGTTTGTGCAACCCATCAGCAATACCAAAAAGAAACTGGAGGAACTGGAAAAGGATGTAAACAATACCGAAGCAGTGGAAGCTTTTATCAAAGAACGAAAAAAGCAACTGGTTGATGAAGCTTTCAAGTATTTGGGAAAAAGCAAGTACCTGACTAAGATAGACAAGGAGGCTTACTATTATGTGGAAACACTGCGTAACTACAAAGAGTTGTTCAACGACAAAAAGAAAGCTGAAGAGCTGGCGCTGAAACTGCTGAATAAAATCCCGGCTTTTACTGAGTTTGCCCAAAAGAACAGTATGCTGGCGCAGTTATTCGGCTCGCCATCGGGTGGGGGTAATATGGCAAACCTGGCCGGGCTGCAAACCCGTGCAGGTGTCAATGCTTTGATACAGAACCGGCTGGCAGCGGGTGGCCCCAGCGCCCGGGAAGCTTTCAGCCAGAACATGCAGCAGGCACAAGCCGAACTTACCCAATTAAAAGACAAGATCATGAAAGTCGGTGGCAGCAGCAGCGAAGCCAATATACCCAGCTTTAAACCCAACGAACAGAGATCAAAAACCTTTTTACAGCGGCTTGAGTTTGGCAGCAATTTTCAGTTTGCCAAAAACAACAGCCTGGTGCCCACCACTGCTGACATTGCACTGAGTGTTGGGTACAAACTGAATGATAAATCAATCATTGGTATTGGTGCCAGTTATAAAATGGGACTGGGCAGCATACAGCGCATCAGCATCAGCCACCAGGGCATCGGGCTCAGAAGTTTTATAGACTGGAAACTGAAGAAACAGTTTTTTGTAACCGGCGGGTTTGAGATGAATTACAATGCCCGGTTCAAAAATATAGATCAGCTGCAGAATTATAGCGACTGGCAGCAAAGCGGGTTAGTGGGACTGACCAAGAAATTAAACATCAAAACAAAATTCTTTAAAGGCACCAGTGTACAGTTATTGTACGATATGCTGTACCGGCAACACAACCCGGTTAGTCAGCCGGTGCTGTTTAGGATGGGTTATAGTTTTAAATAAGTAATTCAATAATAATCTTATGGTAAAAATGTTGTTTAGAAAATGTGTAGTTCTTGCAGTTTTTATTGCTGCAACATCGAAGTTACATGCACAGGCACAGGAAAATAATCCAATCAGTAAGATCACGATTGCGTCCCCAACGGCTGCATCACTTGGAAAATATGCTGATATACCTGTCAATTATCATACTGGCATCCCCAAAGTTGATATACCTATTTATACAGTCTCTGCGGGACCATTATCATTGCCAATAAGCCTGAGTTATCATGCAGGGGGACTTAAAGTCCAAGAACCTGCAAGCTGGGTTGGAGCTGGCTGGGCATTGAATGCGGGAGGCGTGATAACCAGGAGCGTTATGGGCTCTCCTGATGAAAAGGGTACAAATAACGGCGGGATCGAATTTAACGGTCATTTTAGCGATTATGGATATAATAATTATATCTGGAATCCGACATTGGGAGGGGGTAATTTCACAGGTGGTGAAGATTGGAAATTTGTTGCAGAAGGAAGACTGGATGGAGAGCCGGATCTTTTCTTTTTTAATTTTGGAGAATATAGCGGTAAATTTTATTTCCGGGACGACAGGACGCCTGTTATCGTACCCGAGGCCGATTTTAAAATTGAACCTTATTATAATCCGCAGGGCAATATAAAAAGCATTCAAAGTTTTATAATAACCACTCCTGATGGGGTTAAATACTATTTTGGACAAACACCAGGTTTAACAGGTGTGGTGCCCATAGAAATTACCAATCCGGCAACACCCAACAATGGCGTTTCATCAGCTAATGTATATTCTAGCTGGTACTTAAATAAAATTACCACCGCTGATGAGCAGTTTTCTATTACACTCACCTATGCCACGGAAGACTACGGGTATCATACAGTTTCAATGTTCCCTATTGATGGTTCAGAACCGGCAGGAGGATACCCCACTTTTGGCGCAGCTCATGGGTATGACCTGGTAAAAAATATGGTTCATGGGGTAAGACTTAGCCAAATATCATTTCCTAACGGAACTGTTATTTTTTCAACCGATGGTATGTCTGCAAGATCAGATCTTAGTGATACAAATCCCTATTATAATGCAGATGGATTAAATCAAAACGCAAAACCACTTGGAGCAATTGTGATCACGGATGGTACAAATCCTGTAAAGAAGTTTAATTTTTCATACGGATATTTTGAAGATAATACAACACCCATACCACAGGATATAGCCAATTTTGCTCCTAATTTATTCACTGATAAAAAGCGATTGAGGCTTGACCAGGTCCAGGAAATATCCGGTGATAATTCATTAAACAAACCACCCTATAGTTTTACTTATTTTAGTGAGCAGGTTCCCCGTCGGTTGAGTTTTAGCATCGATCATTGGGGTTTTAATAACGGGGTCACTAATAATACAGGATTAATACCCTCCTACCTTGAAACTACATTTAGCCATACAACCTCTCACCCCGGTGCCGACAGGGACTCTTACTGGCCGGCAATGAGAGCAGGAAGTTTGCAGCAAATAAATTATCCTACCGGGGGATTCTCTCTTTTTGAGTTCGAAGCTAATACTGTTTATAATACCAACACATCTAATGTTAATGTGCCATTGAGTAATCTAACTGTACATCTTTATGGCCAGAATACGTATACAAACAGCTCCGTATTTACAAGCAATGGGGCTTTTATGAATCTTTCTGTAAACAACGGCACCAATTATCCTGCAGTATTTACCATCACAGATAACACTAATACCATTATTCATACCCAGAGTGTTCCGGAATATCAGAATTTCAGTGGTACCGTACCAATGTATCCGCAGGGAACTTATACTGCTAGGCTTACAATAAATAACAACTCTACAGGTGGTGCCCAATCTTCATTATCGCAATGGCAAACTGTTACAACAATCAATGACGTAATTGTTGGTGGCAACAGAATAAAAAAAATAACACATAATGACGGAGTTACAACAAATAACATGATCACTAATTATGATTACAATGCTGATAATAATCATTCAAGCGCTATTTTATTCAGCAGGCCCGCTTATGTAGGTATTTTAAGAAATGATTTTATCAGGGATGTTGGCCTCCTGGATCCTTACTACGGTTACCAACCCACTTATGGAACTTATGGTTGTGCATATTGCAACTTGGATGGGGTGTGTTATTTCAAGTCGACTAACAGCATACGCCCGATGGCAACAACACAAGGTAATCCTTTAGGCTATTCACAGGTAAAAGTGTCACAAACAGGCAATGGCTATAGTATTTATAAATACTACGGTCCTACAAATGTTCAACCCTGGCAGGTTAATAACGGCGATATAGCTGTACGTACTGTAAACAGGCAAAATTGTGATAATAATTCTCAAAGTTATCCCTTTGCCCCATTGCCATATGATTTTCTGCGTGGCGAATTAAAGTATGAAGCACGCTTTAATGAGGCCAGTCAAATGCTTCAGGAAAAAATATATACGCCGGTTTATGTAAACAATCCCATAAAGACACCGGGGCTGATTGCAACATCTACCGGAGCAGGTACTATCTTATCTACCAAATATGAATTAACCACAGCCCGTAAAACACAATCACAAGTAATTGAAACAAATTATGACCCGGCAACCAATACATCTTTAACAACAACCAGTACCTCGTACTTTGAAAGTCCGTTTCATAATAATGCTACCCGAACTTCTGCTACAAACTCGAAAAATGAAGTATTGGAAACAAAGATGAAGTATGCTTTTGACTTCAGGATATCAAACTGTGAAAGTATTAGTGATGGATATGCACAATACAATACCGATTGTGCCACATGCCTTGCCAATAAAAATGCAGCCACTACAGCTTGTGGCAGTAATAATATTTGCCGAACCAATGCATATCTCACTTATATGCATTGCCTGAACACTGCTAGGTCAAACTGGGTTGCTTACAGGCGTACAAATTTTACCGATCCGGTAAATACTTTTAAAACAAATCATGATAATGCGAAAACAGGAGCAGATGCTGAATTAAAACCCATTTTGCAGCTCCAGGATGATTATTCAAACAACGCAATTGAAACTTCGAAATGGAAAAACGGCAATTTACTTGGCTCTACCTTCAGCAGGTTTGATTACAGTTCAAATCCGGCTGGTAAAGTATATATAAATAAGGTACAGACAATTAACCTGGGTGCTGCTTCTTCCACTTTCACTATTTCAAATACTAATGGAAGCAATAATGGTTTAATTAAAGACAACCGTTACCAAGATGAATCTTTTGCTAAATTCTACAATGGTAACCTGGCTGAGCTAACCTCCAGGGATGGCATAACCACTGCCTACATTTGGGGCTATAACAATACCTTGCCGATTGTAAAATCAATTGGAGTAAGCCATAGTACTTTATTATCAGCTTATAACGCAGTTGGAGGCAATCTTTCTCAACTTCGAAGCCAGCCTTCTATAAGCGGCGCCCAGTTAAATACGTATGTGTATACACCAATAACCGGAATGACTGCTGAAACAGATGTGAATGGAAAGAGTATGACCTATGAATATGATGCATTGCAAAGATTGCTACTGATCAGGGACTTTAATAATAATATCATTAAGCAGTATGAGTACAAATACCAGGTTATGCCTCCGTCCGGCGCAGCTCAATGGATTGCCACCGGAGCCACCCGCTGTAAACCATGCCCGCAAAACAACAATTACATCAGCAATATTTTGCAGCAGGAGGAAAAGGATAACAATCCTCAAAGTGCCAGCTATAATACGCTACGCTGGACAGATATTGGTATTAGCAATGTTTGTGTATCAGTTGCAGATTGGCAAAATTCTTCTTTGGCTATACGTTGCCGGGTGTCGGATATTTCCGGCCAAAATACAGGCGAACAGGAACAGCAACAAATAGATATGAACCCATGCAGCAGTACCTACGGTCAGACAAGGTGGGTTGTGGTAGGTATTAATTACAGCATTTGCCCGCTTCCTGCAGGTTGCAGCAGCACAAACTGCACCGGGGTAGATAAAAAGTGTATTAACAATAATTGTGAAACAGGATCCAAAGTATATACAGGATCATACTTTGACAAAAAGACCGGGCAGTGGATGTGTATTTATCATTACCACTGGAGCGATGGAAGCAATAGTGTCGATTATTACGAACCTTCAACCGGGCAATGTATGTCAGGCGGACTCTAAAAATATTAACAATGAAATTATTAGCAACCTTATTATTGATTACGGGAGGTTTCCTTCCTTCCAGTATTTATACAAAGCAATTTACCAACCTGGAGGGCACCAATATAAGCCTGGCGCAATATCAGGGTAAAAGAATTTTACTGGTAAATGTTGCCTCGCAAAGCGAATATGCCGCTGAGCAGTTGCCGCAACTGGAACAATTGTACCAGCAACATAAAGACAGCCTAGTGGTAATCGCATTCTCGTCAAATGACTTTGGTAATGAACCACGCACTGATGCAGAGATTAAATTGTTGATGCAGTACAGTTATGATGTTCATTTTCCGGTATCAGTAAAGTGTACAGTTAATGACGGCGTTGCAAACACCCATCCTGTTTATGTCTGGCTTCAAAATCAAAATGAGAATGGGAGCCTGGGGGTGAAAGTGCAAAAGGATTTTCAAAAATATGTAATAGATAAGGATGGAACACTGATCGGCGTTTTTGGAGCTAAGACAAAGCCAATGGACAGTGCGATCATTAAAACCATCACACAATAATATTCATACCTACTAATTGTAATAAATATGGCTTCGAGAAAACTCTATACCCTGCTGCTTCTATCCATGGTATTTGGCTCTTATGCAATGGCTCAAACACCAGCGCCATACCAGCCCAATGTTAAAATAAATTATATCAGGGAATGGTCTCCCACAGCACCTATAACAGATGCCACACAGGTGCCAATACGTGTAGTTGAAGAGGTAAAAACTTCAACAGCCTACGTTGACGGCTTGGGAAGGCCCTTACAGAGTATCAGTAAACAGGCCTCGCCGTTAAAAAAAGATTTAGTGAGTGCGGTTGTATATGATGAATTGGGAAGAGAAACATATAAGCACCTCCCTTTTGTTTCTTCCAACACAACCGGAGGTTCTGAAATTACTGATAATGGTTCTTTTAAATTGAATCCTTTTCAGCAGCAACAGATATTTATGACAGCGCAGTATGGCAGCCAAGGTGAAACCTATTTTTATAGCCAGACCGATTATGAAGCGTCACCTTTAAACAGACCAGTAAAGAGTTTTGCGCCGGGTAACAGCTGGGTGGGCAGCAGGGGAACCGGAAATGAAAAATCTGTGCAGCAGCAATATAGCTTTAATAGTGTGAATGATGAGGTAAAGGTATTTACTATTTCTGCTGCACAAGGGAGCTTTCCAACCAGCAATTCGGATTATGGTCCGGGTCAATTGTTTAAGAATACGGCAATAGATGAACGTGGTAATAAGGTGGTGGAATTTAAAGACAAAGAAGGTAAGATAATATTAAAAAAAGTTCAGGCAGCAAATTCTGTAGCAGACGGACATGACGGTTGGCTTTGTACCTACTATATTTATGATGAGTTTGGACAGCTTCGCTTTGTATTGCCTCCAAAAGCTACAGAGGCATATATTAATAATGCATCCATTAGCAGTCTAGCAGATGAACTCTGCTACAGGTATGAATACGATGTCCGTCACAGAATGATTATCAAAAAGTTGCCCGGTTCAGCAGAGATTTGGCTGGTATATGATTCCAGGGACAGGCTGGTGATGATGCAGGATGGTAATTTACGAAGCAGTAGTAAATGGGTTGTTACGGTATATGATATATTGAACAGACCGATACAAACTGGATTATTAACAGATGCTAATACAACATTTGCCACACACCAGAATAATGCAGCTGGGTCAGCCAATTACCCACCAACAAGCGGATTTGAACTGTTGGGCGAAAATTATTACGATGATTATAGCTGGGTGGCTGCAAGCGGTACATCGCTAACTGCAACAGTTGATGCAGCCAATTTTAACAACAACGATTATTTTATCACCAGTTATAATGCAGCACCGGCTTATGCATTGCCACTTGCAGCAAATTATAATATTAAAGGGTTACCAACGGGAATCAAATTAAAAGTATTGGGTACAACAAATCAGTTTATTTACTCTGTTTTGTTTTATGATGAGAAAGGAAGAGCTATACAATCACAAGTAATCAATATAAGCGGGGGCAAAGATATTACCACTACGCAATATGATTTTAGCGGTAAGCCTTTGAGAAGTTTGATTCAACATAATAAGGGTGGTAACAATCCTCAAAGCCATACGATAATAACGAAATTGGAATACGACCATTTGGGTAGAATTACTTATGTACGTAAAAAAATTACATCGGTAGTAAATAATCAGAATATAACCACACCGGAAAGAACTCTTATACAGAATAATTATGATGAATTGGGTCAGCTTAAAGCAAAAAAAATTGGTAACAAACCAGGCAGCGTTGAAGAGCTGGAAGCTCTTAATTATGATTATAATATACATGGCTGGCTGCTGGGTGTTAACAGGAATTATATAAATGCGGCATCAGCAGATGGAAACTATTTTGGTTTTGAATTAGGTTATGATAAACAGGCTGCTGCAGTAACTGGCACTAATTATACTAACCCCCAATTTAACGGTAATATCAGCGGCAGTACCTGGAAAAGCAAGGGGGATAATGAAAGGCGTAAATACGATTTTACTTATGATAATGTGAACCGGCTTTTACGGGCGGATTTCTCGCAGTACACAGGAGGCAGTTTTAATACCAGTGCTGGTGTGGATTTTACGCTTATAATGGGTATTAACGGCCAGGATTATACCAGTGCCTACGATGCCAACGGAAACATAAAAAAAATGCAACAGTGGGGGCTGAAAATAAATGCCAGTGCACAGATTGATGATCTTGATTACAGCTATTACGACAATAGTAATAAACTTAAAAATGTACGGGATGCGCTGAATGATGCAACAAGCAAACTGGGCGATTTTAAAACCTCCGGATTTCACCCGCAGAATTCATCAAAAGCAGCGGCTACGACACAAACACTAAGGGATGCCATAACTGACTATACTTATGACGCCAACGGAAATTTAAAAAGGGATTACAACAAGGATATTGGTGATGCTGGTACCGATGGTATGCTGTATAATTTTTTAAATCTGCCCTCTGTAATTACTGTAAAAAAAGATGCAACGGTAAATAATAACAAAGGTACAATCACTTATACCTATGATGCCAGCGGGGCAAAACTCAAAAAGGAAACACAGGAATTAAACAGTACTGTAGCATATAATGGAACAAACTATATCAGTAATATTATAACGGTTACCACTTATATTGCCGGGTTTGTTTACCAATCCAAAAATTACAGCAATACAGCCTTGGCTTCATTAAATGAGGATGAAATATTACAGTTTACCGGGCAGGAAGAAGGAAGGATACGGTTTATACCTGCAACCGGCAACAAGCCTGCAGATTTTGCCTACGATTATTTTATAAAGGACCACCTGGGTAATACACGCATGGTGCTTACAGACGAAATGCAGCAGGATATTTACCCTGCAGCCTCTCTAGAACCGGCATTGGTGAATACTGAAAGTGCATTCTATACCATTGACCAAGGTCGCATTGAATCAAAGACAGCCATTATAGGGATGAATAATATCAATTATCCCAATAATAATGGTATACTTAATAATAATCCAGACTGTGGTAGCGGCACTTTGTGTACTACCGATAACAGCACCAAACTATACCGCCTTAAAAGCAATGAGGTTCAAACCGGTTTGGGAATTACCTTAAAAGTAATGGCTGGCGACAGGCTGGATGTGTTTGGAAAAAGCTTTTATAACCAGAACAATCCTGGAAGTGGATATAGTAATACTTTACCGATACTTGACCTGCTGGCAGGATTTTTAAACAGTTCCGGGGGTATTGTATCTCAAAGCAAGGGAGCAGTAACACCCGCACAGATAAATACAACACAGGGTACACAGGGCATCAATAGTATGACGCTTCAGCAAACCAATCAGCATAGTAATTATCCCCTTAGACCACTTGCTTTCATTAACGTAATATTCTTTGACGAACAGCTAAAAGCGGTTGATTATAAAGTTAGTATGGTGGGCGATAACGGTGTTTTGAAAGATCATTATACAGAGTTGCAAAATCTAACAGTTCCAAAGAATGGATTTGTGTATATTTACTGTAGTAATGAAACTCAGGTAAATGTGTTCTTTGACAATATTCAGGTTGTACATACAAGAGGGCCTATTCTTGAAGAAACACATTATTATCCATTCGGTTTGATAATGACTGGAATAAGTACCACTGCAAGTAATAAACTGGAAAATAAAAATAAATTTAATAGGGGCACAGAATTAAATACTGATTTTTCACTTAATATATATGAAACGGATTTTAGAAATTATGATGCACAAATAGGGAAATTTTTCCAAATAGATCCACTTGCAGATGCCATTGATTTTCAAAGCCCATATTCTTTTGCGGATAACAACCCAGTATCATTAAATGACCCATTAGGACTTGAGGCTGAGGAGGCAGATTCCGATAAGGGTAAAAAGGGAAAGAAGCAATCTAAGGAATCTTCTTCCAATCAACACACTCCCAAAAAAGTAGTAGTGCCTGGCAAAACTGTTGCCAGAGTTACACCGGTTTCGCCAACACCGGTGCCTCTTCCTCCTGTGCCCCCACCTAGCGTAACACCTACACCGGTTGAGCCACCAATTCCAACTCCAACTACACCACCAATTCCTGAGGTGAATCCGCTGCCAGAACCGACACCTGTTCCAGCTCCTCTTTTACTCCCTGCTGTATTTACTGCGATTCTCGTCGGGATACCAATTTCTACTGGAACCGAAATTACTCCACAAGAAAAAGAAAAATTTTGGTGGGATAAAACGAGATATGATCCTTATCCGGGACATGGAAATAAAAAAGAAAATCGGAATAATCATATTGTTTATTGTTTTACTTTTACTCCGATTGATGGATTGACGCCTGTACTAAAATATGGTATTTCTGATGAATTTAGGTATAGCTTAGATAGACCTGAAAGACAATTATATGGCCTACAATTGAAATATGGATGGAGCGTTAAATTAACAATTTTGATGCGTGCGCCTAATAGAGAGTTAGCTCTGTTATATGAACAGCAGCTCGTAATTAATCATCAATTAGCTTGGAAAGGAGCGAATCCTAGAGCACAGTTTAGGCCATTTTAGAATTTTAATTCAATAATATGAAAACACAGCTCAAATTAAATTCAGTAGTTCCTCATGGAGTCGGTAGTAGTTCAGAATCAGGAGCTATTGATTTTATATATAGTTATCTTCTTTCCGCTTACCAGCAAGATTCTTATAGATTCATTTCAATTAACCAAATTGGTAGTGAGTTGAATGAATTTGTATTAGAAGAAAATGGAAAGCATGTTCATGTAAATATTCGCTACCCAGTATATGAAGATTTTGAAAACAAATCTGATTTTGAAAAAAACCTAATAAGACTTGAGATTATTCATTCTGCATTATTAAGAATAGCAAATGAATATAGTAAATTGAATGTCCAAAGACTAATTGAAATAAAGGAAAATATACTACTTAACAAATTCTCTTTTGATATAGAATATAAAACACATATAAACATTAAAAAACCTAATCTTATTGCTAAAATTGTAGTCAATCCAGAAATAAATAAATTTAATTTTTTTTGTGTTATTGAAGATAAAGGAAAAGTATTGTGTAAAATCAAAATTTACTCTGGGTTAACAAACATGTATTATTTCAGAGATTTTTTCTCTATTGTGAAATGGAATTCAGATGACGAAATAATAATTACAGGCAAAGCAAAAGAAGTAAAGATTTCTATTTTAATAAATAACTGTGAAATAAATTTTACTAACTTAACTAGGTATGAAAAACCACCGTATTTTGAGATGATGAAATCAGATGTTTCTGCAAAAGAAAGAGGGACCGCATATAATAATTGGTTGAACTCACAACCTTCAGAAATTTCAAGAGTAATTAAAGAAAATAATGATACTTCATTCTACCCAGATTCAGCTTCCGAATCTTGAGGACTACCGTAGTTGTTTTTTGCCCCCGTAGTGTGTGTCACGAATGAAAAGAGTGGATATTTCTTCCGCTGTGGGTGTTCGCTAATTCGTAAACGCCCCCGCCTTGTCTCTGACAAGTGGGCAGCACGCAAGCCCACTGCTAATTATGATTACCGACCAGAACAAGCAGATACAAAATATTGAGTACAATTATTTAAACCTACCAGCAGTGATAAGGTCTCTCAAAGAACCATTTCGACAAAGACACCCGCCAAAACAAAAGAACAATTGCGATTACCTTTTTGAAGCCCTTTGATTGCATCGCAATACTTCTTTTGCCCTTCGGGTTGCTTCGCAATTTTGTCACATTCTTTGTAGCTCAATGTTCCTTTGTTCAGGAAACTCCTGTGTCTGAAAAGCAACTACACCCTCACTCTTTTACCCATACTTCGCTCTGGCTTGGTTTCGTGTAGCTAGGCTATTGTATTTCAGTACGGCAATAGCTACCCAAACCATAATACTATTCCTCAGCTATTTGCACGTATTTCATACAATGCTTTCCATACACTTCACCATGCCCCGCTTGTATGGAAGTTCCGGTATAGTCCCTTTTCATCCACCCGTTTCCAATAATTTGGCGAGCCGGCGGCCACTGTCTGCGTTTGGTGCTGCCGTCACAAGGCTACCCCTATACCTTTGTATGCTCTATGGCAGCACCGCACTGTGTATTCAGATTCCTTACAGTCATACCCCTAAATACGCCATCCAGTGGCGCTCGCAGACCCATCCAATCGTACCTCATTCCTGTGTCTTTGCTGGCTCGCCCCGGAGCTACGGTGTTGAAAGCTTTCAACACGGCTCTGGCTTCTTTTGGCTGAGGGCTCCTTTACCGGAAAATATTAACAGAGAAAAAAATGACAGGAAGATTAACAAAAATATTTATATATTGTGTGTGTTAAAACCGAAATGCTATTTTGCCTTTTTAAATAGAGAGATTGCACTGATGATGCACCAAATAGAATTTATGGCGACAAACGGATAAGCCTTTAACAATACACCACTAATTACCAAAAAGAGAGCACCAAACAAATTTAATATTTTATAGATTTTTGAATTATTTGAAACATAATCTAGAGTCATGAGAAAATAAAGAGCTAATAAAATAAACGCTCCAACCCAACCTATAATATTTGCTAGTGACATAAATTAATTCTAGTATGAATTGCCCAAAACTGCAAGAAAATATCAGGTTAAATATAGACAACCTAATTGTAAGTTTAAAGAACCATCAATTGGATGATGGTGGTTTTAGGGGGTATCACCTGTTTGATAAAAAAAGCGGTATCTGGTCAACCTGCGAAATAGTTCATGTTCTTTCAAAAGTACAACCAAGCTTGGTAGAAAAAGAATGGCTACAAAATGCAGCTAAATATGTCGCCTTAAATCAAAATAAAGATGGCGGTTGGGGTTTTAGAGTAAAGGGTAAATCAATTATTGATGTTACGGCTTGGGCATGCCTTGCATTGAGCCATTTCAATTACCATGAAGAACTATTGAAAGGGGTGTCTTTTTTGCTAAATACCAAGGTTAATTTAACCGAAGAAGATAAAGGTGGCTGGGGTCTAACTAATTATGAACCAGACAGAATATACTCTACATGGATTGCTGCAAACTGCTTAACAAAATTGTCAAGTCAATTAAAAAATTTATTCGATAGCAAGCAGCTTGATGATATTTATACTGTTATCCGAGAATCACAAAAATGGTTAGTC
The DNA here is from genome assembly GCA_965656375.1 of Minisyncoccia bacterium. Lineage (GTDB taxonomy): Bacteria > Patescibacteriota > Minisyncoccia > Phycocordibacterales > UBA9973 > UBA8515. Next base: position 128,127 of record CBFHKH010000001.1, read on the forward strand.
AGTTCAAAGAATGCAGATGGCGGCTGGGGTTCTTTGGGAGATGAAACTTCAACATTAACAAGTACAGCAATAACCCTCATAAGTATTTTCAGCAATGGCGAGGATCCGGCAAATTATCGTGAATCTTTTTCTTTTATTAAAGAACGGGCTTTAGACAATCTGTGGGAATTAGAGCGTGAAATTGTTATCACACAAGAAGGGTATGAATTAACACAGGAATGGTTTACCTCTGTTTACTGTTTTAGGGCTTATATATTTTTTGCAGAGTTAGGGATTTGTTCACTTCAGGAACTGCACTCCACATATCTTTCATTGGTAAAGTTAATTCAAAATGGAAAAGTGAAGCCGACAAATGAAGGTTCTTTAGATTTAATCTGGACAATTCCATTTATGATTGAGGCATTAGATAAATTCCATCACTTTACGATTATAAAAAGAAAAGAGTATGACGATTTTCTATATCAGAAAGATATAGAGGAAAAAAAGCAAAAGAAAAATGAAATGGAAGGGTATTTAAAAAATCTTTTTCCATTCCCTATCAGCCAGGTTTATTTTTCATTTAGCCATGAGCTTGATCACCACAGGAGGTTTCAATATTTAGTACAACTCTATGAAGTGATAATTAAATTTACTGCTATAGTATCATTATCATCAATAATTGCAGCCAATGAGAAAATACCTCAACTGGAAGCACTTGTTAAGAACCGCCTTAAAAAACCATCTTTGGGTGACTGGGTAACCATTATTGATATGCTTTTCAATTTTTCCACTAAAGTCTTCAATATTACTTATCCTTGGGAGAAAGAAGAACTATTAAAACGGCAGGCAGGCTTTATAGATAATGAAAGCCCAAGACTTAATTTAAACCAGGTGTTGTCAGAAATTGTATCACTAAGAAATAACTGGACAGGGCATGGCGCAGTACGGTCAGTGTATGAATATAAAATGGAAATTGATAAACAGGTTCCTATCCTTTTTTCGCTATTAAACCGATTGATGTTTTTGGCAAAGTGTAATTCATTCTTGATACTTGCCTCTGAGTATAATGAGTTTGGTGACGGAGATTTGTACAAAATTAGGGTATTCAATGGCCTTGATATACTTGATAATGATCTTGAAGTTCAAAAAAGACTATCTGAGGGGCATAAAGACCAATTGATAAGGTACGTTTACTTTCACAATATGGAGAGCAATACAATCATCAATTTATACCCATTTCTTTCCTATATGGTATGCCCTAATTGCAAAAAAGAAAGATTTTTCTTTTTCAATGGAATAAAAACAAGCGATAAGTCAACCTATTTATCATTTGAATGCGGTCATACAATTGAATATGACAATATGAATCATTTTGAAAAAAGGTTTTCGGCGATTGGTATTCAATTTTAAAAACTAGAGTGTTTTTTACTTATTTATTTCTATTTTGCTTAAGTTGCCAAACAACAAAAGCAACTAGTATTGCAACAATAAGAACTATTAAAAATAAACCACCAGATTTTTTTAGGCTTTTTCTATCGAATGCTTCTCCTAATAGATATAGTAAAACCCCACTGATAGCAATGCCTCTACCAATCGCAACAACTTGTTTACTTTTATCCTCACCATTTAATACCCAATTTTTGAAATGTTCACAGTTATTAAAAACGATATTGTAAGCCTTTTCTCCAATTCTGTTCACCCCTCGTCTGGTGGCAAATAACCTTTGCTGATAATTGCCAGAAAATCTTTCAATATTAGTTACCTGATACTTTTTTACAAACTCGGTAAGTCTTTCATTGCTCAATATCTGTACTCCATCCATAATGTTTGCAATAAATTTGGGCATTCCATTTTCGTATCCAAGATAAACTGCATAATGTTTCGGAAATCCTGCTTGCGGACAAACAAGTTCTACAGCATCTGCAGGTTTCAAATTATTTGATGAAATAAATTGTGTTAATGTCATAATCGTCTTATTTTCCAGCTTGATAAAATACAAACAAAGCCAGTGACAACAATACGCCACTTGAATTGTCTGTTTCTTTTTTTGAGTTTAATAATTTAGTTGCAGTAACCATACCGCTATGTACAATAAATTCTGCAGTATCATCATCCATGCTTTTGGCATTGAAGAAATTTTTGAAGCCATGTGCCGTTCTAAGACTAACAGTCCGGCCAGACGTATCACCAAAGAATTTATTTAGCCCTTTTGACACGTCTGTAAAAACACCATAGTTTGTTTTTGTTCCTATTTTTTTCATACTTCAAAGGTAAATCGAGGTATAAAGAAAAGTATGCGACTTTTGTTGCAAAATTTCACTTCTTGCTTTTTCTCGCTAATCTCGACAATGTATTTCTGTTAACTCCAATATATGAGCATAAATGCCGGACTTGTATTTTATTAGCAATCTCGGGATGATCTCTATAGAACTGAGTAAAACGCTCCTCAGCATTCATTGCTTGCAATTGATGAATTCTTTGCAATGCCAAAATATAACTTTGCTCGGCTAATTGCCTTCCTATCTTATTCATTTCAGGCACTACGTTGTAAAGATGGTTAAGGGCTGCTTTGGTGATAACGACAAGGTAAGAATCATCCAGAGCTTCTATAGTTTCATTTGCTTTTGCCCCCGAATAAAAACTTTCAAAACTTGCTACAATAATATTTCTTGGTGAATAATAAAACCTTGAAATAACTTCTTCTGGAGAATTATCCTTTTCATATTTAGCCACAAGCAATCCATTAATTAATATTCCAAGCTTATCTGTACGTTTTCCAATCTCGCTAAAAAAGTCACCTTTTTTAAGTTTTATTGGCTTCAAAGCGGGGATAATTTTTTCAATGCTGTCTGTCGCTAATCCATTTCTACCCAATAATTCTTTGATGGGTAAAAGGCTATTTTGAGGATTTGTTGGGGTTAACATGGAAAATTAAAAAAGTATAAGGGTAAAAATGTGTAAATGAATCATTCAATCGTATCTGAATCTAACGTTTGCCAGCAAGTTTGTTGTCCCTAATGTTGTTCCTCGCCGAGTTGTTCTTCCTCTTTCAGCAATTAAATGCAAGTTACTTTTTGCTCTTGAGCAAATCACATAAAGTAACTTTTTCCCAGCGGCAACCAAGTCATCTTCTTTCCAATGAGGAACGTAGTTTGTTAATAGCCCAAATGCAACAACAGTTTGAAATTCTTCTCCTTTAATTCCATGACAAGTATTTACAACTACCCCCGAATTATGATTGAATAATCTCTTGAAACTCTTTGTGTCTTTTGCATAGTCAAAATCTGCATTATCCATTTTGGCTTTTGATCCATCAAAAAAAATATCCCATTGAGTCTGCAAGTGTTCGTTTGTAGATATCGATATTCCCAATGAATCTGCCATTTGCTGGAACCGCTCTTGCAAATACTCTAAACCATTTTCATTATTTGAAGATGTGGAGTTTATTATCTTCAAAAGTTTCTTCGCCTTTCTTTCATAATCTTCTAGTATTGGAACGCCCAAAACTTCAAATTCATTTGTTAGTTCTATTGCCCACCTGTTTCTTAAAAAATACATTCTTGGTGATGGTTCGGTTAAAAAAAGCTTTGATGCTTTTACCCAAATATTTTCTTGCGTTTTTATTAATGGTGATAATCCTATTGCATCAAAATTAATATTAGGGAGCCTTTTTTTAAGCTTACGCCCCATAGGTATGACGAGCCACCATTGTGGAGCTAAAACACATATTTCATGTTCGGGAACCCCGTTTGCAATATTGCCTTCAATTATTTTAGCAATTACTTCAACTAAGTCATCTTTCTTTGTAATGGTATCAAGATGTAATATTCCCTTTTCTTTTGCATAACTGCATTGGGATTCTATTTCAATTGCCTCAACCTGAAAATTTCTATAATAATCAATTATTCTTTGTGTACTTCTGTAATTACCGGATAGTTCAAGTTTGGTTAGCTTAATATTTCCAAATTCTTGAATGATTTCATCTTCACTTTTAGCTACACCCCCCAAGGACCCATATATTGCCTGGTCTCTATCTCCAACAATAAAAAGTCTTGTTTTTCCCGCTGTTACTTTAAAAATACTTGCGATAATAGCGTATTGTAAATCCTGGGTGTCTTGATATTCATCTACGCAAATCAGATGAAATAGATTATTTAATACTTTTGCAATTATTGGAAATTTCGCCAGCAATTGATAGCCCAAAAAAAGGATTTGATCAAAGTCAATTAGCTTTTCACTTTTTAGTTTCGCATGATATTCCTGTATTAACTTGATTTTTGTCCGGTCAAGTTCGTTGATTGTACCATCTTTATTTAACCTTGTATTTATTTCATCAAAAAAGCCAAAGCCATAATTTTCTTTAAGGTTGTTTAAGATTTCGGAGCTCTTATATTCATCTGCTATGGAAAACCCTTTCTTAAGTTCATCAAGTTCGGAAGAATATGGGCGTAATATCCATTCAAGACAAAACGAATGAATTGTTCCAGCCCAAACCTGACTTGGGTCAATATCCATTTTTATCAACCTGCGTTTAATTTCATCCGCAGCCCTGTTTGTGAAAGTTAATGCCACGATTACTTTTTTTGTATCTTCAACGAATTGAAGTTCATAGGCTATCTTGTGTGTTAATACTCTTGTTTTTCCACTACCAGGACAGGCAGTTAATAGAACATTCCCTTCCTGTAAAACCGCATTTCTTTGTTCTTTATTTAAACCAGCCAACATAGGGGTTATTTTATAAGGTTAACAAGTTTAACTACAGCATCGTTTTTCAAGTGCTTGCTAAATAGTTTAATGCTTTCATCAGCGCTTTTTGCTTTATCAACTTCTGCTAGTATTTTTGCATAATCTGTATTATCCTCTTTCATAGTTTTTTCTTGAAGCTTTGAAAGTCTGTGCCTGATCATAGATAGAATTATTTTTTGATTAATATGTGGACTTGCAAAGGCTACAGCCTCAATTATATAGTCTGGTAACTCTGTTAGATGGTTGATGTTTTCACTAAGCATTAGTGCAAACCAGCCTTTTTTAAACTTTTCAGCAAGTCTAAGTACCTCTTTTCCGCTTACCGCAACATCTTCATCTTCTAATGCTTCTTTTGCCTTTCTTTTGGCATCATCAGTTTTATACTCTTTATCAATTGTGCTGATTATTTCATAACTGTTTCCAGCTAAAAGAAAATCCACCTCAAATGTATGCTTGGCATAAAAGACATCAATCCACTCGTTATCTTCCACAAATTCATCTAAGTCCTCTTTTCGTTTCTGCCCACTAATTTGAGAATTCCTAGAATCCTTTTCTTCTTGTGAATCTTTTTTAGGATCAGCCCCCAGTGAGAAAATTGATTTATCCAAATCGGTAACAATGGAGCATCTTTTCTTGATCCTTAGTTCGTCAAAGAGCCTTGCAATATTTTCAAATCCGGTACTGCCGATATTGATTAAACTAATACCTATTTCATCAAGTGCTACACCGTAAACAGCTTTCACCAATTCAGGGATAAGAATTTGTTCTGCGTCTCCTTCAACAAGAATCACACCTTTGGCAAAAAGCAGTGTGCTTCTCACAGCATCCAAATATCTCTCAACCCGACTTATCTCATTTTTCTTAAGACCATTTGATGGATTAAAAACCCATGCACTTTGTTTTGCCCTGCTCAATATATTTACAGAACTTATCTGGCTTACAGATGAAATATGCGTTGAATGAGTTGATATTATTACTTGTGTATTTCTTTTATCTAATCGCTGGAAAAGTGTTTTTTGAATGTGAGTATGAATATGAGCCTCTGGTTCTTCAATTAATAGAAAATTAGCAACTCTTTCAAGTGCCTTTACCTTTTCATATTCTAATAATTTCAATGAAAGGTATATTAGGTTAGCACCTCCTAAACTTAATTCCCAAATTCTTCCCTGATAACCTTCTTCATCAGGATCGCCAACCCACATTTTAAGAGACTGTAACAGCTTCTCCATATCAGATGGAAGTTCTGATTGAATACTGATATTAGGTGCATAAGTCTCACCAACAGCTTCTTTTATGCTTTCTGAAATGCCTGTAGAAATATTCTTAACCTCGTCAAGGCTTGAAATATCATTGTTTAAAGTTTCTACCTTCTTTTCAATATCTTCTTTCTTTGCTACAGAAATGTATTTTTCCTTTCCTCTTAAAAGATTCAATAGTGGGTTGTTCCTATATGACTTTAAATCTTCTTCTACATCTCTTAATGCTTTAACAAATGTGCAGGAGACTTCATTCGATATTGAAAAATTTGATAACCTTACGCCGTAAATATCACTGCTTTCATCATCTGGATTAGGGAAGACAATCTTTTCAAAATCCCCAACATATTTTCTGTAAACATCGTCATCTGAAAAGTCAACATTATTTCTTCCACGGTATGTTATTTCATAATCATTCAGGGTGATTTTGGATAAAATTTCTTCTAACCCTTCCTTTTTCCTTTTGGGGAGTTGTGAAAATTCATATAACTGCTTTCTCATACTTTCACGGGGTCGACAACATAGCAAAACCGTCCCTTTAGTAGTATCAAACTCATCAACATGCCCAGCCTTGTGCATTGCAATTGCTTGTAATTCTTCATCTGCATCTAGTTCGTCAAGTTGTATTTGTATGATTATCCAATGTCCTTTCCATATACCAATTGAGCGGTTAAAATCTGTTTCATTAAAGTAAGTTCTACGTGGGAGGTTTTCGTCAATTAAGAGTCGGAGGGCATATAGAAGATTAGTTTTCCCAGAACCATTTTCTCCAATTATTGTATTTACTCCTTTTTGGAAACAAAGCGAAGCATTACGAAAATTTCTGAAATTCCTGATTGACAATTTTGATATATGCATAGCATTAAGTTTACTATTGCAAATTTAATCTTTTATTAATATGAATTATTAATTTTCGCCCAGCATCCGGCAAATCTATACCCTCCACACAATTCCGTCAGTAAAGGTCTTCACTCCATTACATTCCGCTTGCCTCCGGTTTTGCAAAAAAATCTCCACCTCAGAAACTACTGATATTCGGTAGTATTTTTTGTGTCAAAAACTTTGACTTCCTTCCACCGCTTCAATAGTGGTTGCCTAAGCTGGCCAAATTTTCATTTTGTGCCGAAATCAATTTTTTAACTAACACTCATTGTACGCAACACCAGTTACGATTACGAAACATCATGGTCATTTCACGGGAAATCCAAAGGAAGAAAAAGTGTATCCGTTCAAAAGCCCTCCAAAGTGCCTGGGCAATTTCGCAGAACGAGGATATAACTATCTACTATCTGGTAAAGAAACACAGCCATGAGAAATGCCCTAATAAGGTAAAGGCAGGGGAACTCACACTATTCAATCAGTAAATAATTTCTATTCATAATTCAAAAATCAACAGCTATGGTACTCATTGGCAGATTAACAAAAGACGCAGTTGTAGCACAACTGAAAGACGACAGGCAGGTAGTAAACTTCATACTTGTTGTAAATGACGGGTATAAACCCAAAGGGCATACTGAGTGGGTAAACCTCACCACATTCTTTAACTGTGCCTATTGGATAAGCACAAAGATTGCAGAACGACTAAAGAAAGGTAACTTGATTGAAGTTTCCGGCCGGATGTTTGTAACCACATACAAAGACATGAGCGGGGAAGCGAAAGCATCCATCAATTTCCATGTAGATTCAATCAAGGTACACCAGCAGATGAAGGTTATTGCAACCCATGCAGAGGTCCCTAAAGAAGAACTGTTACCTGACCTGCCGTTTTAATTGTTAAAGCCCGGAAAGCTGCCGCCGTATTTACGGCGGCAGCTTGGTTTAGCACTGGCAATATTAATTATACCCATTCTTATTCATTGTTACAGAGTACAAGGGTTGGACTAAACAGTCTAACCCTTGTACTACTTCTTCATTTAGCAAATAATCCCTTGTACTTTAAAGAACAGTTTCCCCCAAATTATTTAAAACGCATTAATAATAAGGTTCTATAAGAAGTTTTTTCCGCTTAATAACACAGCTACAAAACTGATTTTTTTAGAAAAAAAGACAGTTTGGTTTAAATCTTTTGCAACCGATTATTATATAAAGCGAGTTGAAAACCTTCAAAATCGATTTGTCCTTTTTGAAATAAACCGCTTCGAATAGCTTCGTTTTTAATGTAGGAGGTTGCTTAATGAAGGTAGTAAGAGTTTGTACCCCAATTTTCTGCAACAGAACGATACAGCTAAAATAGTTTTGTTTTTTGTTGACGAATTATACGGTTTTACTTGGCTGGGTTCTCATAAATGGAGAGAAAGAAGAGAACACAACCTAATTACTATAGAAATCTTACTGAAAGCTTTACTTTTTAAATATTAGATATAAATACACTAAAATTCTATAAAAATGGCAGTGCAAAAGAAAGGGATCACGACCTATGAACGTGATAAAAATAAGGTAAAGATTAGCGGTGACCCGGAAAATGTGAAATGGCCAATTCTAATTGACCAGGTAAATAGTGTACTACGGTGGCTAATTCCAGTAGTTGTGTTGCTAGTTGTATTACCCAAAACCAGCTTACTACCAATAGTAATAAAATGGGTCAAGCAACAGATGATGTTATTGGTCCTTTTTGTGGTTATGGTGGGGTGGGATCATTATCTGTTATCAGGTTGATATAACTTTTCTTTTTGAGATTCCAAACAATAGAAGTTTGCAGATCATAAGACTTGATTTTTAAAATCTACTAAATTAATTAGTATTATTGGCCTGTTTTTTGTATCTTTAAGAAAAGCTTTTACCATGAACGAACGAAAGAATATTGGCCTGTGGATAAGGGTTTCAACCGAATTGCAAGTTCAGGGAGATAGTCCTGAACACCATGAAAAACGAACAAAGCTTTACGCTGAAGCAAAGGGCTGGAATGTTGTATCTGTATACAGGCTTGATGCGATGTCCGGAAAGTCAATAATGGATTATCCCGAAACAAAGCGGATGCTTAGCGACATCAAAAATGGGCTTATTTCAGGAATCATTTTCTCCAAATTAGCTCGACTTGCCAGAAATACTAAAGAGCTCCTTGAAATTTCAGAATTGTTCAGAAACAACAATGCTGACCTTATATCCCTTGCAGAATCAATAGACACTTCAACTCCAGCAGGCAGACTGTTTTATACAATGATTGCGGCTATGGCTCAATGGGAAAGGGAGGAAATTGCAGAGCGTGTTGCAGCTTCGGTGCCTATTCGGGCAAAAATGGGTAAGCCTTTGGGTGGTGCCGCTTCATTTGGGTATAAATGGGAGGGAAAAGAACTGATGATAGATGAAAAAGAAGCACCAGTGCGAAAGCTGATGTACGAGCTCTTTATCAAAATTAAAAGACGCAAGGCTGTAGCTGCTGAATTGAATAAATTAGGATACCGGACAAGAAATGGCTCACAATTTACCGATTCAACTGTTACCAGGCTGCTTCGGGATACTTCGGCAAAGGGTTTGAGAAGAGCAAACTATACAAAAAGCCTGGGAGAGAAGAAGCGCTGGGTTGCAAAGCCAGCAGAAGATTGGGTAATGCTTCCTTGTCCTGCAATTGTTTCAGAAGAAATCTGGAATGAATGCAACCAGATTTTAGACCAGCAGGAACGAAAGGTCATCAAACCGGGTCCAAGGGTAAGCCATTTATTGTCAGGCTATATTTACTGCGAATGCGGCAGGAAAATGTACGTGTATCATACAGCACCTGTTTTTGTCTGCAAAACTTGTAAAACCAAAATTGCGACCGCTGATATTGACGAAATTTATCATGCTCAGCTTAAATCTTTTTTGCTGACAGATTCTGGCGTCAATGATTTTATGGAAAGATCAAATTCGATTCTTCACGAAAAGGAATCATTGCTTTCTTCAACAAAAACCGAACATGGCAGAATCAAGAAGGAAATGGATGAATTGCTAACGATGAGGCTCTCGGGTGAGCTGTCAAAAGAGATATTTCCTGCCCACTATAAGCCTCTGGAGCAGCAATATCACCAATTAAGCGCTCAATTACCGGAGTTGGAGGCAGAGGTCGATTTTCTGAAGATTCAGGCCCTTTCTTCCGATACGGTTCTGGAAGAAGCCAAAGACTTGTACAATGGCTGGAATAACCTGGAATTTGATGAAAAAAGAGCCGTGGTTGAAACCATCACAGAGAAAATAACGATTGGTAAACAAGAGATTACAGTAGCTTTAGCCTATATGCCAACACCAACCAACCAATTTATGCAAAATGCCGGGAAAGGGCATCACTTGGTATTTCCTGCATTGCCTTTTTCCCGGGCTATACATTCTTTAAAAAAACCACCCATTTCAGGTTTTCCCTGGCACCCGAAGACATTAGGAGAGAAGATATTACGAAAAAGGCTTGAACTTGGCTTGACTCAAGTAGAACTTGCAGAACAATTAGGGGTTAATGACCAAACGATAAGTAGATGGGAGACAGGGGAGAGTAAACCTTGGGCAAAACAGCAAGATAAAATAGCTCAATTTCTTAACCAAACTACCTATTAATTGTACATCTATTATTTATAACTTAACCAAACCAACTTTTACCGCATACAGGGCTAATTGTACCCTTGTATTAAGTTGTAATTTTTTACATAAAGCATCCCTGTAACCTTCAATTGTTTTGGGACTCAAGAACATTTTTTCAGCTATTTCAGCATATGTCATATCTGTACAAGCGAGTATCAAAAATGTTTCTTCTTTTTCAGAAAGTTGACCCAAATTAGTGCTGGGCTTAGATGTATTCTGCATTTCGACCGCCATTATTTCTGTAGCAATATCTGAGTAATACAGGCCTTTATTTGAAATCGCCTCTAAAGCCAGATGCATGTCTTCTACTTCAATATCTTTGGATAAATATCCCTTTACACCTAATCGTAACATTTTTATTACCGATTCTTCTGTTTCTACCATTGAAACGACAAGCACACTTATGGATGGATAGTATTGTTTTAACCATCCCACAGTTTCATACCCATCCATATCCGGCATATCAATGTCCATGAGTATAATATCAGGAAGCATCCTTTTATCAAGTCTTTCCTTTAGCTCAATGCCACTCGCTGCTTCAAAGAGTACTGTATATTTACTTTCAGGGTCACTAAGGTTAATTAATTTTATGAGCCCTTTCCTGAATAAATTGTGATCATCAACAACAGCAAGGTTTATTTTTTTCATAAATAGCTCGTTAATTTATTTTGGGAGTACTATTGTTATTTCTGTTCCTTCACCGATTTTACTTTCAATATCCAAGACACCATCTATTAATTTTGCCCTTTTTTGCATGTTCAAAATACCAGTGCTTTCATTTTTTCCTGATTCTTTCATTACATTGCCTAAATCAAAACCCACCCCGTCATCACTAATTTTCAGGGTTAATACAGTTTTTTCAAAATCAAATGTTACATAAATGTTTTTTGCTTTTGCGTACTTTAAAATATTATTAAGAGCTTCCTGGCATAGTCTGAATAAGATTATCTCCCTCTCTGGCAACAGTCTGTATTCAACACCTGTTTTGGTAAGATTTGTGACAAATCGCTTTGTTTTAGAAAACCTTGCTAATTCATTCTCTAAAGCCTTAACAATGCCGATCTTCATAATATGCTCGGTGTTCAAACTAACACTCAATGCTTTTAAATCTCCCAAAACCTGTTTAGCAAGAGCCTTGGTTTCAAAAATATTTTCCTTAATACTATCAGAACAGTGTGGAAGTATTGCTGATAAATTAATATTGATTAGTGAAACAAGTTGACTGAAATTTGCATGCAATTCCTTTGAGATATGGTTAAGAGTTTCTTCTTGTATTTCTATTTTCGACTGTAACAGAGTTTTTGTAAAATCTTCTCTGAGAGCAACTACTTCTTGTTGATGTCGGTATCTTTTTTGCTGATACAGTAAAATATAGCGTACAATAATGACACCAAAGATCAATAACAGTACTGTGCTGATGATGATTGTGAGGGTTAATATTTGAGAAGAGGTTTCGGGCATAAGAATGCAATTGAATAAAAGGTGTACAGGATGCAGTTTAGGCCAAGGTATATGTAGTAAAGAGCGATAGCTAAAGACAAATTTTTATGAATCAGATAGTCAAGACTTATGATGTAGGGTAAATTAGCAGCGTGGAAAATAAATGCGCCCAATGAAAGCCAAACCATTGGGTGTCCTGTCAATTTAATTGATTCGCTTGCATTTCTCAGTTGGTCAAAATAACAGACAGTTAAAAAGATAATAATTGCGCTAGATAATATTATTGTATAACTATTTACAGTATGTATTGACTGAGAAAATAAAAGATTTAGTATTGAAAAAGCAGGGAAAAGAATTCCTAGTATTTTAATTATTTTTTTTAGAAATGGAGATTGAATTGTTTGATAATAAACCATGAGGTATAAAAGATATTGAGGAATTAGAGCAATATTATACAACCATAAATTTGAATTGGTAAAAGAATAGGTCCCCAGGTTATTATAGAAATAATATTTCCAAGAAATTGCAAAAAGTTCTGTAACAGAAATTATTATTAGAAGTAATGAAAAGATTTTATACTGAACAGGCCATCTCAGCCTGAAAACTTTCAGGCTGAGCAGCGTACTTACAAATAATGGTATGATATAAATGTGTTGCAGCAACTTTTGCATACTTCTAAAGTAATCAATCTTACCAACATATTGTATAATTAATTTATACTAACAGATTGGTGGGCAGGGTGAGCCATAGTTAAATGGCTTAGGTGTTGCTTCTTCATCAAAAGAAATAGCCTTGCTATTAGCAGATGCATTCTTTCGTTCTTCAAATCCGGGCTCATTTTCATAGATTATATCTGTATTTCCGGCACCATCGGCTGTAGGACGTGTTAACATTACAACTAGGCATTGTTGTCCTGGTGCGATATGGTGATCTTCATCATATGCACCGAAGTATACTCTCATGCCGGTGGCATTCATAATATTCATTTCATCAAGCCAGGTTTGGACATGCTCCTTTGAGTACCAGACAGATTTTGTTTCATTTCTGTTTGCATCTTTTGCTTTTTGAGCGGCTTGTAGTAGCGGATATTTTTCAGTATTATATTTTTCTGCCATTGATTTTACTTTTTCTGTGCCGATAAAAATGTCAGGTAATGGTTGAGCTGATTGAGGAATTTGCATAAAATGTTTTTTGAAGAATTAATAAATCGGGTTGTTTTTGAGCTGGCAAGCTACATATGAAGGGGAAAAGAGAAAACCTCATAATACAAGGAAAGCCCCTGAATAAAATACCGGATTTTTCCCCTTCCAGAAAGGTTTTTTCCAAAAAGCAACATCGCCATCTTTGATAACTAAATCAGTAAAATTATGGCAGACCCAAGAGTATTCATAAGTTTCGACTATGATAATAACAAAGATGAAAAAATCCTTTTTGCCGGACAGGCAAAAAATTCCAGAACACCATTCAGTATAGAAGATTGGTCTTCGAAAACAGTATTGCCGCAAAAAGAATGGGAAGCATTAATTAATGCTAAAATAAATAAGTGCAATTTATTGATTGTATTGGTTGGCAAGAAAACCTATACAGCCACAGGTGTGGTTAAAGAAATATCATTTGCGAAAGCGAATGATGTTCCAGTGTTTGGTGTGTATGTTGACGGCGCAACTACAGCTACAGATTTGCCAGCAGGGTTACAGCGTAACCGGACAATAAGCTGGGACTGGGAAAAAATAGCAGATGCCATTGACCAGTGTATGAATGAAGGGAAAAATAAGTAAGAGGTTAAATTGTAGATAATGCTAAATGAGTTATTCGAATGGCTTTTTGGATCTGAGCCGAAAAAGAAAAGAAAAGTATTTATAAGTTTTGCAATTGAAGATAAAAAGTATAGAGACTTTTTAGTAAGCCAAGTCAAAAATGACAAAACTCCATTTGAATTTATTGATATGTCGGTAAAAAAGCCCTGGAGTGAGGAAGAGTGGAAAAAGCAATGCCGCATCAAGATAAAGCAGTGTGACAGTATGATTGTACTGTTGAGCAAAAATACCTGGCACTCAAGTGGTTCAAGATGGGAAATAAAATGTGGTAGGAAAGAAAGACTACGGATTATCGGGATGCATGTAAAAAAAGATGATAAGGGAGCTATACCACCTGAATTGCTTGGAAAAAGAGTCATTGAATGGTCATGGAAAAATCTTGAAAACTTTTTAAACTAAATCTTATGCCGTTATATACAAGTAAATACCTGAAATCACTATCTGCTAATAAAACTATAAATGAAAAGGCTAGATTATTTTCAGAAGCCCGTCAAAGAGCAACACAGTTTGATATTTTTCTCTCACACAGTTTTTTGGATAAAGACGAGGTTGAAGGTATTTATATCGAATTAACGGGCAAGGGATATTCAGTGTATGTTGACTGGATTATAGACCCGGATTTGAAAAGAAACAATGTTACTAAAGAATCTGCAGAACTTATCAGGAGAAGAATGCGGTCGTCTGAATCATTGTTGCTGGCAATATCAGATAATGCCGATTTATCAAGGTGGATTCCATGGGAATTAGGTTTTTTGGATGGACAACAATCACGTTGTTCGCTGTTTCCCGTATCTAAAAGTGATTTTGAGAAAACAACATTTGAGAGAAAGGAATACCTGCTTTTGTACCCGTATGTTAAGCTTGCAGAACTAGACTCCAGGAAGCAAATTATTCTTACAGAATCTTCAAATATATACACCACTTTAAATGACTGGGTGAAATACAAAATTCAACCGGGATACAAAGTAAAAAACATTAACTATTTATGAGAAAAGCATTAGTTGTAGGAATAAATAATTATCCGAATGCATCGCTTGCTGGATGCATAAACGATGCTTCAGCATTTGGAGCAATTATGGGAACACATGGAAACGGGGATCCGAACTTTGCAGTTCGCCTTTGTACCGATGTGCCGACAAAAGGAAAGCTTACCGAACTTCTACAGGAACTTTTTAAAGGAGATAGTGAAGTTGCGCTCTTTTATTTTTCAGGCCATGGATTTGAAAATGATTTAGGAGCTTATCTCGTAACCCCGGATGCGGCAAAGTTAGATGTGGGGGTTTCAATGGCTGATTTATTAGTGATGGCAAATAATTCAAAAGCAACTAATAAGGTTATTATTTTGGATTGTTGTCATTCCGGTGCTGCAGGTACATCAATGATAACGGGAGGTGTCACAACATCTATAAACAAAGGGGTAACTATATTAACTGCAAGCAAGTCCGATGAATTTGCAATGGAGGTAAACGGGCATGGCGTTTTTACAAATCTTCTTATAGATGCATTACAAGGCGGTGCTGCAGATATCAGGGGCGATATTACTCCCGGAAGCATCTATTCCTATATTGACCAGGCTTTAGGGCCCTGGGATCAGCGGCCAGTTTTCAAAACAAACATCACTGAATTTATTTCATTACGGGAAATTGCTCCAAAAGTTCCTAAAGAAACCCTAAGAAAAATTATTCAATATTTTTCTGAACCTGAACAGGAATTTCCATTAGACCCTTCATTTGAATATACCAATTCAGAAGAAGTGAAACATACTGTTGTAGAACCATTTGCAAAAGCTGAAAATGTAGATGTGTTTAAGGATCTTCAAAAATTCCAAAGTGTTGGGTTGGTTGTACCTGTGGGAGCATCTTACATGTACTTTGCTGCAATGGAATCACAATCGTGCAGGTTAACTGCGCTTGGGTATCATTATTGGAGATTAGTTAAGGATGGAAGAATTTAAATGCGGCTAAGCAAAATACAATGTAAAATGATGACGAAAAAAGATTGGACAATTGAAATCGGAAGTGGGGTAATAGATTGTTGTAGTAATAGGGGTGGAGACGTTGTAATTGCTGGTGACATTACTGGAAAATTTATCCTTTGTAATTGTGATGGGAAAATTCTATTAGAAAATAAAGTTGAGTTACCAATTTGGGGCGTGGATTTTTCTACTCAATTGGATGTAGTTGCAATCGGAACAGCTTCTAAATCTCCTTTAAAAGGAGAGCTTATCGTTTTTAAACAAAATGAAATAATCTTCAAGCATTCCTTATCAAGCCCTGTATGGGATGTAAAAATTATCGAAAACCTTCAATTAGTAGTTGCATCGACTTGGAAAGATGGATTAATTATTTATAGCCTGCTTTCCCAAACGTTTACAAGCTATTCTTTTGAAGAATCACTTTTTGGCTTGGCATATGAAGGGTCAAATTTATATATCGTTGCCTCCGAAAAGGGGGTTTATAAATTTGACTTAGATAGCCAAGAGCCGCCAATATTAATTTATGATGAAAGAACATGTTGCTATAATATTTACCATAACGAAATTGAGAGAGTACTCTATGTTGGATCAAATTCTAACACATTGTCAAAAATTGATTTAGTAAATACAAAAAATAGCAAGACATATATAACCCTTTCAAGACAAATAAGTGCTATAAGCCACTTTGGAGAGAATATTATAACAGGAGACCTTTCAGGAAATCTTTATGTCAATAAAATTAATGATTTTTTAGCACCAATCTATTACCAAAAACTTGAAGATGCGATTTGGAACCTACAGTTTATAAGCGATAGTAAAAAATTACTTATCGCCAACGGAAATGGTTTTTTAGAGTGTTATTCGCTAAGTGAATCAGAATACAGCTATTGGAATTTTGAAAGCTTGCCATTTGATGAAAAACATTTAAAGGGTATCAAAATCTTTATTAATTACGCAAAAGAGGACAAGGATTCTGTTCTCAAACTTTATACCGCACTTCACACAATTGGATGTACCCCTTGGATGGATGAGTTTAATATTTTACCAGGACAAAATTGGAAATATGAAACAACAAAAGCTATTGAAGAAGCTGACTTTATTTTGATTTGCCTATCATCTTTTTCTGTGGCTAAAAAGGGGTATGTTCAAAAAGAGATAAAAATTGCACTTGATATCATCGATTTGTTACCACAAAACAAAGTATTTATAATACCAATCAAATTAGATGAATGTAATGTTCCCGACAATTTAAAGGATTGGCAAGCTGTAGACCTATTTGCACCAAACGGGTTTCAAAAATTTGTTTACTCAATATTTATTGACAGGATAAAATATCAGAGTATACTTAATAAGAGATTACTAAACTAAAAACATATATTATGAGTACAGAATTAAAACCAATCGTTTCAAAAGAAAATACTTTTGACCTACTGGAAATTAGGGTTGGCAGAGTTATAGATGCTGAAATAGAGCCATCGGCACCTAAGAAAGCCTATTTACTCAAAATTGATTTCGGAAAATTTGGTATTAAAACCAGCGTTGGCAGATTTACACAACATTCGATTGAAGAGATTAAAGGGAGCCTCGTTTTAGGAGTTTTAAATTTTGGGAGCATCCAAATCGGAAACATTAATTCTGAAGTTTTGATTTTAGGAACTCAATTTCCAAAGGCGGATAGTGGCGAAGCTACTTTCATAGCTCCAAAGGCAGAGTCAAAAATTGGCGGAAAACTTTTTTAGTTTTATTCGAAAGGAGTATTTACTGAGCAGACCCCTTAATTAAAACCGTTAAAAACAGGTATTTCATTCTTTTAAAAATAGGAGAAGTACTATTTATAAGACAAGTATTAATATGGATCAGTCCATTTATTTTGATAGCCTGGGAAGGAATATTTTGAATCCAACAAATTATCCTAAAGGCGTTCAAGAATATTTAAACGACGAGAAAGAATTTATTAAGTCGTTAATGTATAACCATGGTGGTTTGATAGAGGTAGGGTGTTTTGATGCGACTTACTCTCTTTTATGTGATTCTCTGTCTAAACTCTATATTGGAATTGATATTGTTCCTGAATACGTTGAAGAGGCTAATCATCGACTGGATTTTTGGAGCCTTGACAGCGAGAGGTTTGAGATACTCAACTTAGATGCTCATTTGATTGCGCAAATACCTGAAAAAAGTAAACTAATAAAAAATTTGCCTGCCAAAGAATGGCTAATTGTTTTTCCTTTTAACTGTTTGGGAAACTTACCTTATCCTCAAAAAGTTATAGACGGAATAAAAAGTTTAAAAATTAATAGTTTTTTCTCAACATTTAAAGTGTCAAAAAAATCAACTCTGATTAGAAAAGAATATTATTCTAATTGCAAGATTTCGGGATTAAAGGCGACCCCTATGAATACCGGATTGTGTTTTAGTTCCGGTAATAAATTTTCTTCGGTTGCCTACAGTAATACTTGGATTTTTAACAATCTGTTCGGGCTAAGTAAAAATTCGTACTGCTTTAATTTAGGCGATATAGGAATAGCGGTGCTTAATACCTTAAACAAGATTAAAGAAATGGAAATGCCATCTTTTAATATCTAATTATACATGCATGAAAAATGTTGATGAAAACCAAGCCTTTTGGAATATTGAATATACTTACAAAGATTATTCTGATAAACAGCTAAGGCGAAAATACAAATGGTTTAAAATTTTGAGTAACCCCTTTTTTTACAAAATTCTTAATATCACAACCCCTTTATTATCAATTATTCCTAATTGGGCTCTAAAATTTGTTAAGAAATTTGGGCTGTATCAATATTTCATTTCAGGGGAAACATCAGCAGAGTGTTTAAACTGTGCAGATATACTCTATAAAAATGGAATTTCCTCTATTCCTGATTTTTGCATTGAAAGAATAAAACATTTATCCGATGGTGACAAATTTAAAAATGAAATGGGCTCTCTTATGGCACTGGCAAAGCTCCAGACAAAAAAAATTCCGATTGTTGTATTTAAGCTTTCTGGCATAGTTCCCTTTGATTGGCTGGAAAGGCTAAATAGCAAACTAAAAAATAATGAGCAACTTAGCCTAGATGAAAATCAAGTGCTTAAAACAATTATATACTCTATAGATGAAATGTGCAAAAAGGCTGATACTTTGGGAATTAGAATTATGGCAGATGCGGAAGAGTCCTGGATTCAAGATACGATTGACTACGTCATTCTAAAAATGCAAGAGAAGTATAATAAAACAAAGGCGGTAGTTATTAATACCTATCAGATGTATAAAGAAGAAGGAATAGTTAATTTGAAAAAAAATATACGTTTATCGCATACCTCTGGTTTCATATTGGGATGTAAGTTAGTTCGCGGAGCTTATATGGAAGCAGAAAGAGATCGAGCTGCTAAAATGAATTATCAATGCCCAATTTTCAAATATAAAATTCAAACAGATGAGGCATTCAATTCTGCACTTGAATTTTGTTTAACTGCAGATCGCCTTTCATTTTTGCTTGTTGCCTCTCATAACTCAGAAAGTATTACCCGTTTAGTTGAGTTTATGACTAAGAACAATATCCCTCCAAACACTGCAAGCATTCATATTAGTCAATTGTATGGAATGGGAGATGTTTTGACGTACAACCTTTCAAAAAATGGATTTAATGTAAGTAAGTATCTGCCCTATGGCCCAATAAAAGAATCTATTCCATATTTAAGTCGGCGAGCAAGTGAAAACTCTTCCACACGAACAATTACATCTAGCGAGGCCTCTATTTTGTTGAAAGAAATAAACCGAAGGAAAAAACTGGGAGAAGATGAAAAATAAAAGCCTGCCAAATTTTGATCTGTACCCCAAAAAGTGGACACTTACGTGCCCACTTTTTTTCTGTTCAATTATTAGGTATAACAATAGATATGAAGCAACAAACATTCACAAAAGAGCAAATAGATGGATTGTTACGAAATGAAAATGTCTTGAAGTTTTGCGGGACGTATATCGCATATACGCCCGAATTTAAGATGAGAGCGGTCGATCAGTATCTTCATAAGGGAATGTCACCAAAGGAAATATTTAGGCAGGCGGGGTTTGATTTAACCCTCTTCAGTAAGCATAAGCCAAGCTATCTGATGTGTGACTGGCGCAAAATATTTAAGAAAAAAGGGATTGATGGATTTAGTACGGAAACGAGAGGTAAGGATGGAGGGAGGCCGAGAAGATTTGAAACTTTGTCAGATATGGAGAAAATTAAGCGATTGGAATTAGAGGTGCGATACCTCAAAAAGGAGAATGATTTTTTAGTCAGACTCCGGGCCAGAAGAGCGGAGTAAAACTCTGGCCAAAAATGAAATATGGATTAATACGAGAGATGGGAGATAGTGTTGATGTTCTCTGCGTAATTGCAGGAGTATCGCGAAGCGGATACTACAAATGGCTGGGACATGCAGACAAGCCAGAGAAAGACTATTGGGATTACAAGCTCATTAAGGATGTGTTTGATGAAGGAAGGGCCAAATATGGCTGGAGAACCCTGCAAATGAAGCTTAAAGCTGATAAGAGTGTCGTAATGAATCATAAGAAGATCATGAGGATTAAGAATAAGTATCACCTGATAACCAAGATACGAAGGAAGAATCTATATAAAAATATCATGAAATGCACACCAGACCATAAGACATTCAGGAATAT
Organism: Minisyncoccia bacterium; assembly: GCA_965656375.1. GTDB lineage: Bacteria > Patescibacteriota > Minisyncoccia > Phycocordibacterales > UBA9973 > UBA8515. Next base: position 148,560 of record CBFHKH010000001.1, read on the forward strand.
CTTAAATAGGAAGTTTCAACAAAAGAGTCCCTTTAGAACATTTTGTACGGATATTACCTACCTGCCATTTAATAGCAGTATGGTGTATCTGTCTGCGGTTAAAGATGTTGCGAGTCTGGAAATTGTTGCGTGGTACTTGTCCCCAAATCTCACACTGAATATTTCTTTAGGAACGATTGAGAATATGAAAAAGAATAAAACCATTCCCACATTGAAGAATGTGTTGATACATTCGGATCAAGGATTTTACTACACCAATCCTGACTATGTATATAGGACAAAGGAACTCAAGATGGTGCAATCAATGTCAAGAAAAGGAAATGCCATTGATAATGCGCCGATTGAATCTTTCTTCGGTCATTTCAAAGATGACATTGATTACAAAGACTGCAAGACATTTGAAGAAGTAAAAATAGCCACCGGAAAATATATAGAGTATTATAACAACGAGAGGCAGCAATGGAATTTAAAAAAGATGACCCCTGTAGAATACAGAAATCATCTTTTGTTGGCCCGCCAGTAGGTTTAAGAGTGTCCACTCTAAAGGGTACACATCAATTTCTCCAAGCAGACTTTGTTGTACTAATAATCATAGGTTAATCTGATGATTCATTCGCATCTTCTTTTGGTTCACCTTCCATTCTACCTAGTATCCAATCCACCGCCTTTTGCGCCCCACCGGCAGCGGTAATAATGCACTTTTTGTCGTTTTTCAATACGTCAAGCCAGCCTTGTATATAGGCGGTATGATTGGCAATTTCAAACGGCAGTATGCTGGTAAACTGGCAAAGGAATGCTGCCCCCATTTCAGCAATTAACTCCTCCTGGGCATAGCTTTCTGACCCAAACGAAGTCCGGTCAACAAGTGTTTTTCGGTCAAGCCGTTTAGCTGCACCGGTTGCATGCACCAACTCGTGCCACAAGGTTGCATAGTAGCTGTGAGAGGTTTTAAAGTCCTTCATCTTGGGCATTGTGATTTCATCTGTTTCAACATTGTAGTATGCCGAAGCTTTGCCTTTAAATGAGATGAGTGGCATATCTGCAATATTGTGTAAGATACTCTCACATTCCATGATCGGATCAGGGCTTTTCCAGGCTTCCTGAACCGGGACAATGCTAACCGGAATGTCTTTACATTGCTCCAGGTTGAAGACTTTGTAATACCTGAGCATAGGAACAGTTGCAAAACTGCCATCGGCATTCTTTTCTTCTGGCTTTTTCTTAACATTCTTCCAGAATACAATAATGTGGCCCTTTTCGTCCTTAAGGACTGAGCCTTCCAAGGCCTTGATTTGATCCCAGGTTAAGAAGCAGTTACTTTCATACGGAAGGGCATTTAACAGCCAGAGATTGATACCACGATATGGCCGTTTACTCAGCATGTTGATGGGCATACCGGTTTCTTTCCAGGGTCGTTGCCAGGGCACCACGCCTTGTTGAAGCAACTCAATTACTTTGTCGGTAACAATTTGATACAAGTCCAAATCTTTGGACGTAGATGTTTGTGAATCCATAATTCTAAGATTTAATTGTGAAAGAATAATTGTTTCTTTCAGCATAGCTGAATTCACATAGAAGCATAAGGGAGGGAAATTTGTCAGATAAGCAAGTGAGAGTGTAAGAAAAAAAGGAGTCATAAGACTCCTATACAATCTTCGAATGAAATAAATCCTTCAGGGCTAAGAACAAGATGATCCAGGACTTTAATATCAAGAAAGCGCCCGCCATTGATTATCTTGTTTGTCAGGGTAATATCAGCGTTACTAAACGCGAGATTCCCAGAGGGGTGATTATGAGCAAGGATAATCTGGCAGGCATTTGTCTTTAGGGCAACTGAAAATACCTGTTTGGGATCCATGACAGTTCCGGTACATGAGCCTGAAGAAATATGATGGATTCCAAGTACCCGGTTAGACCTGTTAAGGAGCAAGAGTTTTGCCTGTTCAACCAGGTATATCTTGTCCATATCCCAGCACGTAAGGAAAATATTATACGCATCAACTGCGCCTCGAATAAGTGGCAGCTCCGAGGGCTTCAACCTTGGCCGGTAAATAACTTCAATTTCACAGGCGACAAGGGGTAATGGGTTTTCTGATTCTTTCATACTAATAAGTTTTAAATGAATGTATTTATAACAAAGCATATAGGAAGGGAAGTGATGACATAAGGGCGGGTAATTTGCTGATGAGGCAAACAAAAAACAGGAGATATACTCCTGTTTTTTCAGTTACTTTCCCTGAACAACTAAGGTAGCCACCGCCACTGCTTCAAAGAGCTTTACATAATAGCGTTTCTGGTTCTTCAGTTCCCGCCGGTAGCAGATCATAAGCTGGGGGAATTGAAGGGTAAGAGATTCCATGAGAACCTTTTTCAGCTTTTGTTTCCCTTCCGGTATTAAGAGATGAAACTCAGAGATTCTCTTTTCAAAAACAGGAATGAGGTTGGCCTTAAAGTACTCTTTGAGCCTAAGCAAAAGGTATCTGAAACCCTTTGTCTGATGATGTGGTGGCGGTATTGACAAAATAACTCTTTTAATACAGTATTGGCGCACACACGGCTCCAGACTGGAGATTATCATATCCGCTTTCCCAGGCGACCAGGACGCTTTATGTAGATGAATTTTGTAGTCTACAAGAGCATTCCCCGAGTTGATAATTGCCAGCCCAAGGAGCCGTGTGTTTGTACTAATGCCGAGTGTCATGTTTGGCATTGCCTTGGTTGATAAGGAAGGTGTAGAGGGCTGCCCGGCTTTTCCTGATCTTCTCCGGAGGAAGCGTCATCACCTTATTGAGTACCTTTCGTAAGTATTCCTCTTTATACTTCCTGACATACTGCAGGTGCATAACCAGGGAATCTCTGTCCTCCAGGGTTTCGGCTATTTCATTGGCAAGCCTTCGTTCATGGGGTTCATAATCATGATTCATAGCAATAGATAGTTACTAATAAACCCCTCCCAATGGACTTATCCACACACGATACGTTCTTTTATCCTTTCGTTATCGTTAATCGTTCGTTTTTATACTATTGAATTTTCAAACAACAGAATTTCACCCATGAGAGGGAAAATGAAAAGGACAGCAAGTGTCCTTTTCACGTTGTTGCATTGCAACAACCACTGATTCTATGTTTTCATATCGGCTTAGAGATTAGAAATAATGGACTCAGTTTCCTGAGTAAACAAGGGAACCGAGGCGGTAATATCACGCCACAGTTCCGGAAAAAGTTCATGCGGCCAAGTTCTGTATATCTGGGCAAGACGGAAGACCTGCACAATGCCAGGAAGCTTACTACCATGCTCCCATCGTGAGAGGGTGCTGGTATCAGCAAGCCCAAGCATACGTGCCACTTTCTTTTGAGAATACCCGGCTGTGCGCCTGAACATTTTTAACTTGTTTGGAACCCGACTAATTTCCATAAATCTGATTGTATGAAAATATGAGAAGGGATATAAGGGAGGGCTATTTGAGTTTTAGGCAAAAACTGGGGATAACTCAAAAATTGGCTTTTGGAGTGCTATCTTGATTACTTATCCTTTAGATACTTTAACAAGCTAAAATTATTACTTATGACACTTAAAATCGCAATTACTGAATTTCTCATCCATTGCCGGTTTGAAAAGAATTTGAGCGCTAAAACACTCAAAGCCTATGAAATAGACTTGAATCAGTTAAATACATTTTTGGTTACTAAAGACCGAATTGTTGATATTTCAAAAGACGATTTAAGGAACTACCTAGTGTTACTCTCCTCCTTAAAACCAAAATCAATAAAAAGGAAAGTAGCTACGATGAAAGCGCTATTCAATTACCTGGAATTTGACGATAAAATAATGATAAACCCCTTTCGAAAAATGCGAATAAAAATTAAAGAGCCACAGACATTGAGGCCCGTTATGGATGTTCGTGAAGTGATAAAGATTTTAAAAGCAAGTTATCAAAAGAAGAATTTGGTAAAGGATAGATGTAGTTACTCATACTTTGAATCACTTCGCAATATTGTAGTGCTTGAATTACTTTTTAGTACCGGTGCCAGAGTTTCAGAAATTGCAAATATTAAATCAGAATGTATCAATTTTCGTACCGGTTCAATTCTTATTAAAGGCAAGGGGAATAAGGAACGGAATATTCAGATATGTAACAAGGAAACATTAACCCTTTTACAAGAGTATTCTCAATTATTAAAAAGTAACAAGTCTCAGCAAGAAGGGTGGTTTCTTATCAATAGGTTTAATAAAAAAATTTCTGACCAGTCTATTCGGAACATTGTAAGTAAAATATCAAGAAAGGCAGGTTTATCAAGACATATTACGCCCCATGTCTTTAGGCATACTTTTGCCACCTTGCTTCTTGAGAAAGATGTGGATATCAAATATATACAATCATTGCTGGGTCATAGTTCAATTACAACAACTCAAATCTATACTCATGTTAATCAAAAGCGCCAACGTCAAATTTTAAGAACTAAACACCCTCGAAAAGACTTTACAATGGATATTTTAAGTTTCACCAACAGTGGATAACTAATTATTATCAGCTAACACCTTGCTAAAGGAAAAGAGAGATATTATCATCGTCCAACTTATTACATTAAGTAGGGCCATAGCGGCTTTAGTGTTTATTACAATTGCTCTTACACCCAAATTTGTCTTCGCAGCTACTGTCTTATTTATCTATGCTTGTGTAACTGATGTAGTTGATGGATTTCTCGCGAGGAAATTTTCCTGCACTACAAATACTGGAAAAATTTTAGATCTGTTTGGTGACAAGTATCTTACTGTGATTTCATTAACTTATGCAATCGCAAGAGGGATGCCAGCCTTGCCCTGTGCAATTGCAATTTTAAGGGAAATATTATTACTATCTATGCGGTCTATATATATGGAGGGAGAACCTTTATTTCCTCCACAAAGATTATTAGGAACTTTAATGGTAATTCCAATATGGTCTGGAACTGTCTTATTACTTTTATCACAAGATATTTTACCTGCATCAACAACTTTTTTCGCATTCTATTTTTGGATATTAGGTGGCTTAGCAAGCATAAACCTGACATACAAAATACTAGTAAACTGGAAAAAAATATTGCAATCTTTTAACTCTTAGTTAAGATCAGAATACTGTTTTTAGGGCGGGCCAAACATTTTTAAGTAGTGATATGATTAATGGAATATTTATTATTCCAACTACTTTTAATATTGATTTCCAATAAGGCCAAACTGAGATTAATTTTACTTGATTAAAAACTGAACTTAGGGTGTTGAGTGTTTCCAAATCATCCGGCTTGAGTATTGATTTTTCATATTTTACAAGTTCAAAATAAAGAGCATTCTGTTTTCGTGCTATATCATCTAGTTGATTCTTTTTCTCAGACTTAATGATATTTCTAAGTTGAATCGCGGGAATTAGGTATATTATAATAAGTAAAAGACTCATTAAACTCAAGCCAATAATAGGGGTAATACTAATATGGCCATGAATAAAAAAAGCGCTTACTACCGACGCGAACCCAACTAGCATTATTGGAATAGGTGGATTAATTGCTATTTTAATGATTTCTCCTGCCCCAGCGTGCTCATCTTGGCTATAAGGCATTAGTTTAAAGAATTTTTCTCGTCTTGCTTCATGCAGTAACTTATATAAAACAAATAAGCTGCTTAGATGTATATGAATAATGGCAGGTAGAAAAAACACCCACATATAGAGTTTATATACCCTAGTTAACCAATATCCAAAAAAGTGATTACTTGAATCCCAAAAATCAAAGCCTAAAAATCTAAGCGGCTCTTGATTTTGAAATGAATTCCAGGCAAAGCAAGCTAACCCAATTAAGGAAATTATTGCAAATGAAAGCCTACTTATGTTTGTTTGCTTTAACGTATGTTTATTGAGTAATGAGATATAAGTTGTTAAATCTTTACTTGCATCAATGACATCATTTCCTTTCAAAAAGCCAAGCAACTTATTAATTGATTTTTGAAGAAACCAAGGAGCAATAATTTGCATTACTATAAATCCCCAAAAAGTTGAATGTTCAAGTAAACCTACATTTATTCCCTCCATTAGTAATGTGTGATCTAAGAGAGAACCAATTACTAATAGTAATATAAAGAGGGATGCTATAAAACAAGATTGACCAAATACAGACTTCTTAAACAGAAATGACACCTTTTTACCAAATTGAAAGATGGAGTAATTATAAAAGAAGTCTGTATTTTCTAAAATCTTCATCTTAATTAGCTGATAATAATTAGTTATCAATTGTTGGAGTAAGAAAGATAATGAAAATATATAAATTATTCATAGCTTATTTTAACAGACACTAGATATTCCCAATTATTTAAGTAAATAGTATTGTATAAAAACTAACAATAATTGTGTTGCTTATTATTAGTGATATAATTAGCTCAGTGAATGCCGCTAACATATTTTTCTTCTGTTTTTTCATAACAATCTTGATAACAAGGGTACTAATTTACTTTAAGCCCACTTCTAGCCCGACTGTATTTAAGCTAAGGCTACATCATTATATGTATGGCATAGTAGCTATTTTGGGCGGTTTTATTCTTAGGTCTATGATTGTCGTTGCGTTTGGTTTAGGCCTCTTCATTGACGAGCTTACTTACATTTTAATAAAAGGGAAATCTCATACAGACAACTACTCTCCAAAATCAATTATTGGAACTGTTCTCTTTATAATTTTGATATTTCTATTCCGAGAAAAACTGGTAGCAATTTTAACCTCAAGCGGATTTTAGAAATTAGAATATCATTGCTACAGAAGTCTATATATTAATAGCAGTAGAGATGAATAAAAATGGAGAAGCTATGAGCAATGGAAAGGATTGTTTGTTTGCCATAATGCATTTTAAATGCATTGTAACATTTGAATTCTAAGAGATAAGTGCGGGAAAGATGCTGAAAATGCAAATTATCCTCCCTTACCCTACATCTTCTTAAATGTAACACTGAAAGGGTTAATAAATATTGCCTATTGGTACAAAATGAGTCAAACGATAAACAACAAGGTTACGTCGCGTGCGGATTGCAAACAATCTTTTTCAATGCAAGCGCAGACTCCAAGTAAAAAGAGGCTTCAACAATTCCATCTTGAATATAAATTTATAGATCCTTCGGATAACAGTTTGGATAAGGCATTCGAAATACTTTTTGATGAGACTTTGAAAATTACTACCAATAATAGTTGACAGTTTGGAACAACTAGGAGTATTATTCAACAATGGAATACTACACAAAAAATGAGGTAGCAAAACATTTCAGAGTTCACCCCAGGACAGTCGAAAGATGGCTTAAAGGAGGTGTTTTAAAAGGCCACAAACTTGGAAACGGGAAAACCTCTTTGTGGCGTATTAAGAAAAATGAGGTTAAGAAATTTTTAGGAAAATAGATAAGAGCAAAAATGTCAGATGACTTTGTACAAATAAATAAACAGATAGCTGTTTACGCCAGAGTGTCTTCATCAAATCAGGAAAATGAAGGAACCATTGAAACCCAGCTATCAGCCATATATGAATATGCCAAAAGGGAAAAATATTTAATTGTTGAACAATACCTTGATAATGGCTGGAGTGGAGACAGCATAATACGGCCGGAACTTGACAGGCTCCGGGTAGATGCCAAAAAGAAAATCTGGAATACAGTTTTAATGTATGACCCTGACAGGTTAGCAAGAAGATATTCTTACCAGGAATTGGTAATGGATGAACTAAGGGAAGCTGGTATAGAGGTTCTTTTTGTAACAACCCCTGCTCCGGCAAATGGGATTGAAAAGATATTATATGGAGTACAGGGATTATTTGCTGAATATGAAAGGGCAAAGATTACAGAGCGATTCCGCCTGGGTAAAGTACGGAAGGCAAATGAAGGACATATCATCGTAAGCGAAGCCCCCTATGGATATACGTTTATTCCTAAGCATGGCAAAAGAGGTGATGCTGATTTTAGACAAGGGTATTACCAAATCAATGAGCACGAGGCTGAAATAGTAAAGAAACTGTTTTACTGGGTAGCAAATGATGGTTTAACAATAAGGGGGATAATCAGAAAACTTCAAAATTTAGGTATAACGCCAAGGAAAAGTAAAAGAGAGGTCTGGAGTACAAGTACACTAAGCACGCTTTTGAGAAATAAGACATACATTGGAGAAGGGCATTATGGCGCTTCCTATGCAGTGGTGCCATTAAATCCAATTAAAAAAGACGGCTACCGGAAAATAAAGAAAACCAGTAGACGAGGTAAACCAGAAGCTGAGTGGATAAAAATTCCGACTCCTAAAATTATAGACGAAGCCCTGTTTACCAGAGTGCAACAGAAATTAAAAACAAACTTTGAAGCTGCTTCCAGAAATACGAAAAATGAATACCTGCTTTCTGCAAAAATTTGGTGTTCATGCGGTAGCAGGCTCACAGGGGAAGGTGTAAAGAACGGGAGAAATCTCTATTATCGTTGCACAAACAGGGTGCGTAATTTCCCTTTACTCCCAACCTGCACAAGAAAAGGGATTAATGCAAAAGTTATTGATGAATCTGTGTGGCAGCAGATCAAACACTTAATGAGTTCTCCGGAATTGCTGGAAGTGCAGGCAAAGCGCTGGTTCAATGAGCGGCAAAACAAAAAATTTCATTCTTCTATTGATAAAGGAACTATCCAAAAAGAGATTGATAAACTGAAAGAGCATGAACATCGTTATACCAAGGCTTATGGAGCAGGTCTGATCTCGATTGAACAATTGAAAGAATACATACAGCCGGTGAGAGATAAAACCAAATCATTAATAGAACAGTTGGAAAAGAATCGGGTGGAAAGTGAACAAAATGGAAAAACAATATTACCAGCAAGTGATCAGATTGAATTGTTTGTGCAAAAAGCTGCTAAGACTCTGCAAAACTTGAACTTCGGAGCAAAAAAGGCAATAATTAAAAATGTAATCGAAAAGATTATTGCAACACCACAGGAATTATTAGTTTATGGATATATACCAATTAACAAATTAGAAGATGTCCCATTATGTTCTGTCCATTGGAATCGTAGGTCTGCCGAACGTCGGAAAGTCGACGCTTTTCAATGCGCTCACAAAGAAAGGCGTACCAGCTGAGAACTACCCATTTTGTACTATTGATCCATCAGTGGGAATCGTACCGGTGCCTGATGCACGACTCTCTAAACTTTCTGAATTCTCGAAATCTGCAAAAACAATTCCTGCTGTTATAGAATTCGTTGATATTGCAGGATTGGTAAAAGGTGCTTCTGCTGGTGAAGGTCTTGGTAATAAATTTCTTTCAAATATCCGTGAAGTTGATGCCATATTTGAAATGGTCCGCATTTTCCCGCTTAAAAATGAAGGAGGGAACGAAGTCATCCATGTATATGGTGATATTGACCCACTGCGTGATATCGAAGTTATCAATCTTGAACTCATACTTGCTGATCTTGAAACCGTTACAAAGCGTAGAAATAATTTAGGAAAAGATTTGAAGAAAGGCGACAAAGAGGCACTCATTGAAGATGCTGCACTTGCGAAACTAATTACTACGCTTGAAACTGGAAAGCTTGCAAATTCATGTGAGTTCGATGAGAAAGAAATAGAAAAAGTGAAGATGCTCAATCTCCTCACTTTGAAACCTTTTATCTATGGGCTTAACAAACGCGGTGGTGCAAAGAACTTGGACGAAACGAATCCAGAGATATTCAAGGAACTGACCGACTATATTATGAATATGGGCTCACGGTATGTTGTTCTTGATGCCAAGATTGAAGAAGAACTAAAAGATTTCGAAGGTGAAGAAAAAGAAACATTCCGAAAGGAATTAGGCGGAAACGATGATGGGATCAATAACCTCATAAGCGAAGGGTACAAGCTCCTTGGGCTCGATACATACTTTACGACAGGAGAAGATGAAACTCGTGCATGGACGATCAAACACGGCTCAACAGCACCAATTGCAGGTACTGCGATACACACGGATTTCAAAGATAAATTCATCAGGGCAGAAGTGGTATTTTGGCAAGATCTACTCGATGCAGGATCATACGGCGAGGCTCGATCAAAAGGTAAAGTTCGTACAGAAGGGAAGGAATACATCGTCAAAGATGGTGATGTAGTGGAATTCAAAATATAGGTTATGCTACTTGTAAAAACTAAGATTAAGGAAAGTAATATACACGGAATCGGATTATTTGCAGATCAGTTTATTCCAAAAGGAACTGAAATTTGGAAATTCACCCCAGGCTTTGATCAGAAGTTTACGCGAGAGCAAATCTTAAATTTTCCAGATCTGCTTCAAATTTATATTTACAAATATACGTGGAGAAGCAAGAAGAGTAAATTGTATTGCTTCTCGTCCGATAATGGAAAATATTTTAATCATTCTGATAATCCGAATGTCTTATCTGAACATAGGGATGATGAAGAGGAGGTGGTAACAGTTGCGATACGGGATATCGAGATCGGAGAGGAGATCTTGGATAACTATAATTCATTCGAGTATGAAAAAAGCGAGAATGACGTTCTCGATGAAATTGCTGAAAAATTCAAATTACAGGATGAACTCGATCCACGATTTAAATAGACAGGATATGTTTTATTAAAATAAAAAGCCTGACATTATTGTGTCAGGCTTTCCAGTACTGTCTTACTTTTTATCCAAGGTATACCTTTAATGCTCTACTATAGCGAGCCTTTTGTAGTTGCTCAATAGCTTCATCTTTTATTTGCCGTATTCGTTCCTTACCCTTATTCAGAATCTCGCCGATAGTTTCCAAAGTTTCAGCATGACACCCGATACCAAAAAACAATATTATTACCCGACGTTGTATTTCGGGTAAGTTATTGAGAACTAGTTGAACATCTTTTTCCAGATCATTCGAATCTGTAAGATGATGAATTGGATCAGGACTTGTAAGTAAGTCACCCAGTGTTATATCTTCAGCTTCGTACACAGGTGCATCAAGTGAAGTGTGACGGGTATTGCTTTGGAATATATCATTGATCTCCATCTCAGACATTTCCAATACTTCAGCCAACTCTTCGGTTGATGGTTCACGCTCATATTGCTGTTCAAGCTGTATATAGGCTTTATTTGCTTTATTGTACGTCCCCTGTTTGCTTACAGGTAAGCGAACTAATCGGCCTCGTTCTGCGAGTCCTTCTAGTATGGCTTGGCGGATCCACCATACAGCGTAAGAGATGAATTTGAATCCCTTCGTTTCATCAAATCTTTTGGCAGCCTTAATCAGACCACAGTTTCCTTCATTTATTAAATCACTCAATGAAAGTCCTTGATGTTGATATTGCTTTGCTACTGATACTACGAAACGAAGATTTGCTCGTGCCAATTTGTCTAATGCGTTTTGATCTCCTGTTTTGATCTTTATAGCTAACGCAACTTCTTCTTCAGGTGTTATTAAAGAAATTTTTGTGATATCCTGCAAATATTTTTCTGCAGATCTTGATTCACGATTGGTCGTTTGGGTTTCGATTTTTAACTGTCTCATTGCCATGGTATTTAAATTTTAAGGGTGAGTTTTGAATGGTTGAAATTTACTTTATAGTAATACAGAAACTATCTTTTGTCAAAATACATTCTTTAGATATTATTTAGGGATTTAATGTATACTTACTCTATGGATTTATTAAAAGAAAAATGCGTACCGTGCGAAGGAGGAATCGAGCCAATGACAAAGGCAGATGCCGAGGGTATGATCATGTACCATGTAAAGGATTGGACTCTTTCAGAAGATGCGCGGCATATTTCGAAGAAATTTACATTCAAAGATTTTGCTCACGCACTTTCATTTGTAGATAGTGTTGGTGCTATCGCCGAGAGTGAAGGCCACCATCCTGATATTCATTTGATCGATTATAAATTTGTGACTATCGACCTTTCTACTCATGCAATCGGAGGTCTTTCGCAGAATGATTTTATTGTAGCAGCAAAAATAAATGTACTCTAACGATTGGAAAAAAGCAGAAGAAGTTCTTAAGAAGGGCGGAGTTGCATTTGTACCTACAGATACGCTCTATGGTGTGGTTGCGAGTGCATTCGATAAAAAAGCAGTAGAGAGAATTTACAAAATCCGCGGACGGGATAAGAGTAAGCCCTGTATTGTTCTCATTTCATCTGTTTCTGATCTCAAGAAATTCAACATCGTTCTCTCTTCAAGCCAAAAAGAATTCTTAAAAAAAGTTTGGCCAGGGAAAATAAGTGTAATCCTTCCATGTCCCGAACGGAAATTTGAATATATACACAGAGGTACAAAGACCATCGCGTTTCGAATGGTTGGGCCTCGCAATAAAAATCTCTCTAAAATCCTCAAGACTATCGGACCTGTCATTGCTCCAAGTGCGAATCCAGAGGGGTTACCACCTGCGCAGAGTAGAAAAGAAGCGAGGAAATATTTCGGTACGAATGTTGACGCATATGTATGTGTGGGTAATCGAGATGGAAAACCTTCAACTGTTGTAGAGTATAAAGATGGGAAACTTATTGTGTTACGAGAAGGGGCAGTACAGATTAAAAAAGAGTAGCATTTCGCTACTCTTTTTTATTTGTCTTTTTTAGTTCCGCAATCTCTTCCATAAGTTTACCAAGGGTATTTTCTATTCTACCGAGGACAACATCATCATGGGCATGATCGGATGATTCTTCTTCGCTTTCACTGATTTCCTCAACGTCTTCCTGGATCTCATCCACATCTTTCTCAATCTCCTCGACATCTTCTTGAATCTCTTCAACGTCTTTTTGAATCTCATCCACATCTTTTTCAATACCTTCGACATCCTCCTGAATCTCCTCGACATCTTGTGCCACACTATCAAGGTCTTGTGCTTGCTTGTTCACACTCATCTGAATGAAAATCGCAAGGTAGATTGCTTCGAGGGATACCAGCGTAGTAACGACAAGTAGAATCTTGTCAAAATCAATACCAAAAAAGTAGAGTCCAAAAGAAAAAGCGAAAAGAACTGTGTGTACCACAATTGAACTTGTAGAACCAATCCAGCTGGTGGCTTTGGTGGCTACGCGACCGAGTGTTCTTTTTGATTTTTCTCGTATACGTTTCATAATAAGTCTTGTGTATTATACACGAATTTTCTGCTATAATCTATAAATATGGATACTATACATCAAGAACCAATTTTGCACGAGAAAAAGAAGTTTCGTTTTATTCATGTCGCTATAATTGTTGCGATTGTTATCGTTCTCAATCTCTTCTCTAACTATGCTGTTTCTCTCATCTATCAAGAGCCCGCATATGAATCGTATGTGAAGCCTGCGCAAGTTGTCGAAAATATTACTACAAAAGACAAATGTATCTCAGTGGGTGGCCAGTGGAGCGAGAATGCATATCCAACAGAAAAAGGCGCAACAAAAATTGAAGGGTACTGTAATCCAAATTACACAAAAGATCTCGATTTCCAAAAAGATCGTGCTTCATATGAGAAAAAAGTTTTCATAACACTTATTGTGTTCGGAGTCTTGTTGCTTGTGCTTGCAGGTTTTATGACCGTACAGATTCTCTCTGTCTCATTTGCCTGGGGCGGCGTACTTTCTCTTATTATTGCATCAATGCGATATTGGTCACTTGCTGATCGAGTTGCAAAAGTTGCGATTCTCGCGCTCGCACTTGCGCTTCTTATATGGCTCGCTGTCAAAAAGTTTAATAAATAAAACCACTTGCATTCTGAATGAAAAATTACGATCATAGTAAAATTGAAAAAAAATGGCAGAAAGAGTGGGATAAGAAAAAGATCTATAAGACAGAATCTCCAAGTAAAAAAAAGAAATTCTACGTACTCGATATGTTTCCGTATCCGTCTGGTGCTGGACTCCATGTAGGTCATCCACGTGGGTATATTGGCTCTGATGTATACGCTCGTATGAAACGCATGCAAGGGTTCAATGTTCTTCATCCGATGGGATATGACGCATTCGGTTTGCCTGCAGAGCAGTATGCAATTGAACACAAAATTCACCCTAAAAAGGCAGTCGACATAAATGTAGCCACATTCGAACGTCAGCTCTCTGTGATCGGCCTTTCGTATGATTGGTCTCGCAAAGTAAATACGACTGATCCCACGTACTACAAATGGACGCAGTGGATTTTTATCGAAATATATAATTCTTGGTATGACAATACAAAGAACAAAGCTCGACCGATCGGAGAGCTCGTAAAATTGTTTGAGCGTGATGGAAACAAAAAAATAGATGCGGTATGTGATGCGGCGTACTCAGATATATTCTCCGCGAATGAATGGAAAGGGTATAGTGATGTAGAGAAGCAAGACATACTCATGAAATATAGACTCGCATACGAAGGATATGCGCTTGTAAACTGGTGCCCAAAACTCGGCACTGTTCTTGCAAATGATGAAATCGTAGAAGACAAAGATGGCAACCAGGTCTCAGAACGTGGTGGATACCCGGTAGAGAAGCTTTCTATGCGTCAATGGTTTATGCGTATCACCGCATATGCTGATCGCTTGCTTACTGATCTCGAAGGGTTGAATTGGTCATCACATATCAAAGAGATACAGAAAAATTGGATTGGAAAGAGCGAGGGAAGTGAGATCGAATTTAAAACCACTATCAATAGAACTGTGAAAATCTTTACCACACGTGCGGATACACTTTTTGGTGTTACCTATGTAGTACTTTCACCAGAACATGCCAATATCGGAGAATTTATCGTGCAGTCACAAAACATGGCTGAAGCATCAGCATATATCCGCGAAGCAAAAGAGCGAATGAAGAAAGAAGACATGCCTGCGCATGCAGGAAAGACTGGCATAGAACTCAAGGGTATCAAAGCTATCAATCCAGCAAATGGGGAGGAAGTTCCTGTATGGATCGGGGACTATGTCCTTGCGAACTACGGTACTGGAGCTGTGATGGCTGTACCTGCACACGATGAGCGAGATTTTGAATTTGCGAAGAAATATAACTTGCCAATGAAGAGGGTGGTAGAACCAAAATTTGTATATTCGGAAGGTGAAGCTGCATATAGAGAAAAAGAACCATATGTATACAGAGAGTGTATTTGTGCAATTGTGAGAAATCCAAAAGATGATACATATCTTTGTGTAAGCTGGAAAAAATTCAAGATGCATGGTCTAGTTACGGGAGGTATTGAAATTGGTGAGGATCCAATCGAAACTGCTAAGAGAGAGATCTATGAAGAAACAGGATATAAGAATGTAATTCTGACAAAAGATCCGAAATTTGGTCTTCAGACTTTTTTCTATCATCGTGTTAAAGAGATCAATAGACGGGCTCGATTTCAGTATCTTTTCTTTGATCTAGTTAATGAAGAACAAGATCCATTAGCAAAGGAAGAATTTGATCTTCATGATGTTGTTTGGATTCCCAAAAATGAAATAAAAACTTTCTTTACTGTAGCCGAAGGCGAGTTTACATACAATCTTATTGAGAATCCTGATTACATACACAAAGAAGATGGTATTTTATATTATTCTGGAAAATTTGATGGGATGGATTCTGATGAAGCCCGAAAGAAAATCACGGAGGAGGTTGGCGGAAAAATAGTAACAAAATACAAAATGCGTGATGCGATATTTGCGCGCCAGCGATACTGGGGTGAGCCGATACCACTTAAGCATGATAAGAAGACAGGCCTCACTTCTCCACTCAAGACAAAAGAATTACCACTCAAACTACCAAATGTAACCTCATACGAACCGACAGGTACCGGAGAGTCGCCACTTGCATCTGTGAATGCATGGGTAAAAAGTGGTTATGAGACTAATACAATGCCCGGCTGGGCAGGATCTTCATGGTACTTCCTGCGATATATGGATCCAAAAAATTCTAAAGAATTCGCAAGCAAGAAATCGCTTGCGTACTGGAAAGATGTCGACATGTATATTGGTGGTCAGGAACATGCGACCGGGCATTTGCTCTACTCCCGCTTCTGGCACAAATTCCTCTATGATATGGGCTATGTTCCTACCAAGGAACCATTCAAGACGCTCAAGAACCAAGGTCTCATCATAGCTTCTGATGGACGCAAGATGAGTAAGCGATGGGGAAATGTGATCAACCCTGATGAAATAGTAAAAACATATGGAGCCGATACTCTCCGTGTATATGAAATGTTCATAGGGCCATTTGATCAAACTGCACTTTGGAGCACTGAAAGTATAATTGGATCTCGGAGATTCATCGAGCGCGTCTATAGATTGCAAGAAAAGATAGTCAAGAAATATTCACATCCTTCGACTCTCGAGAAAGCACTTCACAAGACAATTAAAAAGGTCACAGAAGATATAGAAGGGATGAATTTTAATACAGCGATTTCTTCTATGATGGTATGCATCAATGAAGCAGACAAGGCAACAGAAATATCTCTTGATGACTTTAAAAAATTTTTACAAATCCTCGCACCATTTGCACCGCATATTGCAGAGGAGCTTTGGAATTCTTCAGGCGAGAAAAAATCTATACATACATCCGTATGGCCGAAGTGGGATAAGAAAAAAATCGTAGACGATACAGTGACTATCGCTATTCAAGTCAACGGCAAATTGAGAGCAGAGCTCGTTATCCCTCTTGATATGGCAGAAGAAGATGTTCGAACTCTGGCACTTGGGGACAAGGCTATCGGAGGCTGGATAGAAGGCAAAGAAGTACGACGTGTGATTTATGTGAAAAATAGACTTATGAACATTGTTGTCTAGTATTATCATTATTTATTAGGTATAATAGAGCCATTATTATTGGCGCAAACAAAACAAAATGGAATCAAAAAAAGTAGAATTTTTTAACAAATTATCATTCGCGACGCTTCTCGGTACGATTTTCCTCTCATTATTCTTTTTCATACCGTTCATACCAGTTACTCTTGATGCGAGTAAGGGGTTCTTGATCTCGGTTGGGATGACGATCGCCGTCTTCTTTTGGCTCATCGCTCGACTTGGAGAAGGAAAGTTCGTTATTCCAAAAGACAGAGTACTTTTGTTTGCAGCTTCGATTCCTCTTGTTTTCTTTGTGGCGTCTTTCTTTTCTTCATCTCGATATACGTCGCTTTTTGGAAGCGGATTCGAGATCGGAACGTTCGGCTCGATGCTGATCTTGTTCATTCTCTTCTTCCTCTCAACGCTTTATTTCCAGAGTGAGAAACGCATTTGGTATTTTTATGTACTTCTGTTCGCTGGAGCACTTATCCTTGCAGTGTTTGAACTCTTCAACATGTTTATCGGTTTTGGTTTTGCTCCAAATCTCTTACAAGGCATATCATCAGGGAATCTTGTAGGGAGTTGGAACGATTTTGCATTACTGTTCGGACTCATTGTGCTTTTGACCGTATTCACGCTTGATTTCTTGAAGTCAAAGAAACTGTTCCATATAATACAGATCTTTTTGCTTATTGTTGGCTTGTTCTTTCTTGCTATCATCAACATACCTCTTGTATGGCTCCTTATTGGTCTCTTCTCAGCTATTATTTTTGTATATAGCATCTCTATTCAGCAGGCAGGTGTACAGATAACGCCCGGAGCTGATGGTGCGCAAAAGAAAAAGTTCCCATTTGTCGCACTTATCGTTGTGTTCGTAAGCTTTATCTTTTTGGTAGGTAGTAATTCTATTGGTGGATTCATTTCTCGATATATCAATGTCTCTAATGTTGACATCCGACCTTCTATTACCACAACTTCACAAATCGCATGGAAAGCTATCAAGCACAATCCAGCATTTGGTACAGGACCAAATACATTTGTTATTGACTGGGCACTTTGGCAGCCAAAAGATATAGCCCAAACACTATTTTGGAATGTAGATTTTACAAACGGATATAGTTTACTCGCAACATTTGTAATTACTACTGGAGTACTAGGTCTTGTCGTATGGCTACTTTTCCTTGGTACATTCTTTATGCGTGGATTGAAATCTCTCAAGGTGGCACTTCAGAATCCGCTTTCGAATTATTTCGTGATGGCGACGCTTGTTACTTCGATCTATACATGGGTAAGTGTCATCTTTTACACTCCGAATATTATTATGCTTGTACTTGCATTTACTTCAAGCGGAATCCTTATCGGAATACTCGTGAGTCGCCAGGCTATACCTGTTCGTACATTCTCTTTCTTGAGCGATCCTCGCCATAGTTTCTTCTCGATCTTGGGGCTCATGGTTCTTATGATTGTCACACTCTCTACTACATATCTGTATGCTGAGAAATTCACTTCAATTATCTATTTCTCAAAAGCTGCAACAAGTACTACAAATACGCTCGAATCTCTGGGACGATCAGAGAGAATGCTTAACAACGCTCTCGTCTTTGATAAAAGTGATATTTACTACCGTACGCTCTCACAAGTGTATATTGGAGAAATTCAAGCTCTCCTTGCTGATAAAACCATTTCTCAAGATACGCTTAAATCAAACATCCAGAAACTTGTAAATGCAGCTGAGGGATCTGCGACTGCCGCAATCGGACGTAATCCAAAACAATATCAAAACTATGTGAACCTTGGTAATATCTATACCTCTCTCGTATCACTCGGAGTGGAAAAAAGTTATGAGAGTGCAGCAGCAGCGTATGACAAGGCTCAATCTTTTGCTCCAAATAATCCATCTATAAAACTTGCTCGTGCATCACTTGAGGTGGCAAATAAAAATAATACTGAAGCAAAGAAATTCATAGAACAAGCCCTTACCCTGAAAGTGAACTACACGGATGCGATCTTCCTCCTAGCGCAGATTGAAACAAGTGAAGGAAATCTTGGAGAAGCTATCAAGCAGGCAGAACGCGCAGCAAGTCTCACTCCAAATGATCCTACCGTATTCTTCAGGCTCGGATTACTCCGCTACAATAATTCAGATTACACAGGTGCAGTGAGTGCGTTCGAACAAGCTGTTATCCTCGACACGAATTATTTGAATGCACGATATTTCCTCGGTCAGGCATATCAGAAAGTCGGTCGTTCGAGTGACGCGCTTATCCAATACAAGATCTTGAGTAAGGTATTGCCTGATAATCAGGACGTAAAGAATGCGATCGATTCTGTCTCAGGCACATCAACACCTGCTCCTGAAACAACAAAATCTCCTCTACCAGAAAAACAATAACCCGATTTAGAAATGGTAAAGCGTATTCTTACATTTCTGAATAAGGAGTTCCATGGAGTAAATGAAGCCGCCCTGCTCTTAGGCGGCTTTGCTTTTCTCTCTCAACTTTTGGGTCTTGTGCGTGATAGAGCGCTTGCGCATATTGTTGGCGCTGGTCCAGTACTCGATACCTACTATGCTGCATTTCGTATTCCTGACTTTTTGTATATATCAATAGCATCACTTGCATCTATCACGGTGCTCATGCCGTTTTTAATGGACAAAATACATTCAGATGCTGATGGTAAAGAAAAGGCCCGAAAATTCCTCAACGGCATTTTCAGTGTCTACATGCTCTTTATGGTAAGTGTGAGTCTCGTGGTTGCACTACTTATGCCATATATCGCAAGGTACATTGCTCCGGGATTCAGCGAAGTACAACTTCAATCGCTCATCACTACGAGCCGGATTATGCTCTTTTCTCCAATTTTCATTGGACTCTCGAATTTGATTGGTACGGTCACTCAGTTATTTCGGAATTTCTTTGTCTTCTCGCTGTCACCGGTCTTTTATAATATTGGAATCCTTGTAGGAATCATTTTTCTCTATCCGATATATGGTGTATACGGACTTGCAGGTGGGGTAATCATCGGTGCGGTTATGCATCTGTTGATACAGGTTCCTGTAGTTATATCTCATGGTTTTTTTCCGCGCTTTACATCTCGAATCGCGTGGAAAGAAATTTTCCATGTTATACGAGTGTCCCTCCCACGAACACTGACACTTTCATGTAATAGTTTGGCATTTATATTGCTTATCGCGATCGCGTCCACACTCAAAGAAGGTTCTATATCGCTCTTTACCTTTTCATACAACCTCCAGTCTGTACCTGTCGGCATCATCGGTATCTCATATTCCGTCGCAGCATTTCCGATTTTGGTGAAATCATTCTCTATGAAAGATATGGACAATTTCATCGCCCATATAACACAAGCAGCACGACAGATAATTTTTTGGTCGTTGCCCGTTATCACACTCCTTGCTGTACTTCGTGCGCAGATCGTTCGTGTGATCCTCGGATCAAATACATTTTCGTGGTCAGATACTCGCTTGACTGCTGCAGCAGTAGCGCTCTTTATCATATCGCTTCTCTCACAGAGCCTCGTCCTTCTGTTTATTCGCGGATATTATGCTGCTGGTAATACCAAGAAGCCACTCTTTGTGAATGTCTTCTCATCAGTGATGGTTATTGTGTTTGCATATACTACGATCTACATGTTCCGTACGTATCCATCTGTGCTCCATAACCTTGAAGCAGTGCTTCGCGTCTCTGGTGTACCGGGTACGAGTATGCTCGCGCTTCCTATCGCATATGCGCTTGGATCGCTTTTAAACTTCTTCTTAATCTGGATTCTTTTCAAAAAAGATTTCCTCGAGGGCTCTTCATCAAAACTTTCTAATACCTTTGTGCAGAGTGCTACAGGAGCGCTTGTCATGGGTATCGTGACCTATATTGCACTTGGTGTATTCGATGATATCTTTACTCTCAATACTGGACGCGGTATCTTCTTCCAAGGATTCTTCTCGGGCTGTATCGGCATTATAGCTGGTGTTCTGGTTCTTTTTATCATGAAGAACAAGGAATTGAGCGACTTGGCAAAAGCTCTCAGTCACAAGTTCTGGCGCGGCCGTGTTCTCGCTCCAGAGCAGAAGGAACTCTAATAATCTTTTGTTTTTAATGGTTTTCTGGTAGAATATAAGACTACTAATAGTATTTACTATGTCTCAGAAAAAAAAATCTACCCTACGTCGAATAGCCCTACATCTAAAAGGTCATAATAAAACAGTGACATTTTTGCTTATTCTGGTAGTAATTTCTCAAACAGCTAGTATTATCGTTCCTTTTATTTCAAAAACTCTTATAGACTCTTTAACTGGATTTATAAAAAACGGAGGGGCTTTGCCATGGGGAATGTTAATATATTGTGCTATCGGAATTCTTACCATGGCACTCATTAGCAGTATCTTGCAATCTTCTTATAATTACAATCTTTTCAAGATGGTAACAAAAGTAGAGGATAAAATTAGAAACCTAGCATTTAAGAAATATTTACAATTACACTCATTGTTTCATCATGGAGCTTCAAGTGGCCAAATTATTGGACGCATTGATCGGGGTGCAACCTCTTTCTATACTATTGTTAATGACATCGTTGGACAAAAGATTATCCCACCTATAATAATATTCCTCGGTGCATTTGGTGCTCTCTTGTATGAAAACGTATGGATAGCACTTGCAGTACTAGTTCCATTTCCAGTTTATATTCTTGCAACTCGTAAAATTGCTAATAAGATTTACTTAATCGAGCAGCATTCAAATGATGCTTTTGAAGGAGTGTCAAAGGAAATGTATGATGTAGCGGGCAATGTTCTTACTGTGAAGAAATTTTCCCAAGAAGAAGTAGAAACTTTAAGTAATAGAAATTTATTAAAAGATGCTCGTAAGATACAATATAGCGCGGAACGATTATGGCAACGTATTGAAAATTTACAAGCAATAATCTCTACTACTGGTCGGATAGCAGTTCTGGGGCTTTCAGCATTCTTTGTTATGAAAGGTGATGCCAGTATAGGCCAGTTTGTCTTATTCATAACTCTTCAAGATATGGCTTACAAACCTCTTTCAGAGCTTGGTTCGCTATTTACGCGTATTAGGAGAAATACTACGAGAGTAGAAAGACTGTTCAGTATTTTAGATGAACCACTACATGTTACAGATATGGACGGCGCCGTAGAGCTTCCGCTTCTTGAAAAGCAGATTGAGTTTAAGGATGTTTCTTTCTCTTATCGCAATGACGAACAATGGGCACTTAAAAATATTAATGTTGTGATTCCAGCTGGAACTACATGCGCGCTAGTAGGCAGATCTGGGAGTGGAAAAACAACATTCATTAATTTGCTTTTACGATCATATGATCCACAAAAAGGAATGATTTCAATTGATAATATAGATATCAAAAAAGCTACTCAAGCAAGTTTGCGAGGACAAATCGCTGTCGTTCCTCAGGAAGTTGATCTTTTCTCTCGAACAGTATATGAGAATATTGCCTACGGAAAAGGGGATATATCTCAAGAACAAGTTGAAAACGCAGCTAAAACTGCACTCGCACATGACTTTATTTTACGGTTAGACAATAGGTACAATACAATCGTTGGGGAAAGGGGGATCAAACTCTCGGGCGGTGAACGTCAAAGAGTAGGTATCGCACGGGCGGTGTTACGTGATCCAAAGATCCTGATCCTAGATGAAGCTACAAGTCATCTTGATACACAAAGTGAACAGCTCATTACTCGCGCGACTGATGCACTAGTCAAGAATCGCACATCACTCATCATCGCTCACCGCCTCTCTACTGTTATTCATGCAGATATGATATTAGTGTTTAAAGATGGAAGTATAGAAGCTAGAGGAACTCATGCAGAGTTACTTGAATCCAGTTCTACATATGCTAAACTGCATTCATTACAGTTTGCCGAGGATGAACAATAGTATGGATATACAAAAAATTAGAAATTTCTCCATTATCGCCCATATTGATCACGGCAAATCGACCCTTGCTGATCGAATGCTTGAAGTGACGGGTACGATTGAGAAGCGCAAGATGAAGGATCAAGTTCTCGACTCTATGGAGCTCGAGCGTGAACGTGGTATCACTATCAAAATGCAGCCAGTACGTATGGAACATGTGGTAGATGGAGAGAATTATATTCTCAATCTCATTGATACGCCAGGACACATCGATTTCTCATATGAAGTTTCTCGAGCGCTTAAAGCAGTTGAAGGATCAATACTCCTTGTTGATTCTACTCAGGGAGTCCAGGCGCAAACATTAACCACACTTGGCATGGCACGCGAATCTGGCCTCGTCATTATTCCAGTACTTTCAAAAGTAGATTCACCGCTTGCGCGTGTTGATGAAGTAAAGATGGAACTCGCAGTTCTTCTTGATATTGATCCGGATACAATACTCGAAGTGTCAGGAAAGACCGGGGAAGGGGTAGAAGTACTCCTTACAGAACTGGTAAAAAGAATTCCACCTCCAAATGTAAAAGTTGAGACTGCGTCAGGACGGGCACTTGTGTTTGATTTTAAATATGACAACCATAGAGGGGTTATCGTCTACGTACGAGTAATAGAGGGAAGCTTTAAGAAAGGAGAATCACTTCTCTTTGCAATATCAGATGAAAAATTTATCGCGCTTGAGGTAGGAACTTTTTCTCCTGAAGAGTTTCCTCGTGAAAAGATCAGCGGCGGAGAGATTGGCTACATTGTCACTGGTATCAAAAAGCCCGGGATTGCATCTGTGGGTGATACGATTACGTATGCAAAACGTCCGCTCGAAGCTCTCCCTGGATACATGAATCCATCACCAGTCGTGTGGGCATCTGTATACCCGGAGTCTGCAGATGATTTTCCAGAGCTCAAAGCTGCACTTTCAAAGCTTAAGCTTTCTGACTCTTCGTTCTCGTATGAAGAAGAGACTTCCGGCAGTTTAGGGAGAGGATTCCGTTGTGGATTCCTCGGAATGCTTCATCTTGAAATCGTCACAGAGCGACTCAATCGTGAATTTGATCTTGAGCTTGTTGTGACGATGCCGTCTATCACATACAAAGTCATACTTCGAAATGGAAAGGAGCAGATGATCTATTCTCCGCATCTTTTCCCTGATGATGGGAATGTGCAGAAAATATTTGAACCATGGGTAGATGTACGGATCATCGTGCCTTCGAAGTACGTAAGTGTGCTCATGCCATTCTTTTATGACCATGAAGGGGAAGTAAAAATGACGGAAAACTTTGGAGATAATCGTTCCTCAATTGATCTTGAAATGCCACTCCGAGAACTCATGCGAGATTTCTTTGATGAACTCAAAAGTGTTACATCTGGATATGCGTCGATTTCCTACGAAATAGGTGACTATCGAGAGGCGGATGTAGTTCGCCTTGATATTCTCGTTGCAGATGAACCTATGGTTGCATTCACGAGAGTGGTATCTCGCCGCAGAGTAGAGGAGGAAGCAAAAAGTCAGGTGGAACGACTCAAGAAAGTTATTCCTCGTCAGCAATTCGCATTCAAGATTCAAGGTAAAGCTTTGGGTCGCATCATCTCATCGGAATCTGTAAGTGCCTTTATGAAAGACGTCACGCAGCATATGTATGGAGGGGATATTACACGCAAGATGAAACTTCGAGAAAAGCAGAAGAAGGGTAAGAAGAAAATGGCTGGTAGAGGAAAAATAAACATCTCTCATGATGTCTTCTTGAAAATGATGCGTAGTGGAGATAACTAGCTTTTTATTGAAAAATAGGCAAATAGAGAAGAACCATGCTTATCATGACGATGACAGATATTACCGTAAAAATAAGTTTCATTCTCTTTTGACCTTTCTGGCTGAAAATCATGATATAATTATACATATTTTATGGCGCAATTCAATAAGAAAAATACATACAAATTTTGGCACTCTCCACTTGCACTTATCGTGCTTTTTTGTATTTTTGTACTGTTTGCCTATAATATGGTCGGGCTTATGAAGAAAGAGCGGGAAACCAGCAGAAATAAAGCTTCAGAGCTTAACAAGATCGAAGATCTTCGTGCTCGTGAAGCTCTACTCAATCGGGATATCGATAGACTTAATACAGACGAGGGCATAGAAGCGTCAATCAGAGATAAATTCCAAGTCGTAAAGCCTGGGGAGAAGGAAGTCTTAATAGTACAAGAAGAGAGTAAAACAGAGACACTCGAAAAAGAGTCTGACCATAGTTTCTGGGGATACATAAAACGTTTATTCAAGCGGAATTAGTTTAGTGGTAGAACTGGTGCTTCCCAAGCATCGGGCAGGGGTTCGATTCTCCTATTCCGCACAGATTTGCATATTAGGCAAAATATCCTTCCTTAATGGAATAGTTATTCTATTGTATATGTAAACACTTTAACTGGAATTCCTTTATCCTGGGCTTTTGTTATTGTATCTTGCGTTCCTTCTGTCTGGTTAATATGGAAAGCGATAAGTTCATCTGAGTTATCAATAATCGTTGTTATTCTTGCGAAATAAGCTTCTTTATTTAAAATGATGTCTTTTCCTTCTATAAGTGAATTTGGGTTTCTATTTTTTAAATCTTCTAGTTGGTTAATAAGCCTTGTTGCTTGTTCAAAAGTAATAACACCTTCGTTTGCACGATTGAGATAGTGAGTTCGATATACATCTAGAGTAGACGGAATATATATTTTAATTTTACTAGCATCAGGGTTATGCTTGAGGGCCTCATCTAGAGCGATTGAATCAACACCTAATGCACCCCCTGAAACAATCCCGTTTCCATCAATAAAAATATTCTTTAGAGCAACTCTAATATCTTTATCTACTTCTAAGTTAGTTTTCCGCCAAGCACCTGCAATTGCGATCCATTTCATTCTTCAATTATATCAGAAAATGTTATTTACCCTCCCTTCCAAAGAATACCAATTCGGTGATAGAATGGACTAATGAATAATTATGCTTTCATCGATAGTCAAAATGTCTATCTCTCAATAAAATCATTAGGATGGAGTATTCACTGGAAGCGATTTCGAGTCTATTTAAAGGAACATTATAGAGTGACTAAAGCTTTTTTATTTCTTGGATATGTAGAAGGGAACAATGCTATGTATTCTGAACTTCAAGAAGCTGGGTTCATTTGTATCTTTAAACCGGTGCTGACATATAAGGATGGAACAGTAAAAGGCAATGTTGATGCAGAGCTTGTACTCCATACGATGGTTCAGTATGCTAATTTTGAAAAAGCTGTCATTATTACCGGTGATGGAGACTTTTATTGCTTAGTTCAATATCTGTTAGAGAACAATAAACTACAGACAGTATTAGTTCCAAACAAGAATAAATACTCTGCTTTGCTCAAGCGCTTTGCGAAGAAGCATATTGCATTTATGAATGATTTGGAGATGAAGATTGGTCAGGCTAAATAAAAAGGACCCCTGCAGGACGAACCTGCAAGGGGACTTTTCGTGGTGATATAATCATTATAGCTGATCTGGATTACGTGTCAAGGAGCGCTGTATAAGATGTTATTTGCAGGTCATTTATGCTGCTATCTTCAATATGTTTCTCATTATAAGTTCTAACTTCGTTGATTAGGCTGTACATATGTCAAGTATTGCAATATATATGGGTATGATATAATGAGGGTCAATTATTAAATATCACCGCGTTTGCGGTTTACACAATATGAGTACAGTCACTATTTATAGCACTCCATCATGTCATTTTTGTCACATGGCAAAAGAGTTTTTTAAAGAAAAGAATGTCGAATTCGTTGATTTTGACGTAGCAGGGGATCAGGAAAAGCGCAAAGAAATGATCGCAAAAAGCGGTCAGATGGGTGTACCAGTCATCGCCATTGGAAATACTATTGTTGTTGGTTTTAATAAGCCAAAGATTGTAGAGCTCCTCGGTATTACTGAGTAGCATTTACTACCATTTTAACGTATGATAAAAACACCCGTACGGGTGTTTTTATGTAAACTCAATATTTGTCCTTGTAGTTCAACGGATAGAACAGTCCCGTCCTAAGGGATAGATGTAGGTTCAATTCCTGCCAAGGACACAGCTATGTACTCGCGGTCGGAGTGAAGGCACACTTTTATTTTTGACTGAAATATGCTAAAGTTTGGTTCATGGATGAAGTAACCAAACAGCTTCTGAAAGAAACATTAGAAGTCTCAAAAGCCAATAATGTAATGCTTGTAAAGCTTGCTCGATCGCAAAAGCGAGCAAATATCTATCGATTGGTATATTGGGGAGTCATTGTTTTCTTTTCATTTGGAATATACTATCTCATCCAACCGTTTATGAACAATTTAATGAGTCTTTATACAGGAGGAGCATCGGATGGTAGTAGTTTCACTGATTTGATGAAGAACTTCAGCAACAAAGAACAGTTAAATAATTTGATAGATACAATCAAATAATCCTATGCCGAGATAGCTCAGCCCCGACGTGAGTACAGTCGGGGAGCCGACAGAATCGTCGGCTTTGGCGCCATGAAACCAGTTGTTTATATTTTAAAATCAAATTTGGGCAAGTATTATATAGGTAGTACTTATAATTTAGAAAGAAGGCTTGCTCAGCATGCTGAGGGACATACCCACTCAACAAAAAGAATGGGGTATATGGAACTAGTTTTTTCTCAAGAATACAAGAGCCTGAAAGATGCTAGAAATGTAGAGTTTCATATAAAAAAACTCAAGAGAAAAGACTTTGTTGAAAAAATCGTGAAAGAAGGTTATATTAGGATTACGCCGAGATAGCTCAGTTGGTAGAGCGCTCCCCTGAAGAGGGATAGGTCACCAGTTCGACTCTGGTTCTCGGCACAATAGAAAAATCCCCACAGTGGGGATTTTTCTATTGTGCTTTAATGTTATATCGATTTCACTTTCAATTTTGTCTCTTTGTTTTTGTTTATCTTCGGAAGCTTTATTATAAGGAGCCCATGCTTCTCTATTGCCTCAGCTTCTTCGGGATCAACTTCTTCAGGAAGAGAGATAGTTCGTGCAAACGAACCCCAGTAGAGCTCTTGCACAAAATAATTATCGTGGTTTATAGATTGATTCTCTTCGCGCTTGCCACGGATGGTGATCAAGTCGCGAGTGATCGTGATCGCGAGATTTTCCGGGAGTACGCCTGCGACCATCGTTTGAACGATAATATCTGTTGGAGTCTGATAGAGGTCTACAGTCAGTTGGGCTTCCTCCTCTTCTTCCCATTTGGATTCTTTCTTCTCATTATTTAAACCACCCATATCCTTGCTTACCGGGAGGGTTATCTTTTTTGCTGTGTCTGTCGCTTGGAGAGGGGAACTAACTTCTTCTTCGTCTTCAAAGCGCATGCTTCCTGTGAGACGCTCGAGAAATGATTTTTTTGCCATAAATAATATTAGCGTTCAACAGGAATACTGATAGTAGCATTTCCCATACGCTTTAACTTTTCAAAAATAAGTATACTAATAATCGCGACGACCCATAACAATCCGAATACGCTCAAGAAGTTTTCACCGCTTCCTTTCATTATAAAAAAATTAAACACGCTGTGCAATACTATCGCACAGAGGAGTCCACACAGCATATATATACCTCTATATTGACGGATATAAAAAGAAAGACCAAGCGCGCTTCCGATGAGTCCGCTCGCAATCGCGTGAAGAAGCGTTGATCCCAGGAATCGAAGGTTGCCGGTAAGGAGGCCAACAACGGTGCCGTCGACAGCGAGTGGGCGAAGGAGGTAGAGGATATTTTCGAATGCTGCAAAGCCGAGCGCTACAGCGATGAAATACATCGGATAATCTATCGGTTCATCAACAACTGTTGTTCCGCTTATGATAATGAGAACACCAAGGAGTTTCAAAATCTCCTCGATAGTTGCCCATGCTACTATCTGAGTCGTATTATCAGGTAGGTAATTGAGAGAATACTTTTCCATCCATATCGCGATAAGTACTATGATTCCGCCAAGAATGAATGAAAGTACGATGAGTCCACGCGGCTCTTTGTGGCCTTCGTCTTCTTCACGAAGCCAAAACCATAACCAAAATACTGCTGGCAATGCACCGCCGAGAACTGCAAATAACAATGTCTTTGGATCTTTAAGCAGTTCGATCATTGGAATGCCATTTTGTTACCATAAGTAAATTCTTGTCTTCGACTGGCCTGTCTGCGCAGGTGGACAAGAGTGACCAGATCTCTTCAGTTACGAACGGCATGAATGGATGGAGTGTGATCACTATCTTTGTGAGCGTTCCGAGTAAGAATTGTGCACGAGAATTTCTATCTTCATTGTCTGCTCCTTGGAGAATTGGTTTACTCTCTTCGATGATTACATCAGCAAATCGTGCCCAGGTGTACTGGTAAATCTTGTCTCCTGCGAGATAGAATTTATACTCTTCCATTTCTTTTGTAATCGTTTTTAGAATCTCATCTCTTTCATGGATAAGTTCCATATCTTTATTCGTGTATTTTTCGAACTGTGGATCGTAGGTAAGATTTTCTGTGTATGAGAGTACAAAGCGAGTAATATTCCAGAGTTTATTCGCATAGTTTTTGTATGCTTTTATTTTATCCTCACTCATTTTACTATCATTACCGGGTCCAGTTCCTATAATGAGCGACATACGCACTGCGTCGGCTCCATATTTTGCTATGACATCAAGTGGATCGATGATATTACCAAGTGATTTTGACATCTTTCGTCCTTGTGCGTCACGGACAAGGCCGTGGAGATATACAGTCTTGAATGGGATTTCACCCAAAATATATTGAGACATGAGAATCATACGTGCCACCCAGAAGAACAGGATGTCGTATCCAGTTTCGAGGATTGTTGTCGGATGATAGGTTTCTAGGTCTTTTGTTTTCTCTGGCCATCCAAGTGTTGAGAATGTCCACAGTCCCGATGAGAACCAAGTATCGAGTGTGTCTTCATCTTGAACCCATCCTTCTTCATCTGGCTCTTCAACTCCGCAGTATACTTCGGTGCCCTTATACCACACTGGAATTCGATGCCCGTACCAGATCTGGCGAGAGATACACCAGTCACGCAGATTATCTACCCAGTTGAAATATACTCTCTCGAAGTGATCAGGAAGTATATCAATATCTTTATTGCGAATTGGTTCAAGCATTAACTCCTTGAGCGTTTTGTTATTTCGATCAGGAATCGGTTTGTTCACATTGATGAACCACTGATTCATAATTTGTGGTTCAATAACTGCTTCAGTACGTTCTGCTGTGGCTACGTTGTGAGTATAGTCTTCAATTTTCTCTACCAAGCCTTTTGATTCGAGTTTTTCGATGATCTTTGCTCTTGCGTCTTTGATCTTCATACCTCCAAATTCGCCAGCGATAGGGAGGAGCTTGCCGTACTTATCAATGATCTGCTCTTTGTCGAGATTGTGACGCTGTGCGATTTCAAAATCGACAGTACTATGCCATGGAGTGATAGTCATGACACCTGTACCGAATTCCATATCAATACTTTCATCTTTGATGATCGTTGCTTCTATTGGTCCGTTGATCCACTCGACGGTTATCTTGTCTCCATGAGTGTATGTGCTGTATCTGGCATCATCAGGATGCATGACCACGTATTTATCTCCAAATTTTGTTTCTGGTCGTGCAGTACCGATGGTGAACGGTCCATACTTTAGATAGTAGAACTTTGTCTTTTCTTCTTTGTATACCATCTCGTCGTCAGAGATTACTGTCTGGCCTTTTGGATCCCAGTTTACGATGCGGTGGCCACGATAGATGAGTCCGTCATCGTACATTTTCTTAAATGCTGTGCGCACTGCAAAGTTACGTTTCTCGTCGAGCGTGAACGCTTCTCGTGACCAGTCGATAGACGCACCCATTTTCTTCACTTGGGAGACGATTGTGTCATGGCTGTCTTGTGCAAATGTCTCTACTCGCTTGAGAAATTCTTCGCGACCAAGGTCACTTTTTCTCTTACCTTCTTCTTTCTCGATCAGCTTCTCAACTTTTGATTGCGTCGCGATTGCTGCGTGATCTGTTCCAGGAAGCCAGAGAGTTCGCTTTCCTTGCATACGAGCGAAGCGGACCATGATATCTTCGATAACGAGCATAGCTGCATGGCCGATATGGAGTGTTCCCGTGACGTTTGGGGGAGGTAATACTATAGAGAATGGTTCACCATCTGCTTTCGTTACTCCTTTCTCTATACAGATATCAGGATTAAAAAAACCACTCTCTTCCCAGAGTTTGTATATGCGGTCTTCAGTTTCACCCGGATTATATGGAGAGAGGAGTTTTGGGTTTATATCAGGCATATCTTCTTTCATATAGAAAATATAGCATTTTAGAGCCTTATTTCCAATATTTTATAGAGATAGATTTCCTGTAGCTTTAAACTTTTTACCTCCTTTAGTTGGCTTCTTTTTTTGATACTGGAAGTATCCAGCGATTGCGATCATGAGGGCATTATCCGTGCTCAGGATTTTTGTAGGGAAATGGATTTTAATACCTTTTTCCATATTTTTGAGCTGTCCTTTGAGAACATTTTGCAGGTGTGTATTTCCTGAGACTCCACCACCGAGGATGAGAGTTTTTGCTTTATACATATCCATCGCCTTTAAAGTCTTTGCGACGAGAACATCAACAACTGCATCTTCGAATTCTTTGGAGATTTCTCGTTTCATTTTATCTGTAAGAGGTCCGGTATCGCGTATATAGTAGAGTACCGCTGTTTTCAAACCAGAAAAAGAGAAATCGAAATCTTTTGAGTATATCATTGGGCGAGGGAAGGTTACCTGCTTCGATTCCGAAAGCAATTTTCCAGGTCCTCGGGTTGGTTCACCAGACCGTGTAAAATTACTTTCGGAATCTCCGCATTTCCGCTCAGCTTCAGCAAGCTTTGAGATTTCTGGTCCACCAGGATACGGTAGTCCGAGCATGCGAGCGACTTTGTCGAATGCTTCGCCCGCTGCGTCATCTCGAGTAGATCCTATGATCTTGTATTTTCCAAATTCTTTTACAAGTACAATTTCGGTGTGTCCACCAGAGATGAGCAATGAAAGAACAGGGAAGCTAAGCGTGTCTTTGGTGTACGTAAATGTCTTTTTATTTTGGACAAGCGGTGAGAGCAAATGGCCTTCCATATGATTGACTGGGATAAGCGGTATATTCCACGCAAGCGATAGTGCTCGCGCGCAACTGATGCCTACCCAAAGCGCTGGTTCAAGTCCAGGACCGACAGTGACAGCGATTGCATCGATATGCGGTTTCTTCGTTTTCTTGATGAAATCTAAAAGTATATCTGCGAGATCATTTTCTCGAGCAAGGACCTCTCTGATTTTCTTTTCCAATTTTTGATCAATTATAGTATTATTTTTCTTCCACATCTTTGCTTCCTTGAGTGCAGCATGGAGCGTTGGAATGATATTTTTCCCGTGTTCACGCTTGGCCATCATCGGGAATATTCCTCCGTACCCAGTATGGATGTCTATTTGAGTGTGTATCTTATTTGCGAGTATCTTAAATTTTGCAACATCCCTTTCCTTGAGAGTTTCGAGTATGGCAATACCTGTGTCGTCGGCCGAGGTTTCAATTGCAAGAAGCGTAAGCCCTTTTTTCATAAAAGCACTATAGCACAAGGGTTTTTATTTGACCATTTTTGTGATAGGCTGAGATATATGAAGAAAAAACAACTCGGATTTAACCTGATTCTGATGGGAATGATCGCTTCCGGTAAAGAGACGCAGACTGAAATCTTGAAAAAGAAATACTCGCTTCAATCTGTTGAAACAGGTGTATATACAAGGAAGCTTTTAAAAGAAAAAACTGCCAATGGAGATTGGGCACGGCGCACAGCGGGGAAAGGGTTACCACTACCCACAGTTTTAATGCAAAAATTCCTTATTGTTCAAATAGATAAAAAACCAAAAAATAAAGACTTGATTTTTATCGGAGGGCCACGTCTTAAACCAGAAGCTCAATTGACCAAAAAAATTCTTACCGAAAGAGGACAGGATATATTTGCACTTTATATCTCTCTTCCTGATAAATATGTATATGAACGATCTCTTAAAAGAAGAGTAGGAAACATGAAGGATATCTACAAAGTTTTTGATACAAAAGAGCTTATAAAGAAGCGAATCAAATGGCATAAAAAGCAAGTATCGAAAACAGTGGCATATTTCGACAGTCTCGGAAAACTGAAAAAGATAAATGGCAATCAATCAATCGAAAAAGTATCACAAGATATAGAAAAAGCGATTTCTCAATTTCAAAAACAGCTAAAATAATATGAAACTCTTGCAAACTGTCATAAAGAATATGAAAGTCCTCGAAACACATGGCAATGTGGAGGTATATATTTCTTCTTTGTCATTTAATTCGCAAACAGTGGAAGCTCACACGCTCTTTGTTGCTATAAAGGGTACTACTCTCGACGGACATGCGTTTATTGAAGATGCTGTAGAGAAAGGTGCCAATGTCATCGTTCATGAAGATGAGCTTTCCGAATACAAGCACGGGGTGACCTATGTGAAAGTTCCTGATACAAAGGAGGCGCTGGGAATTATTGCAAGTAATTTCTACGGACATCCGTCTCAGAAATTGAAGCTTGTCGGCGTGACAGGTACGAACGGAAAAACTACTATCACAACTCTTCTCCACCAACTCTTTCTTAATCTCGGTCATAAGTCAGGAATGATCGGTACTGTTGCAAACAAAATAAATGATACCGTGTTTGAAGCAGAACGGACTACTCCGGATGCCATTACACTCAACAAACTTCTCGATATGATGGTAGAGGAAGGGTGTACGCATTGTTTTATGGAAGTGAGTTCTCATGCGATATCATTGAAGCGTATTGCGGGTCTCACATTTACAGGTGGAGTGTTTACGAATCTAACCCTTGATCATCTTGATTATCACGAGACATTTGAGAATTATCGAGATGCGAAAAAAGAATTCTTTGATAATTTGCCAGAGAGCGCATTTGCGCTTTCAAATAAGGACGATATGAATGGTGAGTATATGCTCATCAATACCAAAGCAAAACAGTATTTCTATTCGTTTAAAAAGTCATCTGATTTTATGGAACGACTCACCACAAAACTCATTGGTGAATTCAATGCCTACAACGTGCTTGCAGTATATGGAGCAGCGACGTTGCTTGGTGAGGATAGAGAAAATATAAAAGAATTAATAAAAGGTCTCGAGCCTGTAGAAGGGCGCTTTAATTATATAAAGAGTAAAGAGGGAATAACAGGTATCGTAGATTACGCTCATACTCCAGATGCACTTGAAAATGTTCTCAAAGCTATCACAGAATTAAAATGGAATGGCCAACCGTCAGATCGATCTCGTAAAATCATCTCCGTATTTGGCTGTGGTGGAGATCGAGATCGTTCAAAGCGTCCTATTATGGCAAAGATCGGTAACGATATGAGTGATACAGTGATACTGACATCTGACAATCCCCGCAGTGAAAATCCAGAAACAATACTCGAAGAAATGAGAAATGGTCTGCCGAGAACACTTGGCGATACGGTCCATATCATCGTTGATCGAAGAGAGGCAATCGCAAAAGCATGTTCACTTGCTCACAAAGGTGACTTTATATTGATTGCAGGCAAAGGTCATGAAAAATATCAAGAAGTGAGTGGTGTGAAAAATCACTTTGATGATATGGAAGAATTAAAGAAGTTCTTAATTTAAAATATATGACTAGCTACAAAAACTATTTCAAGAATAAGAAAATCACGATCATGGGCCTTGGTCTTTTGGGACGGGGAATTGCATATACCAAATTCTTGGCAGAGTGTGGAGCAGATCTCACGGTGACTGATCTAAAAACGAAGGAGCAACTTGCTTCATCACTCAACGAACTCAAGAAATATAAAAATATAAAATATGTTCTCGGAAAACATGACCTCAAAGATTTCAAGAATAAAGATATGGTAATCAAGGCAGCAGGAGTACCACTTGATTCTATCTATATACGTGAAGCAAAGAAGAACAAGATTCCAGTCGAGATGGATGCGTCATTGTTCGCTCAATGTGCGCCAGATGTGACAATTATCGGAGTTACTGGTACTCGTGGAAAAACTATGACGACAATGCTCATATATGAAATCTTAAAAAGAGAGGAGAAGAATTTAAAATGCAAAGTCTATGCTGGCGGCAACATTCGTGGAGGTGCTACGCTGCCACTCCTTGCAAAAGCGAAAAAAGGCGACATCGTAGTGCTCGAGCTTGATTCATGGCAATTGCAAGGATTTGGCGAAGCGAAACTATCTCCCCAGATTTCAGTATTCACTTCATTCATGCCGGATCACATGAATTACTATAAGAGTGATCTAAAGAAATATTTCGAAGACAAAGCAAATATCTATAGATATCAGAAAAAGGGTGATATACTCGTCATCCGTCCAGGTATGAAGAAATTGATCCAAAAGAATATAAAAGGTAAACTCGTCGTTGCTCAGGCAAAAACTGTAGCACGGTATGATTTTATTGTGCCAGGGAAATATCAACTGGAGAATCTTGCGTGTGCCATTGAGGTCGCAAAACTGTTCAAGATTCCTGAGAATGCCCTCAAGAAGACAGTTAAAAATTTCAAAGGAGTAGAAGGACGACTTCAATACGTGAAGACAGTTCTGGGAGTGAAGATATATAACGACAATAATGCTACTACTCCAGAGGCAACCACTTCTGGCCTCGAAGCATTAGGAAAGAAGAAAAACATCATATTGATTGCCGGTGGAGCAAGCAAAGGCCTTGAGACGAGTGGACTTGTAAAAGCTATTAATAAATACTGTAAAGATATCGTACTCCTTGATGGTTCGGGGACTCAAGAAATGCTCTCAGAAAATAAATTTAAAACTCCATATAGGGTCGTATCAAGTCTTAAAGATGCCGCAGAACTTGCATCCGGTCTTGCAAAGAAGGGCGACATTGTCCTTTTTTCTCCAGCATTTGCGTCATTTGGAATGTTTACAAATGAATACGATCGTAACGACCAGTTTATGAAGATACTTAAAAAATTGAAATAAGATCATGACTAAATATATTTTAGTTGGAGGATATATACACAGAGCCACAGATGGAGGCAAGGCGTTTTGTGAAGAATTAATTAAAGGTGTTGAAAGCAAGCCTGTAAAAATATTAGATTGCATGTTTGCACGTTCCCGAGATTCTTGGGAAGAAAAAATTCAAGAAGACACCATCTTCTTTTCAAAATTTATTAAAGATTTTGAGCTCGAACTTGCACAACCTGAAATATTTGTTGAACAAGTTAAAAGATCAGATGTTATCTTTTTACGAGGAGGAGAAACTCGCCCTCTAATCGATGCATTGTCCAAGGATCCTAGCTGGATTCAAGAATTAAATGGTAAGGTTCTTGCTGGAAGCTCAGCTGGCGGCGATGTAATTGCAAAATATTATGCAGTTGGAAAAACAGGAAGAACAAGTGGTGAAGGACTCGGTCTACTAAACGTAAAATTCATTCCACATTGGGAGTCAGATACATTTAAAGAATACGGTATAAGTTGGGATGAACTCCTAAAAGGATTAAAAGAACATAAAGAAAATTTACCAGTGTATACGGTAAAGGAAGGCGAGTTTAAAACTTTTGAGATATAATACGATTGTATGGAAAAATTTGAGATAAAAAATAGATACGGTCTAAAAATCATTGGAGAGCTACATCTTCCAGAAAATCCAATTGGACTTGCATTTATACAGCATGGACTCGGTGGCTTTAAAGAGCAAGTTGCGATAGTAGCTACTGTTAATACTCTTTTAGAAAATGACTATATTGTCATCAATTTTGATAGCACTAACTCGGTTGGAGAGAGTGAGGGTAAATATGAAGATGCAACCATGCAGTTGCACTATGAAGATCTGGTAGATGTTATAGAATGGGCAAAAACTCAATCTTGGTATATAGAGCCTTTTATACTTTCTGGATCAAGTTTGGGTGGGTATTCGGTTGTTCGATACGGGGAAGAATATTCTAATAAAGTAAAAGGTATTTTTGCGAAAGCTCCAGTAGTTGCTGGGGAACTGAGTTTTAAAACTAACGAAAGACATGATCCTGAAAATCTTAAAAAATGGAAAGAGACTGGTTGGAATGAAAGAAAAAGTG
The DNA here is from genome assembly GCA_965656375.1 of Minisyncoccia bacterium. GTDB lineage: Bacteria > Patescibacteriota > Minisyncoccia > Phycocordibacterales > UBA9973 > UBA8515. The sequence continues at coordinate 185,361 of CBFHKH010000001.1, forward strand.
TATCAAAGCCAGGTATAATTAAAAGATTACCGTGGTCGCATATGGAAGAGCGTCTAAAGCATGATCTTCGACCCCAAGTCTCAAAATTAACAATGCCACTAGCCATAATTGTTGGTGAAAATGATACTTCATGTCCGTCAGATATTCAGCAACTATTCTATGATTTACTTCCAGAAAAAGGAAATAAAGAATTACACATAACCAAAGGAGCGCCGCATACATTTAAAGAAGATAAAGATATTTTAGATTTACGGAATACATTGGACTCATGGTTAAAGAAATTGAAATAATATGGAATTAGATTTATCAAAAATCAAACATGTGCATTTTATCGGTATCGGTGGTATCGGTATTTCGGCGATGGCACGCATGATGATGCATGAAGGCAAGAAGATAAGCGGTCAGGATATCACGAAGTCTGATATTGTAGAGGAACTTGTAAAAAGTGGAGCAACAATAACAATTGGCCAGCATTTCGACTGTATTCCAGAGGATGCAGAGCTTGTCGTCTATACTATCGCTATCGAAGGGTATGCTCCCGATCTGTACGAAAAACTTAAATCGCAAACAGATTTTCCTATTCGCTCGTATCCAGAGATGCTTGGTTTGGTAAGTAAAGAAAAATATACAATTGCTATTTCCGGAACTCATGGCAAGACCACGACTACGGGTATGATAGCCCAGATACTCTCTGACGAGAAAATGGATCCGACTGTTATTATTGGAAGTCTTCTTGTCGGCAAGAAAAATGAAAAGAAAAGCAATTTCATTGCGGGTAAGAGTAATTTCTTTGTCGTCGAAGCATGTGAATACAAGCGATCTTTCCTCAACATCACTCCAAACATTTTGGTGATTACAAATATTGATGCTGATCATCTTGACTACTACAAAGACATCGAAGATATAAAAAGCGCATTCCGTACTCTTGCGATGAAAGTTCCTCCGACTGGGTACGTTGTTTGTAATCCTGATGGTGAAAATATGCATGATGTAATTGAAGGTATACAGGCGAAAGTCATCAACTATACGGATTTCTTGAATCCAATCACAACGCTCAAGATTCCTGGTCTTCATAACAAAGAGAATGCAAGCGCAGCATTTGCGGTAGCATCTATCCTCGCTGCTTCATATACAAACACCAACATTGCACTTGGGAATTTCCCTGGTACATGGCGAAGATTTGAATACAAAGGAGTGCTTGCACCGAGCGGGAGCCTCATCTATGATGATTATGCGCACCATCCTAAGGAAATAAAAGCAACGCTCCAAGGATTCAGAGAGCTCTACAAAAAAGAAGACGGCTGGGCAATCACTGTTGTATTCCAACCTCATCTTTTTAGTCGCACGAAGCTTCTTTTACCGGATTTTGCTACGAGCTTCTCCGAGGCTGATATGGTTCTCGTCTTACCTATCTATTATGCACGTGAAGAAGATGATGGAACGATCTCTTCAAAAATTCTTGCAGAGAGAATAGAAGCAGCCGGCACAAAAGCTCTTTCATTCCCGGATTTCGCAAGCGCGGGCAAGTATATACATATATGGCTACCGAATATGAATAACAAAGACGTTATTGTTACCATGGGAGCAGGAGAGGCATTCAAAATCGGGGACAGCTTACTTGAAAGTAGCCTCTAAAAGAAGAGGTGTGGTATACTAAATATATGGAAAATACACGCAAATCTTATTTTATTAATTCGAGACTTTTGATCGCGCTTGCGATCATTGTGAGTACTGCGATCGCAGCGTATACGTTTTACTCTATTCGCTCTTTTGACAACACACTCACCGTTACGGGTTCTGCTACCAAGCAAGTTACATCTGACCACGTAAAATGGGTAGGTACGATTACACATATTGTAAAAGCAAGTACACTCAAAGAAGGCTATGCCGATATGGCGAGCGATCTTGCTAATGTAAAAGCATTCTTGAAAGAGAAAAATATTAGCGATGACCAAGTTGTCATTTCTCCAGTTTTTATGGAGCAGAACTATGATCAGCAGCAAAGCATAGAACGAAGTTACACATTGCGCCAAATGATCGATGTGAATTCATCAGATGTAAACGGTATCGCTGAGATTGCAAAAAATATCCAGCCACTTATCGATAGAGGAGTTATGTTCTCTACACAATCACTCGAGTACACCTATAGTAAACTTCCAGAAGAGCGAGTCGCAATGCTCGCAGATGCAATCAAAGACGCAAAAGCTCGTGCAGCATCACTTGCAAAATCAACTGGTAAATCTGTCGGTCAGCTCAAAAGTGCTTCATCTGGAGTGGTGCAAGTTATGTCCGCAAATGCGCTCGATGTCTCTGACTATGGTTCATACGATACATCGAAAGTCGACAAGACGATCATGATCACAGTCAAAGCTTCATTTACACTCAAGTAAAATGAGACGATACCTCTTCATATGCATCCTTGTGATATTCGGTAGTATTTCTACCTCGTATGCAGATACTTCGAGTACCGCAGGCTTTATTCCAGGGCAAATCTGGTATTCTCAGGATTCACTTGTAGAAGGAGAGACCGTCAAAATATATACCGCGCTCTGGAATGGTGAAGCAACATCACTTGTTGCGCATGTTGAATTCTACGACGGCAAGACATTGCTTGGCGCGCGGGACGTTACCGTTCCACCATCTGAGATACAAGATGTCTCGATATCATGGAAGGTAACGGTAGGTGACCATGCGATTTTGGCAAAAATAAGTTCTTCGAGTACTACCATAAGTGGCAAGAAACAAGAGCTTATGCTCGATAATAATAAGACCGAAGAAAACAAGACATTCGTTCAAGCAAAAGCTGCGAGTACTGATGTGATCAAAGAGGGTATTGATAAAGCTACAGATACCGTAAAGGGGATTATTCCTACATCAGTTCCAGCACCTATTGCACAGAGTTTTGGAAGCATTGATTCGGTACGTGCAACTACGTATGCAGATATTTCCCATACAAAAGCAGAAACACAAAAACGGATCGATGCACTCAATGGCGTTACAAAGGTTACTACGGCACCGATTGATGCTTTACCTAAAAGTACAACATCAAAAAAGAATACAACAGTAAAAAATCCAAAAAAAGCGGAACAATCTCCATCCAAACCACTTGATGCGACAGAAAAGCCTATCGCATATGTGAAGCTCTTTCTCTTTTCGATACTAGCATTTATTTTCGGCTACAAGCTTGTCTTCTATGGGTTGATTGCGCTTATACTCTTTTTTATACTACGCTTCATCTACCGCAAAATACGACGTAAATAAAATTGAATAGGTACTAGAAAAGGACCAAGAAAAATCTTGATCCTTTTTTGTAATATTGTTGTCATGTTTTAATCTTTTAACCATTCTATGAATTCTTCGTAGGTAAGAACCGTCGAGTCAGGTTCCAGTTTAAATTGGTTAAAATTTATTTCATCATGATTCCCATCAAATGACAGGTACAACATTTTATGCCCGCATTCCTCAATATATTTTTCGATGGAAATATCTCCATTTATACTGAATAGTGCTTCTGTGGCGGCTTTCAATGCTGCCTCAATTTTTTCCGGGTCTTTGTCTACTTTTACGTAAACAACTGAAGGTTTTTTGGCCATGTTTTTAGTTTTTGTTTAAACACAAAAGACTTAGTACAATCTTCTGTGTTTAAACAAAAACTATGTATAGCAGTCGATTTAAGCATAACAATATCATACTTAAACTAATTTGTCAATTATACCCTTATAGAGTATACTTATTATATGAAGCGCGTTATTTTTGATATTGTCCTCTTCGTATCAGTATTTACCTTGCCATGGTGGGTACCAGCAATCCTCGCGCTTATAGGCATGTTCATGTTTGTGCAATTCTATGAATTCCTTGGAGTAGGAATCATCATATATGCGCTCTATGCGATACCTGGGACACGGGTTATCGCATCGCCAATTTGGTTTCCGATCTGTATCTCGATCGTCTACATCGCAATCCAATTCGCACGCCGATATATAATCCTATATAAAAATGAAATTTAAAATCAATCACAATCGAATAAAAAGAGATATCGATCCGGATGAGATATTTCTCGATTCACAAAACTTGCCCGACTTCAACACTCAGCAATTTGAAGGTCGTCTCGAGAAACCAATCCCTAAGCGTTCTATTTACATTTTGTCCATCTTTTTTCTTGTGGTAGCGATGTCATTTATGTGGAAGGTTGGAGTCCTTCAAGTTGCGAAAGGGGAAGCATATTCCAAAAAGAGTGAAAACAATACTCTCAACAAACAGCCAATATTTGCAGATAGAGGGTTGATTTATGATCGCAATGAAACTATGCTTGCATGGAATACATGGGAAAAAACTGATGAAAATAGATTCCAGGCACCAAAGCGTTCGTATATTGCCAAACCTGGCTTCGGATTACTTCTCGGCTATGTCAGCGCGCCAGCAAAAGATTCATCGGGTAATTATTGGCAAGATACATTTATCGGCAAAGATGGAATTGAGAAAGCATACAATACAAGCCTCACTGGAGCTAACGGTGTTCGTATTACCGAAACAGATGTTTTAGGCGCAGTCCAGTCGGAGAATACCGTTTCTCAACCAAAAGCAGGAGACAATATAACTCTCTCAATCGACGCCAAGATCCAAGAACAAATGTATAAGTCCATCGTAGCAATGGCAAACAGTGTATCATTCTCTGGTGGTGCGGGCGCACTTATGGATATCAAGACAGGTGAACTCCTTGCCCTTACGAGCTACCCAGAATATAACAATACAATCCTTTCTGACGGAAAAGATAAAAAAGTGATTAGCGGCTACTTCGATGACAAACGAAAAGTATTTCTCAATCGTGCAGTGTCTGGACTTTATACTCCGGGATCTATTGTAAAGCCGTTTGTCGGTTATGGCGCACTTGTAGAAGATGTAATCAGTCCACTCAAGCAAATACTTTCAAATGGTTCTATTTCTATTCCGAATCCATATTTCCCTGACAAGAAATCAGTATTTAAAGATCACGGAAGTTTCGGATATGTAGATATGCAAAAAGCTATTGCAGTTTCTTCTGACGTATATTTCTATGAAATTGGCGGTGGATTTGAAGATCAAAAAGGGCTTGGAGTTGCAAACATCGACAAATATATCCAAATGTTCGGTATTGCGGATAAAACGGGCATTGATATTGGTGGAGAAAAAATTGGCGTCATACCTACTCCTGAATGGAAGGCAAAAACATTCAAAGGAGACATCTGGCGCGTCGGTGATACCTACAACACATCTATCGGGCAATATGGATTCCAGGTCACACCACTTCAAATGGTTCGTGCAGTTGCTGGTATTGCGGGGAATGGAGTTTTGCCTACACCGCATTTACGCCATGAAGATAGTGCATATGAAGCAAAAAAGACTACACTTTCACTTGATCTTGAAAAACTTGCTGTAATCAAAAGTGGAATGCGTCGCGCAGTCACCGAAGGTACTGCTACGGCACTTAATCTCTCATCTGTGAAAGTCGCTGCAAAATCAGGTACTGCTCAAGTTGGAGTTGGCAATACCAATACCAACTCGTGGATCATTGGCTTCTTCCCATACGAGAATCCAAAATACAGTTTCGCCATACTCATGGAACGCGGACCAAAAGCAGCATCGGGTAACGCCACTCAGGTCATGAGGGAAGTTGTAGACTTCATGAGTGTGAATACTCCGGAGTATTTGAAATAGGATCAAAAACACAAAAATAAATACCCGGCGTGTATTGCTTTATGCCGGGTATTTTTTGCTACAATCCGTGATTTTCATCTTTGAGGATGTCAGGACCTGTTGCTTTTGCTTCTTCTTCATCAGAGTTTTTTTTCTTGACTGTGCTTTTCGTAAATTTCTCCTGCTCTTCTTTAGATAAATTATTAAAAGCTGTGGCAAAAGCGGGGTTGTTGCTCATGATTTTTTCTAATTCAGAATTTTCCATAATTAATGTTTTAGTCGTTATGAAATGAGGTTTGTTCTAAGCTCTTAATCGCTCCTTGAATCTCCTGATTACGAAGCCTTTCATGATGCGATCTGTTGAGATCTTTTCTCGTAAGGATTTAAGGTATAAATGAATATCCTTCGGAAGATGCATCCCCAAGTATGGGTTGCTGCCTTCTAAAAATGCGATCACTCGATTGCTTTTTGCTTGTAAGAGTGGCATGTATCCTTCAATGAAGACTTTGTTTTTTTGTGGAGTGTACTGTTCGCCTAAGGATTTTTCAAAAATATGCTTGATGATTCCATTGTATTTCATCTTTAGTTCACTTGATTGCCGTTGCAAATCAGTGAGAAGACATTCGGCTATATATTTATCCCGGTATTTATCCCGATACTGATTAAGTTCGTAGAAATATTGGGTCTGGATCTTTTTCCAAGGAGTCCTTTCTATTACAGTCTTCAACTTATACTTCTTGTCTTTAAAGGTCATGTATCTCTTATCTGCATTCGGTACATCTTTCAGGGATTTATTTTTCAAGAAAATAAAGTGCCCGATAATAGCATTGAGCATTCCGTCATTGAAGTTTTGGATGACAATAGCATTAAATCTGACATTATCTTTTAGGTCTTTTTCATACCAGATATATCCTTTTTCCTTATTCATTTTCCCATGAAGTTTTTTAAGCTTCATCTCTTCTGTGTCGCATAAGAAATAATTATTTCGGATTTTAATGATAATTAGGCCATGATCTGTAAAAGTGCCAAAGTTCAAGCCGAGAAAAATCTGATACGCATGTTTGCTGGCTTGTAGGTATGAACCTAAAAGGATAGCCCTCCCAAGACAATTGAAACCTATCGTTTCCTTATATTTCTCTCTTGTGGCAAGTCTAGGGGTAAATCCGCTTCCATAACGGATATGATATGTCGAGGTCCACATAACTGTACCTATATAGCTTTTTTCTACAAAACTCTCTATACGTTTGTTTCCATATCCTATTGCATTTTCTAAATAATCGCCTTCGAGGATATCACCCAAGGCAAGGATATATTTAGAAGTATGAAGGAAATCTCTCAGGATTTCATCGACGAGGCTTTTGACATCAAAAACCTCACTTTGTGTACGCTTCACTACGAACACTAATTTATTCATTGCATGAAGTAGTTTTTCCATGAGTATGAAGTTTTTAATGAAAAGATAATTTAAAAATTGTTATCATAATAACATTTATATACACACGCGTCAAATAAGCTTTTTGTACGAGTCTTGTTTACTTTTGAGTATAGATTAATGGGAAATACTTTGACAAATATGCTTATAACATATATACTATGCCGATTATGGATGAAATACATTACATTACAGAAGAAAAGAAACAATCATTAATCGAAGAATTAAATCATTTAAAGACCGTAAAACGCAAGGAAATCCTTGAGGCGCTTGAAGCTGCAAAAGCACTCGGTGACCTGTCTGAAAATGCCGAATATCACCAGGCACGCGAAGATCAAGGTAAAACTGAAGATCGTATCAATCAGATCGACTTCATGCTCCAAAATGCAGTTGTGGTGAAGAAGCATCATAGTACAAAAGTAGAGATTGGTACGACTATCGATGTCAAAAAAGAAGGATCAAAGGAAATTGTTACCTACAGCATTGTCGGCGCTGAAGAAGCTGACATGGCTGCGAACAAAATCTCTAACAAGTCTCCACTCGGAGAAGCGCTTTTTGGTAAATCAAAAAATGATGTGGTGTCTATCACCACTCCAAAGGGGCTGGTCAAGTATACTATAGTTAAGATACAATAGGAGGGACCCTCGTATTTGGCACATTTCGTCGTTGCGAATTCGTTTGCTCTCTCACTGTACGTGTGTACAGCTTGGTCGCAAGCCTCATTCGCGCCTCGAACTGTGCTCAAATCCGCTAGTCCCTAAATCATATGGCTTCACTCGAAGAATTACGAAACGCACGTGTCCAAAAAATTAAACTCTTACAAGAAGCAGGTATGGACCCATACCCGGCTTCTGTCCCGCGTGATTACTCAATAGAGTATGTTAAGCAATCTTTTGATACACTCGCTCCTACTTCAGAAGAAACGAATATCTCAATTGTAGGAAGAGTTATGGCAGTGCGTGGTCAAGGAGCAATACTCTTCATTGTGCTTCAAGACGGTACCAGTAGACTGCAAGCGGTCCTCAAAAAGGATTCTTTAGATGAAGATTCATTTAATCTTTTTGTAAATACGATTGATAATGGCGATTTTGTTTCTGTTACTGGCTCTTTATTTGTAACTGAGAGAGGGGAACAAAGTATCCTGATAAAGGAATGGATGATGGCTACCAAGGCTCTGCTTCCATTACCTGATAAATGGCATGGGCTCCAAAACATAGAAGAAACATACAGAAAGAGATATTTAGATATTGTGATGGATAGCGAAGTGTACAAGAGATTTGCACTTCGATCTAACATTATAAAATCGATACGAACATTTTTTGATGCTAAGAATTTTCTTGAAATAGAAACTCCTATTTTGCAAAACCAAGCCGGTGGAGCCATGGCTGAGACATTCAACACCTACCATAATGATTACAGTATGGATATGGTACTTCGCATCGCGCTTGAACTCGAACATAAAATGATCATGACAGGGGGATACGAACGAGTATATGAAATAGGCAAGAATTTTAGAAATGAAGGTTCAGACCCAACGCACTTACAAGAATTCACCATGATAGAGTGGTATGCCGCATATGAAACACTTGAGACAAATATGAAATGGACTGAAGAGCTCATCAAGTCTATTGCAGCTGATGTCATGGGAAAAAATACGTTCACTGTGTACGACAATGACGGTACTGCTGTCGATGTAGATATTAGCGTTGAGTGGCCTCGCATAACATTCGGAGAATTGCTACAAAAAGATGCAGGTATCAATATTGAAACTATAACGCTCCAAGAAGCACAGCGCGAAGCGCTCAAGTGGGGTATCGCAGAAGATGAAGTCAAAAAATTAGGACGCGGTAATTTGCTTGATAAAATTTACAAGAAATCTTCTCGAAAAAAGATCATTAATCCTACATTTGTTACAGATTTTCCTGGAGACCTCAAGCCTCTCGCTCAGCAGAATCCAAATGGTACGGCAAAGGTATGCCAGCTTATCATCGCTGGGGCAGAAATCACAAATCAATATGCTGAACTCGTGAATCCGCTCATTCAACGGGAATTGCTCGTGTCGCAATCACTGGCAAAGGAAAATGGAGACGCTGAAGCAATGGATGTAAGTGAAACGTTCCTTACTGCTATGGAGCATGGAATGCCTCCGATGACTGGGTTTGGTATGGGTATTGATCGGCTCGTTTCAATATTTACTGAGCAAAAAAATCTACGTGATGTGATATTTTTCCCCATAATGAGGCCCGAGAATTCAGTGGCACGTAAGAAGAAAGAAACAATGCTTGCGGTAGCAGTTCTAAATACAGGTGCTTCACTTCTTCCATGGCAGGAACTCAACACCATTGCGCATTTAAATGCTGCGTTTGGCGCACATGTAGGAAAGGAACTATTTACAAAAGATTTCGTTACTTCAAAGGATAATCAGAAGATAAAGCTCAATATACAAAACGCAATTGTTATTAAAAAGACGGCAGATGCAGAAGCGCTCCGCAGAGTTGTTCTTGATGCACAGAAGGGTGGACTGGAAGTAGATGAATTCACACGTGAAATGTTAGAGACTACGAACGACAAGAAAATCACTGAGATCACAGCAGCTAAGAATTTTGATGAAATTGAATATCTCGGAGTTTTGATATACGGCCCTAAAAATTCTGTTGAGGAAATTACATCTCAATTCGAACGGTACTAATAAATTCCCTGAAATAAAAAAGATCTGCAGTTAGACTGCAGATCTTTCCGTTAAAAACGATTATGAGGTACATACAAGTACATATACAAAGCTCGGGCTTTGCTTCTTAAAGCAAAGAAAGCAGTATTTGCTTTTTTCTTGAAAAGCCCGTTTCTTTTTTCTACGATTAAATACCGTATCAAATCTGGAAGGATCAAATTCCATTCTCGATCACTTATCTCAAGTAAGCTTTTTCTAATCGTTCCTAGCAGCCACACTGAGTACGTGACATCACTTTTCATAGATGTGATTTGTAAATGTAGATCAATTAAAAGAATAACGTTACATTTTTCGGTGGGCGCAAGTGAATGGGTATGCATCCAGGCCGGATTTGTGCTATATTTCTTTCTTTTAAAATTGCTTCATCCAGGTGATGTTTTGCAAAATGATAGTCAAGCTGATCTTTATTACTCTGAAGCTGGTTATTATTGTACGGCAAAAGTGTAAGTGCCTTATCGCTCAGTACAAAGACATACATAAAAGGAATTTTCATAATTGCAATTTTTTGATTTAAAATTTATTTTCTTTCTATTAGAATACCACACAACTAATTAAATTTCAAGTCAAGTAGCTTCTGCATTGTTCGTTATCCACAGTTTTCTGGGGGATTTTTGTTTGTATTGTGGGACAAAGTGGTTTATAATTAAGTTTAGTGGGATTAAGTGGGAAAAATAAATTTAGGAATATAACCCTTATCACACAAGATTATTATGCTTATCGGCGAATTCACTCACACACTAGACGACAAGAACCGCATGTCATTGCCGGTGAAGTTTCGCAAAGAGATGGGGAAGAAGGTAGTAGTTGCTCCTGGGCTTGATAACTGCCTTTCTATATTTACCGTAAAGGAATGGGAGAAGATCACAAGCAAACTCTCTGACTCCTCGATGCTCGCATCTGATAATCGTAGTTTCTCGAGATTTATGTTTGGTCAGGCAGTCGATGTAGATGTCGATGCAAACGGCCGAATATTGATCCCGGAAAATTTAAAAACTCGTTCAGGACTTTCTTCAAAAGTGATCGTCATCGGAGTGCAGAACCGCGCAGAAATCTGGAACGAGAAAGCATGGAATGACTACAAGCGTGTTGTAGACGGACAGGCAGACGCCCTCGCAGATAAATTAGGGCAAATAGGAGTTCTTTAATATGACGCATATCCCTGTACTTCTCGATGAATCGATAGATGGCTTGGCTATCACAGAGGGTAATATTGTAGTCGACGGCACACTAGGCGGCGGCGGACATACCCTTGAGATTATCAAAAGATTTGGCCCCTCTGTAAAAGTAGTTGGCCTCGATCTTGATCGCGATGCTCTCGATCGGGCAGAAGCTCGTATTGGCGACTTACCTCATGATGCAGTCTTTGTGACAATCGGTTTTCAAGATATAGACCAGGCACTTGATGAACTCAACATTCCACATGTCGATCGCATCCTCTTGGACCTTGGACTCTCGTCGTTTCAACTCGAAGTTGCAGGAAGAGGATTCTCTTTCCAGACAGATGAACCGCTTTTGATGACAATGAAGAAAGATCCAACCGACGAAGACCTTACTGCTCGTGATATCGTGAATACCTGGGAAGAAAAAACTCTTGCAGATATCATTTACGGCTTCGGAGAGGAAAAATACTCGAGGAGAATTGCAAAGGCAATAGTAGATGCGAGAAAAGAACATCCGATAGAAACGACATTCGACCTTGTAAGAATCATAGATGGTGCAGTCGGCAGATCATACAAAGGTATGAAGATCCACCCAAGCACACGCACATTCCAGGCTCTCCGAATCGCTACCAATAGTGAACTCATGAACCTTGAGAACGTAATTGAAAAAGGATGGGCAAGACTAAAGAGTGGAGGCAGGATCGCTATCATCACATTCCATAGTCTTGAAGATCGAATCGTGAAACGGGCATTTGTAGAACTCAAAAATAAAGGACATGCGAACATTTTGACAAAAAAACCAATCATACCAAAAGAAGAAGAACGTATTACTAACCCTCGCGCACGAAGCGCAAAATTAAGAATAATAGAAAAAATATGACCAGAGCAAAAACAATTACAGCACATGTACTCGACAATACCAACACACAACGTATTATCTTTCGCGTGCTTCTCTCTGGACTCATTGTGCTTTCGGTCGTCTACATATATCTGATAGGATCCATTACATTCAATGTCCTTGCTCGCAAGGCACTTGAGAGTCAATCTCGCGCACTCGGAAGTCATGTAAGCGGACTTGAGCTCACCTATCTCAACCAGACAAATAGGATCGACAAAGCATATGCTACCTCGCTCGGATTTGTCGATGTACATACTAATATCTTTGCTGCACGAATAGAACCTACTCGTGTTGCTGTCCGCTAATGAATCTTTCATCGTTCCAATCACGAATACGGATTATCTCCATATTCGTTTTTTTGGTGGCGATTATTCTCATTACTAAGCTTTTCTTTGTACAGGTAATTCACAAGAATGTATATGCAGAGCGTGCTGACAAGCAGTATGCGACGCCCTCTGGCGACATATTTAACCGTGGATCAATATTTTTCTCTAAAAAGGATGGCTCTCTTGTAGCTGCTGCAGCAATTTCATCAGGATTTAAAGTTGCAATCAATCCTAAAACAATTGGCGATGCTGAATCAGTATACACAGCACTCGATCCATATATGGAAATGGATCACGATACTTTCATCTCTCGTGCTTCAAAGAAATCCGATCCATATGAAGAAGTTGCGCTTCATTTAACCAAAGAAGAAGTCACGTCGATTGAGGCCCTTCATATCCCTGGAGTTTCAATATACAAAGATAACTGGCGATTTTATCCAGGTGGCAAGCTTGCATCACATACACTTGGGTTCCTTGCGTTCAAAGGCGATGACAAGGTCGGCCAGTACGGACTCGAACGTTCATATAACAAAACACTTTCAAAACCGAAAGACGAAGCATATGTAAACTTTTTTGCTGAAGTATTCTCAAATCTGCGAGAAGTGACGGGTGGAGAAAATAGCAGCCAAGGTGATATTATCACCACGATCGAGCCGTCTACCCAGCACACACTCGAATCAGAACTTATGGGAGCGCTCGAGAAATGGCATGCTGATCAGGCAGGGGGAGTAATCATAAATCCACAGACAGGGGAGATATATGCGATGGCAGGAATGCCAGATTTCGATCTTAATACGTTCGGTGATGTTGCAAATCCGAGTGTCTATCGCAATCCAATTGTCGAGAATGTGTTTGAGTTCGGTTCAGTCATCAAGCCGCTCGTGATGGCAGCTGCGCTTGATGTAGGAGTCATAACTCCAGAGACGACGTATGTCGATAAAGGGGTTGTCATCGTAAACAAAAAAGAAATCAATAACTTCGACCTGAAAGCTCGTGGCCTTGCATCAATGCAGACAGTTCTTGATCAGTCGCTTAACACCGGGATGGTGTTCATCGAAGACAGGCTCGGTCATGACAATATGCGGAAGTATATGAAATCCTATGGTATTGGCGAGAAGACAGGTATTGATCTGCCTAATGAAACATCGGGCTTGATAAAGAACCTCGATAGTCCGCGTGATATCGAGTACGCGAATGCGGCATTCGGCCAAGGTATCGCTCTGACGCCTATCGAAGCGGTACGCGCGTTTTCATCTATTGCAAACGGAGGGAATTTGATAACGCCGCATTTGGTCAAGCAGATCCAATACGATGACGGACTTTCAAAAATCATGGAATATCCGATAACCAAGCAAGGTTTGATCAAGAAAGAAACATCAGAGACAATCAGTCGCATGCTTGTACACGTCTTTGAGTCATATGATAATGGATCTCATAAACTTCCTCACTATAGTGTCGCCACAAAGACAGGAACGGCGCAAGTAGCAATGGATAATGGAAAAGGGTATTATACAGATCGACATATGCACTCATTCTTTGGATACTTTCCTGCATATGATCCAAAGTTCCTGGTCTTCCTTTTCTTAAAAAATCCTAAAGAAGTGAAATATGCTTCACAGACGCTGATACCTCCGTTTACAAATATTACGAAATTCTTGCTTAATTATTACGACGTACCACCTGACCGTTAATATGAAAAAAGTATTCAAAAAAATTGTTGTTACTATCGTGACGTGGCAAGCGAGACTTGTGCTCGCACGATATCGACCAAAGATCATCGCGATCACCGGCTCCGTCGGTAAGACATCGACGAAGGATGCCATATTTACCGTGCTTTCAAAATTCAAAACTGTTCGCAAGAGTGAGAAGAGCTTCAATAGCGAAATTGGACTTCCGCTTACTATCTTGGGAAGCCCAAATGGATGGAGCAACCCTTTGGTGTGGCTTGAGACTATTCTGCGAGGATTCCTGCTTATTCTCTGGAAGCATTCATATCCAGAATGGCTTGTGCTAGAAGTTGGCGCTGGAAAGCCGAATGATATTAAGAACGTTACAAAGTGGCTTACACCGGACATCGTGGTCATTACCCGATTTCCGGACAAACCAGTGCATGTAGAATTCTTTGGTAGTACAGATAAAATAATCGAAGAGAAAAGCTCCCTTGTATATGCGCTCAGGCCTAGTGGTACGCTCATTCTCAATCATGATGATGAGAAAGTCTATGATTTGCATCGTAAGTCTACATGCAAGACTGTCTCATATGGTTTTCACGAAAATGCAACGTATCATGCAACACATCCTACCTATCAGTATGTAGAGGTAAATGGTATGAGTATCCCAAATGGTATAAATTTTAAACTCGAATATAGCGGTAACATATTTCCAGTGAATCTACCCCATGTGATAGGAATGCACTATGTAGGTTCTGCGCTTGCAGCGATTGCATGTGCAGGTGAAATAGGATGTGATTTACTCTCATCACTCAATGCTATAGATGAATATGTGACCCCGCCAGGGCGGCTCTCCCTGATCGAAGGAATCAACCATTCGATCCTCATTGATGATACATATAATGCATCACCTGTAGCGATGGAAGCTGCAATTGAAGTCTTGAAAGAAATGAAAGGTCTTCGTAAAATTGCAGTTTTGGGCGATATGCTTGAACTTGGCAAGATGACTGAAGAAGCCCACCGTGAAATAGGGGAACACGTTGCAAAAGTAGCAGACCTGCTTGTAACAGTTGGTCCACGTGCAAAATTTATAGCTGATGGAGCAATCGGAAAGAGATTTAAAAAGGGTAGTATCTATAGCTTTGACAAGGCGCAAAAGGCAGCAGAGTTCCTAATAGAAAATGTAAAGGAAGGGGATGTAATTCTTCTAAAGGGTTCGCAAGGTACTCGCCTTGAAAAAGCTGTAAAAGCGATTATGGCGCATCCTGAAGATGCATCGAGACTTCTAGCACGTCAGGAAAAGGAGTGGGAGAAGAGATAGCTTGTAGAAATGGCCATTTTCTGGTATTTTAATAGCACAACTTTTGTATAAAGTTATATGGCCCTATCATCTAACCAACTTAGAATATAGCGGACATTGCCTTAAGAAGGCTGGGGAAGTTGGTTTTAGTTAGATTGTTCACATACATCACATAATATATGGCCCTATCGTCTAACGGTTAGGACATCGCCTTCTCAAGGCGGTAATCAGGGTTCGATTCCCTGTAGGGTCACAACGTATTAAAGCTATCGAGAGATAGTCTTTTTACGTTGTGATCCTAAGTACATAAACTGCTTTATGTACGTCAGGGAATCGAAAGACTTTTCTGTATTGTTTTACAATCAGAAAAGTACCTGGCTATGTAATAGCCGATACGCGTACTCGCGGTCCCTGTAGGGTCACAAATAAAAAACCCTGCATATTGCAAGGTTTTAATAGAATTTTAAAAGAAGTAGTCTTTTATTTAATTAAAACTGTAGTTTATGAAACTAATTCTGATGGAAAGAAATCTTTAACCATCTCTTCAAAAAGAGGTAATTGCTCTTCTGCATTGTTTGCATATTCATCAGCCGGCACAGTAATGGTAAATGTTACCATTTTTGCTTTTTTATGAAACGCTTCACAATCTGTTCCAGCAACTTTAGGTTTGAAATTGTAATCATCACCTCCAGCGTTACATTCGCCGCTACATATTGCTGTGCCATTAGTGATAGGCTTTGGTACATGCCAGATAACTCTATCAAAAGTTGATATACAATCCCTGATGTAAGAAGGCAAATGTAATATATGAGCATGCCATGCTTCATCTACATCAGCACTCGGTGTAATTTTTCCTTCGGTGTTAATCAAGTAAAGATATTGCCGGTATCCTGTTATTGCTTTTTCGGCACGTTCAGGCGTGAAGTTCAGCTTGCATATGAGCCGCGCAAGTACTCGGCTAAGGTCTATGGAGAGAATCTTTCCCCAAAGAACTTGGTTTAAAGTTGTTTTCATTTTTAAAAGATTTGAGTTTTGGGAGAATAACCTCTTGTGTATATTAAATACTATAATTGAGTTAATGTCAATTATGATACAAAGTAAACTTTAGTTTGATATAATTCCACAATGGATCTTAAAATACTTCTCGGGGCAATTGCGGCACTACTCGCTTTTGTGAGTTCGTTTATTTACATTCGAGATATCTTTAGAGGTAATTCAAAACCTCACACGTATACATGGCTTATCTGGGCTATTGTCACATGGATAGCATTTGGAGGTCAATTAGTATCTGGAGGAGGGCCTGGTGCGTGGGCTACAGGAGCCTCTGCACTCCTTACTACTTTTACACTGTTACTTTCTTTGAAAGGTAACTATGGCGCAAAAGATATTACAAATTTTGACAAGGTATGTTTAGTACTTGCTCTTTGTTCTATTTTTCCATGGCTTCTTGTTGATAGTATTCTCTGGTCAGTGATACTTGCATCTTTGATTGATGTAATAGGATTTTTCCCAACGATGAGAAAAACATGGCATGCTCCCAAGAGTGAATCTCTTCAATCAATGTGGGTAGATTTCGTAAAACATTCTCTCTCTATCATGTCGATGAGAAATTATTCTCTGGTTACATGGCTTTATCCAGCTGCGGTTTTGCTAACGAAAGTAGTGATTATAAGTGAGATAGTTTATTTAAGAAAACTTAAAAATAAAGCTTAAACTCTTTATTTGTTTGAAAATAGAGTTTCAATTCTCTACGCAAAGGCTCACAGATTGACAAAAGCTAAGTATTATTATAATGTAATTTTAATTGTTGTTATTTGATGATATATATTTGTGTATTTAAATTAGTTTTCTGACGCTCTTAGTTTAGGAACTTTAGAAAACTAATTTACTCACCAAATTTAATTTAATAACAATGAAAATTCTTGAAAAAAGTACGGCAATTCTTGAAAACGATATTGTTGTAATTAACCCAAAAGAAGAAACTTTTAGAATAAAAAGAGAAAACACCTTTTTGCAGTTTGAAAGTTTCACATTTAATGAACAGAATAATGAATGGCTATCTGCCAGCAGTGGAGAAGCAAGAGGTTTTAAGTACAATGAACATTCAAATGTATGGGATTATCTTGGAGAGATAATGTCATGTACTGGGTTAATGGCAGTAAAGTTAACAGATGATCCGTCAATAAAACCTGGCGAAGAATTCTGGCAACTTAAAAGTAGAACATAAATCAATGCGCCCGAAAGAGCAAATTAAAAGGCTGATCATTTTATGATTCAGCCTTTTACTATATTAAACACACTAAAACTCTTTATTTGCATATATATAGAATTCAAATTCTGTACGCGAAGAGTAATCAATTTTTAAACTTCATATTTTAATAGTTATTTCTTTCTAACTTTAGAATTTTGACTTGTGATATAATTGTCGGGTGGAAAAGAATTCTTTTATGATGCTTTCAAATATCTTTCTGGGATTGCCAGTTATATTTGCTGCAATGTATCACCAATGGCTCTACTGCTTCTTTGCAGGTGGACTTTTTATTTTCTCACCACTATTTCATTGGTACAGAATATATAGTCCAAAATCTCTCTCATTTAAAGTATTCAAAACCTTTGACTGGTTGTTTGCTGTTAGTGCATTTTTATATATGTATTATTATATTTACCAGTATACACAAGGATCTGCCATGCCCATTCTTTTCTTCTTGCTTACTTCAGTAGTCATCTTTTTTTGGTATGGATGGAAGCGAGCTGACTATGAAAAATCCCATCCTTGGTTTCATATTGTTGCACCAATGGTTTCATCCTTAATTCTTATCCTTGCGAACTCATAATTGCCATTCGAACTTCGTCTCAAGTTCGGAGCAGAGAATAGGAGATAATCCCCTTTAGGGATGTTGGGACTTAGTGACTATCGGAACTTTATCAAAAGTTTAGAGTGATTGACACATATTTGAATAAATTATATTGTGACTTGAGTTACAGTTCTTTTACATATGTTTTGTGGTTACTCGAACAGATTTTAATAAAGTCTGCTTGAGTAACCATAAAACTCTTAATAATGAGAACATATTCAATCCTACAAAAAAAGCCCGTTGTTCTTTCTTATCTGATTATTATATTCATAATCCCACCTATCGGAATAAAATTTAATTTCATACCGAGTAGCCCACTAACCAATTTTATAACACTTGCTGTGTGTACGTTGGCTTGCGTGCTGATCATGCTTAAAGAAAGATGGGACTTATATGAATGGGATATAAAAGCAAAGACAGGGACTATAAAGGTATATATAAAGCCATATATCTGGTTTACATTCTTTGGGCTGATCTTCATCTTAGTAATGAAAAATATACTAAGTTTGAAATATGCTACAGATTTATTTGAGAAAAAATACTTCTGGTATCTGCTTATCTTTATCTGTTTTCTGCAAGTTCTAAGCTACAGGACATTCCTTTTTAAAAAACTGGGAATTCTCGTTCAAGATCAAAAAAAATTAATAGTATTGAATACTATCATTTTTACAACCATGCATGTGATGTTTTCATGGAAATTTATTATTATATGTTTCCTTGGCGGCTTAGGTTTTGGGTATATGTATTATAACTATCCAAGTTTGCTATTAATGACAATAAGCCATAGCATACTTAACTTGGCAGCAGCTCTTTGTGGTGCGTTCTCACCAAACTGAATCATTATACCCACCCAATAGGAATTCGCTTGAGGTGGGTTTCTTATTTTCTTTTGTAATAACTACTCTAACGTAGTCCGATACATGGTTCTAAGAATAGGGGATACTATCTTTAAAATTCTTTAGTTGCATATATAAGGAGTTACAAATCTATACGCAAAGGGCATAGGATTATGTTATAATTTATGAATGAAAGTACTATACCGCTATCTACCCAAGCGATTCATTATGAATTCTGAGGAGTATAAGTTTTTCAAAGTTTTTAAAAAATTATTTGGCACTGGTTATGTAATTATTCCTCAAATGCATCTTGATGATTTAGCACAACCGAATGATAAACATCAAAGAACTCGGCTTTTTTCCTTAAGACATATCAATCAGAAATCGATTGATTTTGCGTTTTGCGAAGAACTTACAATGTCACCTAAGATAGCAATTGAAATAGATGGTATCTCACATAGTAACGAACTCACTATTGAACGTGATAAGGAAGTTGAAAGAATATTGAAAGATGCCCAAATTCCTTTGGTGCGGTTCAATAATGGTGAGTATGGAGATCTAAATAAAATAAGAGAAAAAATAACTAAATATATTTCCTAAATACTATCTATGAAAAATAATCTACAGTTAGCTTCAATTTTAAATATCTTATTGCTTTGCATAATTATAGCTATTGTAAGTGCCTATTTTATTTACAATATAAAGTCCATAGGCTACATCTTGGTGGGCCTTGCGTTACTCTGTCTTGCTTCACTAAGGTTCTTTAAAATGAAAATCTCTTTAATAAAACCGGATATTATGTTTGGCATTATTGACAACGGCATCTTGGCAGTTATGACAATATTCGGAGGAAAAATTGCTGGTGTCGCCGGTGCAGTTATTGGTGGCGTTGTGGGTAATGCTATTACTGATGGTATTGCTGGAATTTTTGAAGGATATTGGGCAGAAAAGTCTCAATCTGACCATAGGACTGTTTTGGGTTCGGCTGTAGGCAAAATGGCTGGATGCTTACTGGGAGCAGGGGTAGTCTTGATCATAGCTAGTTTCTTTTAGGATTGATTCTCCCAATAATTTTTCACAGCTTACTATTTGGTTCTCATTCTGTATACATGATCGCATGTGCACAATCCTCCCCAGAAAGAAAAAACTGCACTACTGTATACTTAACTCAGCAAATTGCTAATTGACAACTTAGATATAAAGTTGTAATGTTTGATATAGATTTAAACTATTTATTGACCTTTAAAACAAACTGAATATGGAACCTTCTACACTAGAATTACTGAAAGCTTTTCTTATCATTGGTATGTTTTTTGCAGTTGCATCTATCAGCTGTGCAAAAATAACATTCAAGGATCCAAAAGATCGCAATTTGTTCGGGGTACCGTTTGGCGTAATAGGCCTCGGAGGCTATGTACTAATGCTCATCTTGATTAGTAGTAATCTGATAGCTTTTTATATTCTCATGTTGTTTACGATACTTACAACTCCCTGGTTTATCGCCAAGTCAATACGACTAAAAAAATTCTGTATCTATTGCGGAACATGCTGGTTGATCAATGTAATACTTGCAGTTATTTCAGCTGATTCATTACTCTAACTTTATCTTTAATTTTTTAGAGTTTTCAATTATAAAAAGCGGTTGACTAGTCAACCGCTTTTTAATTTTGTTCACCATTTATGAATTAATAATGAAGTAAAAATCCACAAAAGCATCCTACAGAAAAATCAAGATTAAATTCTTCTACTAAATGCTTATTTTCGAATTTAGTTTTCGAATTGTGAAAATAATTAGTTCCCATATCTTTGGATTTTAGGTGAAGAATTTATTTTTCAAGCTTTTCCCACAGTCTACTAGATTATTTTATGAAGTGTAGTATGCTCTACGTTTCCTTACTGGAAAGTTAAACGTATGGTACGATTAAGTCATGAATAAAAAAATAACAATAATGGCTATTATCCTAGTAATCATAGCTTTCTTTCTGGTTTATATACAATCAAACAAATCAAAAGAATCTTCAGTTAGAGGATTACAAACCCAAACTGAAGAGAGTGCTGGAGAAATGAAATCAGAAGATACAAAATCAACAATCGATGTAAATCAAGTGAAAACAGAAACTCCATCTCAAAAAACAAAAAGTCCGATTCCTTCAAATTGGAAAGTATTCAAAGGATATAGCATTAGCATATCTGCTCCATCTAATTTTACAGTTTCGCAGGATACCGAATATCAAGGTGAGATATCATTTGGAGTAAGTTCGCCTGAAACAGGTGATATTTCGATTCATGCAGCGTCAACGAGAGCATCATATGATAAATTTGTATCAATGATGGATGTTGTAAAACCGTATATGGATATCACTCTCATTGATGATAATTACGTATTCAATGGAATTAAATCAACGCTCTATACGATGAAATCGAAGCTTGATGAGAGTGGGGGTATTACTTCAAACGTTATACTCATACCGAGCAAATTATCATATATAGTAATCACGCCTTCTATGGATTCATGGAAGGGATATTCTCGATCAGATGTAGCGAGAAT
The DNA here is from genome assembly GCA_965656375.1 of Minisyncoccia bacterium. GTDB lineage: Bacteria > Patescibacteriota > Minisyncoccia > Phycocordibacterales > UBA9973 > UBA8515. The sequence continues at coordinate 206,787 of CBFHKH010000001.1, forward strand.
GATTCAATCGATTAATCTCGAAAGCGGAGAAGTGGATCATGTCAGTATCTCGTATCAAAGAGCGGCTGCAAAGTTACTACAAACAAAAGAACGATTAGCAAAATTAGTTACACTCGGTGAGATTGAGATTGGAAAATATTCAAATGAGGGACATAATCCTGAAACTGATTTGATGGAACCAATATTATTCTCAGTAGATGGGGAGAGATTTAGCAAAGGTGTAACCTTTAGTTTTGATAGTTGTAAAAAAGACCAAGCCGAAGATGCTATGCTTAAGTCCTATTTTACGAGCAATAAGAAAGTAATAATTCAATTGCCTCAGAGCCTGCGTACATACGAATACAGCAATGAGTCATATGATAACAGTAATGAGTTTTTCTTCGATTCAAAAAATCCTATCGTGGTAAAAGATGCAACGGGGAATATCCTCAAGGAATTTAGCAATCTATCATCACGGTGCTCGCCTCACTATTACCAGGTATGGCTACCTCACAGTAACTAATTGACTGCTGCTATCTTTTATGGTTATATACTGATAAACAAACCCAATTTATCACAAAAATTACCATCATGAAAAAGATACTATTAGTACTTGCCGTATTTGCGAGCGTCAATTACGCTTTTGCTCAGAAGCCAAAAGGAATCATCTGTTCAGGTACGAATCCAGAAGCAACGCCGGTGTGCGAAAGGGAAGACGGACCTCATTGCCAGGAAGATACTTCCGCATTTAAAAAATTCAGAAGCTATATCAGAACTGGTTATATAAAGACCAGCCAAAGTTTTGAGAAAATTAAGCCTCAGTTAAGAAGATTCTGGAACAGAGGTAAAGATCTCACCGAAAGTGAATGGCAAAAATTAAAAGTAGCCTGGAACGTTTACCGGAAATTGCACTAAATAATAGAATTCAAAAAAATCCTTTCAAAATTTTGAAAGGATTTTTAATTTATTGTTTTGATTTTATACTCGCTTTATTTGTGTACTAACTTTAGTTGGTCTAAAAGTTATCATCCAATAGGTATAAGTCAAGGCAATGCCTAAAACCATAAAAATTACTGGCCAAAATATTTTAGTATTGTAGTATTGGCACATAAAACTTATGAATGGGATGATCAATATAAAACTGATCTCCTTCAGTAATTTTTTAAACTGCAGCTTTCTGATTGGAAATATACCTCCGTTAAATACGCTGATTGCAATAATCACAAATATCACCCCGGGTATCCATATAAAATCTGTCATCCAGTAAAGATAAAATTGTGTAACCAGGAGAACTGCAACGGAGACTCCAATGAAGATCATTATTGTTTCGTACATAATCTCCCGGGAGAATGCCCGTTTTACAGCATGTTTGTCTGCTTGTTCGATTGCCAAAAAGAGGGCAAGTACTCCTCCAAAAATCACAGAAATTGCAAGTCCTATGCTGCCATACGGGCTGAGCGCTGCATATCTGTTTCCTATAATAGACAGAGAACCGGCAAACACTCCGCCTGCCAGAAGTAGCTGGCTGAAACATATATTCTCGGGAGTACGTCCCCACAGTTGGGAATGACCATGCTTAAAAATGTAGTGTAGCTTTTCAAATGATCCATGCTTAAACGCATGAAAGAGAACAATAAAAAGATACGTTACTGTTGTTGGTACGGCCTCTATCCACGGGTTTGTAAAGATGGTGGCTGATACGGTTGCAACTGCGCAAAGAATAAGCGCTGGTACTGTTAGGAACAGCACACTACGCAAGTGAGTTTTGTTAATGTACATAAAAATTAGTTTTTAGTGTTGGAAAATTCCAGAATCTACTGGGTTACTTGATACTACTGTAGCATATCTTTCTTCTAAGTCAATTTATCCTTTATTTTCGACGTGCTATACTAAACGTATTATCATAATCATTTAAATAACTATGGGAATATTTATGTTGGGTAGTATTATATTTGGTGCATACTTCGTATATTCAGGATTCAACCATTTCAACAACGAGAAGGCGATGACTGGCTTTGCAAAGAGCAAGGGCGTCCCATCTCCACGTCTTGCAGTGCTTTTGACTGGTGCGATGATGATGATCGGTGGACTCGGATTTATACTCGGAATGTATATCCAAGAATCAGCGATCCTCCTCCTCGTATTCTTGATTCCGACGACATTCATAATGCACACATTCTGGAAAATTAGTGACCCGATGCACAAGATGACAGATCGAATTAATTTTATGAAGAATGTTGCACTTATTGGGGCGCTTCTCATGTTTCTATACTAATTAGTTTTAGTAAGCAAAAATAGCCCAAGTCGGGCTATTTTTTGTGATATAATCACCCGTATGAATGAAGTAGGGACTCTCTATATTGTAGCCACGCCGATTGGCAACCTCGAAGATATGACGCTCCGTGCTATTCGTGTTCTCAAAGAAGTAGATACTATCTTGTGTGAAGATACTCGCACTACACGTACACTTCTCCATGCGTATGATATTAATACGAAGACCACGAGCTATCATGCTCATAGTACGAGTGCAAAAGAGCGAGCAATCATACAGATGCTCGAAGATGGAAAGAACGTAGCTCTCGTGTCTGATGCCGGGACTCCGTGTATCTCTGATCCAGGAGTTCTTCTTGTCTCTCATGTGCGTGAGCATTTTGGTAACACTGCGCGCATTGTACCTATCCCTGGATCAAGTGCTCTTATCTCCGCGCTCTCTGCAAGTGGTATATCGTCTGCAGAATTTGTATTCCTCGGATTTCTACCACATAAAAAGGGAAGGGAAACCTTATTCAAAGAAATAGCAGCGTCATCTCGAGTCCATGTATTTTATGAATCTACCCATCGGATCCTAAAAACCCTTGCGTCACTTAATATCTACGCCCCCTCTCGCCGTATTATGATCGCTCGCGAGATAACCAAGCAATTTGAGCAATTCATACAAGGTACTCCCAAAGAACTACTCGACTACTTTACGAATAATCCGGACAAGCAAAGAGGGGAGTTTGTCGTTATTGTGGGTGGACAATAATTGCTGTATAATCAGTATATATGAGAAAAGAACGCACACTACTTATCATCGGAGTATGGGTCATGATACTGCCATTTTTGGGATTTCCACTCTCATGGCGTCAGATCCTTTTTGTACTTACTGGACTTGCCCTCATGTATCTAGCGTACCTTTTTTATAAGCAGGCAAAATCACGCCAAGAAAAAGAGGACAATCGAAGTAAGACATTTGTAGATAATATTGGATCCGGAGAATAAGATGCCATCAAGAAAGCGTAACGTAAAAATTCTAGCACTCTGCCTCGCATGTATTATCTGTGGGGCTGTTCTTTACTATACAATTGGGATGGCATATACAAGCGTCAAATATTCGAGCACTGATACGACTCCTTTGAAAGCAACAGCGCAAATTACAACAGAGAAAGGCACTCTTCTTGAACAGCCACTCGGTCAAGCGCCAGTGATACATATCCCGACCCCAGCCGTTGTCAAAGCGGTGTATGTCTCAAGCTGGACTGCAGGATCAGTAAAGCACAGAGATCCAATCATAAAGCTCATAGATGAGACAGAACTCAATGCGATCGTCGTCGATGTAAAGGATTCTACTGGTCGCATCGGATTTCATGTAGCTGATCAAGAACTTGAGAAAATGGGCACGACGGAGAAACGTATCGGAGATGTACGCGCGCTTACTGATCTCTTACATCGGAAAAATATTTACATCATTGGTCGTGTCGCTGTATTTCAGGATCCATATCTTGCAAAGAAAAAGCCTGAGTGGGCTATCACCAAGAAAAGCGATGGCGGTGTCTGGAAAGATCGCAAAGGATTGTCTTTTCTTGATCCAGCAAACAAGGAAGTTTGGAACTACATTGTAGCAATAGCGCATGATGCATATGCCGAAGGGTTTGACGAGATCAACTTTGACTATATACGCTATCCTTCAGACGGCAATATAAAAGATATAAATTACCACATCGCAGCAGGTAAGACACGAGCGGATAATTTGGAGGCATTCTTCACCTATTTACATTCTGAAGTAAAAAAGAAAGATAATATTCCGATGTCTGCGGATCTTTTCGGACTTACGACCGAGGTGACTGATGATATGGGTATAGGTCAGATATGGGAGAAAGCATTACCACATTTTGACTTTATTGCTCCTATGATTTATCCATCGCATTATCCGAATGGTCATGCAGGATTCGCAAACCCTGCAGAGCATCCATATGAAGTTATAAATCGAGCACTCGCTGGTGCAGTCGCTAAAACAAAAGCAGCAAATACTGATATACAAAAAATTCGCCCATGGTTACAAGACTTCGATCTCGGAGCAGTATATACTAAGGATATGGTCCAAGCACAAATGAAAGCAACACGAGATAATGGCCTTACATCATGGATGCTTTGGGATGCGAACAATAAGTACACGCCTGCTGCCCTTAATCCGGAGGTAACACAATAGATAAATTTCATGAGACCATCAAAACAAACTGTTAAAACTTCACTGTATGTCATCACATCACTCGCATTGCTTTGTGGGGTGTTTGCTGCGGGCGCGTACTTTGGCTATCATCGTTTGCCAGAGATAAGCAAAGTCGGTACTGTAGTAAACAAAGAAGTGCGTGTAGATACTTCAGCGGATTTTGATTCATTTTGGAAAGTATGGAATCTTCTCAATGAAAAATCACTCTACAAAGATAAAGCAACTGACCAGGATCGCGTCTGGGGTGCGATATCAGGACTCGCAGCTTCACTCAAGGATCCATACACGGTATTCTTCCCGCCAGAAGAAAATAAACTTTTCAGCGAAGAGATCAAGGGTTCATTTGGAGGTATTGGAGCTGAGATCGGTATGAAAGATAAAATACTCACTGTCATTGCTCCACTCAAGGATAACCCAGCAATGAAAGCGGGTATCAAGTCAGGCGATAAAATCCTAAAGATAGACAAGACAGACACGAACAATATGACTGTAGATCAAGCTATTAGTTTGATACGTGGCCCAAAAGGCACCGTTGTGACTCTCATGATTCTTCATTCGGGTGAAAAGAGTACTCGCGAGATCAAGATTACTCGCGATGATATCGCGATTCCTACTATCGATACGGAGCTTCGCTCTGATAATATTTTCGTAATAAAGTTTTACAGCTTCTCTGAAAATTCTGCTGGCTTGTTTAGAAATGCACTTGAACAGTTTATAAATTCAGGATCACACAAACTTGTTATAGATTTACGCGGCAATCCTGGTGGATACCTAGATTCTGCTGTGCAGATTGGCTCATGGTTCGTAGATGAGGGTAAGACGATTGTTTCTGAGGATTTCGGAGGCAACAAGAAGCCTGTCGTATATCGAAGCCGCGGACCGAGAGTGTTCAATGATACGCTTAATCTTGTCGTCCTTATTGATGGAGGTTCCGCTTCTGCATCTGAAATTCTTGCCGGCGCACTCAAAGAGCATGGTATAGCGACATTGATAGGGGAGAAGACATTTGGGAAAGGCTCGGTTCAAGAACTTGTACCGATTACCGATACTACATCGCTCAAAGTTACCGTTGCACGATGGCTGACTCCAAACGGAATATCCATATCTGAGCAAGGCCTTACTCCAGATATAAAAGTATCAATTACTGCTGCAGATATTGAAGCAAAGAAAGATCCACAAATGGACAAAGCAGTGGAAGTTTTAACTAGAAAGCCATAATACTATGAAAGTTATATTACTCACAGACATTCCAAAGGTAGGCAATAGATACGACGTGAAGGATTTTAAGGAAGGATATGCACAAAATGTCCTCCTCTCAAAAGGCTTGGCTGAGATGGCGACTCCACAGGCGCTTCTAAAACTTGAAGCTCGCAAAGCAAAGATGAATAAGGAAAAGGAAGATGAGATGAAAGCATTCGAAGATTTTATCTCGAAGGTACATGATACGACCATCACAATCAAAGCAAAGGCAAATGAAAAAGGCCACTTGTTCAAGGCAGTGAGCGCACGCGATGTACTCGAAGCGATAGAGCAGTCTTCGGGAATCACAATTGAAGGAAGCACTATCCACATGGATCCCATCAAAGAAGTCGGTGCTCATACTATACTTATCAAGAAAGGCAATAAAGAAGGGAAGTGCGAGATCATGATTGAAGCACAAAAATAAAACTCTCGGGTATCCGAGAGTTTTATTTTTAGATGACGTTTACAGTTTTCTTTACGCTTCGTGTATTGTTGAAGTTAGTTTTTCGCTTTGAGCCGAATTTAACTGTACCTGTTTTGAGAGCAAATAAAGTATGATCTTTACCCATACCTACATTTGTTCCAGGGAGAATTTTTGTCCCACGCTGTCGGACGATAATAGAGCCTGCCTTGGCAGTTTCTCCAGCATAAAGTTTCGTACCGAGGTACTTTGGATTTGAATCTGTTAAGTTTTTGGCGGAACCCCCAGCCTTTCTATGTGCCATATAGGTGTTTTATGCTAGTCTAAAGCGTTTTTATTATTTATAATGATTGTATGAGTATACATGATAGTCTCAATAAAATCAAGGGCAGTTTTTGGCTTGATAAGACTACGTTTTTCTATCTATTTTTGGTTCTAGGGGTAGGAATAGTGTCATTTGGACTCGGCCGTCTCTCAGTCGATACGGGGGCAACAAAGGGCTCCGGCATTACCATTACCCAGGAAGCATCTGCCTATAAATCCCAATCAAATACCGAGTCTCGCTCTTTAAATACACAACCTGAGTCTTCGCGTTCTTTGAGCAGTCAATCGGGGACAGAGAAGAACTATGTTGCCTCAAAAAATGGTAAACTATATTATCCGAATGGGTGTAAGAGCGCCAATCGCATCAAACCACAAAATGAAGTATGGTTTGCGAGCGCTTCTGACGCTGAAAAGGTAGGGTATGCTCGTGCATCGTCCTGTAAATAATATATGAAGCCAATATTTCAATTCATCATAGTGCTCTTTGTTATCGGATCACTCTTTATTATCAAAGATGATCTGAAGCCTGCGTACCAGAAAGTTCGCTCATACCTTGAGAGTGCTTTGTATAAAGCTTCTACTTCGATAGAGGGCTTACATGATGATCCGCGAAAGATAAATACTGGTACGACAGAGAATACAGTAACGACGCAAGAAGTCACTCCTGGACCGCTCAATGCGCTCGGTACTGTTTTTAATTCACCAACACGAGTACAACTATCAGCAAAAGCTGTCATCGCACTAACAAATAAAGAGAGAGCAGATAATGGAAATCTGTCGGCACTCAAAGAGAGTTCCAAACTCAATGCGTCTGCTGCACTCAAAGTCAAAGACATGTTCGCACTCCAATACTTTGAACACGAATCCCCAAAGGGAGTTCGAGTTGGTGACTTGGGTGCCGAGGTAGGCTATGAGTACATCATAATCGGAGAGAACTTAGCCCTCGGCAACTTCGCAAGCGACAAAGCACTTGTCGATGCATGGATGGCAAGTCCTGGTCATCGGGCAAACATCTTGAATTCTCATTATAGTGATATCGGTGTTGCAGTTGGCTATGGCATGTATCAAGGTAAAAATGTGTGGCTTGCAGTACAGCATTTTGCTCTGCCAAAAGGCGCATGTCCAGCTGCAGATGATGCACTTCGTGTAAAGATACAGATTAATCAAGATAAAGCACAGACTATGGAAGCCGATCTAAAGCTCCGTCGAGAAAGGATAGAAAGTGGGGGAGTGTATGAAGGGAAGACTACTAACGAGCAAATAAAGGAATACAATTCCCTTGTGGAAGTTTATAACAATCTTGTCATAACTATTAAACAACAAATCGATAGCTACAATATTGGTATTCGTGCATACAACTCTTGCATCGCTGAGCATACTGGAAAATAGAAAAAGGGAGGCCTCCTGAACCCTTCATAGCCATAGCTCTTTTCATAATACAGTGTCGTACAATATATCTTTTACGACGTTAGATTGGGCTTTTAGATATAAGCTATAATGCTTAAATTGAAATTCTAGCTTTGTAAATTAAGCATTTATTCCCATACCGAACTATACAATAGATCAGTATACATTTTCACAATATTGTAGACTCCCCTGATACTTCTAAACCAAATTATTTATGAATAAATATGCAACTTATTAAATTAAAAAAATAAAAGTCCCTCAATTATGAGGGACTTTTATTTAAACTGTTGATGATGTGCCAGCTTTTATAATGTTTTTCATAAGTAATATATTTTTATTAGATTGATAATAACCAATCGACCATTACATTTTATCACACAGGTTTATTTAAAACAATAAACATAATCGCCATTACTAGTATAATTATAATTGAAATCCCTAATAAAGTACTTTGCAGTATCCATGCCCATTTAGGCACTTCAATCATCACTCCGTTACCTATCTTTGTTCCTTCTTGATAAGCTGCAGCTTCACCATAGGAGATTTTTTTAGATATTACTTCGCCCCACTTTTGAAATCTCATAGTTCTGACTAAAGACACTTGATCCCAGAATTTTTCTGTGACTTTTAAATGAAGCAATCCTAAACTAAGAGAGCAAACTAATAGGAATAAAACTAAGGCAAAGAAAAATTTAACTAAATTCTCTGAGTCAATAACTGTAATTAAATTACTAGAATACATATTCCAAAATACACCAGTTAGACCCAAGAGCACGATTGCGAGTTGAACTTCAAGTCTAGAAAATTCCAGAGAAGCTTCACTTGCACGCGCTTCAGAGTACTGTTCTTTTTCATGGATTATATACCTGATGTTTATCGCTTCTTCTTTTTCATCTGGCGTTGTTGTAGGTTGCATAGCATTACTATACAAACAAGGCTTAAATTTTTTCTAAACCCTCTGTTTTAGTAATACAATTTGACAACTCTTAATATGAATGCTAATGTTATACATAACAAAAGCGTACTGTCTCTATGATGACGATGGAGCAGTAAGAAATGTAAACAAATTAAAGTAAACCAAAGGGCCAACGTAAAATCAGTTGGCCCTTTATTATATATACGAAATCTTCACATTCTCTTTTTCCTGCTTTATCTTCCTGATAGTAATAGAACCAATATCCTTTAGATTGCTTGCATGAGTTCCTCCGCATGGAATGCCGAAGTCTCCATAATATACAGTTCTCATTGGTTTGCCATTCTGTAGCTTTGTATTATCAAATACAAGTCTCGTTTCTATCGATCGTGCAATAATCTCATTACACTTCCCTTCAAGGCTTGCTTTGAGCTCATCTGCCCTACATCCCTCAAGAGAGCCCTGGTATTCAACATAGGGCCCATTTGGAAAGTGATATCCTTTCCCTGGCTTCCAAGCGATACTGAGCTCTTTTAATGCCATATCTATAACATGGCCAGCTGAATGAAGGCGTGTATTAAGAGTTCTCCTCTCTGTATCTACTACACATTCGACACTCTCTTCCCTCTTAAGTTCTCCAGATTCATAGAGTCCAATATGTTCAACCAATCCTTCGCTATATCGAACTTCTTCGACGTTGAATATACCGCTTGCACCTCTAATACGACCAGTATCATATGGCTGACCACCACCTTGAGGATAGAAGACGGTCTGGTCTAGGATAATGACTGTTTTACCATCTTTGTCTCTGATATCTATAACTTGTGCGCTACAGGAAAGCTTTCCCATATATTCCATGTAGAGTAATTTTGTTTCCATAAGTTTAAGTATATATTATTGATAATAAAATGGAGAGACCGAAATCTCCCCATAAAATTGATTTGTCACTGTTAATCACGATTATCATGAATTTTCCGTTCATACTGGTAGTACGGAATGTACAGTTCACCATTCTGTGCGTATACTAAATTTTCAAAATGATAGTGGGTTTGATAGTAAATATCATTCTTCTCTGATACATTCATTGGGCATACGATGATAATATTGGTCATCTGATTAATGTCTAATTTAATCTCTGTACGCTCACCTGCTACTGCACGGCCCATATGTCCCATTTTTTGTAACCACAATGTGTAATTGCCTCCAAACATATCATGTGCATTTACTACCATAATGTAGTACTCGGTTTGTTCATCAGGTTTAGTAGCTTGTCCGAACGGTTCGAGTATCAGGATTTCTTTTCCTAAGTATTCTATCTGTTCAGGATATGCTTTCATCCTAAAGTTACCGTATGGGATATTGTGCGGTGAGCCGCCATCTTCAGTCCCAAAGTAATAGTTCACATCGGTATTGTCGGTATTACCGCTCGTGAAATTTTGAATGTATTTGAAGATAGTAACGAATACTTCAAATGTAAGAATTTCCAGTAATGAATTTTTTTTCATGATGTTTAAATTTAAATGTTCAACAATATTTTCTTACAGTATGAAGTTCAGTCATGCGTTCAGCAAATTTTATATCATATATATCGTATTTGTATCTTTTTGTTATAAATGTTAGATTTCATATATATGATCAAAATACAGGACATTGTACGAGATATCGTCTACAACGAAGAAGAGGCTCTCTATGCCCTATCTTGCGGCTATATGAACCTCTCAGCCTATGCGAAGCAGATACAGGATGAGGTAGAAGATAAGGCTAAAAAAGGGGTAAAAACTTCTGGAATTGTGGTTGCTCTTTCTCGCGTTCAAAAGGAGCTCAAGAAAGTGAACCCACTCATACAGGACATAAAAATAAACAATATCACTACGAAGTCTCCTCTTTCTGAAATTGTATTTGAGAAAACACCAATCATACTATCAAAACTCTCTTCGTTGTATGAAAAAGTAAAAACATCAAATGATGATTTTCTTACTATGACTCTCAGTACATCAGAAGTAACTGTTATCTGCTCAGACAAGATCAAAGATGCAGTACTGAAGCATTTTAAAGACACTCCTCGTATGATTGAAAAAGGACTCGCATCGCTCGGGATTTCAATAGATCCTAAATACTATCCACTTCCAAATGTTACGTACTCTCTAATCCGACGAATTGCAAAGAAGCGAATTCCCCTTGCGGAGACGATCACCACTCATACAGAGATTATATTTATCTTTCACTCAAAGAATCTTGCAGAGGTGCTTCGCCTGTTTCAGGCTGAATAAAATTTACTCCTCGTCCGAAAAATCAGAAAATAAAATTCCTTTCTTGTAATTCTCAATAGCAGAGTGCACTGAAGGAACCATATTTTGTGGTAATTCGTTAATTGAGAACCATTGTAAATCATCACATTTATTTAGTTCCAGGTTTTTCGGTTCCCCTATCCAATTCTTTACTAAAAAGAATAAATCTATGTAGATAGATTTCCTATGCATTGTGTGAACTATTTCTATATCTTTAGGATTGAGCTCTACCCCTATCTCTTCTTTAGTCTCACGTAAAAGGGCTTCAATAATAGTTTCGTTTGACTCTAAATGGCCAGAAGGAAGGCCATAATTTCCATCCATCCAACCAGTATTAAAACGGCGAGAAAGAAGGATATTATTATCCCGTATTAAAAGTAAATAAACTGCAACTTTAAGCTTGAGACGTTCTTTCATTTTGATAGTATCAGTATAGCAAAGCTTTGAACTTCTATTAAGCAATAAAAAAGGGCCGGATCAAAATCCAGCCCCTAGCATATCTATGGCTAAAATATGCGTATTAGCCTATGGTAAAACAAAGCTTACAGTTATATCTTAAAACTAAAGTAGCATAGGTAGAAGCTTTTGTCAATAATATCGTTTTAATTCATGGAAAATAGTTATTTACATTCTCTGCTAACTTCTCATTTATGGAGTGATACAAACTGTTTAGTAATCTAGAACTTTGATATAATTCTTTCATGAACAAAAATTTTAAGATCATAGACCTAACTCATCAACTTTCGCCAGAAATACCAACATGGGATGGGAGCTGTGGTTTTGAACTCGCTATTAATACCGATTACAAAGATTGTACTCCCCCAGATTTATTTCGTACGCAAAGAGTAAAATGTGGCGCTGGTATCGGTACTCATATGGATGCACCGGCACATGTGAAAGAAGGAGGCATGACAATTGATGCATTAAATCTGGAAGCCCTCATAACAGATTGTGTTGTGATAGATGTAAGCACTGAAGCAGATGCGCACTATATGATCATGCCAGAGGTTATTGAAAAATTCGAAAAAGATCACGGAGAGATTAAACCAGACAGTTTTGTTATTTTCTATACAGGTTGGGATATGCACTGGGAAAATAGACAAGACTATATTAATGATCATAGATTTCCAAGCGTAGATAAATCTACAGCACACCTTTTACTAAAGAGGAATATTAGAGGTCTTGGAATCGATACTCTTTCAGCTGATACAGGAGCAAATGGATTCCCAGTGCATCAAGCGATACTTGGTGCTAATAAATATCTGGTTGAGAATATTGCAAACGCAAAAGGATTACCTCCAGTCGGAGCAACATGCTTTGTGTTACCGATAAAGATAAAAGACGGAACTGAGGCCCCTATCCGACTAATAGCTCTGGTATAAATAAAAATAACCACCCAGCCATACAGGAGAGTGGTTAAAATTTCTATTACAAAGTTAAAACACAAGTGCATCCCCTACTGAAATTGTTCCAGTGCCTTCAAAATTGAAGTTACGGGCAAATACAACACCATCATCAGTTTTCCTGTACTCTGAAAGAGTACGCAAGGGTTCTTTTCCTCGCTCGCCGGTCATCTGATTCGTTGTTGTGATAGGACAACGCACGCATAAATTCATACCAATGAACTGAACATCTCCAATTTTGAAATCAGGCAATGTATCCTCGGCATACGGTTCACAGCCTGTAATCACTATGTTGGGGCGAAATCTGTTCATTGGTAATGGTTCCTTCATGCGGCTATTTAAATCTGCAAGCGATGCATCCGAGACAATGAGAAATGGATATGCATCTGCAAATGCTAAATTAGAATTACCAACTTTTGCTTTGCGATCGCCGGTATCTGGCATGCGTACGAGGCTGTATTTTCCCGGAACCTCTCGTGACAAGTATTCAGTTCCCCACTCTCTGGCTTCGTCTCCTTGGTCGATACCAAGATTTACAGAATCCCACACACGTGTTTTCCGGGCATCTATTCCCTCATCTTTTAACGGTACTACTAATTGTGGCATATTGGGAGCGCTTAATATCAAACTATCATTCGTTATATGAGTTTGAATTAGACACATTGATACAACACCTTTTACACCGATTTTAGGATACCCACGCTGGGCAACGAATGCACCAGCTTCATTAATAAACATCCATTGTCGGTCGTATGCTATACCCATCCTTCCTACAGTGGCATTTTGAAGAGATATACCACCGCAAGATTTTACAGGGTATACGTTGATTTCTGAAATACGTATCTTATCCATAGCTGTATGTTTAAAGTGAATTTAATTAAGAATTTCTTATCCGTTTGTTTCGCAGTATAGAATCCATTTCTTAGGATCCTGATCACCGTATTTTACTGTCGACTCATACGGTGCAGCTGGCAAATGATGATCTATTATTATCCCAGTGATAAGGCGTGCATATGCTAACAGCATATCGTAATCAATATCAGTAGGCTCACTAGACGGAAACAACCCTCTCATCTCTTCTGCAATAGCTTTTAACGCAGGTACCCCAATTTCCTGAAGTGCTTTTCTCGCTTCTGAGCGTTCGATTTTTGTTTCTGTTTGGTGAGCATCATAAAAGATGTCTTTGGTGTATCTACCAACTACATCAGTGATTTCTTGAACTAGCATAGAATTTATTTAATGGTGATTGTAATATCAAATAACTGTAATTAAACTGATATTACAATAAGTAGGATATTAGTCAATATTTAATTATGTACTACTTAGGGTTAATTTATTTGAACAAAATGTAAATCTGTGGGACTACTAAGAGGCGCTTATGTATAATTAAAAATCTTTATTATTGAGAAGGTTTTTATTTTGATTCTTATCTTGACAAAATTTGTATAAATATGTATTATATCTTTAAATTTTAAACCCAAAAAACTCTTTACCATGACAGATAATAATTCAAGCAATGCATTCCGGTGCCCTTTTCAAATTAAGGGAGAAAAGGAAGGAACTATAATTGAAGTTACTTTAGATGAAAATCGTGAATCAAGATTTAAACTAATTTCTGCAGCTTATAAAACATTTCATGAAAACACTAATCTGATATCGATTCGATTCAGTATGCCTGCTTCCCTCTTAGAATCATGTGATTCTCTGGAAGGATTAAAAGCGTATATTGTGCCCTACCAAGCTGAAATATTAGGCGTAGAAATAGATTATCGTTTAAATCCCTTTCTCCCCTATCAACTGGTTCACCATACAAGAGAAAGCATACAGCCTTTATATGAAAAGACACCATATAAATTTGCAACAGCAAACTACCTTTCCAAAGTTGTAAATGGTCACGGTTTTGAGCTAAATAAAATGGAAGATATTACGAGTTGGATAGAGTTTACGATATTACAAGCAATGATGGAAGGAGCAAAAAGCCCTGGTCTAATGATTGAAGATGAAAATCATATAACATTCCTTACAATAGCACCTGGAAGTATTACACTCCATCCTGAAGAGCATGAAGAAATTACTGGTCCTGGGAATAACAATAAGAATTGTTTTGGTATTGTTCTTAATCCCTTCTATCCTAAAGAATTTGCAAGATATAGTGAGAATATCCAAATTGTTCTCTCAAGAATGAAGGATTTCTTTTCAATTTCCTTGGAACAAAGACAAAAGATTCGCTATAAGGCAAATCTTGTCTATAAAGAACATGGAGTTAAAATCAAAAACCTTCTGGAAGATCAACAACCAGCTGGAGTTTGGATTCCTGAGTATATTTAAAATAATTGTGTTCAATATAGAAAAGCATTATCAACTGATAATGCTTTTTATTTTTTACCAATATTTGCTAAAATGCATACATTAATAGATAAAGGAAAATATATGTCATCAATTATTGCCCCAGTTCTCGTAGCAGCAGCCGCAAGTTTTATAGTAGGGTTTTTGTTCCATGGTCCCCTCTTTGGAAAAGTGTGGATGAAGCTTGCCAATATTACACCAACAGGGACGGAGAAGTTTTCTCAGATGATTCCCCAGATGGTGAAGAATTACATCGTAAACATCATCTCTGCATATGCACTTGCAATCATGATAAACGTGATTGCAGCGTTTATGAATAATTTTGGAAATCCGTTTGTAGGAATGGAAGTCGCGTTTATCGTATGGCTTGGTTTTATTGTTACCTCATCTTCGTACGATGTTATTTGGATGGGCGGATCAAAGAAGTTATGGATGTTTGAAATGGCCTCATCCCTTGCTTCATTCCTGGCTATGGGTGCAATACTTGCTGCTTGGTAAAAAGAAATAGAGATGTAAAAGACCCTGCACGGGGTCTTTTTGTTTAAACCAACTCCTAGAAGGTCTTTAGTTTTATTCTATTGACGGATAATTGTGAAATGGTAAATTGGAGAAAATCACACGTTTTTTAAACCTTAAACTCACATACTATGACAGAGAAACATCTTTTCTTTGATTGGGATGGTATGAAATTTAATACCATACATGCTCAAATCCATTATATAAATAAAACATATGGATTAAAGATCACAGTTTCGGATTATATACAGCATAATTATGATCCGGTAAAACTGCTTCCGAGCTTTATTCCCAATTTTGATTTAACACCGCATGAGGTATATCTTGATTTTGGTAAGAATTTTCAAGCATCAATAGAAGCACATGAGAGGATAGAACCAATGCCTGGCATGTGTGAAGTTATGCCCTTGCTTTCAAAGCTCTACACTATCCATACTGTAACGGCACGTCAGACATTCACGTTACCAGTGATCGAGTATATACATGATAAATATATACCTGGATGCGTCGCTAATATTCATTGTGTATATGAGCGGACTGATGATGATTATATCGCAATCCCTAAAAAGGAGTACATACGAAATGTTGAAGGTGAAAAGGTTGCATTCTTTGATGATAATCATCATGAGATAAAAGATATGAAACATGTGATTCCGTCATACCTCTTTGATCCTCACAGCCTCTATAAAAGTAGCTTCGAGTATTATCGTGTTAAAAGCTGGATGCGGATCTGGCAAATGTTAAAATAAAATATTTTTATAAAAAGCGTTATCATTTGATAACGCTTTTTTAAATATACTTTTAGCATTCAATTCGTATTGTTTGATACAAAGAGCCAGTAAATATCTTTTCCACATGGTAGTTTGCATAACAAGGTACTATGCTATATACTATAAATATGAAGCCACAGGAAACAGAAAATCAAAAGTCACAAATGAGAAAAGGAATTCTTGAGTTCTGCATACTTCTCAGTATCTCTCGGGAAAAAAAGTATGCCACTGAAATTATCAATGAACTCAAAACTGCAGACCTTATTGTCGTTGAAGGGACACTGTATCCCCTCCTCTCTCGCTTGCGGAGCGCTGAGCTCTTAACCCATACCTGGGAAGAATCTCAATCTGGTCCGCCACGCAAGTATTACTCCCTCACTCAAAAAGGACAGGATACATTAATAAGCCTTAAAGAAACCTGGTCGACACTTACAAAGTCAATTACTCATCTCTCAAAATAATTTATGAAAAAAACAATTCCAACAAGCATATCTCATACAATATTTTATATAGAAATCGACGCCTATGAGAAGCTCGATCTCTATCTTTCTGAAATTCGTAAGTATTTCTCGAATTTCGCTGATAACAAGGATATCATCGAAGATATAGAAAATCGCATCGAGGAACAGCTCCTTGATCTGTGTTCAAAAGACAAAACAGATCGAATAGTTAAGAGCGAATATATAGATATACTTATAGCTTCTATGGGTAGACCAGAAGAGTTTGGAGCAGATGAAGAAAATCAATCATCGGCTACATCGTCTGATGCACCTAAAACATTCCGTAAGAAGCTGTATCGAGATACAGATAATGCAATTATTGGTGGTGTCGCATCAGGGCTCGCACAGTATTTCGGTATTGATCCTGTTATTGTTCGGGTACTCTTCTTTATAAGCGTTTTTCTAGGAGGATTTGGCATTATCTCATACCTCTTCCTTTGGTTTGCAGTGCCAGAAGCAAAGACTGCTACTGAGAAGCTTGAGATGGAAGGTAGTCCCGTGACTCTTAATGAAGTGAAAAAAATAATCGAAGATAAAGTTGAAGAAATCAAAGGCAAAGATGGCTTTAAAAAAAGCACTGAAAGACTCCGTGAATTCTTTGTCCGTATGAGTTCCCTTTTCTTCGGAACATTCGGAAAGTTTATTGGCATTGCTCTTGGCATCGCTGCTCTTCTAGGAACGGTTGCTCTTGTAACAGGCCTCATTATTCTCGTGAGTGCTATTACCTTGCCGATTCCTGGTATTACAGCGTTTTCGTTCTATGGTATTGTTGGTGTCGTATTTCTTCTCTGTCTTATTCCTATACTCTTTATTGGTTTAGCTGGACATGCACTTTTGCGGTCGAATAAATCTTCGTACAAAACTTTAATAGGTATTCTCGCTTTAATATGGATCCTTACAGCAATAGCTGCAACTGTTATTGGATTCCATGTAGTGCGGAAACGTGTTGTGTATGTAGATTCTATTGAGCACTATCGTATGCAGTACCTAGATGACCTGAGATTTGAAAGTAGCCCTCACTCAATCTATTAGCAATTAAATATTTAAAACCGAACCGTAATGGTTCGGTTTTTGTTTTTCATAGGTTTGACAATGCTTGATAAGAATTGTAATATCACACTAAACAAGTTTTTTAACTCTAAAACATACACCATTGAAGAAACTAACAACCCGAATGACCGCCACATGGGTACTGGCACTATTCTTCAGTTTTTGCCTGCTTACGAAAGCACAGGCTCAAACTGATACTGTAACAGCACAAAATCGTGCGTTGGTACAAAGCTTAAAACCGGAAGCAGTATGGCAGCATTTTGCCACTCTGTGTTCAATTCCCCGGTGTCCGGGCAACGAGAAAGAAGTTGCGAAATTAATTTTTGACCTGGCATCTGCAAATCAATTGTATGCGTACGTGGACAAGATGAACAATGTACTGGTAAAGTTGCCAGCTACAAAGGGATATGAAAAACGCCCTTTCATTTGCATCCAGGGTCATTTGGATATGGTATGCCAGTCTAAAGACAATAGGGCAAATATTTTCCCTATTAAACTCATTAAGAGCGGCGACAGTATTTATGCAGGCAGTACAACGTTAGGAGCTGATGATGGCTTCGGCGTTGCCGCAATGATGGCACTCATAAGTGAAACAGAGATTCAACATGGACCGCTGGAATTGCTTTTTACAGCACAAGAAGAAAATGGATTCGTTGGAGCAGAAGCATTCAATTATAAATTACTCAAAAGTAAAATAATATTGAATGTAGACTCTGAGGAAAAAGGAGTCATAACTATCGGCTGTGCCGGTGGTGCGGTAATGGAAACAGTTCTTGTTCCTAAATTTATTTCTACTGTAAACCAAGGATCTGAAGTTGTGATTACAATTTCAAATTTACTTGGCGGGCATTCAGGCGGTGATATAAATTTAGGCCATGCCAATGCGATAACAGTACTAGCAGAACTCATCGTACATTTAAAACGTTTTGACATTGGCATTGTCGATATACAGGGTGGAACAGCGGTAAATGCTATTCCCCGTGATTGCAAAGTTACTTTGTATGTGCCAACTAGTAACAATGTTGAATTCATTAATGAGTTCGCTCTCCAATCAAGGAGAATCCAGATAGCCTTCCCATTTGAGAAGCCACAGCTTTCAATACGTATGATAGAAAATTCTGAAAGGAAAAATAAGGTAATGAGTAAAGAGAGTGGGGAGAAATTGCTTAAAATCATTGCAGATCTACCGAATGGAGTTATTAGTATGGAAAACGGTAGCAGTGATTTGGTACGGACATCAAATAATGTTGGGATCATAGCCATGAGTGGAGATAGTGTATATATGAGGACACTATTCCGTAGCTCATCGAACCAGCAAATTGATTCATTGATAAAAGCAGTAAAAGCAATCTGCAAAGGTCAGCCAACGAAATTACTTTTCAGATTCTCCCCCTGGGAGCCAAATTTTAAAAGCCCATTGGTTGCAACTGGCATAACAGAGTATAAAAAACTTTTTGGGTATGAACCAAAAGTTTCAGTGACTCACGGAGGGCTTGAAGCAGCACTTCTGTACAAGCTCATTCCCGGCGCACAGATTATCTCATTCGGGGCTCAAATTGACAGAGCTCATTCTCCGAGTGAATCTGTAGAAATACCGTCGGTGAATGATTCATGGAAGTTCTTACTTTCGATGATACAACGGTAAGATTTTAAAATAGTTTCATAACAAATTGCATCTTGATTCATTTCAAGATGCAATTTTTACATGGTATTTAATTTTGATCTACACATGCACCTTTCTTGAAAAGAGATAGCGGAGATGAAGCATCATACGTGATCGCGCTTGGATTTGTGAATCGAGTTCCTTCTTCATTCAAATCTCCATACCCTCTGATAAAATCATCGCCTGATTTTTTGAATATTACTTCCATGACTGACTGCATTCCTTCTGACTGGAATGTGTACTCTCCGAGAAGTATGTCATTCTTATATGTACCCGTATATATACCACTTGAGCTATCCTTCTCGAAGTTTTTGAATCTGAGTGTTCCAGAGAAATTTTCTCCATTCACTGTCTGGATATTGAGAGTGTATACATCCTTTAGAATAGTAGCTTGGTAGCATCCAACAATCGATGAAACTTGGTTCTCCGGTGGAGTATGTGTTACTGTATCCTTGCCTCGCATCCAAAAAGACACTCCAACAAGGACAATAACTATAACTACAATTATAATTCGCATTATTTTCATATAATTTATATTTTATTATATTAATATCTTACATTGTAGAAGACGAAATATAATACTAAATATTACCTAAAATTAAGATACCACTTACAATAAGTGGTATTTTAATTCATTATGCCCCTACGAATGTAAGAGCTACACCCTTCTTGCTTGCACGGCCAGTTCGGCCAATACGGTGGACATATGTATCATATGTCTGTGGAATCTCGTAGTTTATTACGTGCGTTACATCAGGGATATCAAGCCCTCGAGCTGCGACGTCGGTAGCGACAAGAATATTTATTTCGTTATCCTTGAATTTCTTTAGAGTTCTTTGGCGGTCATTGTGGCGTTTGTCACCATGGATTGAGCCTGACTTGAATCCCCTCTTTACGAGTTCATTGGAAAGCTTTTCAACTGCATGCTTCATCTCTGAGAATATGACTACCTTTTTAAATTCGGAATCAGCTAAAAGATCTGAGAGTACATCTATCTTCTCAACCCCCCGAGCTACGCGTACTACATCCTGCTCAACATTTTTAGACGTATCACGAGTTTTTACTACAACCCGTACTGGATCATTGGAAAATGTATTGATTAATGTTTCGATTGGCTTTGGAAGTGTTGCAGAGAAGAAGAAACTCTGGCGATCCTTATGAGTTTTCTCAAGAAGAAATTTAATATCATCTATGAATCCCATGTCGAGCATTCGATCAGCTTCATCGAGAACGATATTACGAGTATCGGAGAGATCAATTTCTTTTCTCTTTACCAGATCAAGAAGTCGTCCTGGAGTACCGATAACAACGTTGCATCCACGGCGAAGATTTTTTATCTGAGCAAATATTGGTGCACCACCGACACATGCGACAGACCACATTTTCATACCACGTGTAAATTCGATAAATTCCTTATCAATCTGAAGCGCGAGCTCTCGAGTTGGCGCAATAATGATTGCTGTTTCTTTATTATTCTTTAGTATTTTGTTTATGATCGGTATAAGGAACGCTGCAGTTTTGCCTGTGCCTGTATTTGCGATACCGAGAATATCACGGCCTTCGAGAGCATGAGGGATAGCCTTGTCCTGGATTGGACTTGGGTAGATATACTGCTTTGTTGCGATTGCCATTTTCAAGCGCGCATCGATCGCAAAGTCACTAAATGTATGAGTTGGAAGGTATATCTCCTCTTTTTCTATAATCGTAGCTTTGCTAATAAATCGTGATACGTCAATGCGCTCGAATGAGTTACCTCGCTTCTTGCCACCACCTCTATTACGGTTACCCGATGGTCTGCTTCCAAATGAAGGCTTGCTACCACCTCGAAATGCAGGCTTACCCCTTGTTGAGCCTTTATATGAGCCTGAATGAGCTCCAGAATGGCTCCGAGACGCACCAGAACTGCTTGTGGGACCTCTTTTAGGTCCAGATGAATATGAAGCCCTTTTTGGGCCTTGTTTGCTATATGCATTCATAATTAAATTCTACGTGTTTCAAAAATAAATAATTGCCCGAGATGGGCAAAAGATTGAAACACTTACACACGCACATTAGAGTATTCCAATGAACAAAGAATAGCATTTATAACAAATTTTGTCAATGAGATATATACTTATACCCACCTTCCCTTTGACAAATATTTCTAAAAGTTGTATAGTTCAAAAACATAAGGGGGTATCTTTAGAAGCGTCGACTTTCGAACATTCATCTTTATTTTATTATTTATCTGAACATATATCATGACTGGCTCAATCAAAAAGCTTACTGATAAAGGTTTCGGTTTCATCACAGGTGAAGGACTTGCGAAGGATCTATTCTTCCACAGCAACTCACTCGTTGGCGTACAGTTCGACGAACTACGTGAAGGTGATGCTGTTACTTTTGAAACAGAAGACACTGCAAAGGGACCAAGTGCTGTAAACGTACAGCGCGCGTAAGCCCAAGCAAAACAAAAATCCCCACATTCTTGTGGGGATTTTTGTTTGTTACTTCTTCTTTGAAGCTTTTGGTTTTTTCTTTTCTTTGCGAGCACCAAGACCTTTTGCCATATGTAAAATATATCTACTAGTAATAAGTAAAGTATAACATTTTACAGAATTAAATATAGTGAAAGAAATATAGTATAATACACAGTATGGAAGACGAAGAGCAAACACAAAAGAAAGATCCTACCTGCCCTCGTTGCGGACTTCGCTCGTACGATGCTGAGTGTGCAAATTGTGGCACAAAAATCGTAGATAAATCTGACGATGAGGACGAAGAGTATGATTGGAGAGAAAAGAAGCGCTAGAGCGCTTCTTTTCGTATGCTATTTCACAGAGAAAGTAAATATATAATCTTTTTCAAGAATTGGATTTGTGCTTGTTGCTTCGGGAGTGACGCTTTGAAGGGTGACTTTTTTATTGATAAAGTCTACACTTGTTCCAATCTCGAAATCTTTTTCTTGGGTTGTCGCATCTGATTCGAGTCTTACTTTCACCCTTACCGTTCCGGCCCAAATACACTCTGTCCCGCTTGGACATCTACTATCTTCGAGGACTTTGAGCGGAGTGATATATACTCCCCCTAAGAGTATTTTCTTGCCCACATTTGCCTTTGTCGATGTTGGCACATGAGTGGTAGTTGGGCACTGTGAGAACTCGCAATTTGGCCCTGTTCTCGATACGTATGAACCATCAGGACAGGCTTTCGCGTCCATTGTACAGGCACTGCCTCCACCTGATGGTGAGTTGTGCTTCGGTGGCAGTGTTTGATTCGTATTACTATTTTTTGTGTTTATAGTGCTACTGTTTTGGTTCTGTGATCCCTGTGTCCGTACACCACTCTTTACAACAAGCGTGTTAATAAGAAAGATGACGACTACAATTGCAATAACAATGATAAATAGTTTTTTCATTTTGATGATGTATCGCTTTTTATACTGACTGACTCTAATATATGGGACGCATATCTAGTGCTTCGTCTCGAAAGATTGAAGAGGATTGCGATTGTAAAGAAGACAAGTGCCACTTCAGTATGGAAGAATGATACGACGATAGCAATAAGAGCGACTACAACCGGAAGCAAGATTCGCATGTTTGCATGCTGATTGTCGGTTTTTGTAAATGGATTATTCTCTATGGCGCTTGACTTGATTACATATCGGCGCATGACCCAAAGCGAGAGGCCGATCAAAATAATATTAGTAGCGAAAAGTACAATTGCAAATTGTGTTCTATGATAGCTACCCAAAAATTGTGATGAAAATGGAACCAAGGCGACGAAGAAAAGGAAAAGCGCACTCAGGTTCGATAAGCGAACATCGACATTCTTTGCAAGGACTGATGCAATGTAGTGATGAGCGCGCCAGTATGTAAACAACAAAGAAAAGCTTAAAAGAAAATTAAAGAAAAGTGGATAGATATTCAATACTGCATTTATCAGAGTTTGATTATTCACTATCCCAACTATCTCGGGTACTCGTATTTCAAATACGAGAATTGTCATAGCAATCGAGAAAATACCATCAGTGAGTCCATCAATTCGTTCTTGTTTCATATGAGTAGTATACCTCGTAGTAAAATTTTAGTAAATTCTACTACAGGGTATATCACACACAACTCCATCGATTCTAGTTGAGTACTACTTCATTTGGATCAAAATGCCCACTGATTACAGGAATGATGACTTCCCTATCAGTTCCGGACCCATCTGTATATATCACCGAAATTCTATAGTCTTGGCCAATAACATCTGGATCCTTGGCAAGGAAGGTCAGTGTCTTAATTATTGCGGATGATTTTCCGATGCGCGCGTAAGACTTCTCGAGTACTACATCTCCTCTGTCCTCGAATAAAACGATAAACGTAGATCCACCAAGAGAATCAATACTCACAGTCATCGGAACTATCGCATCTAAACGAGGGTTCACCTTTTTCTTGTAGTCACCCGGTATAAACTCTGTCTTTAGAAATTGGCTCTCTAGCTCAACTTTGCTTTTCTCCGTTCCATATTGGGACTGGTATTCGGAAACATTGTTACTAAGTCCGACGACGAGATCTCCATCAGGAAGTGTCACGACCGCGTCTGCTATGCGTGATCGAGTTGTCTCCGCATATTTCTCTGTCTGTATACTTGATGCTTCAAATGCTTTTTCTTTGTCTTTATTTACTTTAATACTATAGATGATGAGGAATATAACAAGTAGAAATGCGAGTACGGTACCTCCTTTTTTAAGATATTGTTTCATGTATATAAGTATACCATTTTTGCACATTTAGGCCTGCTGTAAAGCAATATTTGACAAATATTGTCAAATCTGCTATAATACAAACAATCTTAAACATATAAAAATATTTTATGAAAAAAATGTTCATTGGCCTCTGGAACCTTATGGGTGAAATCTTCAGCCGCAAAAAACACGTAATTAAAGAAAAAAAGTTCGCTATAAGCGATAAAGAATTAGACGAATTGCTCACTGTGCCCATACTGAGCAGGTTGAAAAAAAATTAGAAAGATGCCTCCTCACTTTGTGAAGGAGGCATTATTCGTATATAATCACGCTATGAAGATCACATCCGCAGTGTTTGTGCGCGGTGTCACAAATGAAGAGAGCATGGTACATGATGGCCTCCCTCAGGTTGCTTTTATCGGGCGCTCGAATGTTGGGAAATCCAGTGTCATAAATTCAATAACAAATAATAAAAAACTTGCTCGCTCTAGTTCTACTGCAGGGCGCACTCAAGAGATTAATTTATTTATCCTCAATGATTCTTTTTACCTCGTGGACTTGCCGGGGTATGGCTATGCGCGTGGATCATTCGAGGCTCGAGAGAGTATTACAGAACGCATACAGTGGTATCTGTTTAATTCAAATATTTCTCAGTATAAAGTCGTACTCATCATAGATGGGCGTACTGGCATGACAGAGAGCGATATGGAAATGTATGATGCCTTAAAGATTCATAACAAAGATATCGTAATCATCATTAACAAAGTAGATAAACTTAATCTCAGTGAAAAGCAAAAATGCCTTAATGCGGTGAAAGCTATCGCGAGTGGTAATCTCATCATCCCCTACTCTGCAGAAAAACACACCAATAGGGATCTACTCATTGATTCGATCTTTCCTATATCTTCCTAGTGTCATACGCCCAGTGGAGGAGCGCTTGGCGTTGCCGTGGACGACAATGTACATCACCTGGTCTACAATTGTTCCTTATTTGGCCTATGTGGCGTCTGATAGCCTTCCAGCGCTTGATCTGTCGCATATCTTCATGTGGTATTCTACGGCCCATATAATATCTACAATACCACTGGAACCATCCTCTCGGATCGTCTGTATATATCCAGCCATTTTTCTGCCAGATTGAAAGAGACTGACTGGCGTGTATGCCAAAATAATTTAATTGTGGGTCAGGTTTATCCTTTGCAAGTTTCGCACGAAGAGACCACGATTTTGGAAACTCTTTGAGGTATGAATTGTCGCCGTAGAATCCATCGAATATACCGAGTTCGAGCATTTCTTTTGGAGACAGGTCAGGCGTAAACTCAGGATCAAAATTCTTACCCTCAGGCTCGCTTCGGATATATGTATATCCGTCTTGCATTGAATCCTTTACGACCACCGTGATAGATTTTGCCATGCTACGTAATCTTTTTCTTTTTATTGAAAAAGTAGAGAGTAACAATCAAAAGGAGTGAATAGTTTATGATCATGTAGGTTGTATTTCCCCATGATACACCATGGAGGAATTTATATTCTGATACAGGGAACAGAAATGGTGTAGGATAGAAGCTTGCAGCATGAGAAGGTATATCGATCAATATATGAAGTGCCCATCCGAGGAGCTCTAGTCGAGGTCGTTTAGACAGATACCATACGAGGCAAAATACAACAGCCCAGATCACGATACTATGGCTGAATTGGTAAAGGAAACGAGCTAGATCAAATCCTCCGGCAAGTCCGTGATGACTTCCCAAGTGGTCCATGCCTTGACCTTTGAATATGAGATTAAATATCCCAATACAGAATGGAATGGTAAATGCAAAGAGATCAGGAAACACTCCGAAAAATGTTACCCACGGAAGCTTGATAAGGGGTTTCTTTTTCTTTTCTAATTGTTTGTTGCCTGCTCGTGCGCCATAATTTGCCCAGAGCATGTGTGCGAGTATGTCCATAGTGTTTTAGTATAGCATTAATTGGATTTCGTATCTTGATCGAGGTTGAGTGTTTTGAGTACACTTTTTGTACGTATACTTGCCTGACCTGAGACTGTGCGTACGATTCGACGAACGATCGAAAATATAATGTAGCTTACGATAAGTGATAGCCAGAACAAGAATTTAAAGAATCCCCACTGGAACCCCAACAAGTGAGTGTACCCAAGTATAAAGAATAAAGTGACACCAAGGATTCCTATGACCAGTGGAATCATCACGATACCCCAGAGGGCATCTTTTACCTCATCACCTGCAAGCCTGCTTGGATTTTGTCGGGCTTCTTTGAGTATTTTCTTTATATGAAATATTTTAAAAAGTATCATATCCTACATAATACAGTATAGATATAGGATTATCCACTCAATTGGAGTATACTCTATATACTTATCAGTAATATAAAATCATATGGCAAAAAGAAGTACAAATCTTGGCATCAAGCCGAAATCTATTCACTCACGCAAAACAAAAAAGCGCCTCGCAATTAAAAAGGAGATGCTCGCGGCCAAAGTAGCAAAGCGTAAGAAAAAACAATAATAAAAAGCCGAGCAGTACTGCTCGGCTTTTTATAGAGAGGTATTATTTCATTGCCTCAGCATCTGCTTTGGACATGAACTTAAACATGTTCCCGCCACACACTGAGCATGTACCCTTGGCCGAGTATCTGTTGTTCTTTTCAGATACAACAGGATTTACCATTTCCTGCATCGTTGGCTTATTCTTATCATCTCGGCACTTCATGCATAATGCTTTTAGTACTGCCATATATTTATATAGTTACTAATAATATAGAAATAGTATACCACAGAGTATTCTATTTTGCCCGCTTATTCTTAGGTTTGAGATTCGGTGGATGCTTTACTGCAAATTCTGTCTTCTTACTTCCCTTTTCTACGAGCGGCACTGTAGCTTTTACGTTGCGAACTTTTGTAATCTGTTTCATTAAAATAGTATACCACCAAATATAAAAACACCCTCGATACGCAATTGAGAGTGTTTTTATTTAATACGAATTTATTGTGGTTGTGCTTCAGTATCAGGACCACGACCTGAGTCAGGAAGATTCACATCTACATTGATAGATGGATTGTTATCTACTGGAGCTTTCGCGCCGCGGTGTGTGTACCACCAGTATCCACCTACAACGAGCAATACGATGATTACTACAAGGAGTACTGTGTTTGCACCTCCATTACTTTCTCCTTGTGGTGCCGGAGGGTTTATATTTGTCTGATTTTCCATATATTATTTAAATTATAAATTAATAATATCGATCACTATAAGTATACCGCTCTTTTTTCTTATTGCCTATAGATTGAGAAAGCTCACTGCGGTTAAGCGCAGTGAGCTTTTTAATTGATCCTTCGTAGGTATTTGATTCATGTAAATCAACATGTATAGCACTAACGTATATAGCCTGGCAAGGCTTTAATTGATCAATTCTTAACAAACATCCCCCCAAATGCGAGACCAGTACTTCCCTTTTTTTGTATTGTGAAAACGTACACGCTCCCACTAATAGGTTTTCCATTTATTCTTGTGAGGTCTAAAGTTGCCTTACCGCTACTATTGAGAGTAGTGGTCATCAATTGTTTTTTAGCAATATTGTATAGCGTAACTTTAGCACCATTCAGGCTTGTATCGCAGTCAAGGTTAATGTAATTTCCGTATGCAGGGCATGGATATACACTTACGTATTTTGATATAGCAGGAATAGTGTCAGGCTTTTTTAAAACTGCATTTTTGTAGTCAAAATAAGTTGCTTTACATACTGATGGTAAAGCAAAGATTGCTGCAAAAACTATTACAACAATCGAAGAAAGATAAATCTTTTTCATGATGTTTTGTTTTAAACGTTTGAGGATGTTGTGTAATTTAAATGTACTTATTTTCAGTATACACCTGAGGATATACCTGTCAAAGGTTTTTCACTTCTCAAAAATGTTGACAAATCAAAGGTAAAATATACTATACAGTATAAGGGCTAAACCGATTCATAACATTTAAAACCAAGCATATATGAAATACCCGCTTAATCTTTCCGACCAAGAACTTGTTTCTTTATATGTAGGAGGTGATCCTGAAGCGCTTGGTGCGCTTATGATTCGCCATAAAGATAGGATCTTTACAAGCATTTATCTGATTGTGCATAGCAAAGAAGTAGCCGAAGATATTTTTCAAGATCTCTTTGTCCGTATCATTCATACAATTAACAACGGACAATATAAAGAAAATAGCAAATTCCTTGCCTGGGCTATCCGTATTGGGCACAACCTTTGTATGGATCATTTTCGAAAGCAAAAAAGAGAGCCAGTTTTTTTAAAGCCAATTGAGGATAGAGATGTTTTTGAAAATATTGACGGAGTAGTTTCTGGTTCAGATCAGAAGATAGTGTCACAAGAAGTAACTTCTGATATCAGAAAAATGATTGATCTTCTTTCGGAGGATCAGCGTACGATTATAATCCTTCGTCACCATGCAAATCTCAAATTTAGAGAAATCGCAAAGATACTCGGAATCAGCGTAAATACTGCACTTGGGCGAATGAGATATGCGTTGATAAATTTACGCAAAATAATGGTTCAAAAGCAAGTAGCACTTTAATTTTTTATTTTGTTTGCAAAAATACCTTCTCAGAGAGAAGGTATTTCTATTTGACATATGAGACATATTGTCCGCTAATGGATAATCTGAAGTAAGATTTTTACTTATCAAACGTTTACATATATGTAGATGCAACTGGCTATTGATCAGCTCTGCACTACCAAAAAAGTTTGTTCATTACTCAAAATCCCCCATCTGGGGGATTTTGGTATTGTCCTAGTTGATACCTGTAGGATAGAGTATCTTATCAGCCAAGGAATCAACATTAAATTCTATCCTTTCAGCTTTACATGCTTTCTGCTCTGGCTCGTCGTAATTCATACATTCAATAAATCGCAAGGTGAAGGATATTTCTTTTGATCCACTACTTGTAGGTGTACGATATGTGTAATTGGTATACGTACTGCCTGCTGCTCCTTCGCTCGAAGTTGTAATGCAGTATTCGTGACTTCCGAATGTCTTCTTTGTTGTAGTGTGGGTTCCATATCCAATGCCAGTTCCATCCTTGCAAGTGAACCCTTCGTTTATAGTTCTGACTTCTGGTGGCCAGGTTTCATTCTGGACTTTAATATATTTTGTAGATAACGCTTTTGGATTTGGATTTAAGTAGTTTGTTTTAAATCGTTGTGCTACTTTCCCACAATCTACAGCAGGAACGAAATTTTCATAGATGACACTCTCTCCATTCTTGAACCTGTACATCCCATTCATATCTTCATATTTCTCTCCAATACCCTGCTTAAGGCCAGTTTTACCTACAATAAACATCTCTTCTTGAGTCGCTACCATACCTTCACCTGTAGATGTGTAAAGGATGGTAATTTTTTTAGGAAAATCTGCATCTTTGGTATTGGTAGTTACTGTACCTGTGTATTCACCCACCAAAGAATCTTTCTCCCCTGGTAGCCAGTTCATCACGCCATGTACTGTATCTTTGCTATCATAGACGATAGATGTGAAAAGATAGTCAGATGTTTCTTTTCCTTTTGTTTCTTGGAAGTAACAATATTCTTTTCCAACTGTGACTGTATCGCCTAACGTTTCTCCAGTTTGATCTGGAACTACTGTAAGTGGAATTTGCTTCTTCTTACTTACTCCATAAATAATAATTGCGAGCACTAGTAATACTAATACGAGAAGTATTTTATTGTTTTTTGTCATACACTCAGTATATAACTATTTATTTTTATTGTCGAAGTAAATGGTGAATATCTACTATATTCTCTTTTTTTAGTTACAGAGCACTTTCTTATACAAAAGCGATGTTGGTTCTCCTGTACGATCAGGAACCAGTACACCGTTGCCATCTACTTGCTCTTCATTTAACATATATCTTTGTTTCAGGAGATTTTCTCCATCAATCTTGTATATTTCAAGTTCTCTACCCTCTGATCCTTCTATGGTATAGGTGAAAAGGAGTTCAAGTATTGTTTTATCACTTGTTATCTCACCATTGAGACTGCCTATATAGCCATTTGTCATGTCAGGTCCGCTTTGAGTGCCACTCTTTGTGCCCGTTACGCTATTACCCGTACGAGTTATACTCATGTGTTCCTCTACAGCATACGGAGCATCTGGAGTTGATTTTTGAATATATACAAAGCAATACGATGTATTCTCTCTGAAACTATCTTGTATTGTTGTTGATTCTTGTGTTGGTGGTAACGTACGAGGTTTTATAAAATATAGAGAGCCAAGTATTACTATAATCACTACAACTATCCCGACAAGTAATCTCTTATTCATACTTTAATTGTATAGTATTCCTATCTTTAATGCGACCCTGGGAATGAATTCCCTCTCTGCCTGCCACTACCCTTAAGAGATGATGCACGTCGTACGGAATTATGTCCGAACTTGGAACGAATCTTATCAGCAACTTGTTCGACAATACTCCTCTTCTCAGATTCTATTTGGATACCAAAAAGATCCTGAGGAACATCTTCGATCCGACGAAGATTATGAAGAGTTATGCCAGTTGATCGAATCTTCTCATCTTTTACTAGAGTTTTATAGAAAATTGGTTCTACGGCGTTCAAAATAACACTTGGATCTGTGGTATAGATGGTTAGACGAATTTCATTACCACGGTAACGAAAATCTGTATTTTTTATAAAGAAGGAGACAGAATTAGTCATAAGATCAAGTCTCCGAGCATGCTCACAAGCTCGTTCAACATTTTCTGAAAGCTCTGCGAATATAATCTCTTTCTCACTTGATGAGGGTTTGAATGTTGCTGTTGATTGAATTGATTTTTGATCTCGGGGATCAGAATGAGAATCTACTGTATAGATAGGCTCTCCTCTGAGTTCTTTCTGTAAGATAGAAAGTGGTTCATTAAAATATTTCTCAATGTAATCAGCTGAGTATTTTACAAAGTCATATGCTGTTCTCATTCCCATTGATTGGAGTCTAGGAACTGTTCGCCAGCCAATACCCCAGATATCATCAATGGGAGTATGTTTAAGAGCGTGTATCTCATCTTCATTGGTAAGAAGTACAACCATACCATTGGGTTTTTTCAGTTTTGATGCAGTTTTTGCAAGTGCTTTTGTACGAGCAAGACCGAGAGAAAATGTTACTCCGAGTGTATTTTCTATTTCATCTTTGATGTCCTGAACTAATTTTTCTGCGCTTCCTGCATACTTAATGTCGGATTCTTTAACTGTGGCAAAGCATTCATCTATGCTATATTGTTCAACTTCTTCGAGATATGATTCTAGAATTGTATATACACCTTTTGAGATTTTAGTATATAAATCAAAGTGATGAGACAAGATAATGACCTGAGGAAAGAATTTCTTGATCTTAAATATTGGCATTCCTCGTGTTATACCAAGTAATTTTGCTTCGTGGCTCATCGCTACTGCGATCCCACGATCTTGTCCAACGATCACAGGCAATCCTTTGTATTCTGGATGTTTTGATAATTCGCATGCGACAAAGAACGAATCCCCGTCAGCATGGAGAAAAAGGTTATCTGATCCTGTGTTCATATACTTATTTCAGCGCCCCTTCACTCTTGAGCTTGCGGTATTTTTCTCTGGACCCACCACGATTGTAATCACCGATAACGCCGTCACTTCTGATAACACGATGACATGGGACATTTGGTCGGTAGTTTGCCTTCATAATAGATCCAACCGCACGCGCAGCGCCAGGACTTCCTGCACGAGTGGCAACTTCCTTGTAGGTCATGGTTTCTCCCTTTTTTATACCAGAGACAATATTGAGTACTCGCTCTGTGAATAGTGTTAGTTTTTTGTTTGTACTTTTCATATGTGTTATATAAATAATTTTGCTAATCGTATGTCCTCGAATGATAATTTGTGGCCTTCTTGCTCAAGTATTGTTTTAATCGGACTTAGCTTCCCTATATCTTCTCCTTCGAGAGTATTATTTACTCGTTTCACCAGATCGATGTATGTATCTTTTGGTTTGATATGAGAGATGCTCGTTTCTGGATACTCTTTGATGATTTGTTCGATATGATGTGTTATGGTTCCTTTTGTAAGGCCTCGCTCCTTGGCAATATCGGCTACTCCTTTACCTTGGTCGAGTAATTGTTTTGTTATGAGTATCGTTGGAATTTTTATTTCTGGATCCTTTTTCTTTTTTCCAATTTCTAAAGTGCCTCCCATGCGAACGATGAACTCATGCTCGAGTTTCTCTTCTTCATGTGGTGTGAGCTTTCCGAACATGAGCTCGTTTTGTGTGCTTTCATTGCGAAGTTCCTGATCAAATGTAAGCACTTCTGGATCAACACGAAGTGCATCAGGATGGAATCCTATCAATCTGATGCCAGAAAGTGTGCGGACTCGAGAGAGAGCAACGTAACCCATACCGTATGCAAAAGTGTGTGCAAGATCGATCTCTGCATTATCGAGTGATATTCCTTGGCTTTTATGAATAGTTATTGCCCAGGCGAGGCGTATCGGTAACTGACTGAGAAAAGCTTTTTCTTTACCATTTTCTTCTATTGCCCATTTCTCTGGAGTAGCATAGATGGTCTTGCCATTATAGAGTTCGATAATCGGAGTACCATCAGAATCGATAAATCCAACAACTTTTCCTCGAGTACCGTTTACATATCCTTCTTCGAAATTATTCTTTATACACATCACTTCGGCACCTACTTTTAATCGGAGTTCTTCTTGAGCAAGGCAGCTTTTCTTAAGTATTTCTACCAGAATCTCTGGACCAGTAGATGTCATGCGGTAGACTCTCTCTTCTGTCGCTATAGTTGCAAGCTCTGTATTATTTTCTATATCTACATTTGCGTTGTGTGTATAGAGCTTTGTAGGTCGAACATTGTTTCCGAGTTCTGCATTAAGGCGCTTCTCTAAGTGTTCATAATGTAGTACATCGACAGTGTTATCACGAATGGCATTCAATATATCTGTAAGCGTATCGTCTTCTTGGCGATGCTGTTCTGTGAGATAACAGATAGCAGGATTCATAATACGCCAGGCTTCACTATAGAGAACCATATCTTTGATAGTGCCTTCAGTCGATTTATTTATCGGTGGGAGTTGAAAGAAGTCACCAGAGAGTATAACTTGTAATCCTCCAAATGGTTTATCGCTCCGTTTAAATCTTCTGCATACTCGTTCTACCATGTCGAGTCTATGAGCATGAAGCATGGATACTTCATCAATGATAAGGACTCGAGCATTTTCGAAGCGTTTCCATAGGTATTGCTTACCTTCGAGAGTTTCAATGTCATGTTCATTCATAGTTTCCTTAATACCAATACCTGCCCATCCATGTATGGTCATACCATTCATATGAGTGGCAGCGATTCCCGTTGATGCAGTAATAGCCACGGGGATGTCGTGGTTTTGTAAATACCGAATATATTGATTAAGGAGATATGTTTTTCCGCTTCCTGCGCTTCCTGTGAGATAGACATTTACTCCAGTCTTCATAATGGTAAATGCCTGCGCTTGAGTCATAGGAATTTAGTATACCATTTCTTAATATTTACGAATGACAGCTTTTACAATTGCAGTGATGTTCATATAGGTAACTGGATAGATATTTTTGAAATCCTTGTTTGCAGGTTCGAGCCAAACTTTATCGCCCTCTTTTCTAAAATATTTCATAGTAAATTCTCCATCAACATCCGCGATTACTATTTCTCCATCTTTTGCTTTATCAGTTCTTTCTACGAGCACCATATCACCATCAGCAATATGTGCATCGATCATAGAGTTACCATCTACTTCGAGCATGTATGTAGTGCCCTTTTTCTGTACTAAGTATTCATCGAGATTGACGGTATCATGCGACTCTTCCGCGACATCAGCTGGGAATCCGGCTTTAACAAGGCCGAGGAGCGGAATACTATCAAAAGATTCATTGGCAACGAGTCTGCCCAAGTGATCTTTGGCAACGAGTCCTGCATCAATGAATTTTTCAACAAGTCGCGCAACAGCGTTCTTGGATTTAAAGCCGAATAAATGCATCATCTCAGTATATGTTGGCATTCGCTTTTCGCGAGCGTAGAAAGATTGGAGTTTAGATTTGTAGTCGTTATACATATATTTAGAATATCAGAAACTGTGGTACTGCGAAAGAGAATCTGCTAAAAATACTCTTTCGTGAATGCTGTAGCATCTTCTTCTGCAAGATCTTGTGATCGCGAGCTTCTTTTTTGTATTCGACACCTTGGAGAATCTTCATATCGATTCTCTTGTTGAGAGCCTGGAGCTCTCGCTCTATTATTTTGACGTATTGTTCTCTGTTCATAAAATATATTTATAATTACTACTAATTACTTATATATCTAGTATATGTGAACGATCGTTCACCGTCAAGCAAATATCTGTGGATAACCTTAAAACTAAAACCCCTTACTAAATAGTAAGGGGTTTTAGTTTTAAACTATAATCCAGTTTTATAATCTTTCATGTCCGGAGTAGTCGAGGTTGAGATAGTGACCACCTGCTTGCCTGTTTCTTTGTTCGTGGTGATCATAACATTAAACATTCGGTTATCCTTTTTTGCAGCGAGAGTAGTAATAGCTCCCATTTGTGTACCTGTGATTGGCTTGCCTGGATAAAGAGATACCCAACCTGAAGTTGTGAGGTTGCTCTTGTAGAAATCGAGAATTGCCTGTGTATCGTCAGAAGTAGTGAAAGTAACTTGGGAACCATTTGTGCCCATAATATCGCTTGAAGTTGATTGTGTGATCGTAGCATTTTTGTATGTTGGCGCATCAGAAGGCCAGTTATCTGGAAGTTTATTCCCTGTTGTCACTGTGCCGTAATCGCTTTTTACAGTTCTTGAGCCATCGAGGTTCCGATCAACATCAATACCATACGCATCATACATTTTCTTTTCTGCGCTGTTGTTGCGCATATAGATAAGGCCGCCGATAAGAAGAACTACTAACACGCCGATAATAATATACAAACCTTTCTTTGAGCTACCAGCTGTTTGATTTATTGGATCCATATTCGTTTAAATTGTAATTAGTAATACAATAATAGTACTGCTCTCATGGCATTGTGTCAATGATAGGCAGATTAGATAAAATAAAAAACCTGCCACATACGCGTGGCAGGTTTTAATTAAAATCATTTCTATATCAAAATTTATACGTAAGGCCTGCTCCCCAAATAAAATTTTTCTCCGGGTGGTAATAAATATTTGCCTCAGCTTGCCTTCCTTCTCTATTGATGTTCTGCATCCCTGCATAGCAAATCAATGAAAATTTATCTGTAAATTTAGGCGTCCATTTTGACCGTGCTCCAAAAGATATGTAAAAATCACTGAATGTGACTTCTTTCTTTATAGGTCCATTTTGATACAAACCTGGTTCTTTTTGGAATTCTCCTTCAAGAAACGGGCCAAATTTTAGTCTTTTGCCAAATAAAAATTCTGTTTCTGTCCGCAGCTTTAAGAAATCACCTTTGCTTAGATTCTTAATTCCTTTAAGCAAGAACTGGATTTCAGCTCCCTTCTCGCTTTCTCTTGTAAACAAAAGAGCACCAGTATAAGAGAGGATGCCCTTACCGTAATCCCAAACAAAGCCGGGCAATAAGAACATTTTTGTTTTACTTTTAGAGAGGTTTAATCCTAGAGAGATGCTCAGCATCTTGTACCCATCGGATTGAAGGCCTACAGTAATCAAAGCTTTCTTTACTGCGAGTGATGAATTTGCTACAACCCCTTTCTCATCAATTGACGAGTAGCCAATCATTGAATTTGATTTCTGTCCGATTGATTGGAGGGTCAAACAACTAATTGCGAAAATAAAAATGAGTTTTCTCATCTGAATTAATTTTAAGGTTTTAAAATATCGTTATTAGATGCTAGTTTAACAGGAAATTAGCGAGTAGTCAATAGACGCTTTGTTCGCTTGTTTAACTGATACCATTTCCATTTAATAGCACACCATGTATTACAGTATGCCTCACCATATGGAGGATGGATTTCTGCACTTGTACGGAGACAATTCTCACAACAGATGAAATGATCGTGGCACATGAGGTTAGCACAATTCACATAGTGTTCACTCGGAACGTTACATTTTGAACAGCGGCCTATTACTTCATGAGTATCGGGATCATTGAAATTCATTGTAATGCGTTTATCGAAAACATAGAGCGAACCTTTAAAATCTTGGCCCGGGTATTTTTCCATATAACTCACAATCCCGCCATCGAGTTGATACACATCTTTAAATCCTTCTCGAGCTAGGAGGCCTGAAGCCTTCTCACAACGCACGCCACCAGTACAAACTGTGAGAACAGTTTCATTCTTTAATTCCTCGATTTTCTTTATATTCTTTTTTAGATCACGGAAATTATTCAGATCTGGGAATACCGTTCCTTCAAATTTTCCTACCCTTAATTCATAATCATTACGCATGTCTACGATATGGAACTTTTTTCCCTCTTTATACCACTGCCGTAATGCTTCAGGAGAAAGATGGATGCCAGTAATCTGGTTTGGATCAATATCTGCTTCATCTCCCAGATGAAGAGAGACAATTTCCTTTCGAGTTTTTACTGAAAGTCGTGGAAACGCAGTGCCATCATCTGTACCCTTGCTTATCTTCCAATGTATATCTGAAAATCTTGGATCAGCTTTCATCCACTCCATGTATTCCTTGCATGCCTCGTTTGTACCTTCAAATGTACCGTTAATGCCTTCACGGGCGATGATCATACGGCCTTTCATACCAAGACGTGTGCACAGTAGAAACTGCTCGTCTCGAAACGCTTTCGGGTCACTAATAGGGGTATATTTATAGAAAAGGATAATACTATTTGCATTTTGCATTAATGTAATATACATTATTTTATAAGAATATTTTATTGACAATAGTAATAAACACTGATATAATGATGAAAATATTATTCTGTTAGAAAATACCAAGTTTCTTAACTGGTAATGAGATAGGGAATTTGGTATTTTCTAACAGTTAAAATATAAGGACATGAATTTATTTTTAAAACTTTGGTCTTGCTTCTTTACATGGAAGGTAGGAATGGATAAAGATTCAACTATTGGCACATATGCTGATGTTCTTCTCGGGTTATCATTCGGCATCGGGCAAAATAACACTCCTGGTGCAAGTAATAAAGCCTTGGCCTTACATGCGGAAAGAATAAACAAAGAATACAAAATCCCGCTGATTCTTCAACAGGAAATAAGCATTGG
Source organism: Minisyncoccia bacterium (assembly GCA_965656375.1). Lineage (GTDB taxonomy): Bacteria > Patescibacteriota > Minisyncoccia > Phycocordibacterales > UBA9973 > UBA8515. The sequence continues at coordinate 244,074 of CBFHKH010000001.1, forward strand.
TATGAATTCTGCAAGCTCTTATTCGGTAATAGGAAGTCATGGCAAACGAGGCAAATACCTTGATACACATGAAGTTATCCGCCAAGCAGTTGAAGTCTGTAAGAGAAACAAATGGAGTACTGTTGCTACGTTAGCTCATCCTGACCATGCATGGCGAGTAAAAATGATAGTTGAAAAATTTGGATTGAAAGCGTTGGTAGTTAATACTGCAAATGTACCCTATGATCTAATGTCCACACAAAAATGGACTCGATCAAAACGACAGTTTGTTTTACGGGAAATTGCAGTAAAATTATATTTCCTTTTAAGAGGTTGGATATAATTAAATTATTATTTAACGTAACTAACAAAATCGACTTTAGAAATTAAAATTACCTCGCTTGTGTGAGGTAATTTTTTATTGCAGTAAATTTATTTACGGTATTTTTTTGTGCGCCATTTGTCGGCGATCTTTACACGAGTGAGAGAACGTTCAAGTTCAGCAGCGAAATGTTCGAAGTCAACAACTTCCTTGTTGTCTGCCATTTTCTTGAGTTCTAGAGCTTTTGCCTCTGCGTGCTTGATAGCTTCATCAGTAATATCTGCGACATGCTCAGCAAAATCGGCAAGTATAGCAACTTCCGTAATATCGCCAGTTTGTTTTACTTCTACAAATCCTCCTGAGACAGCCATAGGAATATGCTCACCATTTAGAAGTGCAACAATATCGCCTGAAGCAAGACCTGCGATCACTGGTACGTGATCAGGAAGAATAGTCAACTCTCCTTCTGTAGATGGGAATGTTACAGCTTCCACCATTTCTTCGAGGATTAGTTTCTCTGGTGTAACTATTTTAAGTTTTAATTGTTTTGACATATATTTTTTGAGCTGGAAATTTTTTTAAAATTAGTTCTTAAGAAAGGTCTTTCGCAGGAGATTAGAAAATAAAATATGTAATCAGATTATTATTTTCTTGATCGACGAGAAGTTCGCTGGCGAAGCTTTGCCAGACAGATTGCCTTTCGAGAGAAGCTAATTTTTAAAAAACTCACTACTACTTATATCGCACCTTTCATGTAGAACTCGTTCTCTGCCTTGCTGTCGTGTTTGCCATCGAGAATCTCGCGGAATGAGCGGATCGTATCGGAAAGCGGAACGTATTGACCAGGTGCACCAGTGAATTGTTCAGCAACGAAGAATGGCTGTGAAAGGAATTTCTGTATCTTTCGGGCACGAGCAACGAGATCGCGATCTTCATCTGAAAGTTCTTCCATACCAAGGATCGCAATGATGTCTTGGAGGTCCTTGTATCGTTGAAGAACGCGCTGCACTTCACGAGCAACTTCATAATGCTCTTTACCAACGATGTGAGGGTCAAGAATTGTTGAAGATGAGTCTAATGGGTCAACAGCAGGGTAAATACCGATTTCTGAAAGTGAACGGTTGAGCACGACCGTAGAGTCAAGGTGTGAGAAGGTTGTCGCTGGAGCTGGGTCTGTAAGGTCGTCGGCTGGCACATACACTGCTTGGACTGAAGTAACTGATCCTTTTTCTGTCGATGTAATACGCTCTTGAAGATTTCCCATTTCCGTTGCAAGTGTCGGTTGGTATCCCACCGCAGATGGAATACGGCCAAGGAGCGCTGACACTTCAGAACCAGCCTGCGTAAAGCGGAAAATATTGTCGATAAAGAAGAGAACGTCTTTTCCTTCTTGATCACGGAAGTGCTCAGCCATGGTAAGACCTGAAAGTGCAACACGGAGACGAGCACCTGGTGGCTCATTCATTTGTCCGAAAACCATGGCAACTTTTGGAAGCACGCCCGAGTCTTTCATTTCGTGATAGAGGTCATTACCTTCACGAGTACGCTCTCCAACACCAGCAAATACGGAGTAGCCTCCGTGATTTGATGCGATGTTGTGGATGAGCTCCTGGATGACAACAGTCTTACCGACTCCTGCACCTCCGAAGAGACCAACTTTACCCCCTTTGAGTACCGGACAGATAAGGTCGATAACCTTGATACCTGTTTCAAGGATTTCAACTTTTGTAGCCTGTTCCACGAACTTAGGAGCTTCACGGTGAATAGATGAGCGGCTCTTTGTAGCGATTTCTTTTCCGTCATCAATCACATCACCCAAAACATTGAAAATACGTCCAAGAGTATCTGTACCGACTGGAACTGAAATTGGAGCGCCAGTATCAACGACTTCCATTCCGCGTGCAAGACCGTCTGTTGTATCCATCGCAACAGAACGAACAACATTTGCACCGATATGCTGCTCGACTTCAAGGACGATAGTCTTGTCGCCATTCTGTACTGTGAGTGCGTTATATACAGCCGGAAGGTTGTCTCCGAATTCTACGTCCACCACAGGCCCGATAATTTTTTTGATTTTTCCTTTCATAATAATTTTCTAATAATTTTAATAATAAATTTAACTTACGCTTGCCATACCTGCACTAATTTCTGATATTTCTTGTGTGATTCCTGCTTGGCGGGCTTTGTTAAACACCAGGGTTAGGTCATCTATCATCTCTCCGGCTGCCTCGCTTGCGTTCTTCATGGCCACCATTCTCGATGATTGTTCGCTCGCACTTGATTCGAGAACCATTTGATATATCTGCATTCGAACCAATTTTTCTGCAAGCATTTCAATTAGTCTGTTTGTATCCCCTTCGAATATATACGACACGTTTGTTTCCTCCAACTGCTCTTTATCTTTTTCTTCAGCTAGGCTTTCTATCATTTCTTTCACTTCTTCTTTGCTGATTGGGAGGAGCTTTCTCGTACTTGCTTTTTGAGTAAGAGCGGAGATGAAATCTGTATAGACGACTCGAACATCTTTGTACACTCCCTCCTTGTATTTTCGAGTTATGATTTCGGAAAGCGGACGTACATCCGAAAGCGTAGCATTGTCCGGGATCTCGATGAAGGAGGCTATGATATTCTGACCAACACGGCGCATGGCGTTGTCACCTTTTTTACCGACGGAGATTATCTCCGCATTTTTGCTTGTTTTCAAGAGTAAAAGAGCTTTCTTTATAGCTTGAGAATTGTACGAGCCGCAGAGGCCGCGATTCGAAGTGATGAGGACAATAAGAGATTTTTCGGAATCATTTTCACTAAAGAACGGATGTGTAACTTCATCAAGTTTGCTTGAAAGCGATATCAAAAGATCCCAAGAATAATCCGCATAGAGGCGGGAAGAAAGCGTTGCATTAACTGCACGCTTCATCTTTGAAGCAGCCACGAGTTCCATAGCCTTCGTGATCTTTTTGGTATTCTTCACCGAGCGTATTCTATTTTTAATTAATTTTTGATTCGCCATTATATTTTATTTTATAAATCCCTTTGCAAATTCTTCAATTGCGTTTTTGAGTGATGCTTCACTTTCATCTGTCCACATTTTGTTCTTTTCAATATCAGCGTAGAAATCTTTTGCATTTTGTTCTGCATAGTCACCAAGCTCTTCCTCAAATTGTTTGATTTTATCTACTGGAATAGCATCCATGTAGCCTTTTACAAGCGCATAGAGAGTGACAATTTGGCGAATAGTGCCTACTGGAGAATACTGAGGTTGCTTGAGAACTTCCACTGCACGTTTGCCTCGCTCGAGTTGACGCTTTGTAGCTTCATCAAGGTCGGAGCCGAATTGAGAGAATGCTTCAAGCTCGCGGAATTGAGCAAGGTCAAGTTTAAGTGTACCCGCAACTTTCTTCATAGCTTTGATCTGAGCACTTCCTCCTACGCGTGACACGGAGTTACCGACGTTCACAGCAGGACGGATGCCTTTGTAGAAAAGATCAGTTTCAAGGAAGATCTGTCCATCAGTGATCGAGATGACATTGGTTGGAATGTATGCAGAAATGTCGCCGCCTTGAGTTTCAATGATTGGGAAAGCAGTAATCGAGCCACCACCGTATTCTTTGTTTCGGCGGGCAGCACGTTCTAATAGGCGTGAGTGTAAGTAGAACACATCGCCAGGGTATGCTTCACGGCCTGGTGGTCGGCGAAGAAGAAGTGAAATTTCGCGATATGCGACAGCGTGTTTGGAAAGATCATCGTAAACGATAAGTACATCTTTACCCTGATCCATAAAGTATTCTGCGATTGAAACTCCAGTGTATGGAGCGATATATGAAAGCGCAGCAGCTTCAGACGAGCCAGCAGAGACGATGACGGTATAGTCCATTGCACCACCTTCTTCTAAACGAGTTTGAAGTTTGCGAAGCTTTGAATCTTTTTGACCGATAGAAACATAGACACAGATCATATTCTGACCTTTTTGGTTTAAGATTGCGTCAATTGCAATAGCTGTTTTACCTGTCTGGCGATCACCAATGATAAGTTCACGTTGCCCACGGCCAACGGGAATGATGGCATCGATCGCTTTGATACCAGTTTGCACGGGTTGATCTACACTTTGGCGGCTCATAACACCTGAGGCCACACGTTCAATAGGATTTCTCTCTTTTGAAGCAACCTTACCTTTACCATCAATCGGCTCACCGAGCGCATTGAGTACGCGGCCAATCTGAGCATCTCCAACAGGAACAGAAAGGATCTCACCAGTTCCCTTTACTTCATCACCTTCCTTAATCCCTGAGAATCCCCCGAGGATAATGACACCAACTGAATCCTCGTCGAGGTTGAGCGCTACACCTGTTGCACCCGATGAAAATGCAACCATTTCTGATGCTTTCAAATCAGATAGTCCTGAAACCTTAGCAATACCATCGAATACTTCGATAACATGGCCAACTTTCTCTGCTTTTGCTTCAAGTTGGAATTTTTCGATTTCCTTTTTTAAATTTTCTACTATTGTATTCTTTGCCATATTAGTTTTTTGTTAAATGTGTTTGTAATTGGTGTAACCGGTGTGAGAGGGAGAGATCGATGACTTCACCATTTACTTCGATTTTGAGTCCACCTATCAATCGTTTATCAATACTCTCTTCTATCGCTACTTCATTTGCCCGGTATCTTTTTTTGAGGTTCTCTTCTAATTCTTCAATCATTTTCTTCGGTAGAGTATCTGCGCTTTTTATCTTTGCTCTAATAACACCTTCTTCTCTATCGATCACATTCTCAAGATGAGAAAGGATTTCTTTTGACTTTCCGTGGAGTTGATTTTTGTCAAAGAATTCTACGGTGTTTTTGAGAGTGCGAGTAAGTTCTGCACCACTCTTGCCTCGAGTTGCTTCATAGATAGCTTCTGCAATTGTTTTTGTGGAACGTACTTTCATTTTATATCTTGTTTACTTTTTTGATTGCCTTTTCGGTTACTGATTTATCGGATTGATCATGAAGGACTTTCTCAGTCGCGGCAACGACAAGAGATACAATCTCAGCCTTTGCTTCCTCAATCATTTTTGATTTCTCCGCTTCGAGATTCTTTTTCCCGGCCAAAATCATTGCATCAACTTCCGCCTGTGCTTTCTCTATCATTTCTGTCCTCTTTATCTCTGCATCCTTTTTGCCTTCTTGGAATAAATCATGTGCTTCGGCACGAGCTTTAGAGAGCACCTCTTCATATTCTTTCTGAGTAGAGGCAATAAGGAGTGCACTATGTTTTGCATCATCGATGCCTTTTTCTATAGTTCGTGTGCGCTCGCTCATGACCTTTTTGAGGGGTTTGAGAGCAAACATGTAAAGAACGATAAAGATAATAGCAAAGTTTATTGCTTGAGCGATGAGAATCTTCCAATCTATATGAAATGTAGTGATAAATGAATCCATAAAATTCTAGCTGTTAGCGGCTAGCTTCTAGCAACTAGCGAGGATAATCCTGCTAGATGCCAGTGGCTAATAGCTACGTGCTATTTGATAGAGAATGCGATAACGAGAGCGTAAATTGCGATCGCTTCAGCGAATGCGGATGCGATAAGCATTGGAACGAAAACCTTGCCTGATGCTTCAGGGTTGCGGCCGATGGCTTCCATAGCTTTTGAACCGATCATACCGATACCGATTGCAGGACCAATTGATCCAAGGCCGATAGCGATAGCTTTTGCAAGAGGAATGATATCCATAATATTGAAATGATTAACTGCTAATTTTCGACGTTACTAATTATTTCCAAACTATATCGGAAATTACTTTTAGAAAAGACCGGATTTCTTTTCCAAAAGTAATTTCCGATTATGTTGTTTTATGCAAGGCATGTTCTTCATGTGCATGCTTCTCATCATGCTCATCATGATCTGTCGCAGCTATTGTGAAGTACACAAGTGTAAGCAATGAAAAGATAAACGCCTGAATGAGTCCCACGAATATTTCAAGGCCAATGAATGGTAATGGCAGTATGTATGCAAGAATGGCACCCATTGCCATGAGCAGCACTTCTCCAGCAAAAACGTTACCAAAAAGACGGAATGAAAGAGAGGCTATCTTTGCGAATTCACCGATGAGTTCAAGGATTCCGACGAAGAACATAATTGGAGCAGAAATAAGGATGGTAGGCTCCTTACGAGCTTTCCGTATTGCCTCTCCAAACGCCTTTAGATTAACATATTTATTGAACATTTTCCACACACCAATAGAGAGTATTCCAAAGACGTTTGAACCAATAACAGCTACGAGTCCGAGCGCAAGCGTTGTATTGATATCTGCTGTGCCGCTTCGAATAAGCGGTATGAATGTCTTGCCATGTTCAGTCATCTCGATGATGCCAAACCCGCCAAGCGGAAGGATTCCAAACCAGTTTGATATGAGGACAAATATGAAAATAGTGAATGCGAGCGGGAAAACTCGCGCAGTAATCTTTTTATCTCCAGTTACAGAGTCTGCAAGACTCATTGCCCCTTCGACAATATACTCAAAGAAATTCTGGAAGCCTTTTGGAATCTGCTTTATCTTGAATTTGAGAATCAAAGAAAATACTAAAACGACAAGGACAACAAGCCATGTAGTAAAAACTGAATTTGTGATCTCGAATGATCCGATGTGTCCGATCGGCTCAGCATAGAGTGTTGACTCATGAGAGACCTCTTCATGAGTTTCTGTAGTTGCTATTATATTTTCTTCTACGTTATGTGTCGTCATTGTTTTCGTGTAATATCTCTGTGTCATATTTCTTGGCAATCTTTACTATCATGATCATAGAAATAGTAAATGATATAGCAAGTCCAACTCCAAGTATCCATGGCGTGGTGCCAAACTTTGTATCAAGGTATCTGCCTATAAAAGCGCTTACGAGTACCGGGCCGATAATCCAAGCAGAAATCCTCGTAAATACCCGCATATACTCAATTCTCAGTTTAGATTGCTTGTTGTCGGTATTTCTCATAAAAAGAAAGCGGCCGAAGCCGAGCCCACTATATCAATAAATTGCGATATTTTCAAGTTTTTGCTATAGTATTCCTACGTTTTAAGGTTTGTGTAAAGCATGAATAATGCGTGTGTAGTTCAGTGGTAGAACGCTGTCCTGATAAGACAGAGGTCGAAGGTTCGATTCCTTCCACACGCACAACTTTATTTGGGTGCGTGAGTAAGTAAACTGCTTTACTTACGTGAAGGAATCGAAAGAGTTTTCTGTATTGCTTTGCAAACAGAAAACTACCTGCGACCGTAGGGCGGGATAACGTTCCACACGCACAGCATCACAAGGTGAAATTACTTTCTATCATCTAACAAAAATACTCCCGAGAGGGAGTATTTTTGCGATAGAGTTTAGTGATACTGAATTATCTGTTTCCACGGAAACCGCCACCTGCTGGGCGCTCTTCCATTGGACGAGCTTCGTTCACTGTAAGGTTACGACCTTCGTAATCCTTGCCGTCAAACATTGAGATAGCTGTCGCAGCATCAGCATCGTTTTCCATTTCAACGAAACCGAAGCCTTTTGAGCGACCTGTCATCTTGTCCATAATAATAGTTGCTGATGCAACTGGGCCTGCTTGCTCAAAATGTGATTTGAGCTCATCGTTGGTCGTCTTGTAAGGGAGACCACCGACATATAACTTCTTTGCCATATATGACAATGTGCTTCTTGTAGCGTACTTGCATACATCTACTTGAAGAAACTAATTTATAAATGTAATCGCATAGCCGATTTTCATTTACATACGGAATGTTTGAAAACAGTACAGTATGAAACAATAACCAAAACGTGTGACAACTACTAGTTAAAAGAATACCACACATATCCTTTGTTTACAACATTTCTGGTGTTATTTTTATATTGACAATATATATTATATATGCTATAATACCCATCAAAGAGCCATCTAGCTTTATTACTCCTGTTACGAATTTACAAATATATTTTTGTAAATCGCTGCTTTTTGCCCTATCTTGGGTGAACAGGTAATAAAGAATTAAAATATTTTAGTTATGGCACAGTTAAAAATCAACAAAGGCTACACTGCTTATGATGTAGACAATTTTGAAGGCAAAACACATTTATTCACCTTTGATGGAGATCTAGACAAGCTTATCAAATCTTTGCGTGAACTATTTCCTAATCCATGTGAGTTTTCACTAAATTTGGGAATATCGAGACGTGATGATATCGATACGTATTACATGATTTCAGATTGGGATGAACAAATGGAGTGTTGGGCTGATGAGACAGAGGTTTGGGAAGAACATATTGATTGTCATGATCCACAGGTTACTCTTGTGGTTATCACTGAAATCGGTAATGAGTATTATTCAAAACCTGAATCAACCTATTAAAGTGTAGTTAAAAGAATATCCCTCTGCTTCTGCGGAGGGAATTTTTTATTCCTCGTCTGCATCCCCTACCTCACCTGATGCGAGTCCATCTATTATCTTCTCAATTCTGCCTTGCATTATACCTGGAATATTTGACCACGATTGCTTGATGCGGTGATCGGTGACGCGGTCTTGTGGGAAATTGTATGTACGTATTTTCTCGCTGCGATCGGCAGTACCAATTTGAGCCTTTCGATCACCGGAATATTTCTTTGCATCCTCTTCATCTTGAAGCATTTGAAGCTTCGCAAGCAGTATACTCATCGCTTTTTCTCGATTACCAAGTTGGCTGCGCTCAGATGTTGAACGAACATCAATACCTGTCGGCTTGTGAATGAGTCGGACAGCCGTTTCCACCTTGTTCACATTCTGCCCGCCTGCGCCGCCTGATCGCGAATATTCCATATCGAGGTCAGCTGGGTTTATCTCAATTTTACTTTTCTTTCTGATAGGAAGAATGGCGATTGAAGCGGTAGAAGTGTGGATTCGGCCATTTTTCTCAGTTGCAGGCACTCGCTGGACGCGGTGCACTCCTGTTTCAAAGCGCAACAGCTTATATACATCGCGTCCTTTGATTTCGAGGGTGTATTCATCAAGGTGTCTCGAGTTCCATCCCTTACTATCAGCGAATCGCTCATACATTGCTACAAGTTCAAGCGCAAAGAGTGATGCTTCATCACCACCTGCACCTGCACGTGCCTCCAAAATAATCTCATTAGGAAATTCTTCTTCCTCAGCATCAGCTTTCATAATCTCCTCTAATTGTCTCTCAATCGCTTCTTTTTGAAATGTGATGTTCTGAAGCTCTTCGTCAGCTAAATCACGCAAAGATGAATCTTCTCTTACCATGTCGTTTACTTTTTTTTCTTCACCCAAAAGACGCTCGTATTCACCGGCAAAATAGCTCGTCTTATGATCTTTTTTTAATTCAGCTAAATCTAATTCCATAGTGTGCTTTGATTATAACAATAAAATCAAAAGAACAATATTCTCCGTAATTCGCACTCTGGCCTGAAAAACCTATGTCTATCTGGTGGTAGCGCAGATTACTTCGAATATGTTCTTTTTCATTTATTTTCAGAACTAAAAAATCTTAAAATAGTTTTCAAGAAATGTCTTGCGCAGAAGCTTAGAAAATAAAGAAGGTAATCCAACTATTATTTTCTTGAGCGACGAGCAGAGAAAATTTTCAGTAGAAAATTATTCGTGCATTTCGAGAAAAGCTATTTTAAGATTTTTTAGTTACTTCTTTGTTTTTGCAACCGCAGCGCGTTTTTTGAAGCGGTCTACGCGGCCTGCAGTATCGAGAACCTTCTCATTGCCTGTATAAAATGGGTGGCACTGACTGCAGATTTCAACATTGATTTCATCGAGAGTCGAACCTACTGTAAATGACTTGCCGCATGCGCAGACAACTTTTGAGGCGTTATTGTACTTTGGGTGTATTGCTTTCTTCATAAGGAGCTTATTCTAGCACGGGTTTATTAGTTTTGCAACGGGTCGATCATTTTTGTCTGAATGCTCTCTTTCTTGGCCATAACTTGCTTTCCATAGGCACAGGTAGATCCGCCACTTCCATAGTATTTACATGCCGCTTTGATCTGAGCTGAATAGCCACCACCGCTTGCTCCGAGGTCTGACAAGAAGGTTGCAGATGCCATAAATGCATCTGGCGGGTTCCACGGGTCGGGCATCGCCACCCCAAGGGATTTTGCGACTTTCTTTGCTATTCCTTTCCATGTAGACGGTATGAATTGCGCAGGACCCATAGCTCCTCCCCAACTAGATGCACCCGCTGACGCGATCGGACACGACACAAGCGTTCGAGCTGGATCACGACCAAGTGCAAGCGTGATCTCTGTAAACGGTCCGATATCACGACTCGGTTTCATCACATTCTTAAATGTTTTATTGCTCTTTGAGCTAATACCTTCTCCAGTTTCCATATTTGTCACATAACATGAACCTTGATCAGTACCGAGGTTACTTTCCTGAGTAATGATGGCTAAAATAAATGCAGTATCCACGCCGGTAACCTTCGAAGCACTTGTAGCGTATTCAAGAGCTTTTCCAAATGGAATTGCAGATACATCGCGAAGATTGAAAAGTACTGCGAGGATCTCTGCTCTTCGTTTTGCCTTTGCATCCAAGACTTTTTGGTATTCTTTTTCTTTGTTTTTACTGATCGAAAGGAGCTGCTGTTTTTCTGCTTCGTTTGATTCGACTTGCTTTTTACTCGTTTCAAGCTGAACTTTCACATCAGTGGCTTCATCTTTCTTCTTTTCAAGTTCTTTCTTTTCAGTTTCAGTCTCAGTTTTTACTCCTCTAATTTCATCGACTGATTCTTTGATGCCTTCTTTGAGTGATGCAAATGCGTCGATATCTCCATACGCGTCGGAAAGATTATCTTTTGACAAGATGAAAGAAAGTAGAGATTTCTCATCAAGTTCTCTGTCCTTGCGCAATAATTGCGCAAGTGATTCTTTTTCTGTATCGATCTTGGTTGTCAGGTTTTCTATCGTTTTATTTTTTTGAGTTATTTCACCTCCGAGTTTTTTGATAACGAGATTTTTTGCCTGAATATCGAGTTTTGCTTTTTTAATTTGTGTAGTAAGGATGGCGATATCGCGTGACAAAGAGACAGATTGACCCTTTTGACCATCAAGTTCCTTCTGCTTTTGAGCGATTTCCTGTACGAGCTGGTCGTATTCACTTTGTAATCGAGCTCTATCTGCTTGGGCATTTTGGAGCGCTTGATCAGCCGCAAATACAGGCGTATGTGTGACAGAAAAGCTGGTAAATACCAACATACCTATTAAGAATAATGAAAAAATATATTTAAAATTACGTTTTAGGTGCATACTGACTCAGTATATCATATAAAATCCCCTCTCGCTTTCGCGTAAGGGGACCTTATAAATACGTATATTATTACTCTCCTGCTTGATCTGTCGTTTCGTCTTCTTTCTTACCCTTTTTCTCGACTTCAATAGCAGAAAGGTCAACTGGAGCTTCTTCTTTTTCTTCTTTTGCTGCTGCGACAAGCGCAACGACTTCCATACCATCTGTAACCAGAGTAACTCCTTTTGGAAGTACTATATCAGCTGCGTGCAATTGATTTTCGAGTGTTTCAAGGCTTGAAATATCAACGACAATAGAATGTGGCAAATCCTTTGGTAAAGCTTCTACATGTACTTCGTGAAGTACTTTTACGAGTGAACCAAGACCTGCTTTTTCGGCAGGTGCTACCCCTGTAAATTCAAGCGGGATATTGACCTGTACTGGTTTGTTCATATCAATAGCCAGAAAGTCAACGTGGATCGGGAATCCCTTCACTGGGTCAACTTGGAGGTCATGAATAAGTACATCAATTTTTTTACCTTCAAGGTCAAGCGCTATAGTGCTTGATTCGCCGGCTATCTTCCAAGCTTTTATGAAATCGACACTCGGTACGGAAATTGATGTGTTTTCCACACGAGCGCCATAGACGACTGCTGGGACCATGCCGTTACTTCGCACGTCACCGAGCTTGTCTGCCTTACTTCGCTTTGTTGCGGTTAATGTTTGCATGGGCATTATAATAGCACACAAAGTTCGTGTGTGCAAATACAACTATTGACAATTTTCGGATAGAAGGTATATACTTGTATACAGGACGATTAGCACAAAAAAGTAACTGGCTCTCAATGATATTACAGAGGTCTCATTGGGGCCAGCTTACTTTTAAAATAGCAACTAATTGCTCATTATATTTTTGACTGGTGAACCTATACACTTCTGCCAGTTGGTTTTCTAAAAGTAAAAGCCGGGGATTTTTATCTCTGGCTTTCTTATTTTAGGTGATCTTTAAAATATATTTTGGTACAATACCCCTTTTTTTATACTCATCTCGTATTCGTTTTGGCAGAGTATTGAATTTTTTAATGACCTTCCTACATTTTTTTTCGCCACAATTACATTTCATGGTCCATATATCATCTGGAGCAAGGACTGTCGAATAATCAAATAGGATTTCTGTATCCTTGGAAATCGGATCGATAGATACTATATACAGTATGTTACTTGCTTTTACTATTTTTGCATTTGGTTTACAAGAATGATTTATACGTTCGCCAATTTGACCTTTGGGATTGAGAAATTTTTCTTCATTGAATCGTATGGTATTTGATCTTGTTTGTGCATCTAAATCGTCATCTTCATTGCAGGTAATTAGCGTACCTACAAGCTTATGGATTCGACTGTTTGCGTTGAAATTTTTGCCAGCGAACAATCCTCTTCCGTTCTTAGACTTTTTTACATATACATCCATAGCAATTTATACAGTATGTAACTGTTCATGACTTTCGCGTATAATATGGGCTGCTATGTATTCCTTTGTTGCGCCGACTTTCTTACCAGGATTTAGAATATTTTGCGAGTCAAATATCAGTTTTGTTTTTTCAAATAGACCATACATCTTCTCTCCGAACATTTGTAAAAGAAATGGCGAGCGGATAATGCCGTCATTGTGCTCCGCTGTTGTAGAACCTTTGTATTTGAGAACAAGATCGTATACTTTTTGAGAAAGCTCAAGAATGATCGTGGGCGTAAATGGATCTGAGAAATCCATAAGAGGGATAATATGAAAATTTCCATTACCTGCATGACCTGCGATAGTGTATGTTATCGGATACTCTTTCAAAATTACATCAAGCTCGGGCAAGAATACGGGCAAAAACTCAGGCGGAACGATGATGTCATCTATAAATGGAGCAGTATGCTTGTCTTTAACATGTTTGCGCAAGAGCGCAAAACTCTCACGTCGAATATCCCAATACTTTCCTGATTCTGTTTGCGAAGTTGTAGTTCTAACTTTAAATGGGAATTTAACTAAATCTGGAAGAAGTGCCTTGGCTTTTTTGTCGATTTCCTTTTCATCGCTTCCTGCAAATTCTACGAGAAGGATCAATTTTGGTATTCCAAACGTACTCATCATAAGCACCTCAGGCCAAAAGCTCCACATGAATTTAATCATACCCCACGCACCTTTTCTTTTTAGGAAATCTGGGAAGAACTTTATCGCAAGCCTCATCGTTGCGTCATCATATGATTCGAGACTCTCAGGATGATGCGGTAAAATTGTATCAACAAGTTCTCCTAGACGTGCAATATCTTTCATGAAGATAACAACAAGTTTCGACACTTTTTCTACATCTACAAGATGAAGAGTTATTTCTGTAACAATACCGAGCGTACCCTGAGAGCCAACGATAAGTTTTCCCAAGTCGAAAATTTCTTTTTCTTCATCCCATACATTCCATAAATAATATCCAGCAGAGTTTTTGGACACGTTCGGTTTTCCGTTCTTGATAGTATCTTTATTCTCATTGATGAGTTGAAAAATATTTTTGTATATTTCTCCTTCAAAATCTCCTTGAGCAATTTTACCGTACAGTTCCTTCTTGGTAAGTGGTCTGACTGTATACTCTCTCCCGTCTGCAAATATTACTTTTAACTCTTTTACGTAATCCTCTGTCTTACCATATTGGAGCGTCTTTTCCCCAGCAGAATTATTCCCAACCATGCCTCCGATCGCGTTAAGACTCTTTGAAGCTGTGTAACATGGCAATAAGAGACCTTTTTTAAGCGTCTCTGGTTCAAAATCTCGATAGTAACATCCAGGCTCCACAGTTGAAACACCAGTAATATGAACATTGTGAGCATGTGGGTATTTCGGGGTCATCTCAAATGGCGTAATTTTCTCGATACTTTTGATGGCATTCATATATCTCGTAAAATCGATGATCACTGACTCCCCGATTGCTCCACCTGACATGCAGGTACCGGCTGAGCGAGGTGTGAGCGCAAGTGAGGGATAAAGGGCCTTGTTTTCATGTACCCATTTTACAAGTCGCATGAGGTCTTCCTTGTCCTTTGGGAAAACAACTACTTCGGGTCGTACTTCCAAAAGTGATGCATCGTGCGAGTACTGTGTGAGTACTTCATCACTCGTTTCGACATCACCTTTAAAGAATTTTTTTATTTCATTCTCAAGATCCATACTATTTGATTCCATTAAAGAGCTTAAGTCGTGCCTCGACAACTTTTTCAATAGCATCAACTGCTTCGGGTAAGTATTTATATGGAGCAATCTCACCGGGATTATCGGTAAGTGATTTTTGTAACGCCTCTCTGTATGTAATGCGAATCTCAGTATTAATGTGAACAATATCGATTCCATTTTTAATGCAGGTTATAAAATCCTCATCCATCGTTCCTGAACCGCCATGAAGTACAAGCGGAATTCCAACAGCCTCACGGATTGCTTTTACTCGCTCCGGATGTAAACGAGGGTTACCTGTTCTAACCATGCCATGCACATTACCTACAGAAGGAGCAAGCATATCAATTCCCGTTGCCTCTACAAATGCTTTTGCATCATCAGGCTTTGTCATCGTTAATTCCGAGACTCCATCTGGTATAGCATCAAGAACTTTAGAAGATTGCCCAATGAACCCAAGCTCAGCTTCGATTAATACGTCGCGACCAAAAGCCATGTTTACTTCTCGTGCATAGTCAACACATTTTTTTGTTAGTGCGATATTTTCTTCAAGCGGAAGTTTTGCACCGTCAATAATAACTGAGTCATATCCCGCATCGATAGCAGCCTTTACTGTTTCAAAACTATAGTGATGGTCACCGTTTAGGAATATAGGGTATTGATCTTTTTCCCTGATCGCTCTAATAAGGGCTACGCCCTCTTCCATTCCCACAAATTTCTCTTCACCCTCAGTCATTCCGATTATAATGGGTACCCCGAGCTTTCTTGCTGCAGCATAGACACCATGGAGTCCTTCCAGATTAGAGATGTTAAAGTGCCCAATTGCTACACCATTCTCATCTGCTTCTTTGATACATTCGCGTAGGGTTTTCATGTATTGGATTATATCATACTGTGATATAGAGGGTACACTATATTAACTGCATCCTTAGATTACACAAATGTGTATTTGCACATGTTCATTGCTTGTTGATATAATGCGACACATGGATACACCAATCGACTTTTTAGCAATCGGAGACCTCGTTGTCGATGATTTTATTAGACTAAAGGATGCTGAAGCTACCTGTGACCTTGATCTGGAACACTGCAAACTCTCTATTCGCTTTGGAGATAAAGTGCCGTACGAATTCCATGAAATACTTTACGCAGTTGGCAATAGTGGTAACGCAGCAGTTTCAGCTTCACGTCTTGGTTTGCGCACTGCTCACCATGCTATGGTCGGCAATGATGAACATGGTAAAAAGTGTATCGAAGCACAAAAAGCGGATAATATCATCACAGACTATATTAAAATCGATGAGAAACTCTGGACCAATTATCACTACGTGCTTTGGTATGGACCAGAACGTACGATCCTTGTAAACCATGCTCCCTACGAAAAGCATTTACCAGAGAATCTAGTTGCACCTAAGTGGATTTATCTTACATCTCTTGGCGAGAATACTGAAGCATTTCATCATGAAATTATCTCATGGCTTAAAGCACATCCGGAAACTAAATTAGCATTCCAGCCGGGTACGTTTCAAATGAAGTTTGGCACAGAAAAATTAAAGGATATATACGAACGTGCTGAAATATTCTTTTGTAACGTAGATGAAGCACAAAGAATACTAAAGATTGAAGAAATGGACCCAAAGAAACTTATGGATGCACTTCATGCGCTCGGGCCTAAAATAGTAGTCATGACAGATGGCATAAAAGGAGCATATGCAAGAGAAGAAAATGGTGATGCATGGTTTATGCCTGTCTATCCTCATGACCCCGTTGAGCGAACTGGCGCTGGTGACGCATTTTCATCAACGGTCACTTCTTGTTTAGCTCTTGGAAAGACACTCGAAGAAGCCCTACTATGGGCTCCGATTAATGCTATGTCTGTAACGCAAGAAATTGGAGCTCAGAAAGGATTACTCTCAAAAGAAAAACTTGAGGAATACTTTAAAAAAGCTCCTCTCGACTACAAACCTACAAAACTATAATAAAAAGTAAGAATGGACCTATACTATATAGGTCTTTTTACTTGACTTTTGTACTACAATTTGCTATAATAGAGTACAAATAAGATTTTCAAATTTCTAACACTAACCTCAAAAATTTAATACTATGCAGTTATTTCCTGAATCAAACAACACGCATCTTTTCGGAATGACATTCAACGAACATTCCTTCGACCCGCAATCTGTTTCACACACGTACAAAGCAAGTACTCATTACAGTAAGTGGCTTACTAAGTGGAATGAGGCCTGCAATTCAATTAAGAAATTTACCGCCCTATGGAAAAATCATTGGGAAGGTAAAACTACCTTAGTTGGAAAAATGCTTGTTTTGGTAGAGAGAAAATTAAAAATTCTTTTTGCCACAAGAGACAAATGCGAAGTTAAGATCCGTGAAGAACAACCTGCGATCTGAGTAAGATTTTAAAAAAAAGAAAAGCACTTATCATTTAGATAAGTGCTTTTTATTTACATTAAAGTTAAGCAGTATGTGGAATCTCTTTTACTTCTATAACTTCAGGCGTTCCTTTTACATCATCATAAAACTTTGCCATAGTGACTCGGAAGTATGGGATGAGCCATATAAACCCGATTCCAAGAGTAAGAAGGCAGAGCAATCCCCATCCGATGAATCTGCATCCGAGATAGAAAAGTTTCGCCTTGTTTCCCTTCATTATTTGTTTGCTTTTCTTTATAGCATCATTTATTCCGATTTCTTTATCTTCCGCGAGAATGTAGAAAGTCTGTGAGTATGCGTATGCAGCAATGATACCTGGAACAATGAGGAGCAGGAATCTAAGAAAAACGTAGATCATAGTAAGGAAATACGCAGCTATCGCTCTTCCCCATTCATTGAATCCATCAAACAAGAGAGAAACTTTTGGCTGCTGTCCTCTCGAATACGCGAGCCAAAATAAACAAAGTCCAAGCGTAATCGGAGCTCCAATAAGGAAAGAAGCAATGCTTCCAAACGCTTCACCTGGTATCGCACCTAATAATATTGAGATAACAATAGAAACCAAAGAGGCTTTTACTGCGAGACCCCATTTGCCATCGAGAGTCTCCCTTGCTTGCTTCATCAGCACTTTATTTGGTGTATTCATATATTTTACGATACCGAATATTTACTTTCTGGTCAATACTTTTTCCACTGCGCGAATTATATGAGGTGTACCCATCTCATAATGTTCAATGAGCTCATCTGGTGTTCCAGACTGGCCGAATACATCTTTAACCCCGATGTATTCTATTGGCACAGGATAATTTGAACTGAGACATTCTGCAACTGCAGATCCCATTCCGCACGCTATTTGGTGTTCTTCTACGGTAACTATCGCTTTTGTTTCTTTTGCAAGTGCAATGATTGCAAGAGTATCAAGTGGCTTTATAGTCGCAAGATTCATTACTTTAACTTTGATACCTCTCTTTTCTAAGTCATTTGCAGCAACAAGCGCTTTATGAACCAAAGCTCCTGTCGCGATGATTCCTACTTGCGCAAGCCCCTGCTCTGGAGTAAATAAAATTTCTGCCTTTCCAATTCTAAATGGAGTATCTATAGTGGTAATAATGGGTGTTTTTTCACGAGCAAGGCGAATGTATGTTGGTTCTTTCGTTTGAGCACATGCAATCGTCGCTTTCTTTGCTTCAATAGAATCACAAGGAGAAAGCACAACCATATTGGGCATCACTCGCATAATAGCCATATCTTCAACTGCTTGGTGAGTACCTCCATCGGGGCCGACAGAGATACCGGCATGTGAACCTGCTATCTTTACTGGACGATCATTATAGGCTACCGTTGTTCTTATCTGCTCCCAACTGCGTCCGGGATTAAACATTGCATAAGAAGAAATGAACGGGATTTTACCCATTGCTGCCATACCTGAAGCAACCGTTACCAAATTTTGTTCTGCAACACCGATTTGAACAAATCGTTCGGGAAATTTTTCGACGAATAGGTTCATTTTTGTAGATTCGGTCAAATCAGCGCACAATGCAACAACGTTTTCGTCATCTATACCAGCTTGCAGTAACCCTTCACCAAATCCTTGGCGGATCGGCACTTGCTCAACGTCAGCATTCCATATTTTTGTGTTCAATTTTAACTGTTGATTAAGCATACATTTTATTGATGTTCACTTTTGATCTTACCACCAAGTGTTCGTAATTCTCGAAGTGCCATTTCGCCCTGTTCTTTGTTTGGTGGAGTACCATGCCAGTGATAATCGCGCTCAAATTCTTTTACTCCTTTGCCTGGGATAGTACGGGCGATTATAACCGAAGGTCTCTCGTACACTGCTTTTGCTCTTTGGATCGCATCATTAATTTCTCTCATATTATGCCCATCAACTTCTTGCGCATACCAGCCAAACTGCTCGTATTTTTTGCGAAGATCTCCAAGAGGCATGATATCTTCGGTATAGCCATCAATTTGAATATTGTTACGATCTACAATTGCAATTAAATTGCGAAGCTTTTCTTTGCCTGCAAGTAGGACTGCTTCCCATGTATTGCCTTCATCATGTTCGCCATCCGAAAGTAGCGCATAGATGGTCTTGTCAGTGCCAGTACCGTTGTCAATTCGATCAGCAAGTGCCATACCGACTGCTTGAGAGAGGCCAGAGCCAAGTGGCCCTGATGAGTTCTCAAGCCACGGCATATATTCACGGTGGGGATGCCCCTGAAGACGGGAACCAAATTTCCTAAGTGTCATAAGTTCAGAAAGTGGCATATATCCACTATGAGCCATAGTAGCGTATAGGACTGGACAGATATGACCATTTGAAAGTATTACACGATCACGATTTATCCAGTTTGGTTCCTCTGGATTGTGCTTGAGTGCATGGAAATAAAGTAATGTAAATATATCTGCCATGCCAAGAGGACCTGCCGTATGGCCAGACTTTGCTTCAACAAGCATTTCGATGATACTAGTACGGATATCGTTTGCTTTTTGCTCAAGTTCTTTGATTTTTGAATCAGTAAGATTTTCCATATTATAAATTTTCAAGCTCTCGCATTGTCTCTCGTATGTCAGTGCTGTGGAGCAACAGAGAGCCGACAACAAGACGGCTTGCACCAGCGTCTATAAGCATCGGTGCTGTTGTTTCATTTACACTTCCGTCTACACTTATTATAAGCTCTCCATACTGCTTCCGCAATTTTTTTATTTGTTCGAGTACTCGTGGATCAAATGGTTCACCTTGCATTCCAATATGCTCTATCCCCATACACTGAACAAAATCAATATGCGTAATAAACGGAGTAAGCTCATCACTATTTGTAGTTGTGTTTATCGCAAGACCGATTTCAATGTTTTCTCGTACATACAGATCGAGTGCTTCTAAAAATTCTTTGAATTCTGTTTTATCCTCTATTGCTTCAATATGAAATACAATTCTTCGAGCACCAAGTCGACTAAAGAATTCAAAATGTTTGTGGGCATTCTCTACCATGAGGTCAAATTCAAAATCAAGTGAATCCCAAAATGGCAAACCTTCTTCTTCATTCAAAATTGCTTCTACATCGAGATCATCACTAGAATTCATTGGCCATGTGCGCGTAGGTACAAACACGCCATCGCAAACATCGATTTGAACTGTCCGGGCAATTGTGGCAACCTTCGCAAGCGAAAGTTTCAGCTCATTAAAATCATCCACGAGTAGTGCTGGGAGAATCTCAATCATATTAAAATTTATTAATTCTTCTGATATGTCTAGCATCACCTGAGAATGGAGTTTTAAGAAATGAATCCACCGCTTCTAATACTTTATCGATAGAGACAAAATGAGCTCCGATTGAAAGGATGTTTGCATTATTATGCTCACGAGCGAGTCCTACTAATTTCTCATTGCCACCATTGTATACGGCAGCTCGCACGCTAGGATATCTATTTGCAACCATTGCCTCGCCTTCTCCTGAATAACCGAATATAATAGCAAAATCATCTGTGTCCTTTGATACGCCTTCTGCTGCAAGCTTTACGAAATCCGGATAATCATCATCTTCGACAAGTATATATGCGCCATGATCTATCACCTCGTAGCCTTTTCCAAGAAGGTGTTCTTTTACGGTATCCTTATAGAGTAATCCCCTATGGTCTGTGGCTAAATGAATCTTCATATACTCAGTATAGCACTTAATATGAAGATAGAATATCTTACTTAATCGACATTCCAGTTTTTACAACGTGGTCAACGAGCGTATGGGTGTAGGACATTTCATTGTCATACCATCCGAGAACTTTGACAAGATTACCACCAATAACCCGGGTCATGGCAAGGTCTGCAATCGATGCATGTGATTCACCGAGGATGTCACTTGATACCAATGGTTCAGTTGTAACCGCAAAAAGATTTTTCCATTTATCGCTTGTCGCAGCTTTTTTAAGTATGTCATTGACTTCATCAGCTGTTGTTTCTCGTTTTGAGATAAATGTTACATCAACTATTGAACCAGCTGGGACTGGAACGCGAAGTGAAATACCATCAAAAAGACCTTTGAGATCCGGAAACGCTTCGGTTACCGCAATAGCTGCTCCTGTTGAGCTTGGAACGATGTTTTGTGCTGCTGCACGGCCTTCGCGGAGATCTTTCTTGCTTGGGCCATCTACAAGTGCTTGGGATGCTGTATAGCCATGCGTAGTTGAAAGAACAGCTTTCTCGATACCGAGAGCTTCATGGAGAATGCCGATTAGTGGCGATGCTGCATTTGTAGTGCATGATGCGTTTGAAGTAATATCACATGTACCGAATTTCTCTTCGTTGATACCAAGGAGTATTGTCTCACCGATAACAGTACCGTCGCCTTCTTTGGCTGGAGCAGAAATAACAACCTTTTTAGCACCAGCATCAATATGCGCTTTAGCTTTACTGTAATCAGTAAAGAATCCTGTAGATTCAACAACAACATCAATGTTCAGGTCCTTCCATGCTAGTAATGCAGGGTCTTTCTCTGCAAGAACGAGAACTTCATGTTCAATATTTCCTTTTGTAATAAAAAGTGAACCAACGCATACATCTTTTGCTGGTTTCTCACCTTCCATTCCACGTGCACGAACAAGATGATTCCATGTACGATATACAGTGTCGTACTTTAAAAGATAAGCCATACTCTCAATTGAGCCAAGGTCGTTGATTGCAACAATTTCGATTTCTGGTCGATCCCATGCAATCTTTAGGAATGCTCTTCCAATGCGTCCGAATCCATTAATAGCTACTCTGATTTTTTTGTTTTCCATGCAATCAGTATATCATTTACTCACCTATATATTCAAATCGAGGCCCTTTGTAAGTATCTTTTTCAATAGTTTCTAAGAACATGTTTATAGGTCGAGCCCATAGTTGGTCATGTCCTTCATACGGGTGTGAATAAATAACTAATTCATTCGTGTAATCTTCACTATCTTTAGCAACGCCTAAAACAGTGACAACTGTCCCTTTAAAATGCTTATACCTGCCGAGTTTCACTTTCTGTTCCATTTTAGGATAATAATTCCTTTAAGATTTTCTGCACTAGTGCAGGGTTCGCACTACCGTTAGTTTCTTTCATAATTTGACCAACAAGAGACATGAGTGCGTTTTCTTTGCCGCCTTTGTATGTCGCTACAACGGTAGGATTTGCATCAATTACTTTTTGTACTATCTCTGTAAGCGCACCTTCGTCATTTTTCTGAATTAAATCACGCTCGATGGCAATCTCCATCGGAGCCGTATCCTTTAGAACAATTATTCCGAGAATATCTTTTGCTGCACGTGATGACACAACACCATCAACAACCATGTTTATTAGCTGTGCGAAATTCTTGGGAGATGGAAGGGATACTTCAGGGTTTGATTTTTTGAGACCAAGGTAATCTGAGGTAATGTAATTTGAGGCAGTTTTTATTTTCTCTGTACTAATAAGTAATGTAGCAACGTTTTCAAACCACATACCGAGCGACATATCTGTGACATAGCTCTCAATGTCTTCATCTTTGATGCCGTACTCGCTCTTATACCGAGTTCGCTTTATAACCGGTAACTCTGGTAATTCGCTCTTTAGAGTTTCAATATCAAAAGCTTTGGAAAGATATAGTTTTGGTAGATCAGGATCCGGGAAGTATCGATAGTCATTTGCATTCTCCTTTGAGCGCTGCGAAAATGTCAATTGTTTGCTTTCATCCCACCCACGAGTTTCTTGAACTATTTCGTTTCCTCGCTCAGCATCAAGAAGTTCTGACATTCGTTTGATCTCATAGAGTGCAGCGCGCTCAACCGAACGAAATGAATTGATGTTTTTGACTTCAACTTTCGTACCAAATACTTCAGGGTTTTCAGAAATTGAAATATTAAGCTCAACACGCATCTGACCCTTTTCCATATTTGCTTCTGATACACCCAACGTGCGAAGCAAGAGCTGTAATTCACGTCCAAAATCCCCTGCTTCTTTTGCACTATGAATGACAGGCTCGGTTACAAGTTCCATAAGTGGAACACCAGCACGATTAAAATCAACGAGTGAATAGTTCCCTCTATCATGTTTATTATTTGCAGTATCTTCTTCGAGGTGCACGCGGGTGATCTTTACACCATTGAGTTCTCCGCCAGAAACGATCGGAAATTTATATTGGGATATCTGGTATGCCTTCGGTATATCTGGATAAAAATAATTTTTACGATCAAATTCGGTAAAATCTGCAATAGTAGCATTAAGCGCAAGACCAACTTTAATAACGCTTTCAACCGCTTTTTTATTTATAACTGGGAGTGTCCCAGGGTGAGCCATACACACAGGACAGATATTTGTATTAGGGTTTTCTTCATCTGGGTTATTTGCACAGCCGCAAAACATCTTGGAGTTTGTGTTGAGCTCCGCATGAACCTCGAGACCTATTGTTGTGTAGTATTCTTTTGACATGGTTTTGTGTTTTGTTTGAGGTGAGAGTCTCGGCTTACCGCCGCTGGTATTTTTCACAAAGCAAAGCTTTATTGAAAAATCTTTCGACCCCCACACGCACATAAAGCAGTTTATGTGCTCTCGCGCAAGCTTCGCTTGCTGGTGCCCGAGGTGGGGGTCGAACCCACATCCCTTGCGAGACACGATTTTAAGTCGTGCGCGTATACCAATTCCGCCACTCGGGCATATGTATGCTTACCTACAGAGGTAAATACTCTATGATAATTACATATTTTAAAGACTTTTACAACAAAATTTACGGTTTTGGTAGATAGAGCATCGGATCTAAGTATGCATTGAGCGCAGCTATCGGTTGAGTGAATATTTTCCCATTGCAGCTTTTACTTGGCACAGTTTGTACTTTTACTCCATCTGATGCATACACTGCTACGTGCAAATGAGGCCCTGTCGATGATCCTGTGTTGCCAGAAAGAGCAACAGCATCGCCTGCCTCGACTCTTTGTCCTACCGTGGTAGAGATCACAGAAAGGTGTCCGTATGTACTAGAGAGGCCATTATCGTATTTAATAAACACCCATTTACCAAACGAAGCACCTTTACAAGCAACATCGGTATCACCGGTACCCAGAACTACACCTGATGACATGGCCATAACTTTTGTACCAACAGATGCTCTGAAATCTGTACCATAGTGAAATTTACCCCACCTTGATCCAAATGGTGAAGTGATTTTTATACTTTCAAGTGGCCACGAAAGCGCTCCGGTACCTTTTGATGGAAGTAGTTTTGGATTGAGGATAAATTTTAGCTCAGCTTCATATTGTTCCAAGGATTTTTCAAATTCATCTCGCTGCTTTTCTCGAGCGGCAAGAAGTTTTTTGTATTCTGATTCTTTATTTTTTGTTTCTTTTAGAAGTGTATCTTTTTCTTTCTTTGTGATATCGACTGCTTGCTTCTTTTGCAATAGCGTTTTTTTGAGAGTTGTTAGATTTTGCTGCTCACTCTCTTTCTTCTCTTTTGAAAGAGTGAGAGCCTTTTCCTTCTCAATCAAATCATTCACATAGGTATGGACCTTTTCATTAACGACCAGCAAGTTATTATATTCTCTACTGGCATCAGCAAGGTTATCTTGTGATAAAATCTTTTCAAAAAACTCCACTTCATCTCTACGATCAAGATCTCGGAATATCTGTCCTAGTAGTTCCTTGGATTCATTGATAGATTTCTGCTCATCACGAATAGCAGTGTCGAGTGTTCCAATAACGAGAGATGTCGCTGTAATCTTTTTGTCAGTTGCCTGTGCTTCTTTTATTAGCTTATCACGCGTAAGTGTGAGCTCTTTGACATGGTTTGCAAGCGTTAGAGCCTGGCCACTAGTCTCTGTGATTTGAGTTTGGTATTTTGCGATCTCCTTATCAAGGGCTTGGATCTGACTATTTATATCATTAATCTGGCTTTGTACGCTCTCAGCTGTAGCTCCATAACCAAATTGCGGGAAAAACGTAGAAATCAATAAAAATACTAAAAATAAAATAAATCCTCTCATGTACGCTTATTATACCCTATTCTCGAAGTATTTTAACTGCGTTCTGTAATCGGGCAACTGTTTCTTCGTATCCAAGTATTTCAGAGAGGACAAAAGGATCTGGAGATTTGTCAGCTCCGGATAATGCATATCTAATCGGCCAAAGGATATCCCCACGACCAATTTCTTCTGCATACGGCCAGAGCATTTCTTTGATAGTTTCCTTTGTAAATTTATTAGGTTCTATTTGCTCAATAATTGAGATAGCTTTCTCTAGATATGAAGAGAGTGTGTCGTATTTTTTCCCTTCTTCTATTTTTGATGACTTGAAAAAAAGAGAATCTTTCTCATATTGAGGTCTCGTAAAGAAATATGTAAGCTCTCCAGATTCTGCCATGTCTGTTATATCCTTTCCTTTATATATTCGTTCCATAATGATAGGCGTGATATTGTGCACAATAAGGTTTGTATACCCAGGCAAATTTTTAATACTTTCTGGCAAGAATGTAACTATATATTCTTCTTGTTCCTCATATGAAAGTAATTTTAGATGTTCGCGATTTATCCAATCAAGTTTCTCAATATTATATCCTCCCCCAGAACGATGAATCCTTGAGAGATCAAATAATTGGACGAATTCTTCCGGCGTGAATATCTCACGATCATCTTCTGGACTCCAACCGATATACGCAAGGAAATTTATCATAGCGTTCGGTAAATATCCTTCATCTCTGTATTCAAGTGTATCTTTTGCGCCATCTCGTTTGCCGAGCTTTTTTTTGCCACCTTCTGCCAATATTGGTGGGAGTGTTGCCATGTGTACCCGCTCTATTCCGAGTGCATCATAGAGAGCGAGAAACTTGGGAGTTGATGCTATGAATTCATCTGCTCGCATAATATGTGTGACTCCCATCTCTAAATCATCAATGATATGAGCAAAGTTATATGTTGGATAGCCATCGCTCTTCATTAAAATAAAATCATCGAGCGCCTCTTCACCTGCGGTGAGCTTGCCACGTGCATCGTCATACCATTCTGATTGTTTAATATCAACAATTTTTAAACGAAGTGGCATAGTTCCATCCCAGATTGGCGGATTCTGGGGTCTGTGAGTACGATACAAAAATGGGCGCTTTTCTTCTTCAGCTTTTTTACGAAACATATCAAGCTCCGCCTGTGTGTACGGATCAGCATATGCGAGCCCCTTCTCTACGAGGATTTGTGCGTATTTCTGATACGATCCGAGTCTTTGTGATTGAATATACGGAGCATGAGGCCCTCCAATATCTGGACCTTCATCCCAGGTAATACCAAGCCATCGGAGTGTTTCTATAATATGAGAAATTGAGCCCTCTACTTCACGAGCCTTGTCTGTATCTTCAATGCGAAGAATAAATGTTCCATTATTTTTGCGAGCGTATGCCCAGGCATAGAGAGCAGTACGAACCCCGCCAATATGCATATATCCCGTAGGACTCGGAGCAAAACGTGTAACAATTTTTTTTGTATTTGTGTCCATATACTATGATTCGTGGCTAACAGCAATATCAAGCGCAGCACGTGCAATTTTTTCAGCCGCATCAGGCGTTGCAAATTGAAGGGCACTATTTTTCATCTGTGCTAACTTACTGCTATCATTCATAAGTTTATCAATCTCTGCAACGAGTAGATGCGGGCTCAGGTTACTCTCCTCGATCACCTCACACGCACCACTTCGAGCATAACTATATGCATTTTTCCTCTGGTGATCACCATTTGAATTTGTAATTGGAATGAGTATTGATGGCACACCCCATGAGGCAATTTCAAATATTGATGATCCTGCTCGCGAAATAATAAGTGTCGCTACTCCAGCTGCCATGCGAGTTGCTAAGTTATTGAGATAGGGCATCGCGCTATAGCGCGCACTGTTAGGATTATTTTCTAAAACGAGTTTAGAACGAGATACGACATCATCATAGAGTCCTGTCCCTGTCTGATGTATGACTTGATACCGCGTGAGGATGAGCGGCAAGATTTCAATAATCATATCATTTATCTTTTGTGCCCCACTTGATCCACCTACAACGTATATCACTGGTAAATCCGACGTAAGTTTAAAGAAGTCATGAGCGCCATTTGAATCGCCATGAAGAATCGCTTTTCGAATCGGCTGACCAGAGAGCGCTGTTTTATCTTTTGGAAGAAAAGCAGCAGCTTCAGGCCACGAGACCGCCACACGTTTTGCAAATTTAGCAGTCCAAAGATTAAGTCTTCCCGGACTTGAATCTGATTCATGAACGATAACAGGAATTCGTAGTAGTCGAGCAGCAAAGACTGCAGGAAAAGCTGCGTATCCTCCTTTTGAAATTACAACATCTGGGTAGATAAAAAACACAGTGAGTAATCCAAAGAAGGCTCCGATTGCTGTCGTGAACATATCAAAAAAATTTCTTAGAGATCTGTATGTGCGCAGTTTTCCAGAAGGAATCTGTACATACGTAATGCTATTTTCAAAAAGCATACGTTTATCGTATGGACTATCTGACATGTAGTAGAGCTTAAGGCTGATTATCTTTTGTTCCCGAGCACATTCATTCAATTTCTCTGCAATTGCAATGAGTGGATAGAAATGTCCACCGGTACCGCCTCCTGTTAGCATGATCTTCATATCTCGTATTGTAGCCTATTTCCTATTACTTTTCTAGCCTTCCCACTGATGTATCCGATTTTGATTTGGCCTGCGAGCGCGAGATGTTGAGCACAATACCCATTGTTCCAAGCGAAAGAAGTAAAGCGGTACCTCCGTGGCTTATAAAAACAAGAGGTACTCCAGTAAGTGGAAAAACTCCAATAATTGACGCCATATTCATGAATGACTGCGCGGTTATCATTGTAATAGTACCGATAACGAATAATTTAGAAAAGGAATCAGGCGCATGGTATCCGATACGATATCCCCGTAAAGTAAACGCGATAAATAGACAAATGAGGAGTACCGCACCTATAAACCCGAGTTCCTCTCCTACTACAGCAAAAATTGAATCGCCTTGCGGTTCGGGCAAATAATTGAACTTTTGAATGCTTTGTCCGAGACCTCTTCCAAATGTTCCACCTGAACCTATCGCAATAAGCGACTGTTGGAGCTGATATGATGAGCCAGTTGAATCACGGCTCGGATGTAGGAATGTTGTGACTCGATCCATGAGATACGGCTTAAAAAATGCAAGGACGATAAATGCAAGGATGCTCACTCCTAGCATACCAAGAATATATTTCCACGGAGTGCCTGAAACAAATAGCATAACAAGAGCAGATACAGTAATGAGTATCAAACTCTTCGTATCTGGCTGCTTTAAAAGAACAATTGCGATTATTCCAAGGAGAACTGAGAGCGGGAGTAAACTGAAGCGAATGTCACGTATTCTACCCTTTGCCCACGACAGCCACGCAGCAAAATATATCAAGAATCCAATTTTTAGAAACTCTACTGGCTGGAACGACACTCCGAAAATATTAATCCACCGACGTGCTCCTCCATGACTCGAGCCGAGCTGAGGAACAAATACAAGAAGTGTTAACCCTATCGAAACTATAAAAAGAGGTAAAGAATACTGCCTCCAAAATTTGTACGGAATGCGAAGTCCAAAGTAGAGTGCGACAAAACCTCCACAAAGTCCAAAGACGAATTGATTGAATATGACTCCATAAAATTTTGATTCATTACGTGCCAGAATTCCCAAAGAAGCTGAAGTAAACATAATAACGCCTACCAAGACAAGTGCGATTATAATTCCAAAGAAAATTTTATCTATTCCCTTCTTTTTCATTAGTCGATAAGCGAAATTACAACACCAATAATTGCCGTTATGATTCCTACTACCCAATACCGCATTGTGACTTTGTATTTTGGCCAGCCACGAGCTTCAAAATGGTGATGAAGTGGTGCAAAAAGAAATACTTTTTTCCCATTCCGCAATCTCCGTGAGGCCATCTGAATAATGGTTGAAAGTGCAGTAATAAAAAGTGGAAATGCTATTATTGGTAACAATAAGACTGTATTGGTAAGAAATGCGACTACAGAAAGTGTAACAGTGAGTCCTATCATTCCAGTTTCGCCCATATAAAAGCGAGCTGGCGGAATATTGAACCACAAAAATGCAAGTACACCGCCAGTAATTACCGCACAAAATGCAGCGAGATCTATCTGATTGTTGAAAAATGCGATGAGTGTATATGCGCCAAAGATCGAAGAAAGAACGCCTCCAGATAGTCCATCAAGCCCATCAATAACGCTCGATGACCATACTCCAAGCATGATAAGAATAAAAAATGGAATGAATACATATCCGAGTGATATAAACCCAAACCAGGGTATATAGAGTTCTGATATCCCAAGCTTTGCATAGAACCACCATCCAATAATAAGACCGAGGATAAGAATGATGCATATTTTAATATAACGCAATCGTATTGGATCAGTAGTCCATTTACCACGACCCCAAATCTGGAGAAAATCATCAGCAAGACCGATGAGAGATGCCATAAGGAGCGTAAATAGCGGAAGCACCGTTTGATTACGACTAATAAAATAAAGTTTTGTTGTCAGCGTATTGTGGAAAAATGCGTCAATAAAACCAAAAATAAATATAGCTATGATTACCGACACCCATACAATCATTCCTCCTGTGCGAGGAGTAGCGATCTCTGATATTCCATCATGAATTGTTTGAAATGATCCTTTTGGAACATTATCATTACGAGATGTTCTTCTCCACATCTTATATTTATAGAAATAATGAGTTGCTACAGGAGTAAGCAGTATACCGATCAAAAACGTACCTATTGCAGGCAAAAAAATCTTAAGAGAATTAGTCATTTGAATTTTCTATCTGGCCAATAACAAGGTCAAGTTCCTTTTTTACTTGTGCATAATTTGGCAAAAGATCTATAGCGGTTACGCCCATGTATGAAAGCGCCTGAAATGTTGGTCGGTAGAGCATACGTCTACTATCTTTCTTATCAACTACTTTTTCGACAAGTCCTCGAACAAGTAAATTGCGGATAATGAAACTAGAATTCACTCCCCTAATATAATCAACTTCACTTCGAGAGACGCCATTCTTATAGAGGATAATTGACAATGTTTCAAGCGATGCCTTTGAAAGCTCTTTTGTGATCTCTTCTTTTCGAATTGACTCGATCAGTGGACCAAGTTCACCAGTGATTCCAAGCACAACTGCATCATCTTTTCTAACAAGTACAAGTCCACGACCTACAAGTGATTGCTCGAGTTTTATTAACGCATTCTCTACCTCTTCAACGGTCACTTTTAAAAGTTCAGCAAGTTTTACTAGAGATACTTCTTCTCCTTTGTAAAAAAGGAATCCTTCAATTTTTGATTCTAATTCCATATTCTTTCTATATTGTAGTTACTATTTTTTCTTGCTTCTTCATTTCTATATCACCAAACGAAGCGCTTTGGATAACATCAATGATGCCTTCACGGACTAATTCTAGCATAGCAAGGAACGAAACGATAACTGTGACTTTTATTTCTTCTTTCGTCTCCCCACCTTGTCCTTTTGAAAATTCTTTGAATGAAAGGTTGAGTGCACCTTGGATTCGATCGGTAAGATTAGTAATCATCTCATCAATGTTAATGACTTTTCGTACTTCTACTTCTGGTAACATTTCTTTCTTTTTTGGCAGATTGGTCAGAACATCTAAAATAGATGAACTCATTGTGGAGACTGTTATAGAAGGATCGGGTGAAAAAATTGGGTCTGACCACACACGTTCACTTGGCTGAAATAGTATGTGAGTTCCAAAATTATTTTTTATATCTACGCTTGCATTTTTAATGATCTGATAGAGTTTTAATCGCTTTTCAAGATCAGTAATATTTGCTTCTTCATCCTCTGTCAGTGTAAGGCTCGGCAAGAGAGATTTTGATTTGATCAATATAAGCGTTGCAGCAATCAAAATAAAATATGATACGTCGGCAATACGTTTTGTATTGTCCATATTTTCAAATGACTTTATATATCCGATGTAGTCATTCGTTACTTCCGCAAGCGAGATTTCATTTACAAAAAGTTTGCGCTCCTCGATAAGCGAAAGCAAAAGCTCAAGTGGTCCCTCAAATGAGCTTGTTTTTACTTTGTAACCAACTGCCTCGCTATCTACCATTGGTTCATTCTAGCTAATTTAAACTTAAAAATAAAGATAGTGGTGTCTTGCATATTTGCATAATACTGGTACAATTTTGCTTAAGTTCATACTTTTACAATCACCATTAAAACTACTATTATGTACACGTTAATAAATTTCAACCATCTCGTTGATAATGATCTTGCTCTTTTGTTCGAAAAAGGAAACGATCTTGCATTCAACACTATTTTTGCACGATACAATGAGTTTCTTACGTTATATATTATGAAATTTTGTTCTTGCAACAAAGAAACAGCGGAAGATCTTGCACAAGAGACGTTTTTAAAGACATCTTGTGCGCTGCGTAAAGGCCAATACCGAGGAGAGAATTTTAAAGGTTGGCTGTTTACCATCGCAAAAAATACAACTTCTCGATATTTTAGTAAGTTAAAATTGAAACTTACGCTAAGAAGTGATTTTAGCAATACTGAGTACCCATGCTTTAGTACTCCAGAGGTTATTTTTCTGGAAAAAGAAAAGTTCGAACTGTTGTACAGAGATATTGATTCTTTACCAAAAGATAATAGTAAATTATTGAGATTGCGTTTAGAAAATTTTTCATTCGTACAGATCAAAAAAATGACAGGCATGAATGAAAACACAATTAAAGCTATCATTTACAGATTTGCAGATAGATATAAAATAGCAAACTAACACTGCATAAAATTTTTAAAAAGCTGAAGAAATTTCTTCAGCTTTTTATCTTATCTCTAATTTTTGCAAGCCATGCATCATCAGCTCTTTCATAATCGTGTGAAGAAATGTACCCTTCGTATATATCGAAAAATTTATGAGGCTTACCTACGCGCTCTTTCCATTCTTCATCTTTGGTTCCATGCATTGGGAATAGCTTTGCATGTACATGATTTACACCAAACCCTTCAAAAATCATCCCGGTCCGGCCAACATCCTCGAGTTTTTCATCAAGCAACTTTCCAACACTTTTAGCTGCGATGACTAAGTTTACAAGAATTGTATCTGGCAGATTAAAAGCATAGCTATCGTAATGTTCCTTTGTAATTACAACAGTAAATCCCTCTGTATTAGGAAAAATTGATAAAAACGCAAGGTGCTTTTCGTCTTCCCATATCTTGTAGGAAGGAGCCTCCCCGTTTATGATTTTACAAAAAATACAGTCGTCCATTGTTTAGTATCCTTCTTCTGTTAATCGTTCATCGATTCTGTTCATGTCTCGCGGGAACATGCACGCTTCCCGAATATTCTTAAGTCCGAGGAGTTGCATTGTCATACGTTCTGCACCAAATGCAAAGCCACCTTCTGGCGGTACTCCATACTTGAAGGCTTCTAGGAACATTTTGATCTTATTTGGGTCCATATTCCACTCATGTACATGCTTTTCTAACTGTTCATACTCATTGATTCGTCTGCCGCCGGAGAGCCATTCCACACCACGACAGATCAGGTCCATACCTTCATTTGTTTCTGGATGTTCAGGATTTGGATACACATAAAAAGGTTTCTGTCTTGTTGGATACCCATAAATAAAAACGAAATCAGAACCAGTTTCTTCTTTTATTATCTCACAAATCTCGCGCTCATCTTGAGGATTTGTATCCTTTTCTCCACGAACATCGCGTCCTGTTTTATCGAAGATTTTTTGCTGAACTTCTGTAAGCGTAAGCGTTGGAGTTTTATCTATCATTGTAGGGAGGGTCGCTCCAAGTAATGCGAGTTCATTCTGATTTTTTGCTTCTACTTGTTTGAGGATATATCGCACAGTATTTTCTGCCATGTCACGAACATCCATCCATGAATCAATAAACGCCATTTCTGCATCAAGAGATACAACCTCTGTAAGATGGCGAGTTGTAGACGACGGCTCAGCGCGAAATACCTTGTTAACTGAGAAGCATCGTTCAAACGCAGACATTACTATTTGCTTGTACAATTGCGGTGATTGGGATAGATATGCTTTTTTGTCAAAATAGCCAACCTGGAATACCTCGGCACCTCCTTCAGCAGTTGCAGGAGTTATTGATGGAGCTTGGAATTCAAAAAACATATTTTCCTTCATGAAGGTACGGAAAGAATCTATGATTGTCTCTTGTACTTTGAATACTGCTTGGACTTTTGACTGACGCAATACGAGCGCTCTATTATCGAGCTCAGTTGTAAGTTCGAGATTATATCCGCTAAGAGACATATCGAATGGAAGTGCTGCTGCCTTTGCCAGAACTTGAACGCCGGTTACTTCTAGCTCTACATCGCCATTAAGAACTCCGTGTTTGATATTTTTTTCTGGGCGTTTATTGACGATTCCATGGAGCTTCAGCACCCATTCATTTCGAACTTCTTTTATTGCTTCTATCGCATCGCTGTGATTTGGCAAAACGACACATTGCACTTTGCCAGTCATATCGCGCATGTCCATGAACACCATTTTTCCTTGATCACGACGAACATCCACCCATCCGGCGATTACTATCTCTGTCCCGACATGTTCTTTTAAATCTTTTATATATATACGATTTGTCATATGTGTTCTACTATATCACAGAATTATTCTATTAATGGATATCCATCGTAATAACGAATTCATATGGGACTGAGACAATAAACGTGATCGCAACAAGGAGCCAGTAGAACGGGGTAAATGCATAATAAACAATTATGTCTTTGTGCTTCATTCCGAAATACCATTTTTGCACTATCATGTATAAGTTATTGAGCGGAATGTATATTATGCCGAGTGTCACAGTCAACAACACACGAACAAATTTTACTGTTTTGATTATGACATACGCGACTATGATGATGAGAAGTATAAGGAGTATTTTCATAGATTAGATAGTTACTCCGATAGCGTCCCGGATTGATTTCATTTTTTCTTCCATGATTAGTTTTCCTTTCATGCTACCTTCAGTTAATATGGATTTCACTAGTTCGGGATTGTTTACATACTTTTTTCTTTTCTCTCTCATCGGAGTAATGAGGTCTAGTATTTCTCTTAAAAGCATCTCTTTCGATTCCTTATAACCGATGTTCCCTGATAGATATCGGGCCCGGAGTTCTTCGAGTTCGCTTCCACTCAAAAAAAGTTTGTGTAATGCAAAAATATTGCATGTATCGGGATCCTTTGGTTCATCGGGTGCTTTTGAATCAGTCACAATACTCATGACTGTCTTTTTTATTTCCTCATCAGTGCCGAAGAGCGGAATGGTATTACCGTAGCTTTTTGACATTTTCCTACCATCTGTACCAGGTACAATAGCAACATCTTTCTGAATAAGTGCTTCAGGAAGTTTGAATGTTTCGCCGTAAATATTATTGAACTTTTGCGCAGTGTCACGGGCATACTCAACGTGTTGTTTCTGATCAGCTCCAACAGGCACTACATCTGCATCATGGATCAAAATATCAGCTGCCATCAAAAGCGGATAATCAAAAAGTCCAACAGTGACTTCTTTTGCTTTCATATGTGCATCCTTATATGCAACGGCACGTTCAAGATATGCCATGGTTGTAATACAATTAAAATACCATGCGAGCTCTGTAACAAAGGGAAGATCCGATTGTTTGAAAATAATTACCTTTTCTGGATCAAGCCCACATGCGAGATAATCTATAGCTACTTCCATGGTATTTTTAGCTAATGTTTCCTTATTCTGTGTTGTAGTCAATGCATGGAGATCAACAATTATTACTCGACTGTCATATGTGTCCTGTAGATCAACGAATTGCTTGAGGGCTCCGAAGTAGTTGCCAATATGCAAGGTTCCTGAAGGTTGTATTCCTGAAACGAGTACTTTTTTCATATTTACAATAATACCAAAAAAACGTTGGTTTTGCACATTTTACCCACATGCTTATCCGATAACCATGAATTTCTAGAATATACGAGTGTGCTACAATAGGCCCATGGCAGAGAAAAATATAGCTCAAAATATCAAGCAAAAATCAAACCTCCGGGTTCCTCCCCAGAGTGTAGATTCTGAAAAAGCCGTTCTCGGATCGATAATGTTACGTCCGGGAGCGATTCATGAAATTAGTGACATCATTGGTCAGGATTCTTTTTACGTCTCAAAACATAGTGATATTTACAAAATAATGCTCGAACTCTCAAGCAAAGGTGAACCTATCGATATCCTCTCTGTTACTCACAAGCTTAGCGATAAAGGACTACTCGATCATGTAGGCGGTAGTATGTATCTGAGCGATCTGACCAATGCAGTTCCATCTTCGACAAATATCAAGCACTACGCTGATATTGTGGCAAAAAAACATATCCTTCGAAAAATTATTGAAGCTGGAGTTGATATTTCCGAACTTGGCTTTCGAGAAGAAATTGAAGATGTTTTTGAAATCCTAGACCAAGCTGAAAAACGTATGATGGGCATCAATAACAATACAAGCAGCCAGGCATTCTTGTCGCTCAAAGATAGCCTTCCGGAAGCATGGAATCGCCTCGAGAAACTACACGAAAGTAAGGGTGAGCTTCGCGGTGTACCGACAGGATTCCACGATCTTGATCAGTATCTCTCCGGACTCCAGAAATCTGATCTCATCATTCTTGCTGCGCGACCTTCTATGGGTAAGACCACCCTCGCGCTCGACATTGCACGGCAGGCTGCAGGAAAACACAATATCCCAACTGCGATCTTTTCGCTTGAAATGAGTACGCAGCAACTTGTTGACAGACTTCTCGCTGCAGAATCCAAAGTTAATTCTTGGAGCCTTCGAACAGGAAACCTTACTGCTGAGACTGAATTTTCAAAGATTCGCGATTCGCTCGATCGACTCTCAAAAGCCCCTATCTATGTCGATGATATGGCCGGTAACTCTATCGTTCGCATGCGTTCAGTTTGTAGACGTATACGGGCTGAGCATGGACTTGGGTTAATCATCGTTGACTATTTGCAACTAATGTCTACCTCAAAGAACTACGACAGCATGGTCAACCAAGTTACAGAAATATCACGTTCCCTGAAAGCTCTTGCAAAGGAATTCGATGTTCCCGTGATTGCCCTCTCCCAGCTCTCTCGTGCAGTAGAATCCCGCGGAGGTAGACCGCGCCTTTCTGACCTTCGTGATTCAGGTTCTATTGAACAAGACGCAGATGTGGTCATGTTCTTGCACCGAGAAGATAGGGGTAAAGATGAGAGCGAAAAAGACAATATTGTGGAAATTTTGATAGAAAAACACCGCAATGGTCCGGTTGGAAAAGTTACACTCTACTTCGACGAAAAACTCACAACATTTATAAGTATAGAGAAAAGCAGCATGAATCAGTTCTCATCGACTCAAGCTGACAGCCTAAGCGGTATTGATGGATTTTAAAGTATGAACCCTATAGACAAACTTGCGCAGCAATTCAAAGAATTCCCGGGTATTGGCGAACGCCAAGCAAAGCGTTTTGTATATTTTTTGCTGCATAAAAATCCGAGCTATGTATCTGAACTCTCAAATGCAATTAATATTTTAAAAAATAGCATTCATCAGTGTCCCTCATGTTTCCTATTTTTTCAATCTGAGAAAAATACATTGTGCGAGAATTGTAGTAATCCCAAAACAGACAAAACTTCCCTTCTCATTGTAGAAAAAGATGCAGACTATGAAAGCATAAAGCGAAGTAAGAATTACAGTGGTATGTATTTTATACTTGGCGGACTTGTGCCAATTGTTACAAAAGATACTCCAACATTCGTACGAACTAAAGAACTGATCAGATCAGTGGAGGAACGAGTCCAAAAAGAAGGATTAAAAGAAGTTATCATAGCATTGTCACTTAATCCTCAAGGCGAACATACAGATCTGTATCTCCGCGAGCTCCTCTCACCTCTTCAAACAAAGTATTCTTTCAATATAGTTTCTCTTGGCCGTGGACTCTCAACCGGCACTGAACTTGAATACTCTGATTCAGAAACCATCAAGAACGCACTTCGAAATAGATCATAATAAAAACCTCTCATACATGAGAGGTTTTTATTTAATGGCTGAGATTTTAACTTCTATGAAAGGCTGGCGATGTCCGTTCTTTTTGAGGTAGCGGCTCTTCTGCTTGTATTTTACTACTTTGACTGTCTTACCTTGGCCATACTTCTGGAAGAGTGATTCTACGCTCGCATTTGCGATATAGGGAGATCCGATTGTTGTATCAACACCGTTGTCTACAAGGAGAACCTTGTCGAATACGATCTTGTCTCCGAGCTTGAATTCGCCCTTCATTTTCTCAACTTTTAGCATATCGCCAACAGCAACTTTGTACTGCTTTCCACCTGTAAAAATAACAGCGAATTCCGTACTGTCTGATTTTGCCTTTTTTGTTGTTTTCTTTGTAGCTGTTGCCATAAATCCTTATTTTGTAGACCTCATGAAAAGAGGATTACCACAGGCCCTATAATACACAAAACCTTTGAAAAACGCAAGCTAGAAGCTATACTATAGCCATGTCACTTACTATCTACAATTCTCTTACCCGTCAAAAGGAGCAATTTTTACCTATCAATAAATCCTTGGTTTCTCTCTATACATGTGGGCCTACCGTTTACAACTATCCGCATATTGGCAACTATAGAGCCTATATTTCAGCTGATATTTTAAAACGTTACCTCTCTTACAGTGATTATGATGTTAAATATGTCATGAATATTACTGATGTTGATGATAAAACAATACGAGATAGTACAGCACAAGGAAAAACGTTAAAGGAATTCACAGAGTTTTATGCTACTGAGTTTTTTAAGGATCGCGATGATCTTAATATTGTTGCTCCTGATATCTACACAAAGGCAACCGATTATATCGCTGAAATGGTAGCACTTATCGAAAAGCTTTTAGAAAAAGAGTATGCATACAAAGGTGATGATGGGTCAATTTATTTTAATATCAAAAAAGATACAGAGTATGGAAAACTTTCTCACTTTAAAATTTCCGATTTGAAAGAAAACGCAGAAGGTCGAATGAAAAAAGACGAATATGATAAAGAAAACACTCAAGATTTTGCTCTCTGGAAAGCATGGGATTCAAATGACGGCGATGTATACTGGGAAACTTCACTTGGCAAAGGTCGTCCAGGCTGGCATATCGAGTGTTCTGCGATGAGTATGGCGATACTTGGGGAAAGTATTGATATCCATGTTGGTGGAGTTGATTTGATATTCCCACACCATGAAAATGAGATCGCTCAATCTGAATGTGCAACTTGTAAACCCTTTGTAAAATACTGGATGCATAATGAGCATCTGATGGTTGAGGGTAAAAAAATGGCAAAATCACTCGGAAATTTCTATACGTTGCGTGATCTTTACGAAAAAGGTATGAATCCCCTCGCTTTTCGGTACTGGCTCTATACAGGCCACTACAGAACAAAAGTAAATTTTACATTTGAGGCAGTAGAGGGTGCGAGCGTAGCACTCAAGAAATTGTATGCTTTCTATCATGATTTAGGCGCTGAAACCGGAGAGGTGAATCAACAGTATATCTATGAATTTAAAAAATGCATGGATGATGATTTGAATACCCCGCAAGCCCTTGCGCTTTTATGGGAACTTGTAAAAGATCCTCATGTATCGGATAAAGATAAGAAAGCAACAATGCTTAATCTTGATGCAGTTTTCGGGTTTGGATTAGACGCGTACAAGGAAGAAGATATTCCGGATGCCGTCGCTTGCCTTGCAGAAGAACGAGAAAAGGCACGACTCAATAAAGACTGGGCTACGAGCGACCTGCTCCGTGACAAGATTTCTGATCTTGGGTATGAAGTCAAAGATACTGATCACAGATCAAAAATCTCAAAAATATAATACGAATGTAACTGTTGGTAATTTTTCATATGCAAAAATTACCAACAGTATGTTATGTAATGGCGTCTAGTTGAAAGCTAAATGTCGATCCTTTGTTTGGACCTGCTGATGTAACAAAAACAGTACCTTTGTGTGCCTCGATGATCTCTTTTGCTAAGTAAAGCCCCAAACCTGACCCTCCCGTATTCATACGTGCACCATCTCCACGCGAAAATTTTTGAAAGAGCGTAGTTCGTATAGCATCAGTCATACCCATGCCTGTATCTGTAACGGCGAGTGTCACCTTTTTGTTAATGTTTTTTACAGACACATCGATGTGCCCTTCATTTGTGTACTTGATAGAGTTATCTATAAGGTTGAGTACTACTTGGCGAATCTTTTCTTTATCACCATTTACCATGCACTCTGTATCAGGATCTGATTCAAAATTAAGTGCAAGATTCTTCTTTACGGCTACGATTGAAAGATCCGTAACCATATCTCGAGATACTTCACTCAAAGAAAATGGCGCCATTTCATACTTCATTCCTCCTTGTTCAATTTTTGACACATTCAATAGGTCTTCAACTATCTTAGTAAGGTTCATGGTCGATTGGAATACTCTCTCAGTAGCATCGCGAGCTTTTGGATTGATATCCCCAAAATCTCCTTCAAGTATCATAGAAGTATACCCCTTGATAGCGGTGAGCGGACTTCGCAATTGGTGAGAAGCGAGAGACAAAAATTCTGTTTTGAGTTCATCAAGCCCTTTTAGTTTCTCATTCGCGTCAAAAAGCTGTTCTGAAAGTATTTGGAGCTGTTCACGCTGGGCAACCTCACGCTTTACAGATTTGATCAAGAAATCCCCGAATATTACTACAAGGAGAAGTGTTACTCCGGTCAAAATATAACTCGTTGTAGTCTTTATAAAGATAAATTCGCATGCAGTGAGGACCGCAAGAGCAACGACAAGAGCTTGGGTACCGATAAGTTTTATATTGAATGTCTGAAAGCGTACAATAGTATATACCAAAAATCCAATAAAAATAGGCAGTGCAAAGAATCCAATCAAGCTTATCTGCCAATTATCAGTGATGCTACTTGCCAAGTTCCCCCATGAGAATGCAAAAAGAAATAAGAATACGCCTAGGGTAATATACGATATTTGTTTCCGAAACAATGCATCAGAAGACGTGCGGTGTTTCTTCAAATACAGTATGAGAAGCGAAACCACAAACAACCCTTCTATAATATAGTCATAGTAACCCAAAAATCCTTCTACACTCAAACACGTAGACAGGTCAAATCCGGAAAGATTGAAATGTGTGGGAGTAAAGATAATTACTGGTAAATATATAAGTCCGATCAGAAGCTTGAGCGTAAAAGACAAGTCTTTTTTCTCAAGAAATTGATAGATAAAATAGAACGCACAGATGTACACAAGTGGCTCTACCAGGATGTCGATTGCCCAAACGAACATTATGATATCGCTTCTGTTACTTGCCCAAAAGACAAGAGAGAAAAATATCCAGATAGCAGAGAAAAACAATACCCATGCAAGAAGGTTGCTTGATAATTTACCTCGACCATTTTTCAAAATGAAAAATATAAAGATGAGTGAAGTAATGATCGCTGGAATATGAGCATAATACACAAGCGAGGAGACATTTTTAGAAAAGATGAGAAATGTCGGAAATACGTCGCTACAGAGTGCTGGTAAATTCATAATAGGTATATTATAATACAGCCGGGTCAAAACGTCTAATATTAGTAACAAAATTCTTATGCTTTTAGTAAAAACAAAAATCGGTCCAAGTGAAATTCATGGAACAGGGCTCTTTGCAGATCAATTCATACCCAAAGGAACAGTAACATGGGAGTGGAACGAAACATTCGATGTTGCGTTTGATGAAGAAGCAGTCAATTCCCTTCCTCCGCTTCAGAAAGCATACATACTCTATTATGCATACTTGGATAAAGAGCTTGGTAAGCTTATCCTTTGTGGTGATAGCCAGCGCTATATAAATCATTCTCGGGAGACAAATATCGATTCCTCACCTCGCAAAGATGTTGCAAGTAGAGATATACAACCTGGTGAAGAATTCCTTTGTAATTACAATCTTTTTGATAACACGTACTTTAGTCGAATCGGCCTCGACGAAAGCACACTTAAATAGCGTTTTTTATTTTTTGATAGATTCTTTTTCTCCACAAGAGAATCGTCAATGATCCATTAATTAGGAGAAGGTATAGAGCATAGATCCAATCTTTTTCTTCAAGAGTAAACCAACTACTGATAGCAACGACATTTAAAATACTTGAAATAGTTTCAAGGAGCCATGCATTGGGATCTTCTTCTTCAGGCCTCAAATAGGATTTCTGTATTGTTGGTACGAGTCCAATAAAATCAACAACAATGCTACCGATAAAGCCAATAAGCGGAGAATTGAAAATAAGCCACAAGAGACAGGATCCTATTGCGCCACACAAACAAATTTTATCTAAAAGAGAAAACCTATCACCAGACCCATATTTCAGTGAAAGTAATGCTAGGATAAATGGTCCGATCACATATGCTGCTTGAATCCAGATATTCTCATACAGATCAAGAGACAGTGAGCTTGAGAGTATTATTGCTCCTACAAGCGTAAGTATCCACCATGTGGATCTGCTAGGCTTTGTTGAGCCTTTAAATATAGAAATGATGTATACGATGTATGCTGAAAATGAAAGAATTCCTGCAATCATTCCCAAATTATCGATCAAGAAATCCATACTTATTGGACTCCTGCTTCATTGGCTGAAGAATTAATTACGGGGAAGTCTTTTATGGTGATATAGCGATGATATGTTACAAATGCAGAAGCAAGTATTGCAATCAAGAATATTCCGATCAATACTTTAGATTTTTTATCCATATGATCAAGTATACTATGCTTTTATATGATTGCAAAAGAGTAGTATTTTCTGTAGTATACGAATTATGGCAACATCAATTTTAAATGAAACGAAAGTAGAAAATGCAGATGTAGTGATTGTAAGTGCAGCATATGAAAAAACTGCAAGCTCAAGAAAAGGTACTGTGCATGGTCCAAAGGCGATACTAAACTGTCTTAATACGAAACTTGAATTTTTCGATCGGACATACAAAAAAGAAGTGAATGCATTTGTAAAGATAGGGCAAAAAGATCTCGGAAAAATCAGTAGCCTAACTCCTGAGCGGGCACTCAAAAAGATAGCTGATGAATGCGAGAAATTGGTAGCGCAAGGTAAATTCGTCTTTCTCTTGGGCGGTGAGCATTCAGTGTCTCTCGGACTTTTTCAAGCACTTTCCAAGCATATTGATC
Organism: Minisyncoccia bacterium; assembly: GCA_965656375.1. GTDB lineage: Bacteria > Patescibacteriota > Minisyncoccia > Phycocordibacterales > UBA9973 > UBA8515. Next base: position 286,512 of record CBFHKH010000001.1, read on the forward strand.
CGAAGGATACGACAATAGTGCAGATAGATGCCCACTGCGACCTTCGTGATACTGACGCTGACTATAGCGATCATCCATCGAGATATGCTCACTCATGCGTACTCCACCGTGGAAACGAACTCGGCTACAAGCTTATCCAAGTCGGTATTCGAACCTATTCCATCGATGAGTATAATTATTTTTCTGACCCAAAGAACAATATCACTGTATATGAATGGGGCAATGGCAATAAAATCCCAAGCATTGATGAGATATTGAACGGTATTACTACAAAGAATGTATACCTCACTATCGATGTTGATGGTTTTGACCCTGCCTATATGCCAGGAACCGGTACGCCTGTCCAAGGCGGACTCGAATGGTGGTACGGTATGGAACTTGTGCAAAGACTCTCGAAAGAAAAAAATCTCATCGGTGCTGATATCGTTGAGGTCTCCCCTATGCGCGATTCAGTTTTAACTGAATACGGCGCAGCACAGCTTGCATATACTATTATTGCAAATAAATTCAGCAATAGACTAAAATAAAAAGGCTTGTTATAAGAACAGGCCTTTTGAACTATAAATTTATACTATGTTTCTATTTTCCTTGCTTTATTCATGCCTACTCCTATCAAATAGCAGAATATCGAAGCAATTGCACCGGAAATAATTATTGATTGCATCTCACTGATACTAAAAAACCATCTTCCAGTAGTATGTGTCATACTGCAAATACAAATGATCAAAACCGTGCTAATTATATTCCTAATAATATAAGGAACTTTCTCTATTAAGCCATACATTACTGCATTAAGGAGTGCCATTAGCAATAGGAGTTTGAGAATATCAAAGTAGAGTTTAGGACCCCATGCTTTGGCAAATGAGGAATCATCTTTATCTTCTATGTATACACGATCAAGTTTATAAACTTTGAATTCCATCTCTTTCCAATCAATGTGATATCCAGTTTCTAAATATGTACTTCTTTTGTATGGCCCAACAAGCAGATATGCTTTATTTTTTAGTAGTTCCACTTTAACGGCCTTTGAACTAATTACAAATGAGTCCTCGCCTCTGAATAACACCTGCTTGTAGTAATAAGGGTCGCTCAATCGGTCGGGTACAGACATTACTTTTACAAACACAAGTGTATCCTTTCCTACAGCTTTATAAACCAAAATTGATTTTTGGTTAGAGCCTGGTGAAAGATAAAAGCCATTTTTTGCCTTAGCAAGCGGGGTTTGGGTATATCCTAAACTCAATATAAAGAGGAAGGATATGGTGGTCATAAATTTTTTCATGATTTAGTTTTAAATTGGTTAAAAATTTTGCATATTTGCTCTAAAAGCCCATGCAGCCCTTAGAGCAAATAACAAAATACAACCAAAGCAATTTGGTTGTATTTTGTCACATATTAATATGTCCGTCAACTAGGAGATATATTTTGCAATCAACTCATTTGCTTCTTTTGGATTTGCTTTACACTCGAGAAGTGCTGTAAGCATGAGCGGCGCTACGATGGTAGCATCTGATTCGATAACGAACATCGGGGTATCCTTTGTGAGTTTATCCCATGTGATCTTTTCATTTGGAGTCGCGCCTGAGTATGAACCATAGGAAGTGGTAGAGTCAGAAATCTGGCAGAAGTATGCCCATGGCTTTGCTTCCTGTTCCATATCGTACTTAAGCGATGGAACTACGCAGATCGGAAAATCTCCGGCAATACCGCCACCTATCTGGAAGAATCCGATCCCCTCTTCTTTTGAAAGCTGTTGATATTGATCATAGAATGCGCCCATGTACTCAATGCCGCTTTTTGCAATAGACGCACTCGCATCGCCATGCTTCACATGAGAAGCAAAGATATTTCCAAATGTTGAATCTTCATATCCTGGCACTACCATTGGAATATTATTCTCAGCTGCAGCAAGGAGCCAGCACTCCTCGGCCTTACCTTCATGTTTTTCCTTATCAAGAGTCTGAATTAAATCATAAAAGTATTCATGCCAGAATTTGCGAGTGCCATCCTTGGTAGCTTGTTCCCATACTGGCACAATGTGTTTCTCAACAGCACGGAATGCTTCGTCCTCTGGGATACTTGTATCTGTAACACGACGCATACGATTCTCGAGGATCTTCGTATCATCTTCCTTTGTAAAATATCTGTAATCAGGGAAATCCTTGTACGAATCATGAGCGACAAGGCGGAAAAGCGATTCTTCTAGATTCGCACCGGTAACAGACATACCATGGATAAGTCCTGCACGAATTGCGGGGGCAAGGACAATACCAAGCTGGGCTGATGACATAGCTCCTGCTACTGCCCAAAACATCTTGCCTCCTTTCTCTGCATGTCGCCAATATGCGATGAGTGCATCGCGTGTTGCGCGAGCATTAAAGTTCTTGTAATTCTTGAGCACAAATTCTAATGTAGGAAGATTGTTATTCATAGTTATAGTATATCACTTATAATATAGGCTTCACAAATTATATCCTGAAAAAAGTCCTCGGATCTCCTCGCACTAAATTCTTAGAGGAGCGAGGCCAGACTATTTTTCAGGATATAATTTATTTCGCTCTTACCAGCCAAAATTTTTCCCAACATCATCAGGAGTTTCTCTTTTACGAGATACTACGATGTGTCCGTTTTCTGCGATCAATTTGAGTGGCGATGAAAGCATGCAGTGGTGAGCTGCGAGTGGATCTTGATACGCACCGGTGTCATACACCACTATATACATTGGTTGGCCACTTGCGCTATCATAATCAGGTAAAGTCACTGTGCCATTGACTCCTGTGTAAATATCGTCAGAATCGCAACTCGATCCAGCAAGCCAGACGTCATTGAGATCTGCATCATGTTTGTTGTTCGCAGGAGAAATCGCCCATTTTTGACCGATAGCCCATGTATCGAGAAGATCATTCATGAAGCTTCCATCAATCACGTACCATTTCTTTGCTGGACTCTTTTTATTTTTAATTTCCTTTGTATCAATAATCTTGAACACTGTGATCTGGGCTGGTGCCACAATATAGCGCCCCCATTCACATACAAGATTCGGATGCGGAAGGCCCCGCTTTTCGGACTCCTGTTTAATAAGTTTAAATATTTTTTCCATGAGCTTGTCTACCGGATAGCTCTTGTTGCGAGTATATGGGATTGGCATTCCACCGCCGATGTCGATTGTATCGAGTGATGGATTCTTTTCTTTAATCTTGAAATAAACATCAAGAGCATACTTTACCGGACCAAGGACATCAGAAAGCTTCTCAATTTGAGATCCAATATGGTAATGGAGAATTTTAAGGTTTTTAAATGACCCCATGTCGATGATCTCTTTCGCAGAAAATCCAAATCGATCGATCGGCTTATTCCAGTGTGAACTTGCTTTGATTGGCATATCAAGGCGTATACCGACATCATATTTTGAATATTGGAGGAACTTCAACTCATTTGGTCCTTCAATAAGTGGAAAAATCTTAACTCCTTTATGCTGAAGATCATCAATAAGTGATATATATTTGTCAGTCTTTGGACCAGAACAAAGAATCCGGATATTTGGATTGAAAGTCTCCTGCTCAAGCATTTTCTTAACAAGCCAAAGATCATTATATGAGGAAGTTTCAAGATGCGCACCTTCACCGACGATCGCCATCACCACTTCTTTATTTTGATTTACTTTCATCGGATAGTGGTAAAAGAATTTACCTTGATATCCAACTTTCTTTGAGAGATCTTTAGCAAGATCAAGAAAATCTTCCAGGCGTTCCTCGATAACAAACGGCATGAGTATTTCAAGCGATGTTCCAAATTTTTCCGCCATGTAGCGAACGTTATAAATATTGTGACCTTCTTTTATGATAAGGTCACCTTCCTTGTTGAAGTCAAAATATTGAGTGTTGAATTCCTTCGCACCTATCTTCCAAAGCTTCTTTGAAGCCACAGAACGTTTAGTCATCTCTTTTTACCAAGCAACTCTCGTGCCTGTAATAAAATAATAATAAAGTCATAATAGCAAACTGAGAGGATATGTAAATAGAGAATCCATGTATTGCAAATCTATACTAAAAATGGCCTGCGTATTACCGCAAGCCATTCTAATAAAACTTAACATATCTCTGCATAAATTGTATGACTATTGCCATGCAGACGACCTGAATTTACTTCGTGTGAATCTATGGAGAGGCATTCTCTGTGCCCGCCAATCCACTTTGAAACTCCATTCACCGTTGCAATAAAGACCCGATCAATATACGCATAGGTATGTTGGTCCATTTCATTTACTAATTGCGGCGCTTCGTGTTCCGGTTGCAATATATATGAACCACGACTACGCATATTTTGCCGCAATTTTTTACGAAAGTTTCCGTCATTCAAAGAACCAGATATATGTCCATAGCAACCGAAAGTACCTTGAATTGGTTTAGCACGAATTCTCTTTTCAGTACCGTTAATTGATAACAATGAATCTATACCTGCGATTTCTAAATACTTAGAAAACTCACTCAGATACATAAGGCTTGCTTCGTCTTTCACTTCAAACCCCATACCCATAAGCGGCAGATATCTTTTTGTATCATTAATTCTTCGTTCATCAGTTTCTTGCCAGGCTGGATTATCAACATTAAATGTAATGCTGTATTCCTTTATGATGCGTCTGATGGCAGAATCACTTAACAAGGGATGTTCTACTACTGTCTCGGGGCGCTTCAGCTTTTCAATTGGGTCGGATGAACGAACATACAGGAGATAACCACACTTTCCGCCATTCGACGAAAGATGTTGCAGGAACTCATCAGGCCCAAAGAATGCATCGAAACCTGAAAGATGCAGAACTTCTTCGTCAGATATGCTATCTTCTGAGCCTTTGCCGAATTCTGCTGCTTTCATAGCAACATATTTTTCCTTGGTAACTGCAAGAAGTGCGATAGGAAGGCTGTGCTTCGTACGCAAATCCTGCATCATTAATTTTGTCTCCTTGCTATACAAGGTAGACTGATTATCCGTTTCGCACGCTTTGGAAAGTAATTGATACAGTGCCCAATTATTCTCCATTTCAAATATTCGGCGTTTTAAAATTGTTTGCACTTCTTCAATCTTCATTATGGCCAATTCATCAAGCAACTCGCTTGGTAAACCACACATGTCAATCTGTACAATCCAATTTATCGGATTACCATTTTGGTAGCAGTACCTGTAATCAGTCGGCCATTCACGGTTCGCTTTCACGAGTGAACCAAAAGCCTTGTTACATTCATCGTATATCTTACAAAGCGCATCAGTAACTACCTGAGGATACTTTACTTGATAATCGTTGAATGAATACGTTGGTGAAAGCGAGGACTGTATAATTCCTGTTGTCACGCTAGAGTTTAATGGATGTTTCATTTTCAATTTTTTTAGTTTTGAGATATTTTTATCACAAGACTTAAGTTAAGTCAAGAAAAGCCGCTCAATCGAGCGGCTTTTCTAATAAGGTTTGTCATCTAAATTCCCTCTTCTTTAAGTCTCTCTAACGCTTCTTTTGATTTCTTGGAAAGTTTTTTTGGCATCTCGATCTGTATACGGAGAATGATGTCACCTCGGCCGCGTGAAGATGGTACACCCTTGCCACGTACTCGAAGCAGTTCTCCATGATTAATTCCTTCAGGAATCTTTACTTCGACTATATTGCCTTCAAGAGTTTTCAAATCATATTTCATTCCGAGAAGTGCATCAGTAAGTTTGATAGGTAGATCCATTGTGAGATTTAATCCATCGCGTCTAAATGTTGGATGCACTCGTACATTGACTTTAATATACAGATCCCCAGCTTGGCCTCCTTGGATAGCTTCACCCATACTGGTCATGCGAAGCATTTCCCCTGCATTGATTCCTGCAGGAATTTTAAGTTCTATTTCTTCTTGTTTGTTGCGAACACCCTTACCAGCACACTCCGTACATTTCTCTGAAGGAATCTTTCCATTTCCATGACAAACGTCACAAACCCGTCTTGATTCAAATGAACCAAGTATAGAACGCTTCATTTCACGAATCTGGCCATTACCATTGCAAGTCTTGCACGTATCCATCTTGACACCAGGCTTGCCACCAGTACCTTTACAAATATCGCACACTGACTGTTTAGATAGTAAAATTGTTCGTGTCACACCGAATATTGATTCTTCAAAGGAAAGATCTATTTCCGTCGAAATATCCCTGCCACGGCGTGCTTGTTTGCTACTTCGCCCACCTCCAAAGAAATCGCCAAAAATATCTCCAAGATCACCCATGTCGAACTCTACACCACCGTTCTGAAACCCTGAAAAATCAAATCCTCCAAATCCACCTTGCGCACCTCCGTTGAATCCTTGTGGACCATCTGCACCAAAGCGATCATACTGCGCACGCTTCTGGTCATCTGAAAGGGTTTGGTATGCCTGGTTTACTTCCTTGAACTTCGAATCATCACCCTTGTTCTTATCAGGGTGGTATTTGTGTGCGAGCTTATGATACGCCTTTTTAAGCTCATCTTTCGATGCACCTTTTTGTACTCCAAGTATTTCGTAATAATCTTTTGACATATTTTATATTATACACACTAACGTATATCAACACCCTAATATCGTACTTCAGTAAAATAGCTCCTCTCATAGGACACGCGTAAAATTCTGCTGAATTTTCTGCTCCGCTCGACTCCGTCGAGCCTGCGCGAGTTCCTGCTCAAGGACTATTTTACTTTTGTACGAAAACTTGAATTTATTTTTGTTCTGGATTCTCGTTTACTTCAGCGTCTTTGATTTCTTCTGCCTGTTGTTCTGCAGTTGTACTTCCTTCTGGAGTTGTTCCTGCTTTTTGCATTGCTTCACCGATCTTCGATACTTCAGCAGTAAGAGCTTCAAGTGCGGATTTAATTGCGGTAATGTCTGTTCCTTCTTTTGCAGTTTTTACTGCAGCAATTTTCTCTTCTACACTTGTTTTAAGAGTCGCATCGATTTTATCTCCGTATTCTTTCAATGATTTCTCAGCTGAGAATATCATCATTTCTGCTGTATTCTTCTCATCGACAAGTTCTTTTTTCTTTGCATCTTCATCAGCATGAGCGACGGCTTCATCTTGCATGCGCTTAATATCTGCATCTGTAAGACCAGATGATGCTTCGATACGGATTGATGATTCTTTACCTGATGCTTTATCTTTCGCTTTTACGTTGAGGATACCATTGGCATCGACATCAAATGTTACTTCAATCTGTGGCATACCACGTGGTGCTGGTGGAATATCACCAAGAATAAATCTTCCAAGTGATTTGTTGTCAGATGCCATTGGTCGCTCACCTTGAGTGATGTGGATCTCTACAGAAGTTTGATTGTCAGCTGCCGTTGAGAATACCTGGCTCTTTGAGCTTGGAATAGTCGTATTACGCTCTACAAGCTTTGTAGCGACTCCACCAAGTGTTTCTATACCAAGCGAGAGCGGAATAACATCAAGAAGAAGCACATCTTTTACATCTCCCTGGAGAACTCCTGCCTGAACTGCAGCACCAAGCGCTACAACTTCATCTGGGTTAATTGAACGGTTTGGTTCTTTGCCGCCAAAGAGCTTCTTGACTGCCTCTACAATCGCAGGCATGCGTGTTTGTCCACCCACCATGATAATCTCATTGATTTCGTTCATTTTGAATGGTGATGCTTCCATTGCTCGTTTTGTAATCTCGATAGAACGAGTCACATACTCTTCAGCTAGAGTTTCAAGCGTTGCACGTGTCATTTTAAGCAGCAAATGCTGTGGACCTGCATCTGTTGATGTTATGAATGGGATGTTGATTTCTGTTTCTGGTGTAGTTGAAAGCTCAATTTTTGCTTTTTCTGCCGCTTCATCAAGACGCTGGAGGGCAAGTGGATCTTTCGTTACATCTACACCTGATTGCTTTTTGAATTCATCAGCAATCCAATTGATAATTTTTTGGTCAATATCACGACCTCCCATGTGTGAATCTCCATCTGTTGATTTCACTTCAATAACATCATTTGAAACTTCAAGTACTGATACATCGAACGTACCACCTCCGAAGTCATACACAACGATCTTCTCATCTTTCTTTGTGTTGAATCCATACGCAAGAGCTGCTGCTGTCGGCTCATTGATGATACGCTTCACATCAAGACCTGCAATCTGACCAGCATCCTTAGTTGCCTTACGCTGTGCGTCATTGAAATATGCAGGTACCGTAATGATTGCTTCTGTGATCTTCTCACCAAGTTTTGCTTCGACATCAGCCTTGATCTTTGAAAGGATCATTGCTGATACTTCTTCTGGTCGATACCACTTATCACCAATATTTACTTCTGCTCCACCATCTTTACCTTTCTGAATTTTGAATGGTGCAGTTTTTTGAGTCTTTTGGATTTCTGGATCTTCGAACATGTGACCCATGAATCGCTTGATACCGTAGATCGTATTTTGGGGATTAGTCACCGCCTGACGCTTCGCAAGAAGACCAACTAATCGATCACTATTCTTACCGATTGCCACAATTGATGGCGTTGTACGCTGACCTTCGATATTCTCAATAATTTTTGGCTGACCACCTTCAATGATGGCAACTGCACTGTTTGTTGTACCTAAATCTATTCCTATTATTTTTGACATAGTTTTATAAAGCGAAACAAATTATTTTATGAAAAACAGTCTGGCCTCGCTCCGCTCCAGAATTTTGTGCGAGGAGATCCGAGGACTTTTTTCAGAATATAATTTGTGGAGCTCAATTAATTAATAATATTACTTTATTTTTCTAAATCTGATGACTGCAATGGACTCGGAATCGGTGGTGCAGTCATATCTATGACACCAAAATCTTTCTCATACTTTTCAATTTGTTGCATGAAAAACAGTGCGATACTTTTTGCTACTTGTGGTGAAGTTGCGAATGGATCGAGACTGTTACCAGAAGCAATTGCAAACATTATTGCTTCCTTGTTGTATGCCCCAAGAGCTCCATCTGCGAACTTCTTTGGTAACTGATTAAAATCTACTTTTGTTGGATCTACCATATATTTTTATGCCTTAATTTTAATAATTTTCGATTTCTAAAGTCATTATATAGGATGTAAATTATTTTGACAAGTATTTCGTGTCCGCAAAATATATGTTGATATTATATTTATAACTGTTATACTGTCAATATGGCAAAAAAACCATCAATACAGAAGGCTATTTTAAGGAGTATTTCTAGGAACAAGGCTACTTCTTTGGAAAACGTAAAAAAAGATCTAGAAAAGGTTCTTTTGACCGATTCTGAGATGCAAAAAGGTAGCTATGCCATTACTCGCTCTATCAAAAATCTTCTTTCTGATGGCCTTATAGAGGCCTTTAATTCAGAGCATAAGCAGTACTTTAGACTTACCGGTAATGGAAAGCAAAGACTCAATAATATTGCACTTGAAGCTGAAGGGGGGCTTATATCTACAAAATGGGATGGGTACTGGAGAATAGTGCTTCTTGACCTTCCCGAAGATCGTAAAAGTGAGCGCGAAGCACTCCGTTACCTTCTCAAAAAAGCTGGCTTCATTTGCATCAAGAATTCGGTCTGGGTGTCAATGTATCCATTCGAACATCTTTTCACAAATATAAAAAAAGATCTCAGTCTTACGACAGAGATGATGATCATGGTCACTGATAAACTTGACAGAGATACTGAAGTCGAATTTCTAAAATTGACTCAAAAATAAAACTCCAATACTGGAGTTTTATTTTTGATATTCAAAGATAGTTACTCGCGCAGGACGCACTACTCGCTCGCCTATCTTAAATCCTGCTTGGATTACTTTTTCAATTGTATGATCTTTTGATTGATCGTCAGTCGGGATACTTTCGATAGATTGGTGGAGATTCGGATCAAATAAAACATTTGTCTTGTCAATTTTTTCTATCCCTGAATCAGCAAGTCCAGTTATGATCTGCTGGTAAATATATTCCACACCAGTACGCCAGTTTGGATCAACTTTTTCCCACGCATCTTTATTCCCCATTGCCATATCAAAACTATCAATCGCCGGAAGTAGGTTTTCTACCATCTTTTCTTTTGTGATGATTGATGTAGCGCTTCTCACTTGATCCATTTCTTTTTGAAGATTTACATAATCGGCTTTTGCTCTTTGCCAGCCTGTCAAATATTCCTCTTTATCTAGACGGGCTTGTTTTAAATCATCGCGAAGTTTCTTTGCTACATCTTTTGTAGGTAGCGAATCTCCATCTTCTGTACTTGGAACAACTTCGACATCGTCAAATGCTTCCAAGATTTCTTCTTCTACATTTTTTGACTTGTGTTCATCACTCATAGCGTTCCCAGTATACAGAAAAATATATTTTTTTCAAAATTATCTTTCTATCCTGTAAAGCTTATAAATAACACCTCTTTCATCATCTGAGATATATACAGTGCCACCCGGAGATACCTGTATATCTACGGGCCTACCATTTTTCTTGCCATTTTTATCTAAAAAGCCCGTGATAAAATCTTCAGTGCCAAGATAATTACCTTTTTCATCGAGTTTAATTCGGACAACTTTGTATCCTGTTGGATCTGATCTATTCCATGATCCATGGTATGCAACAAGCAGGTTGTACCAGTATTCTTCTGGCCAACCTTCCTCAGGAATAAAATCAAGTCCGAGCGGTGCTGAATGAGCTTCTAAATCTATATGTGATGGAGTTTCAAATGGCTCCATACATGGGTTTCGAATATATGTTTTTTTATCAAACTCTGTATCATGAATATTCTTACCATAGCAAATCGGCCACCCATAATACTTTCCTTTCTCAACGATGTTAATCTCATCAGGCGGTGTAGTATCACCTAATCCATCACGTCCCATCTCCGTAGCCCATACCTTTCCATCAACAGGATTTGTAGTCATAAATACTGCGTTACGAAGACCTCTAGCGTACGTATCGAGTTTGTTTGTGACAATATTATAGGAAAGAATGGTGCCTTGTTTCTGATCCTTTTCTACACAAACATTGCATGAAGATCCTACAGAGATGAGAAGTGTATTGGAATATCCATCTGGCTCATTTGATGGTAGCCACATGATTGATCTGCTGTAGTGTCGATCCGTTGGATACGATGGGAGATCAACAAGTTTCTTGCCATTATACGCCTTCTCATCATCAAAATTATATCGAGAAAGTTTTCCATGCTCTGCTACATAAAGGTAATTTTGCCCACCTTCCCCCCACTCTGCTAATCCATGCGGTTTGTCGAGGCCATCTAAAATGACTTTCTTTGTCTCTGCCACTCCGTCATTATCAGTATCTTTTACAAGCGTTACTTTGCCTTCGCTTGTTTGGGTAACTAAAATTCCGGAACCTATGGGAAGCATTGTTCGTACACCTGGTACATCTTTTGCAAAAATCGAAATGCCAAATCCATCAGGAACCTTCAAATATGAGAGTGAAGATCCTTGATTAGTTTCATTTGAGATTTGATCATTTTTAGGAGGAATAGTAACAGAGCCGATTTCTTTTTTAAATACATACCATCCAATAAGGATCAGTCCGAGCATCGCTATGCTAATATATATTGCTTTTTTAGTCATATTTTAATTATAGACTTATACTCAGTTGATGCAAGACAACAAAAAACATCCCTACAAAAGGGATGTTTTTTGTTGTTAACGTTTTGACCACTGTGGTGACTTTCGAGCCTTCTTGAGACCGAATTTCTTTCGCTCAACTTGGCGAGGATCACGCTTAAGCATTTTTGCTTTCTTTAGTGGTGTGCGGAGTTCTCCATCAAAGAGAACGAGCGCACGTGAGATTCCATGACGTACAGCTTCTGCCTGTGCATGTGAGCCACCACCTTTTGTTGTGACTACTACTTCAAATTTCTCACTCGGAGCTGAAGTTTCAAATGCGCCAGTAACAATTTTCTTGAGCTCTGCTGTTGGGAAATATACTGCGAGATCCTTTCCATTTATATCGTAGCTTGTCTTTGAAGCTTTGATGAGTTTTACAACCGCGGTCGCAGTTTTTCGGCGGCCGATTGCTCTGAAGTATTCCTTTGTAGATGTTTTCTTTTCCATATATTATTCGCTAATTGTTAAGCGCTTCATCATAAGTGGGCGAAGCTTGTTGCTTGGAAGCATACCGTAGACTGCGAGCTCATAGAGACCTTTCCAACCTTTTTTCTCTACGATTTTCTGATTGGTATCTTGCTTGAAGCCGCCTGGATATCCTGAATAACGCTCATGGAGGGTCTCCTTCATGCGGCGTTCTGACATCTTTGTCTCTTTTGCATTTGTTATGTATACGCGAACATCAGCGACTTTGTTTGGAACATAGTCAGGTGAATTCTTACCCATAAGAGCCTTAGCAGCAGCTGATGCCACTCGTCCAAAGGTTTTTCCGCTTGCGTCGATTGTGTGTGTTGTTGCCATATATATTATATAAATTCTATTACTGCCATTTTACTTGCATCTCCAGCGCGTCGTGGGAGCTTTGTAATGCGAGTATATCCTCCTGCCTGACCTTTATACTTTGGAGCAATGGTATCGATAAGTTTGTTTGCTTCACTTGTAAGATTGTATACGCGAGATATAACCAAACGGCGTGATGCAAGCGTACCTACGTTTGCCTTTGTTACAAGTTTCTCAATCATTGGGCGAAGTTCTTTTGCCTTGGCTTCAGTTGTTTCTATGCGGCCGTGAGCAATAAGCGCAAGCATCAAGCCTTTCAGTAGAGCTTCTCTCTGATTCTTCGGTCTTCCAAATTTTCGTACGTTGCTGTGATGTCTCATATAATATAGTGCTAGTTGCTAAATGCTAATGGCTAATTATTACTTCAGTGTTATTCCGTATTCACCAAGAACCTTCTTGATCTCTTGTATACCTTTATCACCAATGCCTTCGATCTCAAGTAAATCCTCTTTCTTCTTACGTGCAACGCCACCGATAGTACGGATATTTGCACCTGTAAGCGCATTTAGCGTGCGAGTAGAAAGATCAAGGGTATCAATACGAGTCTTTAATATATCAGTGAACTCATTCCCGCCAGTAACTTCTTTTGATTCTTTGCTTTCTGCTGATTCAATTTCAGGCATTGAAGCTACATTTCTTTTTGACTCAATAGTAAATCCAACAATTGCCTGTAATTGTTCTACCATAATAGTGATAGCCTGTTCAAGTGCTTCACGAGGAGTCATCGTGCCGTCTGTTTCAATCGTCATGCGAAGGCGATTGTGATTAGTTTTATCACCAACACGCATGTTTTCTACTTCATAAGAAACACGACGAATCGGAGTAAAGATTGCATCTACAGCAATAGTGCCAACTTCTGTTTTGGCTTTTTGATGAACATCCTTTGGTACAAATCCAAGACCTTTTTCCACAACCATTTCAATAGAAAGAGTGTTCTTACCTGTAACCTCAGCAATGTGAAGATTCTTGTTCAGTACTTCTACTTGACCAGAAACTTCAATATCACCTGCAGTAACAGTCTTTGGTCCTTTGATTGAAAGTTTGACTGTCTGTGGCTCATCAGTTGTAAGGCGGAAACGAACCTGCTTGAGGTGAAGTAGTATTGTAATGACATCTTCCTTTACGCCATCAAGCACAGAGAATTCGTGATCAGCACCTTCAATTTTGAGACTTGTAATAGCAGCACCAGTAAGTGACGAGAGTATAATACGGCGAAGTGAATTGCCGAGGGTATGCCCATACCCAGGGTAAAGACCATCAATTTCATAGACACCTTTTGTGTCTACTTCAGAAACGATAGATAATTTTGATGGTAATATGATATTTAGATCAGTCATATGTATATAAAGCTATAAAGCTTGCAAATTAATTATAAAAAATTAACCGATGCGTATGTCTTTAACGACTATAGAACTCAAGCACAGTGTTAAGGTCAAGGTAGCCTTCTACATTTTTTGGCTTGCCTTGCACTACTCCAGATAATTTCTCAACATCAAAAGTAAGCCAGTTCGGAAGTGTATACTCTTTCATTTTCTTTGCCATATCAGCGAATAAGACACTTTTTTGACTTCCTGGACGAACTGCGATCACATCTCCAACTTTTACTTTCTGTGAAGCAATCGTAGTTTTCTTGCCATTTACAGTAATGTGCCCATGGGAGACCATTTGTCGTGAAAGTCTGCGAGTATGCGCAAGGCCGTAACGGTACACAACGTTATCGAGACGTGTTTCGAGAAGTTCAAAAAGATGTTCAGTTGCTGGTGCACCTTTGAAAGCAACAGCTTCGTTGATGTAGTTTTGGAATTGCTTTTCACTGATTCCATACATAAAACGAACTTTCTGTTTTTCAACGAATTGAAGTGCGTAGCCAGAAAGTTGCTTTGGGCGCTTGCTTTTTGAAGCCTTAGCATGGCGAGCTTCAGACGCAACGAACTTTGGTGTTTGACATTTTTCAAATACTCCTGGTCCTAGACGTCTGCACATTTTATATTTTTGAACTGTTTTCATATGTATTGTTTAAAAAATTATACTCGGCGAGGCTTTTTTGGCTTTGGGCCATTGTGTGGCACTGGGGTAACATCTCGAACACCTGTAATCTCTATATCGTATGCCATAAATGCGCGAATTGTTGGCTCACGGCCTGATCCGACGCCGGTAACTTTCACATCAACTTCGCGAATTCCAAGAGCTTTTGCTTTCTCTCCAATAATTGATCCTGCTTTAGAAGCTGCGAATGGGGTGCCTTTTTTTGCACCTTTAAATCCAAGTGAGCCAGCTGAGGTCCAAAAGATAGTATTACCTTCCTTGTCTGAAAGTACAACTTTTGTATTGTTAAATGTCGCTTCAACGTGAAGTGTTCCTGCAACGATCTTTTTCTTCGGAACTTTAACTCCAGATTTTGGTGCGCTTTCAACAAGAGTGACATCATTGTCTCCATTCTTTTCTTCTTCTTTAGTTATGATTTTTACCTTTCCCATATTAATTATGTTTTACTTTCCTTACGGCGACCAGATGCCATTGTTTTACGAACATTACCACGGATAGTACGAGAGTTTGTTTTTGTTCTCTGTCCATTAACTGGAAGGCGGCGCATATGACGAACTCCACGGTAGGCTTTGATGTCTTTTAAACGCTTGATGTTTGAAGCGATTTCACGCTTGAGACCACCTTCGATAGACATAGTTTCGATGACCTTGCGGATTGCGTTTTCTTGGTCGACAGTGAGAGAATCGGCTTTGATAGTTGGATCAATATCTACTTCTTTGAGTATTGAACGTGCTCGTGAAATACCGATACCGTAGAGCGATGTAAGACCAATGTCTAAATGTTTGTTATTTGGAATGTTGATACCTAAAATTCTCATAATTATAATTTTTGATTATTGCTTCTGTTTATGCTTAGGGTTTGAGCAAATAACACGAAGATGACCCTCGCGCTTCACAAGTTTACATTTTGCACAAATTTTTTTAACTGCTGATTTAATCTTCATAATTACCTTAATGCGAAAGAAAAACAGAGGGTTTTCACCCTGTATCAATGTCTTATGCGTATGTCGTACCATAGTACACTATCCTCAGAAAAAAGGCAAGGGGCACTTGTGTCTGCCTAGTTTCTCTTTATGATTCGTCCTTTTCCGCCATATGGATCAAGAAGGACTTCTACTTTATCACCTACTAATACCTTGATACGATGCATGCGCATCTTCCCTGCAAGATATGTGATGATGACATTGCCATCACCAATATCAACGCGAAAAAGTGTGTTCGGAAGTGCTTCAGTAACGGTACCTATCACTGTATTATTTTCGTCTTTTTGATTCATTAGTGTGTTTATATAGTACTAAAATGTAACTCGTCCGTCAAACTACAATGCGGTTACATGTATTTTTGAAATATCAGTCGGGAGGGATTTCTGCCATGGT
Organism: Minisyncoccia bacterium; assembly: GCA_965656375.1. Lineage (GTDB taxonomy): Bacteria > Patescibacteriota > Minisyncoccia > Phycocordibacterales > UBA9973 > UBA8515. The sequence goes on from CBFHKH010000001.1 coordinate 302,373, forward strand.
GGGAAGAGCGTTGCACGCGCTTCGGCAATACCGGGATCAGTTTTAAAAAGTGATGGCAACATATCTTTTGAAACTCCTACTATTCGTGCTTTAAAATTCTCTATATCAGGGTGCCAAATTGCCGTTGCCTTCCCCGTTAAATTAAATGCAACAGTATGCATATCTTTAGTAATGATCTGATTTTCATTCAAGAATGAGAATTTAAGTTTTGCTATTTCTGGTATATCAATTTCCTTTCGTTCAATAGTGCCGATGCTAGATAATTTATTTTTGATGAGAGCATCTTCTAAATCACTTTCTTTGAAAATTATTGCGGCAAGCGTCCCAGTGATACCGACGGTAGCTTCGGGGGTTGAAGATCTCACTGCCTCATCGACAGTATAAGTAAAGGTAAATGCATCAGGATAGAGAATATATCCTTTTGGTACCTCTGCATTTACTTTCTTTATTAGTCTACTTTTAAAAGTTGATTGTGCTGTTGCGCTTACATTTCCCTTCTCGGTTGCACCAAGGATATAGGCAAGTCCTTGTGCACCGCCCTTGATAGGCTGTACTGCTTTCGCATATATTTTCTTGAATTTAGTTGTACCTTTGTAGGCAGAGATTGTAAAATCAGTCGAAGTGCTATTGTAGGCATCTCCGGGTAGAAATGCAGTTATCCTAACATCTACAGTCCCCGGAATTATTTGAGTGCCAGAAGTTTTATATCCAGGAATTGTAACTTTAGTATCAGTGAGGTAGGTTTTGCCATTTGCATCTGCCAAATGAGAACGCGGAGCAATAGTAACAGGCGTCGTACTGAATTCATTATAGAGGGTTACTGTACCTGTTGCATTACGTTTGGCATCTTCAGTTTCTGTTAAAACAATATTCTTAGCATCACTATCAGTGACAATCATTATTTCAAATGAGATATCGGTATCAGTATTTTTTGAGGCTATGAATTCTGTAGCGTCGAGAACAAGCTCTTCATGTTTCTCTTGTATGACAACAGTTGTTCTTTCAAAATACATTGCGCCATGATAAAGAACCGCTAGGAGTATTGAAAACATAAAAAGGAAAACTATAGATTTGCGGACACTTTTCTTGTTTCCTCTCATTCGTGGAGTTCCTGTAAGCCGCTTAACAGGTTCTTCCTTTCTTATTTCGATAGTATCTCGAGGTACTTTTGCTTGCCATCCAGATGTAAAGACTGCAGCTTTTTGTAATGATTCTCTGTCAGAAAATCCTTTCTCAGAAGTTTCAGTTGGGATCTGGACGACTTCGCGTGCAGGCATTTCTTTCTCTTGTGGTTTTATTTGGACAGGAGGTACTCCGCGTACTTTCTCTAACTCAATTCTGCTCGGTGTACCTGGAGCTTTAATTTCCGTATTTGAAGCTTTTACGTTTTTTCTGCTTGTAAGCTTCATATCCATCATTATTTTCTTTGACATATTATTTATATTCTTTCTTTCTCATTATTGCTATTGCTTCTATCATCAAGAATGGATCACAGAGTCCATCTTTGACTCTACACATATTCAAAAATTCTGGACCTTCAAGAGTTACCACTGTAGAGGTATGATCGGCAACCATTGACTGAATATATTCTTCATTGCGTACAACGTTTGCAAACCAATCACGAATATCGTTATCAGCAGTGAGGAATATTGTCCCTGGTAGTGTGAGCGTATGGGGAAGCGTGCCAATACACTGGCGAAACGCTTCACTCCATGAATTTTCAATTGATTTAAAAAGTGGGCCGAGTTTATCTTTAAATTTCTCTGATATCACACCTTTTGTATGGAGCGCAAATAATTCTTTTGCATCACGGAGCTCTATCTCAAGTTTGCTACACATATATTTAAAAAATGTCTTCTTTCCAAAAGGAAATGAGAGCGTCGCCCGTAGTATCCCTTTTGACACAATGCCAACATCTGTGATTTCACCATTAATATCAAGCAAGAGATAAGAATCTGGAGTCACATACCTGTCACGAACAGCGATAAATGATGCAACCATAAATGAAGAGAATGTGACTGGTTTTGAGTGATATGTTTTTGAAAGTGTTTTTTTAATTCTTTCAAGACATATCTTTGGAGAAAGCGAAATAATCATATTCATTTCAATAGCTTTAGTCTTTTTTCCGAATGGATCAAGCACTGGATAGCCATTGAGTGATACCCCCATAATATGGTGCTCTATTACTTCAGGTGCGCTCTCTACTCCACCATATTTTTTTTGGTACATTTCGGTGAGTGATACAATTTCTTTTTGAAAGAGTTCATCTCCGAGGCGCCTTGTAAATACGAATGGAACTTCTTTAGACATCTTGATCGTTCGAGTTTCTGATATATACCATGGAGATGCAACTACACAGACAATCTCATCAGGTGCACCTAGCTTTGCTTTATATAGTTCTGATGCGGTTGTATTAAGTGCGGTAAGCATATCACTCAAGAATATATTGAAGTCGAGCACATTTTGAAATGTAATCTGAGTGCGAGCAGACTTTATAATTTCAGGAACTCCGGTACCATCATCTGGTATACGAGCGAGAGCTCCACCAACAGATCCTGAACCAATATCGAAAATCGCCACGAGGCGCTCTTTGTGTGATGATGAAGAAAACAATCCCATAGGATTATTATACTATAGTTTAATATAAAATATCTATATATTTGAGAGTAATTAACTGAGTATCGCTTTAATACGACGTATACCTTGTGCGACAGCTTCTTCTTTTTGTATTTTGAAATGTCCGAGCTCACTTGTGTTGGATACATGAGGACCTCCACAGAACTCTTTAGAAATCGGATTTCCATCCTCGTCTTCAATAAAATAAAGAGATACAGTCTCCGGATATTTCGCTCCGAATTCCATTTCAGCACCTAGTTTCTCCGCTTCATGAAGCGGCATCTCTTTACGAACTACTGCCAATCCTTGAGAAATTTTATCATTTACCCACTTTTCTACTGCCATTTTTTCTTCATCAGTAAGCTTATGGTCACATAAAAAATCGATTCTCAAACGCTCTTCCGTGATATTACTTCCCCGCTGTTTGATACTCGAACTTACAACTGCTTGAAGCGCTGCAAGGAGCAAGTGGTGTGCAGTGTGCAGTTTGATGGTTTTGGGTTCATGGTTCGCAAGTCCACCTTTGAACATCCCCGCGGACGCAGTTTGAGAAAGCTTCTGATGTTCAGTCATTTTTGCAGTAAATGCTTCTTTATCTATATGGATACCTTTTTCTCTTGCTAATTCTTCGGTTAGTTCGATTGGAAATCCGTAAGTGGTAGCTAAAACAAACGGATCTGTACCTTTTTCAAACTCCTTAAGACCTGTTTCGAGAGTTTTTCGAAATTTTTCTTCTTCTTTTTGTATTTCGTCCTTCTCATCAAGAACATACACACTAGCATACATTTTTTTTATCATTTCAATCTGGCCAATAAGAGGTTCTTTTGAAAATTTTACTGCGCGACGAATAAGCCGGCGAAGTACATACCCTCTGCCAGTGTTACCTGGAATAACTCCATCTGAAATCATAAAGAGTGCTGCTTTAACATGATCCGCAACAATCCGTTCTTCCTTAGATTTTTCCGTATTAAATACATCAGTATCATATACACTTTTCTTGTTCTGCACAGTTGCAAGTAATCGTTCGAAGCCCATTCCAGTATCAATCCCAAGTGTATCTAGTTTTTTTAGGGTAGCTTCCCCGCGATCAAGTTTCTCTCGAGAGCCATCGCAAAAATATTCATTAAAGACAATATTCCATATCTCCACATCATCGCCATTTGCATTCTTGCAATAAATCTCGGTTGTCGGACCGCATGGGCCTGAGTCTCCAGTCGGACCCCAGAATACATCACTTCCGTCTTCACGAATATCAAGATTCGGATCTATGCGTGCCCAGATATTTTTTGATTCTTCATCCTTAGGAACTACACCTTCACCTTTATAGAAGGTTACATACGAAATACGTAATCCTAATTCCTTGGTTATGAATTCATGCGCATACTCTATCGCTTCCTTTCTCCCATATCCACCAAATGAGAAGTTCCCGAGCATTTCAAAGAATGAAAGATGTGTATCATCCCCCACTTCATCAATATCACCTGTACGGACGCATTTTTGTGCAGTTACAATATTTTTATTACCAAAATCTTTAATAGCATTATCAGGTGCACCATAATACGGTTTGAATTGTTGCATTCCTGCAGTCGTAAACAATACAGAAATATCACCTTCTGGAACAAGAGATGATGAAGGGAGCCGTGTATGACCTTTTGATTCAAAGAATGAAAGGAATTTCTCGCGTAATTCGTTTGATTGCATACACCCATACTATACCAAAACATGAGAACAGAAAAGCCCTTCTCTTTAAAAGGGCGTTTGTTGTCTTAATGTTCTCCAGGAGATGATTCTTTAAAAAGTTTTGTTTTTCTAAACTGTTCCTCGAGGAACCAGAGTACGATAAATATAAACAAGGTCAGAAATGTAGCAATGATGGCGATTTTGTACGCACCAAAGCCAGATGCCATACCGATACCAGCCGAAACCCAGAGCCCTGTTGCAGTTGTGAGACCCATAAGCTTGTTGTCCTTTGTAAATATCAATCCAGTTCCTATAAAACCGACACCGACAATTATCTGTGCTACGATATGAAGTGGATTCATACCTGGAACATTCATGTATGTTTGAACCATTTGTTCAGACACCACTACAAATAACGCTGAACCCATAGCTACGAGTGCATAGGTGCGCATACCAGCAGTTTTGTGAGCCCACACACGCTCAGTGCCGATAATGAGACCCAATACTACCGCAACAAAAAGCCGTATAATAATTTCCATCGTTGCCCCATCAAAAAAATTTTCCATATGGAGTAAGTATACCAAACAATTACATAACTACGCCACCGCCCACGCAGATATCCCCATCATAAAGAACTATAGATTGACCAGGTGAAACTATAGTAGGTTTATGAAATAAAATAGTGGTATTTTCTATTGTGCATGGTAGTTCTTCTCCATGGTAGCGAATTTGAGCTCTGTATACCTTATTCTCTTGTGGATTACTAGAAATCCAATTTATTTTTTGCAATTTGAATGATTGCGTATCGGTATCACCACCGACTGCTATAGCTGAGTGTGGTGATACTGTTATAGTATTTTTTTCTATATCTTTTGCTACAACATAGAGCGGTCCATCATCATTAGAATGCTTCGTAATTGTAAACCCATGTCGTTCTCCAAGAGTGAAAAATACAGCTCCTCTGTGGGAACCCACGACCTCTCCATTTTCGCCAAGAACAACACCTATTTTTTCAGGGATGTAATGCTTCAAAAAAGATTTCATATCGAGCGGTCCAAGGAAACAGACTCCTTGGCTATCTTTCTTTGTTGCAGTTGGTAAGCCATATTTTTCTGCAAGCTTTCTTACTTCTTTCTTTTCTAGATGCCCAATAGGAAAAAGTGTATGGGACAGATCATCTTGCGTTAGTGTCCATAAAAAATATGATTGATCTTTATCCTTGTCTGGGGATCTTTTGAGAAAAGAATTGTCATTGATTGCATAGTGTCCCGTCGCAATAGCATCTGCACCATGTGCTTTTGCAAAATTCCAAAAAATACCGAATTTCACTTCACGATTACACATAACATCTGGGTTAGGAGTATTACCCTTTTTGTATTCTTCGATCATATAGTCTGCTACTCCTTTCTTATAAGCATCCTCTGCATCACACTCAAGAAATGGAATCGAGAGATGAGCGCAGACACGCATCGCATCGCGCCGCTCATCGCGCCATGTACACTCAATGAAATCTGGTTGCCAGGTGCGAATAAAAACACCAACTACATCGTAGCCTTGATCCTTAAGGAGCGCTGCAGATACAGATGAATCAACTCCACCTGATACGCCTATAAATACGGTTTTATGTATCCTCTCTGCCATCTCGCAAATATACCACATGGAAGCAGTTTGTCTGAGCCCGATTGCTCGATTGTAAGTTCACCTATTTCGATACTCCCTTTCTTCCCTTCCATCATGTCATTCAAATTATTCTGATATGCAATTGGTGAGTAACCTGCAGTGTAGCCGTTAATAAGAATAAATAATGGATCATCAGTTAATATACCCTTACAAAGTTTCATAAGTTCCAGGAAATGCTCTTCAATCTTCCAGAGTTCGTCTTTTGGCCCATGCCCAAAAGATGGCGGGTCCATTATAATCGCATCATATCTGTTACCTCGTTTAATCTCTCGTTTCAAGAAAAGTATGCAATCTTCAACGATCCATCGTATTGGCTTGTCTTGGAGGCCTGAGAGTGCAGCATTATCTCGTGCCCATGCTACTGCAGTTTTCGACCCATCTACATGGCATACTTCTGCACCTGCTTTTGCAGCTGCGAGAGTCGCTCCTCCCGTGTATGCAAATAAATTGAGGACTTTGATTGGTCTCTTGTACAACCCTTGATTCTTTTTTATAACTTCTTCTGTCCACTGCCAATTAGGAAGCTGCTCTGGGAAAAGTCCTGTGTGTTTAAAAGATGAAGGCGCAATTCGGAAAGTAAGACCACCTAATTCTATGGTCCAATTTTTAGGAACTCCCTCTTTTATATTCCACTTTGTGCGAGTACCCTTTCGAACAAATACAAGATCGGCATTATTCCACATATCGCTACTCTGTGATCTCTGCCACAGCGCCTCTGGATCAGGACGGAGAAATATATAGGGGCCATAGCGTTCAAGCTTCTGTCCCATACCTGCATCAATGAGTTCATAATCTTTTTCTTTTGTAGTTTTAAGTATCATTTATCGTAAATAGGTATCAATATTTCTTTTATGCTCGCCATAGGTTTTCGCAAAATGGACTGTACCATCTTTTCCATGAAGATAAAAGAGATAGGGAGATTCGCTTGGATTAATTGCTGCCTGTATTGAGGAAAGTCCTGGGTTTGCAATGGGAGCAGTTGGAAGGCCTGTCTTTTTATATGTTTCAGGTGCAGCATCAACTTGAAGTGGCATTCCTTTCTCGAGTCGCTTCCATAATATTCCGGAAATAAGATCGATGTCATTTTTGCCCTTTGCTTCTTTTTCCAAAATCGATGCCATGATGATGATATCCTCGAGAGAATGTCCACTCTTACTAATATCTTCCGTAAGTGTTTTGATCCGCGTAGAAAAGTTTGCGGTTAGATCAGAGATCATTTCATATGATGTTGTAAATGGGAAGAAAAAATATGTATCAGGAAACAAGTATCCTTGTTTCGCACGAGAATCTGAAAGGAATAGATCTCTTCGGAACGCGGATGTTTTTTGTGCAAGGATATCTGCCATTTCTTCATTTGTAATTCCCTCTTTAAATGTTATCTTCACTGGATCGATTCGATGTTCACCAGATGCAAGCATCCATGCTACACGCCAAACTGGCATAGTGTAATCAAAGCGGTAATCTCCTCTATCAACTTGCCTGTCCATTCTTAAAATTTTAGTAAAAGCTTTGAGAAGTACCGCATGTCTCACAATATTTTTTGCTTCAAGATCCCGAGCAACCGAATCAAGGGACTCGCCTTGGTCGATATGAACAATTGTTGGCTCTCTATTTGCTCTTCCCTGAGTTATATCAGGCGCCGACATTGCTCTATAGCCCCATATACCAAGAAGGAGAAGGAGAAAAACAGGATAGAGCACCTTGTGAGAGCGAAAGAAAGAAGGCTTTTTTGTTTCTTCTGATACTTGCTCCATATTGTATTACATCGGCAAATTGGAAGGTGGCTTTGCAATCTTTGACTCAATTCGCTTGAAGCTTGGAGTCTCTGAGACCATGCCTGGGAAGTGGAAAATTGTTGCAAGTTCTCGAGAAGACATTACGAATATTTGTGGAGAGCCAGAAGGAAAGAAAGCAGCAAGGACCTTTGGATATTTAAATGAATATTGGATAGGTGGGTGGAAAAATGTACGCATTCGAAAGAAATCGAGTGTGCGCTTTTTATATTTAGTAAGAGCAAGCCCTGTAGGATCAGACCATGGTGCATCGAATTGTGTAGAGTTGATACGATTAAGTTCGTTAACATCAGGCTGTGCATATTGACGCCAGATAAGACGTGAATTACGTCTTAAATTCATAAATTGTTCCTCAGTGCAGAGATTTTTATTCGAGAGTGTCACCACTCGAATGCCGCAATCGAAATGGATCAAACTCGCATTTTCTACCATTACTTTTACTTTATTCTTGAGTGGTTCTGGAGTACGCATATCCATACCCATAGTATCTCCATTATCATTTCTTTGGATACGAGTATACGGTAAGAGCATATTTTCAATAAATTCATATGTAGCGGCATAGAAATCAATGTGTTTGCCGGTGTGGTGACTATGATATGTCTTTATGTTCTGACGTATGACAATTTGCACCCACATTTGCTGACCACGAGGCAGTGACCCTAAAAATTCTATAACTGGTGTAATCGGATCGATCTTGTATTCTTCTTTGGTGCCGCTGTCCATTTCTTCCATGTCTCGATAGGTACGGATCGGCAAGAAATCTTCTTTCATCTTGGTGTATTCGCACCCCCACATATCCCACTCTCCATTTTTTCGATATTGAGGAACATGGAGTGTATAATCTTCGGCTTCAACGACTTTCGCTTGCGGATACTGCGCGTAGATCTGTGTTTCTACGAGCTCCCGCATACGAGACGGAGTACGTATAAAGAAGTGAACTTTGCCATCAATGGATGCCATCTCAAGTGAGAACCAGAACCATGGTGCACCTTGGATGTATTGCTCCCAAAAACCTTTTATACTTTTTTGATAGAACGCATTTGAGAATATTAACTCCATGGCTGCCGGAGATTTAATGACATCGCGTGGAACATGAATCTCGAGAAGCACCCACTTGATACCCATGATGAAGCGCTCCTGGCGATAGTGATGCCAGAGTCTAAGCGCGATCATGGTCAGTGGAATAGGCATCAGATACCCGATCGTGACGAGAAGAATTTGCACAAGATTAAAACTATGAGTAGCAAAGAAATCTGAAAGCATAATTAATTTGTATATACTTCGGTAGTAGTTGTCGTTGTTTCGCGTACACTTGATTTGGATACAGAGAACATGCCTATGAGTATTGCTGCGATAACAAGACCGATAATTATCATAATGATATGTATAATACCTCTATTGTACATATACCTAGTATATCATATCAAAAAAGAAAATCCCTCTGATCAGAGGGATTTTCTTTTTATTAGAGAGCGCTGTAAAGTCCTGCTTTGTTCTTTTTGAAATATTTTGAGTTCTGAAGATTAACGAGAATGGTATTTTTCTTGAGGTACCGCTCCTTCATAACCTGTTCGACGATATCTTCTTTTGACATTGGGCCATTCTTTCGAAGAAGCTCTTTAATCACATCACGCACTACACCGGACTTATATCCCCATTCTGAAAGTGCGTAAATACCGCGACCGACAAGTACAAAACGAGGATCTTTGATGAGTTCATTGTGGCATGTTGCAGTGTGACACTTCTTGTCGAATGTATTTGCAACTGCTTTTGCAACTTCACGGAAGTGCATTGGTGAGCCGTGCTTACGCATCATAAGGAATGCATAGTCTTTGACCCCTCGAGTTTTGATACTCGAAGAGGTAGCCTTGCCCCACTCTCCGAGAGGGTTGCGGCTAATATTTTTAGACATACTGAGCCAACGTTTTGCCATTTCTTCATTTTTGTATTGTTCAGAAAGGTCTTTCACTTCATCAAGGAATCGAGCTATAAGCTCAGATTCAGGAACAAGCTCATCATCTGAAAGATTTTCAAAAAGATTCTTGAGTGATTTATGTACTTCTTCTGATACATCGCTATCGACACTCCATCTTGTTTTAAAATCATCGTCTTCTTTGTGTTTTGTAAATTCATCACCAAGAGTCAAATAGAGATGAATATGATTTTGTGTAAGTTTATCTTTTGAAAGATGATTCAACAGATCCTGTTCAGAAACAATTGCTCCGAGGGTATGTATAAGCTTTTTTAATTCTTCGAATACAGCCTTTTCATCTTTGAATGCTTGAGATTTTCGTATTAGCGCAAGTGCTGCGTTCTCAATCTGGCGAACACGCTCACGTGTGATACCGTATTTCTGGCCGATAGCTTCAAGTGTCTTCCGCTGTGCATCATCAGTGAGGCCAAAGCGATTTGTGATCACCTCGTAGGCGCGATCAGGCAGATGTGAGAGCATCCGCTTTGTAACTTGCTTTGGTTTAAATGTAACAGTGGTGGCCATATGAATAAAAAATTAAAGTTATAATTAAATTTGTATTTTTATAATATCACTAGTATCAAATAAAGTCAACTTTTGTGGTAAAATCGGTTAAAAAACCCAGAATACCTATTTTTTACTAGTTGTTTTTGCCTTTGCTCGTGCGGTCTCAGTAAGGAATTTCTTGCGTAAACGGACGTTCTTTGGTGTAATTTCGAGGTATTCGTCGTCTGCCATAACTTCGAGACCACGCTCAATCGAGAGTTTATATGGGGGCTTCACATTAATTGCTTCATCGGCACCACTTGAACGCATGTTTGAGAGCTGTTTACCCTTTGTAGGGTTCACAGACATCTCTTCCCCTTTTGTTACGTTTCCAACTACCATTCCTTCGTACACTTCATCACCGTGTTCAATATACAATGTACCTCTTTCCTGAAGAGTCCAGAGTGAGAACGCTGCCGTTTTACCGGCAATCATAGAAGTCATTGAGCCGACATCGCGTTTCTTTATCTCTCCTGCGTATTCACGAAATTCGATAAACCGTGATGCAAGCAAACCTTCTCCTTTTGTATCGACAACAAACTGACCTCTATAGCCCAAGAGTCCGCGTGTAGGGATATCAATCAACATACGAGTGATGCCTTCTTTCTCATGCATGTTCGTGATCATTCCACGTCGAGCGGTGAGTTTTTCGATAACTGCTCCAGCGTATTCATTACGAACATCGATAGTCACTTCTTCATACGGTTCCAATTTTTTGCCACCTTCTTCTTTTATAATAACGTGTGGCTGCGATACTTGGAGTTCGTATCCTTCGCGACGCATATTCTCAAGTAAAACTGCAATATGAAGTTCTCCGCGACCATAGACAAGGTATCCTTCTTGCATCTCTTCTTCATCCGTACCATCAAAATTTATTTTAAGCCCTACGTTGATCTCGAGCTCCTTCTCAAGTCGTTCTCGAATCTGACGACTCGTAACGTATTTTCCCTCACGGCCCGCAAATGGTGAATCGTTAACCAGAAAGTTGAGAGAGATAGTCGGCTCATCGATCGCGATAGAGGGAAGCGCTTTTGTATCTGTAGTATCAGTAAGTGTCTCACCGATAAAGACATCTGAAATACCAGCGATAATAGCAATATCCCCTGTGCCGAGAACATCAACTTCTTTACGAGAAATACCTTCGAATGTAAACATTTTGGTAATACGCGCATTGCGTGAATTACCTTTGTCATCTTTGACGATAAGATTTGAACCAGTCTTTATAGATCCTGCATATGCGCGAGCGATCGCAAGACGACCGAGAAAGTTATCATATCCCAAATTAAACACCTGAGCTTGGAATGGCGCATCGTGATCTTTTGAGGCTTCTGGAACCTCTTGTAGCACAAGATCAAGAAGTGGAGTGAGATCTTTAGATTCATCCTCCAAATTTAGCTTTGCAATTCCTTGGCGACCAATTGCATAAATAGTTTTAAAGTCGATTTGTGCGTCTGTCGCGCCGAGTTCTATAAAGAGTTCGAGAATCTCATCATGAACACGGTGTGGATTCGCAGCAGGTTTATCGATCTTATTTATCACAACGATTGGTTTGAGGCCAAGTTCGAGTGATTTCTTGAGTACAAACCGGGTCTGCGGCATCGGACCCTCTTGAGCATCAACAAGAAGAAGAACCGAGTCAATCGCACGAAGCACACGTTCTACTTCTGAACCAAAGTCGCTGTGGCCCGGTGTATCAACAATATTGATTTTAGTCCCTTTGTAATTTACCGAAGTATTCTTTGAGTAAATGGTAATACCACGCTCTTGTTCGAGAGCGTTTGAGTCCATTGTGGCACCGTCATCATTCATGCCACATTGCTTCATTAACTCATCGGTAAGTGTGGTCTTACCATGGTCCACGTGAGCGATGATAGCGATATTTCGAATTTCTGTTGGTTTCATGTACTAGTTGTGTAATTAGGATAAAAAATAAAACGCCATGTGGCGAAATGTAAATTTAATATATCATAGATTTTTAAGAATGTAAAATACCTATAATAATTTTACAATGTCATTATATGTGATAACTACCATAAGTATCATAAGTAAAATGAAACCAATGGCATTGGCAGTATTTGCAAAACTCGGCTTGATTCGAGATCCTTTTATTTTTTCTATTAGCAGGAAGAGAAGTCGCCCACCATCAAGTGCTGGGAATGGTATAAGGTTAATTACTGCGAGATTGATAGAAATAAGTGCAGTAAATGAAAGAAGATAGATGAATCCAAACTCTGCTGCATCCCCTACTACTCCGACAATTCCCACAGGTCCAGTCACAGAAGAGAGATTCCCATGGCCCATAACACTATCATGTATGAGCGTATAAAATCCATGTACTGTTGCAAGAACAATATTCCATGAAAGTTTTAATCCTTCCCAGAGTGCTTTGTGAATTGGGAGTTTTAATGTGCCAATAATATCCATACTAATACCAATCATCGGTGTATGAGTTGTCTCATTTGTTTCTGGAGTAATTATTGTTTCTTGATTTGCTTTGCCTCGTATATATGAAACAGTAATAGGTTCACCATTGTGCCGTCTAACAAAGTACTGCACACTCTCTGCTGAAGGAGTTTCGGTGGTATCTGTAGGTGTTTCTAGATGCATGATCTTATCACCAATTTTAAGTCCAGCTTTTTCTGCAGGAGAACTTGCCACAACACTTGTAACAGTAAGAGCTTGATCATGTATTGTCACACCGCTTGGTGCTGTACCGACTGATGTTGGAAGTCCAGACATGAATCCAACAGAAAGCAGCAGCCACGCAACAAGGAAATTCATGACCACCCCGGCGACCATTACCGAAGCTTGAACAGCTTTAGATTTATAGACAATACTCCGTGCTTTATCAGGACCATTGATAGAATCCTCATCTGGATTCTCACCAAAGATCTTTACATATCCTCCAATAGGAAACGCATTAAAACGGTATGTAGTCTCACCTCTTTTAATACTCAACAGTTTTGGACCCATGCCGAATGCAAATTCATCTACGCGTATACCGTTTTTCTTTGCAACAATAAAATGCCCCCATTCATGAGCAATAACGAGCACAAGCAAAATTAGTATAAAAATAATAATATTCATTTAAGTTTTAAAATTATATCACAAAATCTTGTATCTTCTTAATAACAGCAGGGTTACTGAGATCAATTTTTGCAATATAAATAACGGGCTCTGGAGAAGGAACTTTCGAATTCTTCATATGCACCTGAGAAACTTCGAAACCAAAAGACTTATAATTATTAAGTGATTTTTGATTCCAAGCTATGAAACCAGCATCAGCTTCAGTTCCACCTCGTTTTAATATTTCTTTAAGTCTCAGAGCTATCATTTTCTTCTGAATACCCTGACCTCTAAATTCTCTTTTTACATAATCCCATTGAAGTCTCCAGATAGTATCTGTTTTGGATTTTTTAATAGCACGTCCAAATCCAGCATATTCGGTTTGAGTTTTTGGTAATACAAAAATTTTATCCTGGGAAAGTATGTCATTTTGCCACTCTTCTTTCGTTTTATTTTTTTCTTGCTCCAATTCTTCTTCTGTGATATATCCAAACATTTCAGAATAGTCACCCGATATTTCCAAAAGTCTAAGTTCTTTGCATTTTTCCCAATCATCTATAGTTGCAAATTCTATTTTTACAGGAGCTTGCTCTTGATGGGGATTAAATCTTTCTATCATAGAGTTAATTCATCACATCTATTTCTTTCTTTGCAAATATTGCTTCGAGGTTTTGGTTCGATTCATCAACACATTTCTGAATATCTTCTTTTGCTCGCTTCATATCGTCTTCTGGCATATCTTTGAGATTGTCCATTTCGTCCTGGCGTGCTTTACGAACACTGATACGAGCATCCTCGAGTTTTTCTTTTAAGATCTTCGCAAGTTTTGTACGATTCTCTGTTGTAAGCATTGGAAATATAACCCGAACACCATCACTATCGGACATGACTGAAAGCCCAAGGTCAGCTTCATTAATTGCGCTTTCTATATCTCTGATTTGATTTTTGTCCCATGGAGCGACGCGAAGTGTTTTTGAATCCTCGATTGTTATTCCTGCGACATTTTTGATGGGCATTCTCGATCCATAGCTCTCAACTGAAATACTATCGAGGATCATTGGAGTTGCTTTACCAGTATGCACTGAAGAGTACTCCTTCGAAAGCCATTCTTCTATTTTTCGTAATTCTTGTTTTAAATTCGCCGTATTGTATGCCATATAAAATATATTATAGCACAAGGGCTATGTGTTCTAAAATCATTTTCACCGAAGCTCCCGGCGTGCTTAAATAGTCACGGCTATTTTCTAACTCTCTCAGAATAAATCTTATTTTTTCATCTTTTATATTTGATTTGAACTTCTTATATAGTGTGCGCTCTATTTCATTTATAAGGGCTGTAGCTTGGTATCGAAGCTCACCGCTTGTCTCATTGTCTTTATTTTCTTTTATGAGATCAGCTACCAATTCAATTCGTTCCCGTGGCGTTGATTTGATGAAAGCTTCTGATTTCTTTGACGGAGAATCACCAATCCCGCCTACCTTTATAAGGTGGGTTCGAGACTGAATCGTATCGGCAAGCATAGCGGCACGTGGCACAACAAGAAAAAAGTGTGTGTCAGCTTGCGGCTCTTCAATGATCTTAAGGAGAGATTGCTCAGCTTCCCGATTGATAAACTTTGCTCCGATGATACAAACTCTTTTCTGTTCGGTAAGACCACGAGTACTATGCCATTCCTTTATA
Organism: Minisyncoccia bacterium; assembly: GCA_965656375.1. Lineage (GTDB taxonomy): Bacteria > Patescibacteriota > Minisyncoccia > Phycocordibacterales > UBA9973 > UBA8515. Next base: position 317,407 of record CBFHKH010000001.1, read on the forward strand.
GTCTGTGCGTCAGCAATCGTAAATGATTCATATATATGGTGAAAAAAATCTGGATTACGTGCTCCTATATCTTCGCGTCCTTCGAGAAATACACGCAGAAGATCGACGGTATCACTTGGATCCCCTTCGACGATATAACTATGATAGAGATCGGTTGGAAAAAGTTTTGCCAAGCTATTCATAGCTTTATTGTACCTCAAGCGGGAATATATCCGAAAGTTCGCCAGAATAATAGAATTCGTATGCAATATCTCCGAATGCATAATCGACTCCGTTTATATTTATGATCGTTCCACCTACTTTTGGATCTGCTTTTGGCTGTGAATAATAAAATCCAAGATTATAGAGCGTAGCAAGTACATCCGGTCGATTGCTAATATCATATCCAGCTTGCTTCCACTGGGCTTCTATTTGCCTCATATAAAGTCCAATATACAAATATGAATAATATGGATTCTTTGGATCAGTAATACGCGTAAGTCGAGCACTTTCGGTATCTTCTCCTGGGCTATAATCAACTATATGTTCCATATCTCTACCCAGATAAAACGGTGATTTAGTATCTTTCAAATATGTCTCAATGGTCGCAACAGTTTTAGGCTTGAGTCCAGCGATACCGAATGAAGTATTCGAAAGTGAAGCAAGAATTTTGAGTGGTTCAAAATAGCTTTTGAAAGATTCGCGTCTACTATTGAAAAATCTAAATTGTTCGCCAATCACACCTGAGAGGATGAGTCGCGGTGAAATACCTGCATCATGTGCAGCTTTCCGAATAATATCCTGATCACGAGTAAAGACATTTTTCATCAGATCCCACTGATCAGTATCTGCCCAGTTGAACGCGGAAAGCGGAACATTGAATGTTTGCGTGCTCGGAGCATTACAATTATTCATGAGAATACGAAAGCTTGGATCACTTTCGAAGCGTTTAGAAGCAACACGGACCATTTGCTGAAGAAGAGTCTCAGTACCACCCCGCGAAAGAGTTTTATAAATATTTGTAGCAGTTAACGGCGCGTATTTACCAAGCACATTTATCCGGCACGTAAGAACGAGATCGCTCGAAAGAGTATGTTCATCATTCGATGCTTTTTGGATATTGAAATATGAATTACGCTCAGAGATAGACCCCTTTACGTTTAGGAGGCCTGTATGCATCGCTATATATACGGCCACAAATATAAGCCCTATCACAGCAAAGATATAGAGAAGTACGCGAAATATTTTTTTGTAAATATTTGTAGTATATTTCATTCTTATCGTTTACTGAGAATTGTTTTTTTGTATGTATCGAGGTGATTAAGAGCTTCCCCTGTTCCCTTTGCAACACAAAGAAGCGGCTCATCAGCAACACGAGCTTTGACACCAGTTCGTCTATAGATCAAATCAGCGAGATTCCGAAGCTGCGATGTACCGCCCGTCATAATAACACCATCATCTATGATATCTGATGCAAGTTCCGGTGGTGTCAACGCAAGGACATCTTTGACTGCGTTGATCATCATACGCAATTCTTTATCAATAGCGCGTACAATCTCGTTTGTAGATATTTGGGCTGTGCGCGGAAGCCCTTGGATGAAGTCACGTCCTTTGATAGTAATGACAAGTTCTTCTTCAAGCGGCACTGCTGCACCAATTTTCATTTTAATTGCTTCAGCTGTTTTGTCCCCGATTGCCAAATTGAATGTCTTTTTAATATAGTCAGCAATTGCCTGGTCGATCTTGTCTCCCGCGCATTTGACTGATGTCGAAGCGACAATACCGCCAAGAGAGATAACTGCAACGTCTGTTGTTCCTCCCCCAATATCCATAATCATATGACCTTTTGATTCTTGAATAGGGATTCCCGCACCAATAGCAGCAAGAATTGGTTCCTTCACAATATATGCGTTCTTTGCCCCAGCACGAACTGCTGCTTCGATAACTGCACGGCGTTCTGTTGAGGTGATACCTGCAGGTACGGAGACCATCACATCCGGTTTCCAGAGATTATATTTACCAAGAGCTTTGTTTATAAAATACCGGAGCATTGCTTCAGTGACCCGATAATCAGCGATCACTCCATCTTTCATCGGACGGTATACAATAATGCTTTCTGGGGTTTTACCGATCATCTCCTTTGCCTCAAGTCCGATAGCAAGTATTGAATTATCTTGCTCTGAAACAGCTACCACTGAAGGCTCATTTAAAACAATGCCTTTTGTTGGCAAATACACAAGAGTATTGGCAGTCCCTAGATCTATACCTAATTTTTTAGAAAAAAATGCCATATGCATTGCTACTATAGCATAAAATTATAATAACTAAGTATATTTCATACTAGTGTTTGATATCAAGATTAGATTTGACAAAATTTAAGAAATACATTATAGTTTTTAAAAAATAATTACATTCAACTTTAAAAAACCAACTCATGAATCAGACAGAAAAATTGAATTTAATCTCAGATGTTATTAAAAAACTAGCTGGAAATAATGCATGCACATGGTTTGAGGCCGTTAATGCAGCAATAAATAAAAAAGAATACTGGAAGGATATTAATGTAATTCCTAACAAAATATCTGTTGGAAAATTAACAGAAAAAACTTTGATACATCGACTCAATAGTATTAAATGTGAAATTCTTTATTATGCAAAAAAATTAATGGAGCATGAGGATTTCTACATTACAAAATCGAGATCAAAAGTGAAATTTGCAATTGTACCAACAGCGACTTTCATGAGGAAGGAAGATAATAAAAATGGCTATCCGATTGAAGAATTGATTGAAAAAATAAGACGTAGTCCAAAATATGGATTATGTGAACCTTCAGATGCTTTTTTTGTACGTTTGGATTATCACAATCAATCCTTGGCACAAACACTACTTACAGCAATGGACCCAATTACAATATCAAAAACAGGGAATCCTGGCGGTGTGTTCTGTCTTAAGACCAGCGAAGATAATACAGAGACTATTGATAGCTATCAACACTATCCTCACCTAAGTTTGTATAATCACGTACCGTGGCTTGTGAGAGTAAAGTAATTAAAAAACATATTAGAGAATCTAGACTCCTTTGCAAGGTAATAAACCAGCAAAGGAGTTTTATTATTTAATTATCTTCGTCCTATGCTAGGATAAAGGTATGTATATCGCTACTGTCATACCTATACAAAAAGGCCATCAGAAGGAGCATCTTTCATATTTTTCGGCGAGCGATATACCCCTCGGATCTATCGTAACAATCCCCGTGCGATCAAAGAAAGTCGATGCTATCGTCATACGTATCGAGGATGCACGTGAGATGAAGTCAGACCTCAAGCAAAGAGAATATCAACTCAAAAAAATTGAAAGTGTCAAAGGTCCATCACCATTTGGAAATGAATTCTTTGTCGCATGTAGCCGAATGAAAGACTACGCAGTAAGCAACACCGGCGCTATCATCAAAGCGCTTCTGCCTACAGTTTTTCTAGAAAATATTTCTGAACTCAAGAATCCTGTGGCTCCACGTATCATAACGAGCACAGAAAATGTAAAACAAGAAAAGCTCATATTCCAAGCACTCACTCCAGATCGTATTAGTTGGTATCGGACTCTTATCCGCGAGGCATTTGCAAAGAAGGAATCAATATTCCTCTGTGTACCGACACGATATGACATTGAGGAATGCACGCGAGAACTTACAAAAGGTATTGAACAGTATGTCTTCGCTTTTCATAGCGATATGACAAAAAAAGCATTACTTCAGTCGTATAATGACGTACTCTCTCTCCCTCATCCAGTCCTGATCATTGGAACAGGAATGTTTCTTTCAATAGAAAGATCCGACATCAAGACTCTTATTGTAGAACATGAGAGCTCCGATACATACAAACAATTTAATAGGCCGTATCTCGATATTAGGAATTTCGCTGAAGTTCTCTCAAGTATCAAAAACTGGAAGCTTATCCTAGCCGATACGCTTCTTCGACCAGATACGCTTTCTCGTCACGAAGAAGAAGGACTGGGAGAAGTTCATCCACCACTTTTTCGTCTTCCCGAAGTTGAGCGACAACTTGTCATCGATATGAAAGAAGAAGTAGACGACAAAGGCATCAAAAGCTTTACTGTGCTTTCTCATACAACACGGCAGATGATCGAGTTCGCCCTTGCGCATGATGAATCTGTCTTTCTCTTTTCCGTACGCAAAGGTCTGGCGGGAGTGACTGTATGTCATGATTGTGGACATACGCTTTTATGCCCGTCATGTTCTACTCCTGTAGTGCTCTATGGTGCAAAGAGACGTGACCCAACAAAGACAGAATCGGAGCGAATATTTATGTGCAATAAATGCGGACGGAAAGAGACAACAGAAGTGCGCTGCACAAATTGTACCAGTTGGAATCTTGTTCCACTCGGTATTGGTACTGATCGGGTGTATGAAGAGGTAGAGAAATTATTTAAAAATGCAACCATCATCCAGATTGACAAAGAATCAACGAGCACCGACAAAGAGGCTCGCGATGCAATCACCCGATTTACAAAAACAAAAGGTGCAATACTCATCGGTACTGAGATGGTATTTTCATACCTCCATAGCGAAGTGACTCACAGCGCACTTATTTCTCTCGACGGACTCCTCTCAATCCCAAGCTTCAATATCAGCCAAAAGATTCTCCACATTATCGAGAAGCTTCATTATGCAACAACCCGCAATCTCATCATCCAAACTCGCATTCCAGATAACCAGATACTCAAATACATATTAAGTGGTAATGTGTTACCACTCTATCGTGAAGACCTTAAAGAACGGAGAGCATTCGGATACCCACCCTTTAAGCGATTGATAAAAATTACTTTCACTGGCACCGCAAAAGAAACAGAAAAAGCTCGCTCATATCTCAATCACGTGCTCGGAGCATATGATCCGCAAATCTTTTCTGCATTCATTGGTCGAATCAAGGGACACTATATTACAAATACGGTCATTCGAGTTGACCCTCACTTGTGGCCGCTCCCAACTACAGAACGGAAAGGTGTAGACCGATCTCTCTTGGATACTCTTTCTACCCTTCCTCCATCATTCTCTATAAATGTAGATCCAGAGGACCTTTTGTAAAATTCTTGCGTACTAAATTAGAATATGGTAGTATAATTCCTACATATGATTACAGTTATAGAGGTTAAGAAAAATACAAATGAGAGCAATATGAACCTGGTCCGTCGCTTTTCTCGAAAGGTTCAGGAGTCTGGCATCATTCAAAAAGTAAAGAGTAAGCGCTACAATGAACGATCACTCTCAAAGCTTAAGACTAAGCAAGCAACACTCAAGCGTATCAACCGACGCAAGAATCATGAGAAGCTCCTAAAATTAGGTAAAGCTCAGGTCGTTACAAAACGAGGTCATAGATAGGACATGACTGTCGAATTCTGCACAATCACAAACAAGACAAAAGGCAAGCTTCCACGCTTGCCTTTTGCTTCGATAAAGGAGGCTATTTTGGGGCCGACCTATGATCTTTCAGTAAGCTTTGTTGGAAAAGGTACTCAAAAGAAGTTCAATAGCATCTACCGAGGAAAAGACAAAACTACAAATGTACTTTCCTTTCCTCTTTCAAAAAATTCTGGAGAAATTACTTTTGATCTTGTACAAGTAAAACGTGATGCTCCACTCTTTGAGATGACCTATTCGCAATTCTTAAAATTCCTCTTTATCCACGGATGCTTGCATTTGAAAGGTTTCGAACATAGTAGTACAATGGAGAAACAGGAGAAGAAATTTCTTGCGATGTTTTCGTAACTAATCACTTCTCTCAATCACCATGGCAAGAAGCAATTACACATGCGGCATCGATATAGGTACTCACACGACTCGAGTCGTTATTATCGGTACCAGTAAGGATGGCAAAAATCCTGAACTTCTCGCAGTCGGTGCAGCTCCAACAAATGGCATGCGGCTCGGATACATCACCAATACTGATCACGTAGCACAAAGCATTAAACAAGCAGTCGCACAAGCAGAAAAAGCATTTGGAGGGAAAGTCCGTCGCGCACTTGTCTCTATCGGTGGGATTGGTCTTGCCTCCGTGATTTCAACAGGATCAGTTGTAGTTTCTCGAGCTGATCAAGAAATTACCCACCTCGATATTTCTAAAGCACTTGCAGATAGCGAAGAAAATCTCGAGATCATCAACAAAAAGATTGTTCATATAATTCCCTTGTCGTACAAGCTCGATGGTAAGGACATACACGGTAGACCAGAAGGAATGAAAGGAATCAAGCTCGAAGTACGAACTCTTTTTGTCACTTGCCTCAAGCAAAATGTAGAAGATCTGATCACTGCCTGCGCACTCGCTCATATTGAAGTAGAAGATGTCATCGCTTCACCTATCGCAGGCTCTTTAGTCCTACTTGGAACAAAACAAAAAGCTGCTGGCTGTGCCCTTATCGATATTGGAGCAGAAACCGTATCGCTTGCTGTATTTGAAAACAATCTCCTTATCTCACTTCATGTATTTTCTATCGGCAGTATGGATATTACGAAGGATATTGCACTCGGATTTAAAATCGCACTCGAAGAAGCAGAAAGTATTAAATTGGGCTCAGTCATTGGAGGTGATTATTCAAAAAAGAAACTAGATGAGATTATAGAAGCTCGCCTTGGCGATATATTTGAACTTGTGGAACGGGAACTTAAACGCATTCGACGCAATGAATTGCTTCCGGCTGGTGTGATACTTACTGGTGGTGGTGCATATGTAGCAAAGATAGAAGAACTCGCACGCACCGCACTTAAACTTCCCGCTCGAGTCGGGCCAGCTGACGGAACTCTCACGAGTAAATGGAAAATCCGAGACGCGTCATGGTACACCGCGTTCGGACTTGCGCTCTCAATGCGCGATAGCGGAGGTTCAAACACACTTCATAGCTCAATCGGAGATAATGTAAAAGAAGTGAAGGGATTTTTCAAATCCATTCTCTCTCAACTTTTGCCATAAGTTCTGCTTTTGTCAAAAAAGACGAATCTAGCCTTTTTGGAAATTTCTGCTATCATATACATACGTAGGTCTTACACCTGTAGTTATTAATAAGAAAAGGCACACGCCTTATAATATATGCCTAAAATTAATCCAGACATAGAATCATTCGCTCGCATTAAAGTTATTGGTATTGGCGGTTCAGGAAAGAATGCGCTTAATCACATGATCACCTCGAAGGTTCGTGGTGTTGAATTCATCGTAATGAATACTGACACACAGGACCTGCACAACTCATTTGCTGAAAAGAAAGTTCATCTTGGTAAGAATCTTACCAAAGGTCTTGGTGCGGGAATGAACCCTGAGATCGGCAAACGTGCCGCTGAAGAAACAAAAGCTGAAATTCAAGATGTCATCAAAGGCGCAGACATGGTATTTATCGCCTGCGGTATGGGAGGTGGTACTGGTACTGGTGCAGCACCGATAGTTGCGCAAGCTGCTAAAGAACAAGGTATCCTCACTGTCGCTGTCGTGACAAAGCCGTTTTCATTTGAAGGCAACCAGCGCATGAAACTCGCAGAAGAAGGTCTCGCCCTTCTTGAGCGTGAAGTTGATGCGATACTTGTTATTCCCAATGACCGATTGATCGCTATTTCAAGCAAAGAAGTTGGCTTCCGTCAGGCATTTGCGATGTGTGACGAAGTTCTAAAGCAAGCAGTTGAAGGTATCTCCGAACTTATTACAACTCCAGGTATGATCAATGTAGACTTTGCTGATATTCGTGCAGTTATGCATGATGCTGGATCTGCTCTCATGGGAGTCGGTATTGCTGCAGGTGACGGTAGAGCAGAAAAAGCAGCACTTGAAGCGATCAATTCTCCTCTCCTTGATCTTTCTATTTCTGGTGCACGTGGAGTGCTCTTTGCAATCTCAGGTGGTGATGATCTCACAATCCATGAGATTCAAGAAGCTGCAAAGATCATCACTGAGTCTATAGACAAAGATGCAAAGGTTATATTTGGAACTATTCGTGATGACAAGCTCAAGAAGGGCGAGATGAAAGTCACTGTTATCGCTACTGGCTTCCCTACTGATATGCCAAAACGCTCTCTATTCCAGAGTCAGGTAAAGATGGGTGGAGATACGGTCGCAACCGCAAGCAAAGAAGACATCCTTCAAGCGGTTACAAAAGAAACAGGTAAAGATCTCTCAAATGATTACGTGAAAAAGGCAGACAAGGATAATGATTTATTTATAGATGACACAGATGACTGGAGCACTGTTCCGGCATTCCTCCGAAGGAAAAAATAGTAACTACCCTAAAACGACCTCATACACGAGGTCGTTTTGGTTTTTTACTAAATCTATATTATAATTCTCCTACTGCTAGCTGCTAATTGCTAGTAGCTAAAAGCTATATTATGTACGATTTAATTATTCTCGGTGGAGGACCAGCAGGAACAGCTGCAGCTGTGTACGCTGCTCGTAAACAATTAAAAACAGCGATCATTACTGCCGAATTTGGTGGCCAATCTACCGTATCTGAACTTATATATAACTGGATCGGTACTCCTGAAATTTCCGGAGCAGATCTTGGTAAAAATTTGAAAGCACACACGTTATACTACAAAGGTCCATATCTTGATGTCTTTGATGGTGAAAAAGTGACGAAAGTTACCAAAGACAAAAATGGTGTTGAAGTAATCACAGAAGGAGGTACTACATATACATCCCACGCTCTTCTTGTGGCCACAGGTAGTGGTAGACGTAAGCTCGATGCAGTGAATGCAGATCAATTCGAACATAAAGGTATTACCTACTGTGCATCATGCGATGGTCCACTATTTGCTGATCAGGATGTGCTTGTCATTGGTGGAGGTAACGCTGGATTCGAAACAGCCGCGCAACTTCTTGCCTACTGCAAGAGTGTTACACTCATTCATCGTAGTGCGGACTTTAAGGCGGATGAGATTACTGTAAAAAAGATACTTGAGAATCCGAAGTTCAAAGCTATCACTAATGCAGACATACTTCGTGTCGATGGCCAGCCTGCGCAGGCAGGCGAGCTACAATTTGTTGGTTCGCTGACCTATAAAGACAAGCTCACTGGACTAGAACATTCGATTGAAACCACAGGAATATTTGTCGAAGTTGGTCAGATACCTAATACTGATTTTATGAAAGGTGTAGTAGATATAGATACAGGCGGCAAGCTCATCGTCGACCCTATGACTCAAATGACCTCAGTTGCTGGTATTTGGGCCGCGGGTGATTGCACAAATGGTAGATATCATCAAAATAATATCGCTGCCGGCGACGCTGTCAAAGCTCTCGAAGATCTCTATATCTGGATACAGAAGAATACATAACAAAAAAGACTGCAGAAGCAGTCTTTTTTGTTATGTATTCGTTATTAAGATTTTTTCAAGTATTTCTAGTTCAGCTTTTGAATTTGGTTGTAAACCTTCAATAATATTGGAAACTGGAACAGCCTCAATTTTCTTACTTTGATCACACGCAATCTTGATGAGGTCAGTTAAGTAGTACTCCCCTTGTGCATTTTCATTTTTAAGTGAATCTATATTTTTCCAAAGCCATTTTGTATCAAATGCATATAAAGCAGGGTTCAATTCTTTTATTCTCTTTTCATCTTCAGTTGCATCTTTGAACTCAGTAATTTTTTTTACTGATCCATCAGAGTCACGAATGATTCTACCAAAGTTCGTATACAGACCTACTCTCCAATCTTTAAAGTCAGGAACAACAACTGTTCCTATGGTAATCGTTGGGGTTTTCTCTATATGAGTTTTAATAATGTTTTGTATCGTTTGCATTGAAATAGTAGGTTGGTCGGCTGATATAACGAGAGTTATATCATTCTCTGGGTTTACAGATTCTTTTGCAGAAAGAACAGCATGACCTGTACCAAGCTGCTCTTTTTGAACAGCATATGTGTAACCATCACCAAGAGCTTCACGAATATAATCCCCCTTCTGACCTATGACTATAACTGGTTTGTCACAGACACCAGATGACTCAATAGTGTCTAAAATATGCTCAATAAACGGCTTTCCATTAAGTGGAGTGAGAGCCTTTGGTATTTCAGATTGCATTCTTTTACCGTGTCCTGCAGCAAGTATTATAATTTGGGTTTTCATATACTTTGCTATAGTAGCAGACTTACAATCTTTTTCCAACATCGTATTTTTGTGTTTTTGATAAAAAATGCTATACTCTTTAACATGTTTTTGGCCCTATCGTCTAACGGTTAGGACATCGGCTTTTCAAGCCGGTAATCCGGGTTCGATTCCCGGTAGGGTCACAGGTGCTGTAGGGAAAGGTGGCTGAGTGGTTGAAGGCACCGCTCTCGAAAAGCGGCAGGGGTGAAAGCTCCTCGAGGGTTCAAATCCCTCCCATTCCGCAGGAAAAACGCGCGGTTAGCTCAGTTGGTAGAGCGTCCCCTTGACGTGGGGAAGGCCACAGGTTCGAATCCTGTATCGCGCACAAATATATCTCCTTTTGCCCATATTTAGCAAGCTATTCTGGCTTGACTTTTAAGGTTATTTATGCTATTATATTCAAGTAATTCGTTCTTTGAAAATTTAAAGCTTAGGTCTTGTTTATGAGGACAATTCTCGCCTTCCCTTCATTATTTGAAAGGTTAGCGTTGTCTTCATAAACAAAAATTCTAAACTTTTAAAATAAACACTATGTCATCACACAACACTTCACACGCAACAGAAACCGAAGCTTCAGATAAAAGCATACGGGCAACTGTACCAGAACCAAAATTGTCAATTGTATTTGGAATAATTATCGGTATCATACTACTAATTATCACATTTGTGGTTGTCAAGAACCTGTATAAAAACAGGCCACAGGAATACTTCCTAACAAAAATCGGGTACGGTGGATATCTGGAAATTGAGGTTAGACCAAACCACACTCCATACAAGATATTCCTAACACCGAGCCGGGATTTCCATCAGATCTGGTCAGAAGACGAACTTGAAGTAATCACTCTAAGCAAAAGCAAGAGTGAAACAAGAAGAATACGTGGTAGATCCATAGTTAATGGATCATCATTCTCTTCCCATGCTGACTTCAATGCAATCTTGCTAAAGAACGAAACAAATCATTCAATCACCTTCAAAATCAGCAAGTGTCGTTCTCTCGAGGACAGCATCCCTAATTTTGGAATTAAAAACTAATCACATGCAAACATTTTTTTTAAATTTCGAAATTTTTATTTGTATAGCTGTAATCTTAGCAACAGGTAAGATAGCATTCCCAACCTACACCTATACGTACAAATTTTCTTTGATCGTATGGTGTATTGGAATATGCATTTTTGCCTTTCAGCTTATCAGCATCTCTTCAAACATTGATGTTGAACAAACCATTGATGCTGTACAGATTGTATCGTGCGTTGTGTCCTTAGCAATATGTAGTTTTACTGCGTATTTAAACGGAAGACAACTCACATACAAAACTATGACTATAGTTGTCTCCCGGGTAACCAACAAAGCAGTAGGAGTTATCGGTCCAGGAATAGGTTCTATAGATCCGTGGTTTGAAATCACCGCAAAACCTATTAGCCTGAAAGCTGAAGAAGTTCGCATTAAAGAAACACCATGGATGCAAACAGGTACGCGAGGCATCTTAGCTCGAATACTTGAAATTAGCATTATGCTTCAATGTAAAGGTAACAGTGATTCTAAATCTAAAGGTAACAGTGATCCTAAGAGTATAATTTCTCTCTATAACATTGTAGGTGGAGTAGAAACTGTTATAGAGCGCATTAAAAACTTCGCTGATGAATTCTTTTTGGATGAAGTTGGTGTTGTGGAAGCTCAAAAATTAGATACTGGTAGAAAGAAATTCAGAGAAGCTATGCGGATAAAATTAGAAAAAGAAATAAATCATTTTTGCTGTGAGAATGGATATCCCTATATAGTTAAGCAGATATTGATAGGTGATACCGAACTTTCTAAACAGTACTACGATGCATTGGCCGAACTTGCTTTGACCATCCTAAGGGAAAATGCATTGAATAAGAGCGCAGAGATGACTGGTGAGAGGGTTAGAGCTCTTGGAAAAGTTTTATTGCCTACTGGCAGTGAATCACAGCAGTTTGAAGCTGCTCAGATAACACTGAAAGAAATCAAGAAAACAATTGAGGATAAGAAATTTGGAGTTGATGCTGATATGGCAAAACTTATCAAATTGATTGTTCCAGTTCTTTTCAAGTCTCGCAAGTAAGAAAATCAAATTTTAAGTCCCAGCACACGCTGGGACTTTTTTATTTACGAGCTTCGAGTGCTACCCAGTAATCATAATTTCCAGTCCAGGTATCTTTTTGATAGTAACGTTCTTCGAGAATAACAGGAGACTGTATATCATCAACTGTCTCAACTCCTGCTTCATTGGCAATTCTGATAAGCGCGTTTTTTATAGCAATGTTTCTTGCCGCAGAGTATCCAGTACTCACACCAGAACCAATTGCTCTATAATAATTTGCATCAGATGTATATGTTGATTTGAGTGGATCTTTCTTACCACTTTCATTGCTAACTTCTGGTATTCCCCCACTTACACTCCCTATTGGCTTGAGTGTACAATCTGCTGTTCTACCCCCTTTTATAGGCGCTCGTGCATCCATCCAAACATAATAATTCTTCGTTTCTTTATCATATGCAGTAAGCATTCCATACTGTGCAGGTAAGTTCTGAGCAGTTTTTTCTTCAAGTAGATTATTGTCAGAAAGGAACGCTTTTCGCATTTTTGTTTTTATTTCCGTGAGAGCTCCAAACTCAGTAGTGCTTTTACCATAATCTTCCTTCCTCCAGCAAAGTGCGTTTGGTTCGTATTTTTGAAGAAACGGACTTTTTGTAAAATCTTTTATAGTGTTTTTAAGTACAGTCTGGCTGAGGTTAATCTCATCACTTGTAGCAGCAATCTTTGAGAACAAGGTAGATTCTGGCATCTCTCGCGCTTCTTTGCCTTTTACAACTGTAAGCTTAGATGCTGAACAATCCGATACCGTACCTGTACTTTTTGGTGCTCTCGCATCAAGCCACACATAGTATTTACTCGTTTTATTATTATATAAAATTATAGTCGTATAGAGTATCGGGTAATTTGCTTTGATCACCCCTGTTGTATCAGCGATCTTTGCATATTCTGCCTTCGCGCGTGTTCGTGCTTTTTCAAGAGCATCATATTCTGTTTCTGCCTCGCCCGGAACAGGCATCACCCAGCAGAGATTACTTGGTTCGTACGTTGCAAAGGGGCTCGTTGTATAGAACGTAAGCGGCAAATCTGGAGTCTCTCCGCTACTACTAATATTCTGCGATGAAAACACTGCTGCTTGGGGAATGACTGGAGCCTCTTTTAAAACCTTAAGAGTATTACAATTTTTCTCCATAGTCCCTTGTCCAATCGGAGCTCTGACATCAAGCCACGCATAATACGTCCTTGTAGTCACGTCATACAACACCTTCGATCCAAACACTACAGGATAAGCTTTTTTACTCACATCTTTGTCGGAGATGTTATTAATTCGAAGGTATTCAGATCGAGCGAACTTCTTTACTTGATCAAGTGCATCATATTCTGTATTTGATTTCATTGGATATGCTTCTCTCCAACAAAGCGCATCTTTTTGATATGTTGGGAATGGGCTTGTAGTGAATGTTGCTTGTGGGAGCTTGGGAGTACCTGTAATAGTGCTAATGTCTTTGACGTCTGTCGTATCTCCAAAGCCAAGACCAGTGCCAGTATTATCTGCAATATCTCTATCCTTAACATCCACACCAGTAACTACAAAGTCGCCGTTATTATTAACTTTTATCTTATTCTCTCCGATAGTAGAGAGAATGATTTTCATAATACCGAATACAGCGGTCATAATAAAAAGACCAAAGACTCCCCATATCATAATTGACTTACTTTTCTTATGGACTTCTTCATTACCCGGCGAAAGCAGGTAACGGGTAAGTCCATAAAGAAAATACGCCATAGCACACGCAAACATGAAAATAATGATAGGGTTAATAATAACCCTATCAATACTTTTCATAAGAGTTGTAAGACTCGCTTCTGCAACTGGAATGATTTGAAAATCAACCATGGATGTTTGATTAGCAGATGACGCCTGGACCAGGGATACAAGGGATTGCATCACTGTGTAGCTGTTCAGAACCTACGCCAAATGTGTTTGTAACAAGGCGGATGATTCCCCAGAATGCAACGATAACAAAGAGACCGATAAGACCCTGGATGATTTTCGCACGTGACTTTTTCTTTGCTTCTTCGTCTGATGAAAGAGTATACTGGATGACTCCCCAGATAAAGTACACAACAGCAAGCGTAATGAGCACAGGAATAAGAGTAGCCAAGATCTTGTTTATCACTGTGATGACAGAGAACGCATCAGCAGCAAAAGCCAGGAATGGCACGGAACCAAGAACAACACCGAATGAAATGATTTTCTTCATATATTAAACGTAATAATAAACTTAATAATAACTGTATCTATTCCCGCCGACCGCAGGCAATGAGATGGGACCTCTATAGTACATATCTAGTATATCATACCTGATAGCAAGATTTGCAAGGGTTATTGGGAAAGCTGTGGAATAAGAGTTTTGATCCCGAACGTATTTGAAAGAACTCCAACAAGTCCCCACATGCTCACCATGACAAAAAGCGTAATGAGTCCCCAGATCATATATGTCTTCCCTTTCTTGCGCTTTTCTTCATTGTCAGGATTCAAGAAAAATTGAATGATGCCCCAGATGAATCCTGCTGTCGCAAGTGTAAAGAGGAATGGTATGATGAACTGGATGATGGTGCAGCTTCCCCATTTGAAGATATGCCCGAGGCTTGTAAACGGTGGTGATACCTGGCTACAATTTGCAGTAGTTCTATCAGCTGCCGCAGTTACAAGCGGAACTGATGCATACGCTAAAACTCCGAGTGTTCTAAATGTATTTTTCATCTTTAATGCGTTTGGTTGTGCTTCTAATTTCATCGACCGTTCCCTTAATAGCGTTTGCTATGACATACGAGCCAAGCAGGAGCGCAGCACCAACAAGTGTGTAGAGAAGTGCTTTCTTTGCTTTGGTAAGCTTCTCACTATTACCTGCTGCTGTCACAAAAAGGAATCCAGAATATATGATGGCAAGAGCTACGATAGGTATGCCTACAGTTAATACAAAATTAAGAATAGTCTCTATAAAAGAAGGAATATCTTCTACGCCTGCGATCGGATTCTTAATACCAGTTTCAATTTTGATTCCATCCCCATTCTTTTTAGTTTGGGTATTATCAATATTTGCTGAATTTTGTTGTGTGTTATCGATATCAGCAGTAGGACATTTAGGTTCTCCTGGTTTACCACAAGCATTTACCATTGTTCCAGGCATGAAAAACACAAGAGCGATAACGAAGATGAGACTATACTGTACCAATAAACTTCCTATTGTGTGTTTAGTTTGATTTATTTTTTTCATAATTTACAAATTAATAATTAACGTATTAAAAAAGTTTCCCCTTTGAAACCAAGCGTTACAAAGATTGTCTTGATAATAAGCCATGCTGCAAGAGCAATTATATACCCTATAATAACATTCTTTATAATTTTCTTTGCTTTTGTAACTTTTTCGGAACTACCGCCTGAGAATAACAATTGCGCTCCAGCAATACAAAGCGCAAGTGCTGCAAGTGGTGCAGCAATCTTAAAGAGAAGAAAATCAATAACATTATTAATGAGCTCGATAAAGGAATTAAAATTACATTGCTCTGTAATCGTTCGTCTTCCATCTGACTCAGTTATAATCTTCCCACAATCAGGAACCAACCCTGCTGCATGTACAATAAGATATGGAGCAAAGATAATCACGAATGCAATGATGAATCCAAATAGTTTTCTTTTCATAAAATTATTTCTTAGTTATAAATTCTAACTGTGCTTGTGCCTTGTTGATCGCATCATCAGTCGAAAGCTTGCTTGAGAGGACATTCTGAATCAATTCAGAGAAGATCTGGTCGCTTCCTTTCGTATCAGGATCAAGCCACGTGCGTGATATAACTGCAGAGTTAAAGAAAGTAAATAGATACGGATCTACCGGTCTCTCTGCAAGAAGTGTGCGCGATGCAGGCGGAAGTGATACAGCACTCGCAAAATTCTTTGCAGTGTCTCCAGTTGTGAGCAACCCAGCAACACTAAATGCAGTGGTTAGATTTGTAGATTTCTTGTTTACCGCAAGCGCATAAATAGTACCGTACGTACGCTTAGTATTGGTTCCGCGAGTTTGGAGCATTTGTGTAACATCAAAGCTTAAGTTTGGATTAACAGATTGAATTTTGAAAAGCTCGCTTGCTCGGCCAAGATAAAATACAAGCTTTCCTCCTGTAAATAGATCAATTGAGTTTGGCAATGCTCTATTCCATGAATACGCCGGTGCGGTCGGACTTGAAAACTCTGTGAAAAAGTTAATGACTGATTCTATTGGCGATACTGGAAGAGCAGAAGTATTCTCATTAAGAGCAGGAATATATCCTGTCGCTGTCGTCTTTATAATAGGGTTACCATTTTGCAAAAGGAGCGTTGCGAGAATATCTTTCGCATGGGTAATATTATCAAATCTGCCGAGTCCAATTATACTCTGGAGGATCGTTCCATCATCTTTTTTTATAGTTAGATCAGGCACGAGTGGAAAAAGTTCATCCCAATATTCAGGTAGCTTTGCGATACCCGCATTTGAGATGAGATCTTTGTTGTAGTAGAGCACCATTGGATCAGTTACCATCGGAAAGCCGATGATTCCATCACTTGCAAGGTATACATTTGCACCATCGATAAATGCATCCTGGAATGATTTTTGCGGATAGTTTGTATATGGAATTTTATAAATAAAGTCGCGATCTTTCTGAACCATATCCGGAGAGAGGAAAAAGAGATCAGGCCCAGTACCCGCAGCAAATGCTTCAATAAGAGATTGCTGGTATGTTGACTCATTCTTCACCACATAGCTAATAGTCAGATCTCTATTAGCATCTCGCGTCTCGTCAAATACTTTATAAATGTCAGGGCTATTAAATGTTCCCCAAATCACGATCTTACCAGTAGGTTCAGTCGTATTTTTTGTTGCACCTCCTATCTTCAAAAGTCCCGAGAATATCAAAACGGCAAATACGAAAAATGCCATGAAGATTGCAACTAAGATTGTTTGGAAGTTATTCATCTCTTGAAAAGTATACCATAATGATGGTCTGGAACAGATATCGTTTTAGCTTTTTTGAATCCTCGTTTTTCAAAAAGTTCTAACGCTCTCTTTTCTGTCACTACAAAATGAGGGGCTGGTCCCATCCCTCCGAATGAATCAGCCCAGTCTATGCAAAGAATTTCTCCATCAGTTTTTAGAATGCGCTTGGCTTCATCAATGAGACCAAGCTTGTCATCTACTTGAAATAAAACATTCGACATAATCACTCTATCAACACTAGCATCTTTAATTTTTGTGCCGTGTACTTTTTCGATATCACCCCAAATACAATCTACATTTAGGATGCCGAGGTTGTGTATCTCCGATTCAAGTTTTTTAACCAAATCTTTTTGGACTTCTACTGCATACACGTGACCAGTTCTACCGACTTTCTTGCTTACAGCTTTTACATACGCACCAGTCCCAGATCCAAGATCAGCAACACACATACCTTCTTCTATAGAAAGATGTGCAACATTTTGTTCTGGGTTTGAAAACATGATTTTATTATATCATTTTTATTATAAACAGGTGATAGAAGCAATGCTATCTCCGGCTCGCATCTTCATAACAGTTACGCCTTGGGTCTGACGACCGGATGTAGGAATTGATTTGAGATCAACTCGAATGACCTGACCTTTCTGTGACACTGCAATAATTTCATTTTCATCTGCAACAATCTTGGCCACAATAAGTTTTCCAGTTTTTGGAGTAACTTTAGCAGTCTTTATACCTGACCCACCTCGCTTTTGAACTTTGTATTCCTTAATATTTGTCTTTTTACCGAGACCATTTGAAGAGAGTGTAAGGAGTGCGAGCGCAGTTTCCCCTTTTGGTACACGATCAACACCAATAACGACATCGCCCTTACCGAGCTTCATCGCACGTACGCCCGATGCTTGTCTTCCCATCTCACGAACATCAGATTCCTTAAAGCGAATTGATTGGCCATTTGTTGTAGCAAGCATAACATCATCATTCTTGACGACAGCGAGTACTTCTTGCAATTCATCCCCTTTCTCGAGTTTGATGGCAAGTAATCCACTTCGACGAACATCCTTGAAGCTCTCCGCAGAGACTTTCTTCACTACACCCATAGTTGTAACCAGCATCAGGTGCTCTACAGTCTTCTTTACCTCTTTGTCTATTGGCAATATTGATGTAACTCGTTCGTCACCTTCGAGAGAAAGGAAATTCATGATTGATTTTCCTTTAGTTGCACGCTTGCCTTCTGGAATATCATACATCTTTATCTGATAGGCTTTACCGCGATTCGTAAAGAAGAGGAGGTCGCTATGCGTATTTGCAGATACAAGCATCGTTACAAAGTCTTCTTCTTTTGGCTCTATATCTATCACGCCAACACCGCCTCTTTTCTGGGTTCGATATTCGCCTGGGTCTGTGCGCTTTACATACCCACCCTTCGTAAAGACGAGCACTGATTCTTTCTCAGGGATAAGATCTTCTTCGTTGATCGCTTTGACTCCTCCTTTGATGACGCGTGTTCTTCGTTCATCAGCATGTTTATCTTTGATCTCAGCAAGTTCATTACTGATCACGCCAAGCATTTTCTTTGGACTCGCGAGCAAGATCTCGAGCTCTTTGATAAGTGCTTGTTTTTCTTTTAATTCTAACTCAACGTTCTTTCGCTCAAGACCTGCGAGCTTCTGAAGCCTCATATCAAGAATCGCTTGAGCTTGAAGATCAGAGAATTTAAACTCTTTCATCAAGTTATGTTTTGCAGTCGCTGTATCTTTTGATGCACGTATAACAGAGATCACTTTATCTATATGATCAAGTGCTTTTTTAAGACCAAGTAAGATATGCTCACGTTCGCGGGCTTTGCGAAGGTCGTACTCCGTACGACGACGAACAATCACTACACGGTGATTAATAAATTCTGTAAGAAGACTCTTAAGTGAGAGAGTCTGTGGGACACCATCGACAAGGGCAACGATGTTGAAATTGAAAGACTGTTCGAGCTGGGTATGCTTGTAAATATAATTCAGAACTTTCTGCGGGAATACTCCTGCCTTCAGATCGATAGCAATACGTATATCTTTTGCAGATTCATCGCGAAGCCCTTTGATGCCTTCGAGTTTTTTATCTTGGATGAGTGTAGCAATAGATTCAATGAGTGAAGATTTGTTTACACGGTACGGAATAGAAGTAATGATGATTTGGAATGTACCACTCTTAGCTTCAATGATCTCTGCCTCGCCTCGTGTGACCACTCCACCGCGTCCTGTTGAATACGCATGAATCATATCTGTTTGCCCATATACAATACCGCCAATCGGAAAATCTGGACCTTTGATGAATTCCATAAGGTCTTCTGTTGTTGCATCGGGATTATCAATAAGATGAACTGTGGCATCAATGACTTCTCCCAAGTTGTGCGGAGGAATGTTTGTTGCCATACCGACAGCAATACCAAGCGTGCCGTTTAGGAGGAGGGATGGAACTGCGGTCGGGAGAATGCTTGGCTCCTTGCGAGTCTGATCATAGTTAGGGCGAAAATCGACAGTTTCTTTTTCGAGATCAAGAAGAAGCTGCGCAGAAATTCGAGACATCTTAGCCTCTGTATAACGCATCGCCGCAGGATTATCCCCATCGATTGAACCGAAGTTACCTTGCCCTGATATCAGAGGGTATCGGTATGAAAATTCTTGCGCCATGCCGGTCATCGAATCATACACTGCTTGATCTCCATGAGGATGATATTTACCAAGAACCTCACCGACTACCGTCGCACTCTTACGGAATCGACTTTGATAGGTAAGCCCCATCTCATGCATTGCATACAGAATCCTGCGGTGCACTGGTTTGAGTCCATCGCGAACGTCAGGTAGTGCACGATCAGTAATAACCGACATCGCATAATCGATGAAGGATTCTTTCATTTCAGAACCAATATTCACTGAAACGACATTTACATGCTCTGGTTTAATCTCTTCTTTTGCCATAATTATTGTGCAGGCTCATCTACTACAATTAAATCCACCTGTTTTTCTGTAGTCTCTACCTTCGCCTTTGAGAAAGAAACACTACCAACACTCGCTGTAATATTCTTGAATGCGTCAGACACAGAACCAGCAAAGAGTGCAAATGGCTTTGGGCCTTGTTCTGTCTCTGCTACAACAATATTTCTCGCTTTAGTTCTATCTGTCATGCCATACACCCAGACTGATCCAACAATCGCCATACATACGGCAAGAGAGGCAACGAGAATCTGTTTACGTACTGGTTCTTCTTTTGATTGTAATTTTTTTATATATGTATGCATATGTATCCAAATGATTATAGTTTTAAATTACGACGATAACACGACTACTTCACCTTCACGACCGATCAAGTCTTTTGCTTTTATCGTAAGTTTCTCTGAAGCTACGATTTTATCCTGCCCTGCTTCTTTCAAGAATGCTTTGAGAGTCTTGTCGTCAT
Source organism: Minisyncoccia bacterium (assembly GCA_965656375.1). Lineage (GTDB taxonomy): Bacteria > Patescibacteriota > Minisyncoccia > Phycocordibacterales > UBA9973 > UBA8515. Next base: position 338,061 of record CBFHKH010000001.1, read on the forward strand.
AATCCATCGGGATGATGAGTTTCGGCTCAAATGACACTGCGAGCTTATATGCGTCAGAAGCGCTCAACAATTCATCATTCCCAACTGGAACGAATAGTATATCGGGAGATTCAATCTCACCTTTTACCGAAGCACTCAATTTTCCTTCAGTTACACACCCGAGAAAACAGAGCGATATATTGTCAATCGAGAGCGTATATATAGTATTGATATATTTCTTGCCTCCCATTGTCGCTTCTGTCAGGATTCCTTTTATGAAAATATCTTTTATCTCGTAGTCTCCTGGTCCCTTTATCTCAAACGGTACAGTATCACCATGTGCGACCATATCGAATCCGTTATAGTCTGGATGATTTGTCGTAGAAAGAGCAATTGCAGAGCCAAAGCGAGATGCTTTAGCGTTTGATTTTGAATCCTTACTGATCGGGTTGAATGCAAGCACCAAGTCCCCTTGGCTTATCTTGAAGAATTGCTTGCCGAGATATGTGATAATCATAGGTCTAGTATAGCAGATCAGAGCCTAGGAATAAAGGAAAAGGGGTGTTATTTGTGCTTGCAAAATATACCCCTTTATAGTATAGTGCATACATTATAAGCCCAGGTTGAGAGTAACCCTCTTTTGGATATCCCGATTGGGATGAGACTCGAGAGAACCTCGAACTGCGCCGCAATAGTGCGGTTTTTATTGTGCCCAAGGCACATCCGCCTTGGGCGGAAGTTAATATAAAATATGAAAAAAGAAGTAGAAGAAAAAAATGTAATAGACAGTATTGCAGAACATGCAAAGATCGAACTCTCAAGTATCGGTAAAATGCTTGATAAAGCTGAAGTCCCTCCACAAGTCGATGCACTTGTTGAAGGTCCAGTTATTTCGATCGCAAAGTCATCTGTATATATCGACCTTGCACCGTTTGGTACAGGTATCATTTACGGACGTGAATTTATAAATGCAAAAGATATCATCAAGAAGGTTAACATCGGTGACGTCGTCAAAGCAAAAGTAGTCTCTACTGATAATGATGAAGGCTATATTGAGCTTTCTCTCAAGGAAGCAAAACAGGCACTCATCTGGAGTGAAGCTGATAAAGCAATCAAGTCAAAGACTGCACTTGAACTTACAGTCAAAGAAGCAAACAAAGGTGGACTTATTCTCGAATGGCAAGGTATCGCTGGATTCCTTCCTGCAAGTCAGCTCAAGAGCGAACACTATCCTCGAGTAGAAGATAGTGATAAAGACAAGATATTGAAAGCACTCAAGATGCTCGTCGGCAAGCGCATCAGTGTTGTTATGATCTCTGCACTTCCAAAGGAAGGCAAGCTCATCTTCTCTGAAAAAGACAACAATCCAGAAGAGCGCCAGGAGATCATCGGCAAGTACGCGATCGGCGATGAACTCGAATGTACTGTTGCTGGAATCGTAGACTTCGGAGTCTTCCTTAAAGTTGAAGAAGGTCTTGAAGGCCTTGTGCACATCTCAGAAATTGATTGGGGACTCGTAGAGGATCCACGCTCAATGTTCAAAGTTGGTGATGCGGTAAAGGCAAAGATCATCGAGATCAAAGATGGCAAGATTTCACTTTCTATCAAAGCGCTTAAGGAAAATCCATGGAATGAATTTGAATCTACACTCAAGAAAGGAGATATCATCTCTGGAGTTGTCATCAAGTTCAACAAGCATGGTGCCCTCGTTTCTATCAAGCAAGGTGTTGCAGGACTCGTCCACAACTCAAGCTTTGGATCTGAAGAGAAACTCAAGAAGAGCCTCGAACTCGGAAAGACATATAACTTCCAAGTTACTCTCTTTGAACCAAAAGATCAGCGTATGACACTCGTCTACCTCGAAGACGGAAAGAAGGCTGAATAATATATCGATTAAAAAATCCCCTCTATGGGGATTTTTTAATTATATAAACTCATTGCTTTATCTTTTCCGCCATTTGCGAGCGTAGAAAGAATCTCGGTAACGAGTTTTGATTGCTTCTTCAAAGTTTTGAGTTCATCTTCTTTAAATGCACCGAGAAGAAACTTCAGAACTGCCTGTTCCCCACTCGGCTTCTTGAGCTTGCCTGTCGGAGTGTGCGGCGAGACACCGATACGAATACGAACGAATTCTTTTGATTTTACTTTTTTGATTATAGATTCAACACCATTGTGCCCACCACTTGATCGGTTGAAGGATATCTTTAGACTTCCTACTGGAATATCGAGATCATCATAGACAACGACAAGGTTTTTCAATTTCTTTTTATCATCTATAACTTGTGCGACTGCATTACCAGAATTATTCATAAATGTCTCTGGTAACATGAAATCAAACTTCTCTCCTTCTACTTCGCCTTTTGCGCGAAGAGATTTTGTTTTCATATCATTCTTCCAATCTGAAAATTCTTCTGCGTTCGCAATGTGTTCCAAAATAATTCGCCCGGCATTGTGCCGAGTCTTTGCATATTCTTCTCCCGGATTTCCAAGTCCAACAATTAACATCATATGACATATAGTAACAAATTTATACAGAGTATGCTAAAGGGGGTTTTGAGCGTGTCGACGCGAAAACTTCAGAATTTTTTAAGCTTCAAAAAATTCGTACTCTTTAACATACTCTGTGTAAATTTGTAAGGCTACAACACAGAAATATCTATTCTGTCAATACACGTTGTATGGTATTATAATGCCTATATGGAAAATAATATCATAGAGAAACCGGTAGAAGTCGAACAGTCAAAGTGGAAAAAGCATGCAGCAGGTGCGTGGGATTTGGTAAAGTTCGCAGCTATCGCTCTTGCGATTGTGATCCCTATTCGTCTCTTTATTGCGCAACCATTCGTTGTTTCTGGGGATTCAATGTTCCCTACATTTCATAATGGGCAATACTTGATTGTCGATGAGATCTCATATATCGTCAATGGTCCGCATCGCGGTGATGTTGTGATATTCAAATACCCGAACGATCCGTCACGTTACTTTATTAAACGTATTATCGGAATGCCAAATGAAACGATCACATTAAATAATGGCACTGTCACAATTAGCAATGCTAAAAATCCTGAAGGCTTTACTTTGAATGAACCGTACATAAATGAAACATTTAACGCCACTCACACCTACACTACCAAAAGCGATGAATACTTCGTAATGGGTGACAATCGTAATCGCAGTTCTGATTCCCGTTCATGGGGATCTCTTCCCCGAAAACTAATGATAGGGAGAGCATATTTGAGACTTCTCCCTGTCGCAGATGCAACATATTTACCAGGAGCATACACAGAAGAAAAATAATATATACACCACATATGAGCACAGAAAAGAAAAAAAGCAGCAAAGAACCACTCGCATCAGTCAAAGGTATGCGCGACATCGTAGACGAGCAATATTACCAATTCCAAGGATTTTTCGAAAAAGCTCAGGAGATAGCAGTCTACTATGGCTTTCGCCCGATAGAGACTCCGCTACTTGAGCACGAGAGCACATTTACTACGGCTATTGGCGTCGGTACCGATGCGATAGACAAGGAGATGTATACATTAAAGACTAAGGGTGGCGATCATCTCGCAGTTCGTCCAGAAAATACTGCGGGTGTTATGCGTGCATATATCGAGCATGGCATGCAGGCGCTTCCGCAACCAGTCATGATGTATTATTATGGCCCATTCTTCCGCCACGACAAGCCACAACGCGGACGGTACCGTCAGTTCTATCAGTTCGGTCTTGAATCTTTGGGTTCTGAAAAAAGTATTATCGACGCACTTATCATCAAAACAACACTTGCTATCTTAGAAGAAGCTGGTGCTCAAAATCTCTATGTCAGCATCAACTCTATCGGAGACAAAGAATGCCGAGGTTCATATATCCGCGAATTGACCAATTACTATAAAAAGCATCTCTCGAGTCTGCCTTCTGTTGATCGTGAACGGCTCAAGACTAATCCACTTCGCATTCTCGATTCAAAAGAAGCAAAGACGATTGAGTTAAACGCTGGAGCTCCTGATTCCCTCTCCTACCTCTGTGCATCTTGCAAAAAACACTTCAAAGAAGTTCTCGAATATCTCGAACAGATGGAAGTGCCGTACAAGATGGACAAGAACCTCGTTCGAGGTCTCTCATACTACTCACGTACAGTTTTTGAAATCATAGAAGAAGCAGGTGGTGAAGAAGGCACTCCACTTACAATCGCAGGTGGCGGTCGCTACGACTATCTCGGCAAACAGCTCGGATCAAAGAAAGATATCCCTGCGATGGGAGTCTCTATCGGTGTTGATCGCGTCGTAGAATCGACCTGGTACAAGAAACTTTGTCCTCGTATCTTGAAGAAGCCTAAAATTTATTTTATTCAACTTGGATTTGACGCAAAACTCAAATCACTGGGTGTCATCGAAATTTTACGAAAAGGTAAAGTGCCAATCGCTCAGTCGATATCAAAAGATAATCTAGGAGCCCAGCTTGCGGTTGCTGAGAAACTCGGTATGCGATACGCGATTATCTTTGGACAAAAGGAAGCTATGGAAGGCACGGTAATTTTCCGCGACATGGACAATCGTTCCCAAGAGACGGTCAAGCTTCCAAAACTCCTTGAATATATAAAGGAACTTAAATAATACTATGGTAGAAATCGTTCAAAACGGCCATCCTGTGTTACGCAAAGTAGCCAAAGAGGTTCCTTTGAGTGATATCAGTACGCCAAAAATAGTAAACGTGTTGTCCGATATGAAGAAAGCACTCCATTCTCAGGATGATGGAGTAGCTATTGCTGCACCACAGATTGGCGAATCATATCGTATCTTTGTGGTATCAGGAAAGATCTTCGAAGAAGATTTTATTCGTGGCAAAGGATCGCAGTCGCATGCAAGGAGAGAAATCAAAAAAGCTCACCCGGATCTCGTGTTCATTAATCCAGTATTTAAAAAAATATCAAAGGATCGCAAGCTTATGGCCGAGGGATGCCTTTCCGTACGACCACTCTATGGAAAAGTCCGTAGAGCAACTAAGGCGACGATGGAAGCCTATGATGAACACGGTAAGAAATTCACTACGTCAGGATCAGGGCTCCTTGCCCATATATTTCAGCACGAGACAGACCATTTAGATGGCATCCTCTTTATAGATAAAGCGCGCGATGTTCACGAGTCGACCTCAGAAACAGAATTTACATAGTATGAAAAATATTCCTTTTGCATTTTTTGGTACACCCAATGTCGCATCAAAGACGCTTGATATTTTATTTTCGTCCGGATATGTACCGCGTGTAATCATCACCTCTCCTGATGCTCGAAGTGGGCGTGGTATGCATTTATCTCCTACAGAGGTTTCTATTTGGGCAACAGAGCATTCTATAGAATGCTTGAAGCCTGAAAAAATCACTCCAGAATTCATAGAAGAGTTCAAGAAGTTCAATGTCGATCTTTCTATCGTCGTTGCCTACGGCAAAATACTTCCTGAGGTTCTAATCAATACCCCGCTTTACGGCACTATAAATATTCACTACTCTCTCCTCCCAAAATACAGAGGAGCATCCCCGCTTGAACAAGCACTTCTAAACGGAGATACCGTCACAGGAGTAACAATTCAACAAATGGAATTTAAACTCGACACAGGTGCGATCCTTGCGAGTGAAGAAGTGGCTATCGATATACACGAAGACAAAGAAACTATTCGCGCAAAGCTCATTCGGCTCGGAGCACAGAAACTCTGCGACATTCTTCCTACTATTGTAAAAGGAACTCTAACTCCTAGTATTCAAGATGAAGCTCAGGCGACGTATTGTACAAAGCACAAAAAAGAAGATGGGGAGATTGACCTACACGGGGATGGGAAAGAAAATTACAACAAGTACCGCGCATTCAAAGGCTGGCCAGGAACATTTTTTTTCAAAGACGGTAAACGCATAAAAATTACAAAGGCGAAATATGAAAATGACTCATTCGTCATCGAACGAGTCATTCCTGAAGGCAAGAAAGAAATTGACTATGCTCTATTTAATACTTCGAAGTAAGCGGATTTCTGTTTGAGATACCTTTCAACATCTTTTTAACGCTCAGTGCTCCACGTTTAAACAGAGTTTTCTTACGATCTTTCGTATGAGTGATTTTCCTGACAATTTCTTCTTTTGCTTCTTCGATCGAAGCATAGAGGTCTGAAGTTTCAGCCATTGTAAAGTATCGCTCGCCGTTAATCTGTATATCAAACTCTGCTTTAAACACTTCGCCTTGTTTATGATGATTAGTTGTTTTGCCGATTTCTACATACCCAGTCATGGTGCCCTTTTTTACAAATTTTCCGATAGAAGCGAGGTGTTTATTTACAAAGTCAGTAATCGCATCCGTTAATTCTATATTTGTTCCTTTGATATTGATATTCATATTATGTATAGGTTAACTGGTAATACTTTTATTATACCAAAAACAAAATCTGCTGGCATCTTGACTACGTATGAAAATCTTTTGACAGAATCAAAAACCGCGCATATACTGAGCTTATGAATAGAATATATACAAAAAAGACGAATCGAGGTCTTGCCATAGTAGAAACATTACTTATAATTGCTGTTATATTACTCATTATTGCTTTCTTTTCCCGCTGGGGCCGTTCCGGCACAGTGTATCGTTATAATACGAATTCTCGAGGCCAGAGCACGGTTGTTACTCCTAATTCTTCTACAACCTATACGACAACGACGACCATCCCGAGTTCAACTACTACATATACCAATACCTATCAGGACACAACCTACCAGCCAGTGCAGTAATAATAGAAAGAATATACATAAAGACCGTAAGCAAAAGCTTACGGTCTTTATGTATATTTACATTAATACAAAACTTGACTTTTTTATAAGAATAGGTTAGAATAATAAAAATTTAAATAGGAAATGAATAAATAACTCTCAGCTTCATAAGCTTGGAGTTTAGAGTTATTTATTCATAATTTCTACTCTAACCTTAAAAATTAAAGATCATGATGGCTACGCCCCAAACACGTGAGCAGGATACTACAGGTTCTGCTACTACTCATCCTATTAATTTAGATTACAATGCACTTAAAAATGCCGCCTTGGTGTTACGAGCACTGAATCACAAGCTGCGACAGCAACTTATGAAATTAATTGAAGATGAAAAGAAACTTACTGTTACAGAAATTTATGTACGCCTGCGCCTGGAACAATCAGTTGCCTCCCAGCACCTTGCAATTTTACGCAAGGCCGGGATTGTAAACACTGAACGTGATGGAAAATTTATTTTCTATACGATAAACTACAAGCGCATTGATGAGATCAGCCAGTTTGTAAAAGACCTGGTAGGCTAAAAATTCTGCCAAAATCAAGAAAAACGAGTGCATGTGCATTCGTTTTTTATTTTGGAATATCTGTTAAAATGGAGATATGACGAGAAAACAACCCTCTAAAAGTCAGATTCATACACTTCCAACAGATGTAAAGAAAGCACTCGCCTCTGTTAAAAATGCGCAGGCAGTGTGGGATGATATCACTCCCCTTGCTCGCAATGAATGGATATGTTGGATTACCTCAGGAAAAAAAGAAGAGACAAGAACTATCCGTATCAAAAAAGCACTTTCAAAACTTTCTAGCGGCATGCGCCGTCCATGCTGCTGGGCTGGATGTACTCATCGATAGGCGGAAAGTATTTCGCCTGCACGCACTTTTGTTAGTTCTCAACGATTGTCTTGAACCCACCGGAAGCAAATCGCTTCATATCAAATAGCATAGCCATAGTTGCATACTTTTTCTTGTTTTGGGGACTGTCCATTTCTTTCATAACCTTCTTATTTACTTCGTCTCTATGCTTTTTAGATTTATAGACAATCCAAGAGAAAACAACTGTTTCATCTTTCGCAAGCTTTGCAAGTTTTTCAAAACCTTGTCCTCCCATTCCTTTCATTTGTAAATCATCTCCAATACATTCAAAGTATTCAAGTGCTCCGTATTTCTTCCATGTCTTTGCACCCCACTGTGCCATTTTCTTATATGCTGCAACATTTTTTTTCTTAAGAGGAATTACAAATCCATCAACATATTTTTTACTATTTGTTTTCATATCCTATAGTATATCAAATATCATTTACACCGCTAAACCGATAGATTAATAACAATAATTATATATTGACAATCGATAAGAGATAGATTACGATAGAGATATGAAAAAATCCTTAGTTATATTCCTTCAAAGTATTGTTGTATTAGTCGGTATCGTAGTATTAATCTTCATGTTATGGGAACCTCATATCGAAGGGAGAAATCTCCATGCTACCCTCTTTGAAATCTACTTCAAAGATACATTTCTCATATACGCGTATTTTGCATCTATTCCTTTTTTTGTGGGACTCTACCAAACATTTAAAATTTTAAAATTTACTAGACAGAATAAATTATTCTCATTAAAAGTCATCAAAGCGCTACGAAATATACAGTATTGTGCAGTAGCTACTATTTGTTTTGCTATAGCAGGAGAAAATATATTTATCTTATACAACAATTCTGATGATCGTGCAGGTGGAGTTTTCATGGGCTTCCTCATTTGCTTCATTTCACTGATTGTCGGACTAACAGCAGTAGGGTTTGAAAAGAAAGTTAAGAAGTCAATGTAAGAACCTTAACTTAATTTGATATAATGAACGCATGAATAAAAATACACATTTAGTATATGTAATTGCAGGCTTTCTCGTAGGGATTTTAATAACAATTATATTCTTCCATTATAAGAAAGTAGACACAATAGGATCAAATCCTACGGGTATCCACCAAATGCCTGATGGAACACTGATGAATGATGATGGAATGTCCATGTCATCTATGATGGATGGAATGATGGCCGGTTTAGAAGGTAAAACTGGTGACGAATTCGATAAAGCATTTCTTTCTGAAATGATTACGCATCACCAGGGAGCCGTAGAGATGGCAAAAGCTGTACTCAAAACATCAAAGCGACCTGAACTTATAAAACTCGCAAACGATATTATTTCTGCTCAAACAAAAGAAATAGAAATGATGAAAGGTTGGCAAAAAATCTGGTTTAAATAAATCAACTCTAAACACAAGATAAAGCCCTCAGAGTTATACTTTCTCAGTGATGCACACTTCCCCATTCGAATAACCTTCAACTACTTTGACTTCTTTATCTTCAAAGTATTCGATAGTATTTGAAGAGATTGCTTTTTCAAATAGAGTTTTTGAATATAGAGGAGGTGCTCCTTCTTTGCGAGAAATTGTTATATGAGGATATTTATTCTTTGATTTTGTGTTCTCAACGAGGAGATCATCTCCGAATTCATCATAGGCTCTCCCGATTATCTTTATACTGTGTTCTTTTCCTATCTCTACTCCATCTAAACTACTAGGTTCAAATTCGATAGTGGAATGATGCCCAAAAATCTTCTCGTGTTTTGGAGGGAATCTTTTTAATAAATCTTCTATATTTTTTACAAATAGTCCTGTGAATTTTATCTTCTCTTGCATAAAAAAATTATACCATAGGTTCGAACTCCTAACTTTGGCAACAAAAAATTGCCTTATAAATGAAGGATGAAAATTTTGCTCCAGACGTGGGAGGAGGTTCAGAAGATTATTATTTTCGAAACACGAGTATGAAGGATGATACGACAAGTGCCGCTATGCACGTGAGGAAGAGCCATGCGTTCTCGGCGCCATTGGCCCACCATGCTCCAACAATTATTACGGTTGCCCCGGCAAGAATACCAAATACTAGCTTAGGAATCTTAGATGATTGAACAGAAGTACGTACCTGGAAGAAAGAAAAAAGAATCATCCAAATACTAAACACGTAGAGCCAAGTGTCGTTACTCTCGCTACCTTTGGTTAACCATGCCGCACCTACTATGATAAGCGCACCAATAATTGAAAAGACAATTATTCCAGATTGATTGCGTAATGAAGTCATGTTTTAATTCTACCATAACTATTCTTGGCTCCGAACTTGGGACGAGGTTCGAAGAACTTTATTAGATATAAGCTAGTAATTTATCTTCCAATAAATAAATCAGCCACATTCTCAATTCCTGATGTTGTTGTTTTATATAGTTCTGTATAGCCACATTGCATACAAGAAACAGTAACAAATTTATTAGTTTGGAGATTGAAGACTTTAGTCAAGAAACCTCCTGTTGTTGAAATTTTATCTAAGATATAAGTTGTATTCCCGCATTTAACACAAATGAAAGATTTCTTCTCATTAGTAGTATTCTCCATATTGTAACTATAACATAGGTTCGAACTTGTATAAAGGTAGCAAAAATATCCATTGAAAAATATGGTTAAAAGTTTTGCTCCTCGGGTAGGGTATCTCGGCTTACCGCCGCTGGTACTTTCTCGATTGCAAATCAATACGAGAAAGTCTTTCGATCCCTACACGAAAGCAAAGCAGTTTGCTTTCTCCGAGGAGCTCAAAAAATCAAAGGCCACCATTTCTGGTGACCTAAGATTTTTGCGAGCTCCTCGGGTAGGGATCGAACCTACGACCAATCGATTAACAGTCGATTGCTCTACCGCTGAGCTACCGAGGAATACTGATATGTTCCCAGGAGAGATTGAACACATTACGGTTACCTGGAAAACGAGTACAGTCTATCAAAAAACGACTCAAAATGCAAAAGAAAACCCTCCTTTAAAAAGAAGGGTTTTCTTGGGGATATTAGAGATTAGTGACTTGCAACTGTATGAACATGATGTGCAGGCTTTCGTCCAAGCATACGAGCGATAATGATAATCACAAGTATCAGTAGTATTACCAGGAGCCACTGCCAAATAGAACTTGGCATAAATGAACCTGAACCATTTACAGAAAGTGCTGTGAGTTCACTTCTATTGTTAGTTGGGTAGAGGCTACCATATACCTGATTTTGTGGGACATTGTTTGAAGTGTTTACAGTACTATTTGTATTTGTTGTATTCGCACGTGCTACGGTACGTGTAGTTGTTGTACGATTCGTTGAAACAGTCTTTGTAGGTGTCTGTGTTTGCGCAGGTGCTACAGTCTGAGTGTTATTAGTAGTGGTAACTGTGTTTGAATTCGTAGTTGTAGGCTGGACTGGAGTAGTGTACGCAGTAGAAACTGGAGTCGAAAATGTAGGATTGCTATTTACTGGACGCGGCTGCGGATCCCACACACCTGGTACATATGCTGATGCAGTTTGAAAACTCACAAGTAGTAATACTGCTGTTCCGGCTGCTATTAGGTTTTTGATTGTTTTATTATTCATATGAGTATTATAGCATATAAATATACCTTTTGTCAAGTACCTGTATTCCCTCTTTAACCCTTATAAAATAAGATATAATATGAAAGTATAAATTCTCAAGCAAAAAGAGTATAATAAAAAACATTACACATAACACGCACAAAACTATGAATAATCCATTCCAAAACGCGATGCTCCAGCTTGATCGAGCAGTAAAAGTAAAGCCATTTAATGCTGAATTCCTATCAAGATTGCACCAGCCAAATCGCGAAATCCGCATCTCTATACCAATCACCATGGATGATGGATCATTGAAAATTTTTGAAGGGTATCGTGTGCAATACAACAACGCACGCGGCCCATATAAAGGCGGTATACGCTATCATCAGGATACAGATATAAACGAGGTCAAAGCGCTCGCATTTTGGATGGCACTCAAATGCGCAGTTGCAAACATTCCAATGGGTGGAGGCAAAGGCGGCATCACTGTAGATCCAAAGAAGCTTTCGAAGAGCGAACTTGAAAAACTTTCTCGCGGATGGATACAACTCATGGCTCCGGTTATTGGACCAGACGTTGATGTCCCCGCTCCTGATGTAAACACAACGGGTGAAATCATGGCATGGATGGTAGATGAATACTCAAAAATTACAGGCGACAAAACAAATGCTGTGATAACCGGAAAGCCGATCGAGGTTGGCGGCTCAGAAGGCCGAGGTCCGGCTACTGGACTTGGAGGATTTTATGTATTTGACTCTATCCGCCAAAAAATAGCTCTTCCCGACTCTTGTCGAGTAGTTATTCAAGGATTTGGTAATGTGGGCGGTAATGCTGCAGAAATCCTATCAAAGAACGGACATACAATCATCGCACTCTCTGACTCGAAAGGAGCAATTCTAAAGGAAGATGGGATCGATATTGCTGAGCTAAACGAATATAAAAAGGAGCATGGCCAAATCGGCGGCTTTCCAGGATCTACAATGATCACAAACGAAGCACTTCTTCTCCTTGAATGCGATGTGCTCATTCCTGCAGCACTCGAGAACCAAATCACAGAAGAAAATGCAAATAATATAAAAGCAAAGCTTGTGCTTGAACTTGCAAACGGCCCTACAACTCCAGAAGCAGATGACATACTCTTCGATCGCGGCATTCCTGTTATTCCTGATATTCTTGCGAATGCCGGTGGAGTTACTGTTTCTACATTTGAATGGGAGCAAAATAGAAAAGGTGAACATTGGAGCGAAGCTGAAGTATTTCAAAAACTAAAGAAAATAATGGATGAGGAAACTGACATGATATTCAACCGCTCTAAAGAATTGGGTACGGATATCCGAAGAGCAGCTTTTGTTGTCGCACTCGAGCGTATTGAACAAGCAACAAAATAAATATTCTATGCCACGAATAACACAAAAAAAGAATATTCGGCTTGTTCCCCATGTGCGACCAGAGCGATATACCCTCACCATCAAGCCTGACCTCGAAGCATTTATATTTGAAGGTAAAGAAATCATATCGATAATCTTGGATAAGTCACTCCGTGCGATCACACTTCACTCAAAAGATATCAAGATCCATACCGTAGAAATACACTCTGGTAAAGAAAGTCAGTTTGCAACAAAGATCACATATGACACTAAAAATGAAACTGCCACATTCACTTTCAAACAACCCATCAAAAAAGGAAAAGCGAAGCTTTCACTTGTCTTTGAAGGAATCATAAGTGATACTCTTCGCGGGTTCTACCGGAGTCGATATACAATCGAAGGAAAAACTCGCCATTTGGCAACAACGCAATTTGAAGCAACAGATGCAAGGCGTGCATTTCCATGCTTTGATGAACCTGCGCAAAAAGCAATTTTCGACGTATCACTTATCGTTCCTGGTGATCATACTGCAATATCGAATACCCTGCCGACTCGTATACGCGAGCATGAAGGTGGATATAAGGTTATTGAATTTGCATCCACTCCTCGAATGTCCACATATCTACTCGCATTTATCATCGGCGAGTTTGAATACGTCGAAGGATATACAAAAGACAAAGTCCAGGTACGGGTGTTCACAACGATAGGAAAGAAGCACCAGGCACAATTCGCACTCGACGTCGCAATTAAATCACTTGAATTCTATAACGAATATTTCAATATTCCCTATCCACTTCCTGTACTCGATATGATTGCAATTCCAGACTTTGAGTCGGGAGCCATGGAGAACTGGGGCGCGATCACCTATCGAGAAACAGCTCTCTTAGTAGACAAGAATAATTCTTCCCTTTCCAACAAGCAGTGGGTAGCTGTCGTCGTTGCCCATGAGATCGCTCACCAATGGTTTGGTAACCTTGTGACTATGGAATGGTGGACGGATCTGTGGCTCAATGAAGGATTTGCATCATATATGGAGAATCTCTGCACCGATCATATATTCCCCGAGTGGCGTATGTGGGATTTATACCTAGCCGATCGATATGCAGTAGCCCTACGCCTCGACGCACTTGCAAATTCGCATCCTATAGAAGTTACGGTACATCATCCAAATGAAATAAGTGAGATATTTGATATGGTCTCATATGCAAAAGGCTCTGCAGTGATACGCATGATTGCAGAATATGTAGGAGCGGAAAAATTCCGTGATGGATTACGTCACTATTTAAAAAAACATAGTTACAAAAATACAGTGACAACTGACCTCTGGCATTCATTTGAGAAAGCAAGCGGTAAACCTGTGAAAAAAATGATGGAATCATGGACAAAGAAAACTGGCTACCCGCTCGTTACGCTTTTACGTGGTAAAAATGGGTACAGCGCAAAGCAAGAACGGTTCTTTTCAAGCAGAATTTCTGCAAAAAAAAGTACGACAACTACCGTATGGCAAATTCCATTCAAATATGAAAGTGATGCAGGATCCCACACTGTTCTTGCTACAGGAAAGTCTATCTCGCTCACAGGTAATTCAATCGGAAAAATAAACCTAAACGAGGGTTCATTTATGCGAACTCGCTACGATTCAGCCACTCTTGAACATCTGAAAAGTAAGGTACTAAAAAATACTCTTGATGTAAAAGACAGACTTGGGCTCATACGTGATTTATTCGCCCTCGCAGAAGGTGGCTATATTAAAGTAGTTGATGCCCTAGAATTCTCACGTGCATATAAAAATGAAAAGGAATATATCGTCTGGTCTGAGATCGCAAGTGGTATACAAAGAATCTACAACCTCATTTCTGACGAACCATTTACGGATACCTATAGAGCATACGCGCGTTCACTCTTCACACCACTTGCAGAACGTATGACCTTTGAAAAGAAAAAGGGTGAAGATCACTCAGATACATTTCTTCGTTCACTGGCACTTTCACAAGCCGCATTCTATGGCGATGAGCGAGTAATTAAAAAAGCGCGCTCACTCTTTACAAAAATGAAGTCTCACCCAATACCTGCTGATATACGAAGCGTCGTATATACGATCGTCGCCCAAAATGGTGGAAAAAAAGAATATAATGCATTCATGAATCTATTTTTAAATGAAGAACTTCATGAAGAAAAAGATCGCTATGGTCGCGCACTCACTTCATTTAGAGATAAAACACTCCTTGCTCGAACGCTTATGTTTGCTCTCTCAAAGGATGTACGCACTCAAGATGCACCATATATGCTTGCTGCTGTATGGCAAAATACCACTGGACGAGATCTCGCATGGAAATTCATACAGCACAACTGGAAAATAATTCTTGCTCGTTATGGCGAGGGAGGATTTATTTCGCGAATGCTTACTCCGCTCGGTAGTCATACCAAAACAAATGATGCAGTATATGCAAAGAAATTCTTTTCAAAAAATCTTGCCCCGGGAGCAGAACGTACACTCGAACAAGCCTACGAACGAATTTTATCTAATGCGTTGTGGCTGAAAACTGACAAAACAAGTATTAAAAACTGGCTTCATAACAACTACTAACTATTCTTAAGAAAAGTTTTCCTATGAAGCACTGTCTCTCCGTACTTCTTGAGCGCATCATAATGCGCCTTTGTACCATATCCCATATGTTTTTCAAATCCATATTCTCTATACTCTTCTCCATATTTTGTCATGAGCGTATCGCGAGAAACTTTTGCTATAATTGAAGCACACGAAATGACAGGATGAAGCTCATCACCTTTGATGATAGTTTCTTGAAAGATAAATTCCTGAGGTGCTTTTAATCCCCCATCTAAATAGACAAAGACTTCCGTAGGATTCGATACCACTTTTTTTAAAGATGATTCTAGCGCTTTATTGATAGATCTGACAATCCCAACTTTATCTATCCATTCTGCAGATACAAGTGATACCGCAAAATCACAATTTCCTTTCCTTTTTTCCTCATTCAAAAATCGAAACCATGTTTCTCGTTGTTTTTTTGTAAGTTTTTTAGAGTCGCGAAGCGGAGTGTTAATAGAAATCACATCGAAAAAATCGGACTTGCATTTAAATGAGCAGACCGCCACTGGCCCTGCAATTGGACCTCTTCCTACTTCATCGATTCCCACTCTATATGTGCCATTTTTAGCCTCTTTGTCCATATAGAGCTATAATACCTCATTTGCTATACTAGTGGAATGAATTCGAAGTTTATTCATCTCCATACCCATTCGCACTATTCCCTACTCGATGGATTGTCAAAAATCGAAAAAATGGTTGAAATTGCAAAGGATGCGGGTATGCCCGCGATGGCACTTACTGATCATGGCAATATGTATGGAGCTATTGAATTCTATAAGGAATGCAAAAAAGCTGGAATTAAGCCGATATTAGGATGTGAAGTATATGTTGCTGAACGGCGTATGGAGGATAAGGAACCAGGTATAGACAACAAGCGCTACCACCTCATACTTCTTGCAAAGAATTTACAAGGATACAAAAACTTGATGCGGATAGTAACCGAAGCAAATTTGAAAGGTTACTATTACAAGCCTCGCGTGGATATGGAGCTACTCCGAGAATTTCATGAGGGCATCATTGCGCTTTCCGGATGCATGGGAGGAAAGCTCTCACGTGCAGTCCTTTCAGGTAATGAAGAAAATGTTGAAGAACTTATCCGAGAACATATCGATGTCTTCGGTAAAGAAAATTATTTCATAGAAATTCAGTCACACCCGCACATCGAACGTGATAGAGAGCTTCGAGAGAAACTCGTAACGCTTGCAAAAAAACATGACCTTACCTACGTAGCAACCCAAGACTCACACTACCCGTGCAAAGATGATCATGAAGCACACCATACACTCCTTCAAGTAAACACTGGTGCAGATGGTAAGGATTCGAGTAAATTTGAATTCTCTGATGATGATTTTTCGCTTATAAACGAAAAGACTGCTTTAGAATACTTTAGTGACTTCCCTGAAGCCGTTACGAATGCAAAGTTTGTAAATGATCTCTGCGAAGAATATGATCTTGAGCTTGGGAAAGCATACTTCCCTGACTTTCCTATACCCGATGGAACTACCGCTGACGGAATGCTAAAAGATTTAGCGTATAAGGGATTTGCATTCCGCGCGCTTCCACAATCGCAAGAATACGTGGACCGCCTCGAATATGAGCTTGAAATAATACAGCAAAAAAAATACCCGACATACTTCCTTGTAGTGGGAGATCTGCTCAGGTACGCCCGCGAACACGGAATACTTACCAATATCAGAGGTTCAGTTGCAGGTTCGCTTACAACGTATCTTCTCGGTGTTACAAATGTCGATCCACTGGAATACAAGTTACCATTCGAGCGATTTCTCAATCCTGAGCGTCCATCACTGCCTGATATTGATATGGACTTCGCTGATAACAGACGAGATGAAATTATCGCCTATACAAAGCAAAAATATGGAGAGGATAAAGTGGCGCAAGTTGGAACATTTGGAACCATGATGGCCAAAGGCTCCATTCGCGATGTCGCTCGAGCACTCGGCTATCCGTATACAGTAGGAGATAGAATATCAAGCATGATTCCACTTGGTTCACAAGGTATGCCCATGACAATCGATCATGCATTTGAGCTTGTACCAGATTTAAAAACTGCCTATGATAAAGAACCTGACACCAAAAGGATTATTGATCTTGCGAAAAAGATGGAAGGATGTGTTCGTCACATCTCTGTCCATGCAGCAGGTGTTGTGATCGCCCCTAAACCACTATATGAATTCTCTCCTGTACAATTTGATCCAAAAGGCGGAAATATTATTACTCAATATGACATGTATAGCATCGAGGACGCAGGACTACCGAAATTCGACTTCCTCGGAATTCGAAACCTTGCCATCCTCGCTGACGCAGTATCACTCGTAAAAACTCTCCACGGTATAGATGTAGATCTCGACAAGATTCCGCTCAATGATCGAAAGACATTTGAAATGTTAGCCCGAGGAGAAACGATGGGCCTATTCCAGTTGAATGGTTCAGGTATGACGCACTTCCTCAAGGAACTTCGTGCGACGACGATTCACGATATCAATGCGATGGTGGCTCTCTATCGCCCAGGGCCGATGCAATTTATCCCATTGTATATTGAGCGCAAACACAACCCAAAACTTATCAAATACATGGATCCTGCGCTCGAACCGATCCTCAAGCAGACTTATGGCGTCCTTGTATATCAGGATGATCTCCTTATGATTGCCATTCACATCGCAGGGTATAGCTGGGGTGAAGCCGATAAATTCCGTAAAGCAGTGGGAAAGAAAATTCCAAAAGAAATGGCCGAGCAGAAAGATCGCTTTATTAATGGCTGCGTAGAGCATAGTAAATGGCCACTCAAAAAAGCACAGCAGCTCTGGGATCAGATCGAACCATTCGCTGCGTATGGATTCAACAAAGCACACTCAGCAAGCTATGGCAGAGTCGCATACCAGACTGCATACATGAAAGCAAACTTCCCTGTCGAATACATGTGTGCCATTATGACTGCTGAGTCAGGAGATGTAGAAAAAGTCGCTGAAATTGTTCATGAATGTGAAAAGATGAATATACTAGTACTTCCACCGAGCATCAATGAAAGCTATGGCGGATTTACCGTCATAGCAGGTTCCGACAAGACTACAGAACGAGCAATCAGGTTCGGACTTTATACGATTAAAAATTTGGGTACTGACATCGCAGATGCAATTATCGCTGAGCGTAAAGCAGGTCCATATACGAGCCTTACCAATTTCTTCGAACGCATCAATCATAAAAATCTAAATAAAAAGTCAGTAGAAGCGCTTGCAAAGTCAGGAGCGATGGATGAACTCGGAGATAGAAATACCATCATTGGTAATTTGGAAATATTACTTGCGTTTAATAAGGAATCACGCGGAGTTGCAGCTCAAGATTCATTGTTTGGTGCTATCGGTGGTATTGAAGCAAAACTCGTACTTACATCACAACCTGAAGCAACGGTGAATGAAAAACTCACATGGGAGAAAGAGCTTCTCGGGCTCTATATCTCAGGTCATCCGCTTGATGCATACAGGGAAAAGATTGAAAAATTCGGCACTCCAATCAAAAAGATAAAAACAGAAACTAGAATAGGAATGCCCGTAACAGTAGCAGCAATTATTGATGATATTAGAGTCGTTACTACCAAGAACAATGCCCAAATGGCATTTATCAAAATCTCAGACTTTGCAGGATCAGTAGATGCTGTTATATTCTCAAAGTTGTACACATCTACAAGAGACATACTCGTAAAAGACACAATCATCGCACTAGAAGGTAAAGTCACCGAACGCAACGGCGAACGGAGTATTATGATCGAGAGCTTTAAGAGAATCTAATGAGAGAGTAGAAAATTTCGAAGTATTTGATAATACTTTTCCATACTTGGAATATCAGCCCATTCATTGTCTCCTCCAATATCCCCACCAATTGGCCCGAATTCTATACCAGGACAATTTACTCTTGCAAAATGTCTTGCATCTGATGTTCCATTTGCTCCACGTAATGGTATTTTCTTGCCGAGCACCTCTTCGCATGTTTGTTTTAGTGATTGAATATACATGTTATCTGGAGCGGTTTGAAGAGCAGGTTCATTTTCAAGGATAGTGAGCTTAAATCCTTTTGGCATGATTTTTTTGAGGTTTTTAATAATAGAATCAGCGTTTTTTTCTACAAACCGTATGTCCAAACTAATAGTACAGTCATCTGGAACTTTATTAAGGGATGTATTACTTGTTTCTATCATACTTACATTCACTGTAGTAACCCATTCTTCTTTTTTAGGAATCGGATACTTTTTCTCTAATGAATTCAAGAATTTATTCATTGCCCAGATTGAATTTTTACCTCTCCAAGGATATGCTCCATGTGCTGATGTACCTTTTGTAGAAATACGTACAATTAAAATACCTTTTGCTTTATATACGATATCAAAATTTGTAGGCTCTCCTGCGAGCACAAAATCTGAGCGTACCCCCATATCAACTTGATACTTTGTTCCATCAAAACCTCCGATCTCCTCATCAGTAACAAGCTGCAGACCTAAAGGGTACGAAACTGTATCTGCTACATCTTTAAATACTGTTACCAGAGCTGCAACGCTTGCTTTCATATCCATAGACCCAACTCCGTACAATTTATTCCCTACTACTTTCGGAGTATATTGATACTCCTTACCAGCAACGACATCAATATGGCCATTTAGAATTATTTTAAATTTCTTAGGTCTTTTCTTTCTGTTGTATACCAATACACTTTTTACATTATTATGATCAAACCTTTCAATTGTAAATTTTTTTAAGTCTTGTATTGCAAGATCTAATGCCTCTTCGAGGATAAGAGGATTATCAGGTGTGGTCTTTAATTTTATAAGATTTTTAGTTAATTCAAGTATTTTCTTCATAAGAAATAAGCCGTATATATAAATATACAGCTTATTGTAACATAGTTACCGTATCTCAGCATATACAGTTTTCTCGTTCCCATGAATTCTTTTTCTTTTACCTTCTGAAGAATCAAGTGGCATGAAGTTTCTAAATCCCCCGATGAAATCATAGTCTACGCCATCTGTAGCAAAAAATACTCTATCAATGTATGTAAACAAAGTTCCATCAAGACTACATTCAGTAGGAGTTTTTAATTCAGGCTGAATGATATATGGACCTCTCTTTTGCAAATTACTTTTTAGGTCATCTCTGAATTTCTTGTCAATCGGAAGTCCGCTGACATGACCATAACACCCATACGCATTTTTCATTGGTTTACCGCGAAGCGTAACCATGCCCGTCCTAATTTCCGTAGAGTCAACACCACATGACAGTAAATATTCTTCGCATAAACGAGAGAAATAGATACCAGTATAGTCTTTTGCAGCATTCCCGTTCGCCAAATACTCAATAAATTCATGTGAGAAAATATCTTTGGGCGAAGTAGCCGTATATCCCATACCCATACGTGGCATGTACTCCTTGGTGTCGTTGATCAGTGAAGAGTAACAAGCACCTGGAGTATCAATATTAAGCGTAAGAGAATGAGTCTTTATCACGCTTCGAAGAAATGGATCCGATAATAGAGGATGGATAACCTCAAAATCAGGCTTCTTTAATTTATCAAGTGGATCTGAAGTTCGGGCATACAGTAGATATTTACACTTACCGTTGTTAGCTTTTACGTGTTCTTTGAATTCTTTTGGACCAAGCAAACAGTCAAAGCCTGAAGCTTTTTTTACTTCTTCGCTTGTTATAAGTTCATCTTTTGATTTGCCAAATTCAGATAATTTAATTTCTTCATACTTTTGATCAGTTACAGCAAGTAATGCAATAGGCATATTGTAGATATACTGTATCTTATGAAGATGAGCCCGGAAAGCTTGTTTAAACAAACTTTCTTCTTCGCTTCCCGGAAACAAATTTTGCAGAAACTGATACACCGCAAGTGAATTTTCTATCTCAAATATTTTGTTGCGTACCATTTCTACGACATGATCAACTGAGAGCATACTCGCAGTATCTAGAAACTGTTGTGTGAGACCACACATATCTATTTGCACGAAACAATTAGCCTGTTTTAGTCCTGTTCTGCAATATTGATAGTCAGTTGTAAATTCTCTGTTTGCTTCCACTAGGGGTATGAACGCTTGATTGTACTCTTTGTACAGCCTTTTAAGTGCGTTTATAACTACATCCGGGTATACAACAGTATATTCCGAAAAAATGAGAGGGTTACCGTTACAATATGTAACTCCTCTTTGTGTTACAGGGCTACCGAGCACCTGGTTCGTCATACGTAGGTTGTTGTTGTTCATCTGTAAGTCCCTCCATGGACTTTGTTTTGGTTTTTTAAATTTTAAAAGATCTGCTGCTTTCTACAGCACGTTGGTGGGGTGGCCACTCCACCAACGTGCTAGAGATAGCATGTAACCTAAAACACCAGCCTTAGAAAGCTGGTGTTTGTTTTGTTGGGAGAGGAGTCTAACAACGCAAAAATCAACTTTCTAAGGGGAATAGAAAGTGCCAAAAATATGCAACTGTTGCGATTTCATATTTCTTTTTTTGTGGCGCAGTAGTAACCATACTTAATTTGTAACATACAGTGAAAAATTATGCAATGGTAATAGAAAATCCCCCATGCGGGGGATTTTCTTGGTATTTAAACTATTTCTTCGGTATCGTCGATCATTTTCATGATTCGGATTACTTTGCTTGTATAGGTAGGAATGACTGAATTATATTTTCCTAAGATTTGCTTGGTATTTTTCCCTTCATAGTGATGGGCAGTACTATCCAAGTTCCCCCCGAGACTTGCTGAGACTCTTTCTATGGATTCATCAACTGATTTGAAGTTGATTTTACATGAACCATATCCAAGGAAGCTATTTGTAGCCTTTTTACAGGCATGGCGTCCGAAAGTGGATTCTACTCCTGCGATTGCTGGAAGCAAGCGCCAGTCGATATTATTTTTATCTGCCTCGAGAACGAACTTCATACCATACCCTTCAAGCGGTGAGTTGTACGATGCAAGCAATGCATCTACCTTCTCTGCACGTTCTTTGCGATCGAGAGCTTCTGGTGTTGTTATCACCGTTGCTTCATTCACTGCATTTTGGTCAAGAACTACAGCAGGACTTGGAATAGGACTTACTCCTACAAGTGGTGTAGCTACTGCAAGCATTGGAATAGCTACTACTGACTGTACGAACTTTATAATTTTGTGTTTATTCATAGTTGGTGGTCTACGGTCCACCGTAACGCTCCCTCTCGAGGAGAGAGTTTATCTCAAGAAGGTATCTAAAGATATCTGCTCAAAATAAAAAGCCCATATATATCATCAACGTGACAACATACTTGGACGTACTAGAATAGTATCACAAACTGGGAATAAAGTCAATAGTTATACAATGGTTTTTTGTATCGTCAAACATAAAATACCCTTATTTTATAAGGGTATTTTATGTTTGAGTGCTTGACAAATTCATTTAAAAATTGTCCAATTAACCTTTAAAACAAGGTTTTTAGAGAAATTTTGACAAGAGTGAGACTTTATCTTTTAAAAAACCTTATTTTATAAAGATTTTAACCCATTATTCTTTTCCATGGCAGTTCTTATACTTCTTGCCAGATCCACAGTAACAAGGATCGTTGCGGCCGATCTTTTGTTCATTTTTTACCGTTTGAGGGGCGGTTGTAGGAGTATTCCCTGTGTCGCTTGGAGATTGGAGGATGAGCGTAGGCTCAGCTTCCCTTATAGTTGAAGCACTATTCCCTGCCTGATCAGTCATAGTCTTTATAAGAGATACTACTTGTTCACGGAACAAGGCCTCCATCTCTTTAAATAATCGTAATCCTTCCTTTTTATACTCAATTAGTGGTTCTCGCTGACCGTAGGCACGCAGGTTCACAGATGAACGTGTATATTCCATAGTCTCAAGATGCTCCACCCACAGTGTATCTGTGGTATAGAGGGCTATACGGCGGACCGTTTCATAGAAATTGCTATCTCCAACTGAGGCACGCTTCTCGACGATACTCTCAGGAAGTTCCGTGTATTCACTGGATAGATCATCCAAGAAAGTCTGTATGGCATCGATATCGCCAGTAAGCATCTGACGTCTTCGATCATAGATGACCTTACGCTGATGATTCATAACATTGTCGTATTCGAGGGTATGCTTACGAGCATCAAAGTGGAAACCTTCGATCTTTGCCTGTGCATTCTCAAGAGTTTTTGAAATAAACCGATTTTCAATAGGTTGATCTTCTGGAATGCCAAAGCGACCCATCATGGTCTTGATGCGGTCAGATCCGAAGATTCGCATAAGATCATCTTCGAGAGATACATAGAATGCAGTCTCACCTGGGTCGCCCTGACGGCCTGAACGACCTCGAAGCTGATTGTCGATACGTCGAGCTTCATGACGCTCAGTTCCAATAACAAAAAGACCTCCGAGAGCTTTTACTTCTTGGTAATGAGTGTCGTCATATGGTACACCTCCGAGCTTGATATCAACTCCACGTCCTGCCATATTTGTAGCTACAGTCACTGCACCTTTTCTTCCTGCATTCGCAATAATCTCACCCTCACGTTCATGGTTCTTTGCGTTTAATACGGTATGAGGAACACCTGCTTGAGTCAAATATGCAGAGAGCAGCTCATTTTTTTCAATTGATACAGTACCAAGGAGTACTGGTTGACCACGATCATGTAATTCTTTGACCTTTTTAGCAACTGCCTCGAATTTACCTTTTTCAGTCTGGTAGATAAGATCTGTATGGTCCTTTCTATTGATAGGACGATGAGTAGGAACGACGACAACATCGAGGTTATAGACCTTTAAAAATTCCTCTTTCGAAGTTTCTGCAGTACCAGTCATACCGGCAAGCTTGTCATAAAATCTAAAGTAATTTTGGAATGTAATGGATGCGACAGCTCGAGTTTCTTTTTCGATCTTTACCCCTTCTTTCGCTTCGATCGCCTGGTGCAAACCTTCGCTCCATCGTCTTCCTGGCTGCAACCGTCCGGTAAATGAATCAACAATGATCACCTCACCATCTTTAACGACATAATCCTTATTATTCTCATACAGCGCACGCGCTTTAACGGCAGTCTCGAGATGATGAACGTACTTGATGCCTTTTTCTGTATATATATCTGTAATACCAAGCAAACTTTCTGCTTTCGTTATACCCCCGTCAGTCAAAGATATCGCTCGTAATTTCTCGTCGACTGTATAGTCTTCTTCTTTTCTCAATTGTCCGGAAATCTTTGCAAATGTATAGTAGAGATCCTCAGAATCTTCTGTCGCAGAGGAGATAATGAGCGGCGTACGAGATTCATCGATCAAAATTGAGTCCACTTCATCGACAATAGCAAAATGATGCGATCGTTGAGTGATCTCCCCTACACTACGGGCAAGGTTATCACGCAAGAAATCAAAGCCGAACTCGTTATTCGTACCATATGTAATATCACATGCGTATGCTTCGGTACGTGAGCACGGACGAAGAAACTCGTATTGAACTTTAAACGCAGTCATGTCCTCGGACTCGAGAGTATCCTGATGGGAAGAATCATAGATGTAAGATGTATTTTGAGAATTTACTACTCCTACAGTCATACCGAGCAAAGAAAAGATCGGGCCCATCCATACTGCATCACGACGACTCAAATAATCATTCACGGTAACAATATGCACACCCTTTCCTGGAAGAGCATTCAGGTATGCGGGGGATGTCGCAACGAGAGTTTTACCTTCACCTGTTCGCATCTCTGCAATATTTCTATTATGAAGTGCAATGCCTCCGATAAGCTGCACATCATAGTGACGTTCATTTCGAACTCGAAATGATGCCTCACGCACGAGCGCGAATGCTTCAGGAAGAAGATCGTCCAGAGTTTCACCATTCTCTAAACGGGTTCTAAATTCAGTTGTCTTCTCGGCAAAATCTGCATCTCTAAGCTCTTTAAATGTCGATTCGAGGGCATTTATCTTAGCCACAAGAGGGTTCCATTTCTTTATTTGCCGGTCATTGGTATTTCCGAATATACTTTGTAATATAGCCATAATCTCCGTATTTTAGCACAAAAAGAAAATCCCCGATAGAGAGGGGATTTTCTTAAGCTATTGAAAGAAAAGAGATTAGATCTTCTTTTTCTTTGCTGCTGTCTTTTTCTTAGCTGCTTTCTTTACAGTTTTCTTAGCTGTCTTTTTAGCTGCCTTCTTTTTTGCTGCCATATATTTTAAAAAATTATTTTTAAAAGATGTGTGATTTCACGACCTTACAAAATAAAAAAATTTTGTAAAAAAATTAATCACACTCACACATACATTATCTTATATATAAAATGCAACTGCAATACTTTTTACAAGAAAAGTGTGGATAACTTTTTATTTTTATAAATCGTTACAAAAAATTTTTAACTCTGTGAACAAGAATTATTTATTTGTGCACGAGTGAGCGGACCAACTACTCCATCTTGAGAGAGACCAAAATATTTTTGCATTACCTTTATCGCTTGATCAGTTCCACGACCAAATATTCCATCGAGAGCACCTACTTGGAATCCAAGTCTCGTCGCATGAGTTTGCAAGCGCTTCACTTGAGTCACAATTCCCTTTGTAAAAGCATTATATTTACCGTCTCTTGATCCGATCTTGAGATTTTGTGATAGACGCATGGATTCCCCGCATTCTATAGCTGTAGGAGCAGTAACTGTAATAAGTGTAGGAGTTACTGTAGGATTTGGAGCAATTGTTGTTTCACTTTTAGTGCGACAAAATGTAGTTATCGTATCAGTACAGTAGATCACACTTGGAGAGGAAGCTTTTTGATCATTATCAACAATCGAGACTGTTACGGTACTTGTAAGATTATTGTAGTTTGGATCTGAACTTGAATCAGTAATAGAGAGCGTATCGGAGTGACCACTTTCATAGTTACTATCATCAATAGCGGTCACTGTCACAACCTGCGGAATATTCCAGTTGAGTGAAGTGAACGTAAGACTCGTCGGACTTGGAGTGATCTGCGAGCCTGAAAGAGAAACAGTAACAGTACTTGTTGGTTTGGATTTGAGAGAAATACTAAACGTATCTGTTGCTCCACCTTCAAATACAGTGAGAGAAGTTTTGGTAATTCTATTGCCAAGCACTGGTTGCATAAAATGAAGAAATACGCGTCCATGCTGATTACCGACAGGTATCGTAGCAGAATCAGTACTTGCTCCGACACCAATATCTATCGCGCCATCATTATTAAGATCACCAAGCGAAAAGACCGTATTCCCATATCGAGCACCTGAAGGACCTGCGGTAAGATCAGTCGGGCCATTCGGTGTTGCGCTATTTATTCGGACAGTAGATTTGAGAGAACCATCGCGGTTCATGAAGTGAATGTAGAATGCGCCAAGATTTAAACCTGAGCTATCATCAAAAAATGATCCTACTCCTATATCTGGTATGGCATCCCCATCAATATCGGCAAGATTTGCAATTGTTACCCCATAAAAATCGCTATTGCTGAGCGTTGGTCCATTTGCAGTTGTTCCATCTATTTTTTTTGTGGATTTAATAGTGCCATCACGATTCATGAAATGAATATAGACAGCACCGCGATCGGTACCAACACTATGATCACTGATAGCTCCGACACCAATATCTTGAATGCCATCCCCATCAATATCTCCAACAACTCCTACTCCGGAACCATACGAATCAGAATCAGCGAGTGTTGCGCCGTTTGCCGTTGCTCCAGTTAATTTAACTGTGGACTTTATGGAACCATCCCGATTCATGAAATGAATGTAGGCAGCGCCGCGATTTGTACCTCCGGTATCGTCACCATCTGCTCCGATCAAAATATCTGGTATCCCGTCTCCATCCAAATCTCCAATTCCAGAAACGGAATATGCATATACATCAGAATCAGCGAGTGTTGCGCCGTTTGCCGTTGCTCCAGTTAATTTAACTGTGGACTTTATGGAACCATCCCGATTCATGAAATGAATGTAGGCAGCGCCGCGGTCTATACCGCCTGTATCATCCTGCTTTGCTCCTACGAGAATATCAGGTATTCCATCATTGTCGAGGTCGCCTATACCAGAAGAAGCGTATCCATAAAAATCATTTGCTAGTAGTGTCGGACCATTGGCAGTACCGTTAGCAATTTTAACTGAGGATTTCAATGTCCCATCAGAATTTAAATACGTAATGTGCACTGCTCCTGCTCTGTTTGCCCCCGTATCATCTCCATATGCACCGATAAGGATATCAGAAACTCCGTCAGCATCAAGATCACCGATTACGTTTCCACTTGCCCCATAGAAATCATTAGGTAATAAGGTCGGGCCACCTGTCATACCATTTGCGATAGGCGAAGTCGATTTAACACCTCCCAGTGTCTCAGCGAAAGCGATAGAATTAAAAGAAGTAATTAAAATAATAGCTATGATAATAGTTTTACTCAAATAAAATTTTTTAGATGTATATGTGCTCTTCATACTATATATGATATCAAATGCATATTTTGTTCACAACATAAAATGAAAAACACCCTGCTTTGGACAAGGCGTCTTTCATATAATGATTTGTACCTATAAGCCGAATTCTGTACTCCGACGCAAGGTCGGAGCGATAGATATTTATCTAGGCTTCTCGTTACCAAGAGGCTCAAGCGACTCTCCCCGACTATAACGTCGGGGCACGGTCTTGCACACACGTAAGGATTTAGCTCCGACGCCCTTTCGGGGTCGGAGAGCCGACAGAATCGTCGGCTCCGTTTCACCTAAAGAGTTACCTCAATAGCTTATCCCATGGGGATATCCTACCCTTTCGGGATTAGACGTCTCTGCTCGCACCTCTACCGTTGCCGGCGACGGGCGTTACCCGCTACGGACCCACTGACCATGCCTGCGCAGGCAGGTTGCTCAGTGATATGTGTTCGGACTTTCCTCACTCAAGTTACCTCGAGCGCATCTATCCAATACAAACCGAACTGAGTATATCAGACAATGTTCTTCTTGACAATTGCATTTTATTTTGCTATACTCTTTATGTGAGTAACGAATTCCAGTAATAAAATATTATTTATTACACAATTGCCTATCAAAACCCCCGAGCAATCGGGGGTTTTGTGTTTTTCGAGATGTAGTATATACTTATTCCATAGCAGTCGTTGTGTGTTCCAGTCAGCGGCTGCACTCACATAGGCAATTGTGTTGGAGTTTAGCACCCGCTGACTTGAGCACATAAGTAAAAATCCTTGAATAATTCAAGGATTTTTATAATTACTTTTTGAAGCGAATTGCTGGCTCATTGTAATAAAACAATCGGGATAAATAATTCCACTCAATTGAAACTTCCTTTTTATAATCTAAAGATAGATATGCAACCATTAAATCGTCAGAACATTTTTTTACTGATTTCCATAAATACACACGATTATCAGTACCAAATGCATTGGCAAAGAATTTTCCACCTTTAAATTGAATAGCTACTCCATCGGATAAACCCATACATAGTTTAATTTCCCCTGTATCAACCAGATGTGTATAAATATCCTTTCCTAGAACTGTGAGCCTAGGTTTCTGATCTTCGTGACGCCAAAGTTCTGTTTCACCGAGATCATACTCCACTGGACCATTTTCAAACTCTAGTTCAGGATTAAACCTCTTATCTATACCCTTTGGAACATCTTTTAGGTTAATAGTAAAATCAAAAAGCCCTATTACTTTTTGAAAACCCCAACGATTTACATTCTCTAAATCTGCATCCAGCAAATCAGAAAATAGACCTGTGGTAAAAAGAAGATTGAATTTTTCCAGACTAGTTTTTTTCTGGTTAATTAAATTTAGCAACTGTAGTGCCTGGCCTAATGACGGTTTAGTATTGCTCATAATCTTAAATTATTAAGCGCTATTCCTTGCGGATAGCATACTGCTTTCTCCTCTCTTCAAAATGAAGTGGTTTGCCACAGTTTTCAATTCTCAATCTAGTCAAAGACCTGAAAACTGTGGCAAACTTCTACAGATAAGGAATTTAAATTGAGATTACCACAAAAAATATGTTATGTCAAAAAACAAAAACACCCTTTCGGGTGTTTTTTGTCTTGTAATAAAATAGGTTGCAATATAATGAAGAGTTAAAATAAAATATCTTTTCTTTTGTTCCGTTCTAGGGGTCTTTCCCTCCTTGTCAGATTTCTTTTAGGACAAAAATCATTGTCCATTGTGTAGTCAATTGAGCTACACAATATCGACGCCGTAAATTTTATATTTCCGAAGAAGATATAAAACTGATTCAAATTGAATTATTCCACGAACAGCTTCCGCTACCCGTGCCTTGTTACGACTTATTCCCTGTCACCGAGCTTACTGTAGGCCCTCCGTATGGAGAGATTTCGAGTACTCCCGGCTCCCTTGAATTGACGGGCGGTGAGTACAAGACTTGAGAACGTATTCACCGCGGTATGTCTGACCCGCGATTACTAGTAATTCCAACTTCATGGGGTCGAGTTGCAGCCCCCAATCCGAACTGGCGCCACTTTTATAGGATTCGCTCAGGGTTACCCCGTCGCTGCCCGTTGTGGTGGCGATTGTATTATGTGTGTAGCCCAAGGTATCAAGGGACATGCTGACCTGGCGTCATCCTCTCCTTCCTCCCCGACCGAAAGACACAATTACTATATGAGTAATTATTTCCTTTGGTCGGGGCAGTCTCGTGTGACACTTGTAACACACGACGAGGGTTGCGTTCGTTACCCCACTTAAGGGAACAATTCAAACCACGAACTGACGACGGCCATGCATCACCTGTCAACTAGTCTTGCGAGGGCCCCGGTTTCTCGGGGCTTTCACGTTGATTTCTAACCTTGGTAAGGTTCTTCGTTTATCGTCGAATTAAACCACATAATCCACTACTTGTGCAAGTCCCCGTCTATTCCTTTGAGTTTTAGCCTTGCGGCCGTACTTCCCAGGCGGATCTCTTAACGCGTTAGCTACGTCTCTCAGAGGGTCGATACTCCGAAAGACTAGAGATCATCGTTTAGGGCGTGGACTACTGGGGTATCTAATCCCATTCGCTACCCACGCTTTCGTGCTTGAGTGTCAGATGTGTGCCAGTATAGTGCCTTCGCTTTTGGTGTTCCCCATGATATCAACGGATTTCACCCCTACACCATGAGTTCCCTATACCCCTCACACTCTCAAGTTGTGCCGTTTCGTTCGCGGATTCTAGGTTAAGCCCAGAGATTTGACAAACGACTAACACAACCACCTACGCACCCTTTACGCCCAATAATTCCGGATAACGCTCGGGGCTCTCGTATTACCGCTCCTGCTGGCACGAGATTAGGAGCCCCTTATTCATGAGGTACCGTCAATAAACTTCTTCCCTCATAAAAGATCTTTACACTCCGAAAAGCTTCATCAATCACGCGGCGTCGCTCCGTCAGACTTTCGTCCATTGCGGAAGATTCTCGACTGCAGCCACCCGTAGGTGTATGGGCCGTGTCTCAGTCCCATCGGTGAGGGTCAGCCTCTCAGCTCCTCTACGCGTCATAGCCTTGGTAGTCCATTACACTGCCAACTAGCTGATACGTCACAGGCCTTTCCCTAAGCGAAAAACTTTACTCCGGAGAGACTATCGTGTATTAGCTCACCTTTCGGTGGGTTGTTCACGACTTAGGGGGAAGTTCCTATGTATTACTACCTCGTTCGCCACTAACTTCAAACGACCTTTGACTTGATGTAATCGCATCTCTGGAAAAATGAAGTCCGTTCGACTTGCATGCCTTATCCACGCCGCCAGCGTTCATCCTGAGCTAGGATCAAACTCTACTAAAAAATAGAACGGAACAAAAGAAAAAACATTTATTCCTTGCCTGCATTTTTACATGCAGACTAACTGGTGCCTCACAGTTGCACCTGGAGGACTTTCTTCACCAAACCGATTGTGATTAGCATTGGTTTGGCTAGCCTGTTTCTATAGATACTATAGTCACAGGACTTACTATGATTGCATACCTATTCTCTTATCAAAGAAATACAGCCCAATAAGTTACCGGACTGTGGGTTCTATTATATACATATCCGAAAAGAAGTCAAGCTTTGGTAGCCTTTAGCTCTTAGCCCATAGCGCCTAGCAAAATAAGGCTGTTTTGCCATTTACAAAAGGCATAATATTTGCAATAATGACAGGGTTCAAAAGTCCACTGTTTGCCCTGTTAGCTCAGCTGGTAGAGCAGCTCCCTCTTAAGGAGATGGTCGGGGGTTCGATTCCCTCACGGGGCACAATAAAAAAATCCTCAATTGAGGATTTTTTTATTTCTTTTTCAATAACTTCGACAAACTTTTCATAAACGCCTTGATCGAAGCATCATCATAAAGTGATAGCGTAAGTACTGGCTTACCAAGCTTTTCGAATTCTTTTATTTTTTTATCTATAGTCTTTTGATCAGTCACATCAGTCTTCGTGAGAACAATTACTTCTTTCTTTTCTAGCATTGATTTGTCATACGCACCGAGCTCTTTACGGATTTGTTTATAGACTTTCATCATGTCTTTGTCATTCTCAAATGACACGAGATGTGCGAGCATTTCTGTACGCTTTGTGTGTTTTAAAAATTTGATACCGAGACCCTTTCCTTCTGATGCTCCTTCGATGAGACCTGGAATATCTGCAATAATCTTGCCATAAAAATCTCCAAGATTCGGATCAAGAGTCGTGAATTGATATGATCCAATCTTTGCTTGAGCATTGGTCACCGCATTCAAAAGTGAAGACTTCCCTGCATTTGGGAGGCCGATAAGTCCGATATCAGCAAAAAGTTCGAGCTCAATTTTAAAGTGACCTTGCTCGCCAGGCTTTCCTTTTGTAGCCTTGGTTGGAGTCGTATTAATAGAAGTTTTAAACTGCTCATTTCCCCAACCACCCAAACCACCTTTGAGAAGCAATTCTTTTTGCCCTGGTGTATCAAGCGAGACTGAAGCATCATTTTCTATATTTGTAATTATAGAACCGACTGGAAGCTGTATGATAAGATCTTTACCATCTTTACCATGCTTACTGCCTCCCATTCCAGGCTCACCAGGTGATGATTTGAATTCCTTCTGATGTTTGTATTTTGAAAGTAAGTTAATATCAGAGACTGCAACTGCAAAAATACTGCCACCTCGGCCGCCATCGCCACCGTTCGGACCACCTTTGTCTATGAATTTCTCACGGCGCCAACGAACAACCCCGTCTCCCCCGCGGCCAGCCTGTGCATGAATTGTAATTTCATCTATAAACATTGGGTAGCAATTAGCTTTAGCCATTAGCTTCTAGCTTTTTAATAAAAGAATTTAACATCTTCATTACTTCGTTAAGTTCACTTATAAGTTCTTTATAGCGTATTTCATTTAAATAACCTAATCGAAAAGATATTTCAAGATGAGTCTCAAGTTCTCCACCAGATGCAAAAGCAATGAGAAGAAAGCGTCTAAACTCAATATCTCCTCCTCTCAATTTACCTTCTGCGATGTTCGCTGGCAAAGATACTACTGCACTTCTTATTTGAGAAGTGAGACCGTAGATTTCATCTTGTGGAAATGTTTTTGTTGCATTGTAGATATGAGTAACTAGCTCGATTGATTTCTCCCATATTTGTAATTTTCTATAGTCACCAATCATGCTAGTTGCTAATAGCTAACTGCTAAGGGCTATGTTCGCAAGAGCGATTGCTCCTTCTTTTGATTTCGCAACTGCGAGGAATCGTCCATTGTGACAAAATGTCGCATCGGGTACTCCACTTGCATGGGCCATTGCTTCACCTGAAAGTCCTGCCCAGGCGACTGGAAGTGATTTTCTATTCTCAAATGAATTCTTTTCTTTGCGCACACATCCTAGACGCCACAATCCTGCTCTCTCCCATACTACATAGAGCGGCTCAGGATAGCTCATGAGGATATCATCCCATGGATAATTACCTTCGATGATGACAAGCCTTTTGTCTTTTGCTTGTTCGTAATCTTTTCGTACAAATGCTTCTGCTTCGAGCGACGCTTTACTCTTCTCTATCTTTCTCATCAAAAATTTCTTTGCGAATCGAACAACCTCCATAAATGGTGTGTCATACTCTTCTTCCTCATTCCAACTCGGACGAAATGCGCCAAACACGCTCTCAATAAGATACGGCCCCACTGGGCCTTCAACTTTAAATGTAGAGATGCCGTTATCATGTGAATCGATAGCTTGAACCAAATGCTCATCAATCCGCTCTGCTACTTCTTTTGAGCCGCATAATTTTTCTCCATATGTCTTCCATACTAATCCGAATGCTGCATATGGGACGCCATTTGGTCGCACGCCTGCACCGCCTTTTTGATGATGGTCAAATCTATTGAGAGCAGGGTCATATATTCCCCCGACATCATACACGTAATCTCCTTTCTTAAACATCTCTTCATCTCGAGTGCGAACGACTTTGATATTACCATCAAGTAATATGGAAAGAGTTGCCGTCGCAAAGATATCGTCGGCATGAAACGTCGCATTATGAGTAACAAGTAATTTCTTTTTTTTGAATAGTGACATATTATTTCTCTGATTCTTCTGCTTTAATATTCTGCCATAGTTCAATTATAAACGCTATTATTTTCTCAAGGATAAAGAATCCAATGAAAAAGATGAGGAGAATGCCTAAAAACTTGCGAACATCACGACTAATTGACAGCGCTGCAAAACTAAAAAAGTACCCTACTGAAAGCATGATGACTGACCACACAAGGAGTGAGAGCGCTTCAGCTCGGGCGAATGTCCGAATCTTGATCTTCTGATATCCGGTATAAATAAGCCCAAACCAATGTATTCCAAGTATCAGAAACCGTGAAAGGAAGATAGACCAAAATGGGCGTTTATGAAAATTTGGTAAAAAATAACTCACTCTATGTTGTGCCTGATGGACAAGTTTTTTGTTTGAGTGTTTATTCTGAAGGTAGTACCCAAAACTATACCCGAGTACTGACTTCAGGCTTCCTCCGAAGATCGTCGCCACAAACGCATAAAAAATATTGATCGATCCAAGATGCGCAAAGATACCAGCAATAACTACAACGATCTCTCCTTCTAAGATCACGCCGATGATAATAAGAGCGTAGGCGATCTCGGCATGAAGTTCGGCAAAATGCCGTATGTAGTTAAGGGTGAGCATAGTTAACGATCAAAGTGGAAAATCTTTGAGATGATCCAATTTAGCACTGATACAAGTAACGCACCGATGAATGCCGCAGTAAATGTCGTAACAGAAAATCCTCGAATGATCGTACCGAGATACCAGAATAGTAGACCATTAATTATGAGAGAGAATATTCCGAGTGTAAGAATGTTAAGTGGGAGTGTGAGGATGTTGATCACAGGCTTCAAAAACATATTAAAAAGAGTGAGGCACGCTCCGATGATAAGTGCAACCCACACAGGATCCACCGTCACACCAGAAACAATCTGTGTTGTGAGCCACACTGCACCAGAGAGTATAATCCAATGTAAAATAATTCTCATAAAATTTAAATTAAAATAATGAATCAACAACTTCTTTGACGACCATACCATCTGCTTTGCCTTTCAAGTCTTTCATAAGAGCGGACATGAGCATGCCTTTCTTTGATGGATCAGTAATGCCAAGCTCGCTTTGCTTTGCTTTCGCAATAATCTCAACTTCACTTTTATCCATAAGCTTCGGCAAGTATGCTTCAAGCACAGCAAGCTGTGGTGCCTCTTCCGCTACGAGATCCATACGCCCACCTTTTGTAAACTGCTCTATAGAATCTTTGCGCTGTTTTGCACTTCGAGTTATGACAGCAAGTGCTTGCTCATCAGAGAGAAAATCTTGTGGTGTTTTACCAGTAGCGACGAGTTCATTTGTAAATGCTGTAACAAGTCCACGCATAACTTCAAGTCGTACAGTGTCTTTTGCCATCATTGCCTTTTTTATTTCCCCTTTTATTTCTTCGTGTAATGACATATCTTATATTCTATCAAATCTCAATCTAGATGTAAAAAGACTAATTCTTGCTATCAAAATAACTTCTCTCAAAAAGCACATATAATTCCGTGCTCGGAATTTGCTCTTCTCGTCGCTCAAGGAAATAATAGTCTGAGTACATACTTTATTTCCTAAGCTCCTGCGAAAGACTTTTTGAGAGAAGCTATTTTGAACGCAGTATATATGTTAAAATAACTTTATGAAAAAAATTATCTTCCTCGATACTGAAACCACAGGAACAGAATCTACCGACGTACTTTGTCAGCTTGCATATAAAAGTGGAAACGAACTATTTTGCGAGTTATTCAAGCCAAATAAAAAGATCTCTATCGAGGCGAGCTCTGTCACCCATATCTCGAATAAAATGGTCGCAGATAAACCAAGCTTCAAAGAAAGCCCTGACTACACAAAAATAAAAGCTATGCTTGAGGATGAAAATTCCATTATGGTTGCTCACAATGCCAAGTTTGATCTTGGTATGCTCGAACACGAAGATGTAGTACCATTCAATCACATTTGTACTCTTCGAGTTGCTCGATATTTAGATAAAGAGCACAAGATTCCACAGCACAAGCTTCAGTATCTCCGATATTATCTCGAGATTGAAATAGAAGCACAAGCGCACGATGCCCTCGGTGATGTATTAGTACTTGAGAAACTCTTTGAACGAATGCTTGCAGCGATTAAAAAAGAGAATGATGATTGTACTGATGAAGAAGCGTTCGCAATTATGATAGATATATCGAGTAAACCTTCACTTATGTATTCGTTCTCGTTCGGTAAATATAAAGACAAGACAATCCAAGAAGTCCTCACTCTTGATCGTGGATACCTCGAATGGTTCCTCAGCACCAAAGAAAAAGACAATCCCTTAGATGAAGACTGGATTTATACCCTTAAATATTATTTAGGAAAAATAAAATAAAAAACATTCTTACAGAGAATGTTTTTTGGTTTTAAAATTTAATTTTACAGTTAGTCTTTCAGTTTGAGAGCAATAAGTGCAGAAATCGTCGCCCCAGCAAACAATGAAGAAGCGGGATAACTTTTAGTAAGATTAAAAACAGCAGCGCCAACGCAAAGACCTGCTAGGATTATAGAATACGCCCTTTTGTTTGACATACAATAATTTTTATTCAGCTTTTCTCAAAGCCTACATTAACAATTTAAAGTCCATTTATTATTTTTAAATTATCACATAAGCTAAATTTTGTCAATAAGAAGAAATTAGTATGAACCTGCTAAAATAGCTATATGAATATCCTTATAATTATTTTCTTTATAATTCTAATTGCGCTTATACTCTTTTCAATGCGTAAAAAACCAGTAGTTAATAATGACACTGCTGTGCAATTACTTCTTTCTCAGATCAATGAACTCTCACGCACCATTGATCACAAGCTCGGCGAATCACAGAAAGAAATGAGTCAGACAATGCGGTACCAATCAAGCGAGACATCACGCATTGTGGCTGACATCACCGAAAAGATTACTCGCCTTGATGAGACGAACAAGCAAGTCGTTTCATTCGCTGACCAGCTCAAGAATTTACAAGATATATTGAAAAATCCTAAGCAGCGTGGAATCCTTGGCGAATACTATCTTGAAACACTCCTTAAGAACGTCATGCCACCTGGCTCGTACAAGATGCAGCATCCATTCCCTGATGGAACGATTGTCGATGCGGCAGTATATATAAAAGACAAGATCATCCCTATCGATTCAAAATTCTCACTCGAGAACTACAACCGTATATCAGAAACAAATGACAAGGCAGAAAAAGAACGGCTCGAAAAAATTTTCCTGAATGATTTGAAAAATAGAATAATTGAAACCTCAAAATACATTCAGCCCGAGGAAAACACAATGGATTTTGCTTTTATGTTCATTCCTCACGAAGCAATCTATTATGATCTTCTTGTAAATAAAATTGGCCTGTCTGCGCAGGCAGGTGGAGACGATTTTGATAACAATTTAATTCAGCGTGCAGCATCAAAATACAAAGTTATCATCGTCTCCCCTACCTCGTTCCTCGCATATTTGCAGACAGTACTTCAAGGATTAAAAGCGCTCCAGATCGAAGAAAGTGCGAAAGACATCATCAAACGTGTCGGCGAACTCGGGACTCATTTGCGAGTCTACGAAGAAGCACATCAGAAACTTGGGAACGCCCTCGCAACTACCGTGAACCACTTCAACAAATCAAATAATGAATTTAAAAAGATAGATAAGGATGTAATGCGTATTACCGGTGATGCGATCAGTATCGAGACACTGACCCTCGACAAACCACAAATGGAAGAATAACAAAAAGCACTCCGATCGGAGTGCTTTTTGTTAGAGAACCATTAGCATGAACGAGTCATGCATACTGGCTGACTGTATGTCATCGGATTGTAGTAGTTGCTAGAGTAATTCTGACCCTGATACCATCCTTGTGATGGAGATACTACACCGTATCCGTACCCACTGTTGTATGAACTACATGGGTTGTATCCACATGTGCTATATACAGGATAAACATCATAGTACTGGTTACAGCCATAGTCACAGTAGTCATCATAACCACCGTATCCATATCCGTAATCATTGTAACCATAGTTACTATAGCCACAATCATTGTAATACTGACAATCATCGTATCCATACCCATAATCGTCGTAACCGCCATACTCATCGTAGCCATATCCATTGTTATAGCCACCATTACCAAAACCAAGGCCTAAGCTTATTGAGAAATTATCCCAAAATGAAGCTTCTGACTTTGTAGGCATGACGAAAAGTCCGAGAACAAACATACTGATAATAATTGAAAATGTTGCGATTCCTTTTTTCATAATAGGCGTATTATACACCTTCTATGAATTTTTGTCAATACCCCTCCTACCCCACTGCCATTTTGGCTTTTCACCCGTTTTATAGCAGATACAAATGAGAATTACTGTCAAAAACAGTACAGAAGCAACGAAACCTACAGGTGCCGTGCTTGTTCTATTTAAATCTACATCAAAGATATATGAGATCTTTATAAGTGCCCCGATATAGAGAGCCATAATAAGCCACCCTTGCCATGTTGATGGATACCATCCCCATCCATATAATTTTCTTTTAAACCAAATTTTTTTCATATTTATTTATACTGCTTACCAATAAAATTCATAGAGAGTTTTACTTTAAATTCAGGAAATGCATCGAGGACCCATTGAACGAAGGTATTACTATTCGGCCCTGTTAGCACATACGAGTACCGATACGGATATGTATCTTTTGATTGTTCGATAAAGTGAATGATACGGTTTACGAGCGAGCCTTCTTCCCCTTCTATATACCCGAGAACCATACTCTTCCAAAAATATTTTTTTACAAACGGCAAGATACTCACACCTTGGAATGGAGGAAGTATATCTTTGTGAAGATGTCCCCAGCTCGTTTCATCATCTTTTGCTGTGAAAAGAACTTCCCAGCGTTCAAGCGTACCTTTCTTGTTGATAACGATCCAAGAATGCATCGCAAGACTAAACGGAATATGCGCATGCGAACCGCAGATGAATATTTGGTATTTCGTATTGTCTAAAATTTCCGAAATATCTTCCATATCTATATGGTACCAGATTATCTCTCCATTGTCTTTTACTATTTTTTAGTGTATTTTAAAGATACATTTGGGGATCGTCTAATGGTAGGACAGCGGCCTTTGAAGCCGTTAATTGGGGTTCGAATCCCTGTCCCCAAGCCAAAAAATCACGCAGTAATTTTTGCTTGGGGAAGCAACTAAACTGCTTTAGTTGCGTCAGGGATTCGAAAGACTTTTCTGTCATTTGGTTACAAATGCAGAAAAGTACCTGGCTACGTGGTAGCCGAAAAGCGTACTCGCGGTCCTTGTTCTTAAAAGGTGTACTGATCCTGTAAGGATCGAAATTCCCTGTCCCCAAGCCAATAAAAAAACCTTACTCTTTCAAGTAAGGTTCATTGCGAAGAACTTCGAGAACTGGAATTTGAGGAATAATATTATTATCTTTCTTAAATAAAACATTGAATGCATTTACCATTATTTTGACATCAAATGCAACTCCAAAATATTGATCTGGTTTGTAGGCATTAGGAGGATGTTGCAATGAAGTGTAATCAAGCACTGCCCCTTTGTATGTCATAAATGTATGATTTCCAATAAAATATTTTTTATCTGTTGGAACATCATCATCAATTGCCTTCATACCATAAAATCCTGAAACAAATGAAAAATCACAAAGAACTTCAGGTTGCATTTCAGCCAGTACGGCTCCATATAAGATATTATTAGAGTGACACTGATACGCTTGTATTCGATGAGGACGCAATACTCCCTCTGGAGGCATTTCAAGTATTTTTGTGAAATATCTTCCAGCTTCACAAAGAAATTTAAAAATTGCTTTAGGTTCCATTTGAGTTTGATGAGCATCCTCAACCCATTCTTTAAGGGAAATCTTTGCGGGAAGTTCTTCTCCAAGAAGCATTCCATTAGCTTTATAAAGTTTTGCCATAAAATAATTTTTCTTTTACACTACCATTTCCGCAGTATTAGTCAACAAAATAGTTCTAACTTCATCTCAGACGGAAAGCTCGTAAAAAATAAAGAACCTGCGTATGTATTAGCAGGTTCTCTTTATCATTTTTCTTTAAGAAAGAATTATTTTCTTTTCCATAAGAATCTCATTTACTTTCTCTTTAATTCCTTCACGGGCTGGATATGTTTCCATAGAGCCAAGGTTCCTCCTAAAATGGACAACAAGGAGAAGAATTGCCATTTCTGTACCAATCAAATTACTGGCGGAGTTCACTCCTTCTAATCCATTTTCTTCAATAAGCTGTGCAGCACGATGATACTGCTCAAGTTTAATACTGGAAGTTTCTTTTGTATACCATTCTCCGTCAATTTCATAAGCAATTGTTTTTTCATACAATTCTTGTATTGTAATCTTCAAACTTTCAGCAACAGCTTTTCTACTACCATTGTGTTCTTTCAATTGCCTAATTATTTCTGTTTTTTCTGATACCAATGTTCCTCTAACTTCCATAAGAAGATATCCGAGGTGGTTTTTACCAACTCCTTGGCATGTCCCCCAAAATGTATCCTCCCAGGTATTTCCTTCTTCAAGATAACAATCCCCTGTTGCAATCAACGATCTTGTGAGGAATGGTTCTTTGCCGCCAAATTTAATTAAAAGTAACTTTTCCATAACTCTTAATTTTTTTGGAATTGTCCAGTCATGGTCAGGTTTCAGATTATGATCATCAAGGTAACTTTTCGCTTTACCAGGTGTTTGGCAATTCTGTATCATTTTTTTGACATGAGGACTCTCTACTTTTGATGCAGCATATGCATGTTCGAGAGTTGGATAAAGTAGGCCTTCATATACTATATGAGATGGCCAAAAATTTGAGAGGAATCGATATCCTCCTTGAAAAGAACTAATCTTGCTCATAACTCTAATTTTTAGAACATCTTCTGTTGATAAGGGAAGAAGATTTACCCTGTTACCATTTCTAGTCACCTATTGCGATAAATAGGAATTATTTATTACCTTCATAGTACATATATTATCAGAACTTGTCAATAATAAGGTTCCAACTTCGTCCCAGACGGAAAGCTCGTAAGTTTTTATATTTTAAAAGTAAAAACCCACCAGTGAGCGTGAGCTTCTACTAGTGGGTCGTTGAATGTTTTTAATTATTGAAAAATTGTAATTTCGTAGCATCAGCTACCATGGTTCCATGAGAACCATCTTTATCCTCACAACCAACGTACGGACCACCATCCAGGTACACTGCATTTAAGCAATTTTCCTGAACAAATAAATTTGCAAATTCGTAAAAGGTTACGGGCGTCAGAGAAATAATTGCAACAAGAGTGCCGTCTTTTTTGTATCCAATACCTGACCTTGCAAACTTAGATTGCGATGTTCCTCTTACATTAACACCGCCTTTTACTAATACCGGGCCATTTTGAAATGCCCATTTCATAATTGGTAAAGAATCTTTTAAAGAAAACGGTACCATGTAGAACCTACCATCAGTGCCGAATCCGAAGATCGTGTTATCAACGGCGAAATTTCCTACTCCATACGCTGGATCCATCCAATTCTTCATCATAACTGTGTTATCAATGTATCCACCAACTGGTGAACCATCTGTTAACACAAGTGGACCGTTTACAACGAAATCCAAAAATTGGTTTGATTTCGTAACTTTTCCAAAACCTATGTTTGGATTGCTGGTACGGTGGTAAATAACTTGTGCAGATAAACTGCTGAAAAGAATAAGAGTTGCGATGCTTAAAATTAACTTTTTCATTTTATAATTGATTTAGTTTTGCGTGATTGCTCCAGAGAAATCAATGACTGACATCCGTAGAGCAATACACAAAACTATCAATTCGATATCAAGGAGCTACTATAGCTATATATAATAGCATAAAATAGTTAAAAAGTCAATAGAAGTATTCCCTATGAAAAATCTGTATGCAAACATAAAATCGTTCCAATTTCGT
This sequence comes from Minisyncoccia bacterium, assembly GCA_965656375.1. Taxonomy (GTDB): domain Bacteria; phylum Patescibacteriota; class Minisyncoccia; order Phycocordibacterales; family UBA9973; genus UBA8515. The sequence continues at coordinate 379,746 of CBFHKH010000001.1, forward strand.
CCCAGACGGAAGGAAAGTTTGACAGTCGTACATTCTAATGTTATTGTTCAAGCAATCACGGTTTTTTAAATATGTTTTAAATGTTACCAGAGTAGGTTGTTTACCTTTTTTGGTAACATTTAAAACAAAATATCATGAGAACAATACCTTTGCTCACTTTTAGTGATCTTGAGAATACAAGATTCACAGGATTTTTTAAATTTATTATTTTAACCATTAATCAATTTGAAAATTCCAGGAAATTTATATTATTGGGACCATGCGCAGAACATGTATATCATCGCCAGATAATATTAAGTTTCTTAGAAGAAAAGAAGCTTACAAATTCAAATGTTAGAGTAACCATATTTGGAGGCGGTTTATTTTTCCTATGTAATCCAATTATAATAGCTGGGATGGACTTGAATAAAGTCATCGATAGGGCTTTCGACCGAGAAAGACCAATAATGATTTTTTCCGGGAAATCAATGATGTTTGGGCCTACGTCCAAAGACCATATAGTAGAATGCTTACAGGATGGAGGGTTACTACAAACTAATTTTTTACCTGTAATGTCTTTAGATAATGGAATACTTCTAACCAGAGAGAAAGATATAAAGAAAAAAACGTATTCAGTCAAAGCACTGAGAGAAATTGAAGATTAGGAAATGCGTTTCTTAATAGAGAAAACAGATGAATCATTTGATCCATCTGTTTTTTATATTTACAGCATGTATTCTATGCTGCTTTACTATATATTTGCTTTTTCTTCTTTTCAGAAGTATTGATTTTACTTTTTTGCCGGCTTATGTTTTTTACAACTGATTCCAAGGCGCTCTGGAATGATTGTTCAAAACATTTTGACGAATGGCTGATAAAAATCTTTTTACATTTGGGAATATGCACTTCGATGCCTACCACTTTATCCTTAATCTTCCGGGTCAGGTTGTCCAGCTTTAGAAATACGTTTACCCTCATAATGGAATCATTGAAGGTTTTCAACTTAAGGATTTTCGAATTTACAAAATTTAATAACTTTTTGTCCACTTCAAAGCGAACAGTTTGAATGTTTACCGTCATAACAATCGTTTTTTGGTTTGGTTAAGAAAATATTTGTTTTCAAATTTGCTTGTTTTTAGGCGTTATTGCCTTCATAAAGCGATGGTATGTTCTAACTATACAAAACAGTAGAACTGCAAGTAAGCTTGGCTTGATAAATAGCATAGGCGGTAATTTTTTGGTTTATAAAAATGGTACTACATGGCCTACAATCAGTCAACTCTCTATCCCCTCATATCTATAGATATGATATACTCTACTCATATGAAAACAGCTATGATTGAAAAATATTTCTTGTTCATCTTACTTGCCGCCACTATCATTTTTACGCTCGCGATATTCTATCCGTTTTTGACTGTAGTTATCTTGGCTGCAGCATTCGCTGTTGTCCTTCACCCGCTCTATCTATGGATCAAGAAGCGCATAACAAAAGGTGTGCGGTGGATTGCTTCACTGCTCACAGTCATCATATTTATAATCGCTCTTTGCGGGCCGCTCTTCCTTATCGGCAAAGCTGTATTCAATCAAACTCAGACAGCGTATAGCTCGATCGCAAAAACTGAAAGTACAAGCAGTATCCTTACAAAAATCGATACCTCGATAAACAAAATCATGCCTTCTGGCTTTCGGTTTGATACTCATGAGAAGGTCACTGAGATAGCTACCTATCTAACGAATAATGTCACAAGGTTCTTTGCTTCGACCTTCCAAACCATCATCTTATTTATCCTTATGATTCTCACGCTCTTTTATCTCTTGAAAGATGGGGATCACTGGAAGAAGAATTTCTTGCTCCTCTGCCCTCTCTCAGAAGAAAATGCAAAAGAAATCTTGGACAAGCTCGGTGCGGCTATCAATCGAATACTCAAAGGATCATTTTTGATAGCAATCGTTCAGGGAATTCTCGTCAGTATCGGACTTGCTATTTTTGGTGTCCCCAATGCTGCGATCTGGGGAGTAGTTGCAGGCATTGCTTCTTTTATACCTACGCTTGGTACTTCGATCGTCTCTATCCCGGCGATATTGTTCCTCTTCTTTACTGGTATGGAGATTCAGGCTCTCGGATTTCTGATCTGGTCAGCAGTTCTCGTCGGCCTTGTAGACAACGCATTGACACCATATGTCATCTCAAAAAATACTGAAATACCTTCACTGTTTATACTTTTCTCGATCTTGGGAGGGATATCACTCTTGGGTCCGGTAGGAATATTGATAGGTCCACTTGCACTTTCACTCCTCTATAGCCTTATCGCTATTTATAGAAAAGAAGTACATATCTAAAATTCTATACTTCCTCTCCTGCAATGGTTCCTGATGTCCAGCAAATCTGAAGGCCGTAGCCACCAGAAGGCCTGTTTATGTTGAGTAGATCACCTGTGATAAATAGATTGTCGAATAATTTCGAACGCATTGTTTTCGTATCAACTTCAGAGAGAAGCACTCCTCCATCAGCAACGACTGCTCTGTCATACCCCATGAGGTTCGTGATCGTGATTGGAAGTGCCTTGAGTGTATCTACGATTTTTTTACGATCTTCTTTCGTGATGCTATGAACCTTGGTTTCAAAATTAATCATTGGCAAGATTTGCTCGATAGCTTTTGCGGTACCATCTGGAGCGATGTCTTTGAATACGGTTCTGAGCATTTTATTTTTGTTTGCATCAAAAATTTTCACAATTCGGGCTGATAGATCACCATGATTCGTATCAGGAAATGCATCGATCGCTGCTGTCACGACGCCAGAATAGAGAAGATCACTCACCATACTTGCACTATTTAATATAAGCGGACCAGAGAGGCCGAAATGAGTAAACAAGATTTTACCAGTTTTTGAAAATGATTTCTTCCCCTCAAGGAAAAATGTAATTTTCATGAATGAAAGTGATACACCCGCAAGCATTTTTACCCATGCATCAGCCACTTCAAGTGGCACAATAGATGGAGTTGGCTCTTTGATACTATGACCGATATTTTTTAAAAATCTGAATCCATCTCCCGTCGATCCCGTCTCAGGATGTGACATTCCTCCGGTTGCAAGGATATATGACTTTCCGATAAATGTACCTTGATCTGTGTCTATAGATATAATTGATTTTTCTTTCTTATTGATCTTCTGTACACTGCAATTGGTTTTGATAGTAGCGTTATATTTTATGAGCTGGTTGTAGAGTACTTTGTATACATCTGGCGCCTTTTCAGTATGTGGAAATGCACGCTTCCGCGCCTGAATTACAAGCGGGAGGCCGAGACTTTCGAAATAACGAAATGTATCCTTCATCCCAAACCGCATAAAAGGTGAATAGAGAAATTGCTCTGCTTTACCATAATTTTTAAGGAATATGCGTATATCTTCTTCGGCATTTGTAATGTTGCATCTTCCTCCGCCGGTGATCTTGAGTTTTTGCCCAAGAGTCCTGTTCTTCTCAAGTATGAGCACAGATTTACCACGATGAGAAGCAACAGCACCTGCCATCATACCGGATGCGCCGCCGCCGATGATTATGACATCCCAGATAGTACTATTTTTCATCTTGATCGAGAATTTTGATGAGTGCAAGCTGAAGCGGGAGCTCACGTATCACGGACGTACGAAGTGACTGATACGAATCAAGGAGAATTGAAAGTGCTCGTGATGATATATGCTCTGGTTTTGAAGCGATCAGTTTTTCAAGATATTCAAAATTCTTTTCAGTGAGGGACTCTCGGATGGATTTTTTCGAACCTGGAGCATACCGAAGCATCAATGCATAGCGAAATTTTGAAAGAATCATTTTCAAATAAACATGCATTTCGATGTTTTGCTTCCCTGCTTTCTCGATCGCATCAAAACCTTTACCAATATCAGGATCAACAAGTGCTTGCAAGAATTCATCTACTAAGGCCTCGTTTGGCGCACCTGTGATTTGTTCAATTTCGGCCAGGCGGATTGTCTTTCCAGTGGTAAATGATATTACTTTTTGCAACGTACCGAGCGCATCACGAAACGCTCCATCTGAAAGAAGCGCTATGAGTTCTGCTGCCCCTTCCTCGAGCGTGTAGCCTTCTTTTTTTGCTGTAGCAGTAATAACTGAAGAAAGCACTGCATCTGTTGGTTTATTTAGAGAAAATGTCTGACAGCGAGACACAATAGTGTCAGGAACTTTATCGAGTTCCGTTGTTGCTAATATAAATATCACATGTGCTGGAGGCTCTTCAATAGTTTTCAAAAGAGCATTCCATGCATCCTTGGTGAACATATGCACTTCATCAAGAATATAAATTTTGTATTTTGAATCAAATGGCATTGTATTCACACTCTCACGAATTTCGCGAATATCATCAATACCACGATTAGAAGCGGCATCCATTTCATATACATCATTGGGAGATGTTCCAAGTTCACGGGCAATGATACGAGCAATTGTAGTTTTACCTGTACCACGAGGGCCACATAGAAGATACGCATGGGCCACTTTGCCCGCATCGAGAGCTCCAGAAATAGCGCGGACAATATGATCCTGCCCAATTACATCGGCGAATTTCTCCGGTCGGTATTTCCTATATAATGCAATATTAGAATCTTTCATGAATGTAGTATAGCAAAAATAACCTAATCCAAGAATTCGCGAACAAGGATTTCGACTTCTCGAGCATTTTCAGCTTCCATAAGCTTTATGCGAAGTTCTTTAGCCCCATCAAAGCCGTTTACATATGCTTTGTAATGCTTTTTCATAATGGAAAAGTTCTTGAATTTTCCAAGAAGCTCCTCGAAAAGCTTCGTATGCTCTATCATGACTTCGAGCTTTTCTTCTCTCGTAGGTGTATATCCGCTAAAGAGCCAAGGATTACCAAAAATCGCTCTACCGAGCATCACACCATCGCAGCCGGTTTCTTTTACTAATTCTCGCGCATGAGCAATATCACGTGCATCACCATTACCGAGAATCTTTGTCGCACATCCCATCTTGTTCCTGATCTCTACTACTTCTCGTACATGCTCCCAACGAGCAGGTACAAGAGACATTTCTTTACGAGTACGCGCATGGATAGTAAGCGCTGCGATATCTTGTGCGAGCAGAAATGGAATCCATTCATCAATCTGTATCTTATTATATCCGACACGAGTTTTTACAGAGACAGGGATTTCTTTCCCAGCATCTTTAATCCCGTCTTTGGCTGCCTGGATCACTAACGCAGCAGATTTTGGATTCTTTATCATTGCAGCTCCTGCACCTTGCTTTTCAATAGATTTGTCCGGACATCCCATGTTTATATCAATACCGTCAAAACCCAGCTCCGCACAGAGTTTGGCTGCTTCACGCATTTTCTCGGGATGTGAAGTAAAAAGTTGGGCAACGATGGGTCGTTCTGCTTCTGTGTACATCAAATCCAATTTCAATACTTCCCGTCCAGGACTTGCCAAGCCATCGGCTGAAACGAATTCCGTCCACGTAACATCTGGCTTGCCGTACGTTGCGATAATACGCCTGAAAGCTCTATCAGTGACATCAGCCATCGGTGCAAGGACAAAAAATGGTGTATTAAGTTTTTCCCAAAAGTTAGACATACTATATTGACTACATATTAAGCATTAAAATAGCTCCTCTCACAGGACACGCGTAAAATCCTGCTGGATTTTCTGCTCCGCTCGGCTCCAGTCGAGCCTGCGCGAGTTCCTGCTCAAGGACTATTTTAATACCAAATATATAAAGCGCAGAAAACATTACTGAAACTTATAGACAACTTTGTTATTGAACCGCAAGTCTATATACAAGAGTGTACTATACTTGGATTTGATTTCATTGGCAAATTCCTGCTTCGCCATTGATGCTCGCAAATTATCGAGCATTGAGAGTACCGTATCAGTATTCTTGAATATTATTTTTGGAGAGGTCGCCATATCTGCATGATCGAGATAGAGTGTCCCTGTATCTTCCCCATCTACCACTACATATGTGGGATCAAGTCCAAGCATAGACACACCGTCAATAAATTGCGCGAGCATATAGAATCGCTCTTTTGCTATCATTTGCTTACCAAGTGGATTCGAAGATTCATCTTCAGGAATCTTCATATAATATTTAAAATACACATTACCAGAAAAATACGGCGCTTTATCAAATACGTACCCATCGCTATTTATAAAATAACAATTTTCCCCGATCTCAGAAACAAGCTCAGGAACAGCCGCTCCACAATACAAGTATGAACCAGAACGCTCAGTGACCGCAACATGAAGCGTTGTAAGATTATCTCTATAGATAGAGAGGTTCTCGATTCGCGTGTACTCACGAGACAGAGTATCGTAAATTCGTTTACGTGGATAAATAAGGCTATTTGATTTTTTAAAGAGATAGGCGTATTTACCGGTAAGGTTTTCTCGAACAGTGTCTTCTAAATCTTCAGGATTGATGATGCGTGTACCGCTCACTACTACTGTAGAAATGGTAACGCGAGGGTGCGCAGAAAAATACGCGAGTGCTCCAACAAATACGACAAAGAGAATCGCAAGAAGTATCAGCATACGTCTTCGGCGTGCGCGACGTTTGCGCTTCATGTCTTCTAGGCGAGGTGATGTGAGAGTATCTCGCATAGCATATATTAGGAAATAGTGTCCTTACCGAAGTATTTCTGAAGCACCTCTGGAATTTTAATACTCCCGTCTGCTTGTTGGAAATTCTCTACGAGAGATACAAGTATGCGCGGAGTGGGAATCGCTGTTGCGTTTAGGGAATGAGTATATCGTATTTTTCCGAGCTCGTCCTTATATCTGATACCAAGTCTCCGTGTTTGAAAATCGTGGAAATACGAGGCTGAAGATATTTCACGATACGTCTCCTCTTTTGGAACCCACAGATTCGTATCATTCATCCGAACTTTTGCAAACCCCATGTCTCCAGTGCATGCATCTACAACTTGATATGGAATACCAAGTGATTGAATAAAGTCTTCAGTATTCTTCTGTATTTCTTTATGTTGTTTAACCGATTCATCGTGGCTGCCTTCACAGAGAATCACTTGTTCAAACTTATAGAATTCATGAACCCGAATAAGGCCTTTTACATCTTTTGCATGACTTCCCGCTTCAAGACGGTAGCACGGAGAGAATCCAAGCATCTTTACAGGGAGCTTTGATTTATCGAGTACTTCATCCATATACATACCCATCAAAGGAACTTCTGATGTACCAACAAAATAAGATCCATCTTGCGCTTTATAGATATCCGCTTCTCCCTGAGGGATAAACGCACAACCGAGAAGTGATTCACGCTTTGTATTGATTGGAGGAATAATTGGATTGAATCCACGAGTGGTCCAAAAATCAAGCGCATAATTCCATATCGCAAAACAAAGCTTTACCCCCTCACCCATAAGAAAGTATCCGCGGAAACCATGAACTTTCGTACCACGTTCAAGATCAAGCATACCGAGCTTGGTCATTATCTCTATATGGTCCTTTGGTTCAAAATCAAATACGGGTTTATCACCCCAGGTAGTGACTACTACATTTTCTTCTTCAGATTCCCCAAGCGGAGCTGTCGGCTCTGGAACATTCGGGACTTGGAGCATCAAAGACTGCCACTCAGTCATAAGCGAAACAAGTTCCTCCTCTTCTTTTTTGAAATCTTCTTTGACTAATCGCATCTCTTCGATCATCTGCATTCTCCTAGTCTCGTCTTTTTCCATAGCGATAGAAGAGTTCATTTTGTTTTGCTCAGCACGAAGATCTTCTGTCTTTTTCATGCTTTCCAGACGCCTATCGTCAAGCGTAAGTAACCGATCAATATTAACATCTACATGCTTTTTCTTAGCACCTTCTATGACAATGTCTTTATTTTCGCGGATGAATTTAATATCTAACATATAGTCTCAGTATATAGAAATTTGGTCTAATTAACAAATTATATATTTCGCTTTGAGTATTCGGTTTAGAAGTTCATTAACGAGATACATATAGAGTAAATAGAATGCATGATATCATAAAATTAAAATACAAACAGTTTCCCAAAGCATTGCTTGAAATACCTCAACCACCCACGGAGCTCTATATGCAAGGAGTGTTGCCTCCCGAAGAGTACATTCATTTGGCTGTCGTTGGTTCGCGTAAACATACTTCGTACGGGAGAGATGTATGCGAAAAATTGATTAAGGGATTAAAAGGATACCCTATCGTTATCGTTTCGGGGCTTGCACTTGGAATTGATTCGATCGCCCATCGTACGGCACTCTCAGTAGGCCTTATCACACTTGCTATGCCTGGTTCTGGGCTCGACAGAAGGGCACTCTATCCAAAGACAAACGTACGACTTGCGGACGAAATAATAGAAAGTGGTGGATGTATACTCTCTGAATTCCCGCCACTTTTAAAAGCCGAACTCTATACATTCCCCAAGCGCAATAGATTGATGGCTGGAATATCAAAAGCAACGCTGGTCATCGAGGCAGCGGAGAAATCAGGAACACTGATCACTGCTCGAATGGCACTTGATTACAATCGTGATGTATTAGTCGTACCTGGGTCAATATTTTCTTCTACATCAAGTGGTACGAATAAACTGATCCATCAAGGAGCAACCCCCATAACTACCAGTGAAGATATACTAGAAGCACTTGGGTTTGAAATAGAGCGCCCAAAACAAACTGACAAAGAAAAGTATGCGGATTGTTCACCAGAAGAAATGAAACTCATTGGGCTTCTCAGTGAACCAATAGAACGTGATCTACTTATCCGAGAATCCGGCATGGACACTCCCACCGCCAATGCCCTCCTTTCTATAATGGAAATAAAAGAATTGATCAAAGAAGAATTCGGTGAAATACGAAAACTATAACTGTTTTAGATTTCAATCTCACCTATAAATACAGTTTCTGCAGGACCACGCATTATAACTTCACCATTTTCACTTGAAGACATGTAAAGAGATCCTCCGGGTAAATGGATGGTAGCTTCGTCCTTAATCATTCCTTTTTTTCGTGCAAGTGAATAAACCCCGACTGCACCTGTCCCGCAGGCAAGAGTCGCACCGGAACCTCGCTCCCAAACCCGCATCATAAGCTCACTATCTGATAGTTTTTCAACAAAGTGAACATTTATCTTGTGAGGAAAATGTGTATCAGATTCTACACGCGGACCAACAGAAGAGAGATCCACACTATCGATAGTATCCATAAAAGTAATCGCGTGAGGATTCCCCACTGAAACACACTCGAAAGTAAAACCATCAATATCGACTGGTTCATGTGGAAAATCTGAATGTATAAATAAAGGCACTCCCATAGCGACCGAATATGTCGTATCGTCGTGACAGAGGACTTCCTTTATTCCAGATCTCGTATCGATTTGAAGTAAAGTCTTCTCACTTGAAATATTCTCTCTGAAAAATTGTGCGGTGCATCGTATTCCATTGCCACACATTTCAGCAAAGCTACCGTCGGCATTTATATAATTCATAAAACAATCGGCTCCTTCACTACCCTCTACAAGGATTACACCATCAGCGCCGATGCCAGTGTATCTGCTGCACATCAATCGCACATCACTCTCTTGTAGGGTTATATCGCCATTCATATTGTTTATCATGATGAAATCATTACCGAGCCCGTGCATTTTTATAAATTCAATACGCATACAGAGAGTATAACAGAAATAAATCGAGAGAAATATGAACCCTACAGTTGAAAGATATTTGCCAAAAAATTAACTTTCGTGTAATACTATGGCACATATGAAACTTTTGATCGTCGAGTCGCCATCGAAAGCAAAGACTATCGAGAAATATCTTGATGGTGCTTTTACCGTACGCGCATCTGTTGGCCATATTCGTGATTTACCAAAATCAAACAAGGCAGCGATCGATATTCCAGCTGGATTCGTACCTCACTATGAAATATCCAAGGGTAAAGAAAAGGTTGTCCATGAACTTGCCACTCTCGCAAGAAGCGCTAGTGAGGTGATGCTCGCAACTGACCCGGATCGTGAAGGTGAAGCGATTGCATGGCATATAGAGGAACTGCTTCACGCAGACAAAAAAGTAAAAGCTCCTATCAAACGAGTTACATTTCATGAAATTACCAAAGAGGCGGTAGAGGAAGCCCTCAAGGCTCCACGTGATATCGATACAAACCTCCGCAAAGCACAAGAGGCCCGTCGCGTGCTTGATCGACTCGTCGGGTATGATCTCTCTGGTATCATCTGGAAAAAAGTCCGCTACGGTCTCTCTGCAGGACGTGTCCAATCCCCTGCGCTTCGTATCATCATGGAGCGTGAACGTGAAATCCGAGCATTCATTCCCGAGCAGTATTGGGTACTCGAAGGATTATTTGAAACTCACAAAAAAGAAAAGATCACTCTTTCATGTACCGATGAACCTCGTGATCGAGCCATCGTAGACACAATCCTCACACTTGGAGAGAAAGAAAAATGGTATGTTAAAGATCTAAAGACTTCTGAACAGAAGCGTAGTCCGCGTGCTCCGTTTACTACTTCCACGCTTCAGCAGACAGCAAGTACTCGACTAGGTTTTTCTCCTTCACGCACTATGCAGGTTGCTCAGAAGCTCTATGAACAAGGATTTATCACCTATATGCGTACCGATAGTACAAACCTCGCAGCAACTGCACAAGAACAGATCAAAAAAGTTATTGAGAAGAAATACGGCATAGATCAAGCAGAGCCTCGCGTATACAAAACCAAATCAAAAAATGCCCAAGAAGCCCACGAAGCTATTCGTCCAACCCACATTGATTCAATGAACGAAGGATCAAATGATGAACAAAAACGATTGTATCGCCTTATCTGGGAGCGAACGGTATCATCACAGATGGTGGATGCGAAACTTATGAAGACGAAGATCGTAGCAAATATAAAAGAAGGCACCCTGCCTGCGCAGGCAGATATTCCCGACTTTACTGCTAATGGCTCACGAGTACTCTCACCGGGATGGCTTGCAGTCGATACTGAAGCTCGTGGTGAAGATGTAGAACTTCCACTTGTAGAAATCGGCGAGGAATTAAAACTACTTGAACTCAAAGATATAGAGAAATTCACCGAGCCACCAAATCGCTATACAGAAGCTGGTCTTGTCAAAGAACTCGAAGCCCGCGGCATTGGACGCCCAAGTACCTACGCATCGATCATGCGTACTATAGAAGAGCGCGGATATGTCACAAAAGAAGGACGAACACTTTTCCCGACTGATACCGGCGATGTCGTCTCAAGTTTCCTTGAGAACAACTTTAAAGAATATATCAGTGATACTTTTACAGCAGAATTGGAAGATGAGCTTGATGATATCTCAAACGGTGTGCGCGAATATGAAAAAACATTAAAGGATTTCTATATCCCATTTCAGAAAGATTTGAAGGAAAAAGACAAGCTCGCCAAAGCTACAAATATGGGCGAAGCTCCAGCCGATATGAAATGCCCAAAATGCGGTGGAGATATGATCATCAAACTTGCTCGAAACGGTAAATTCTACTCTTGTGCGAAATATCCAGAATGCGATGGCGCGCGTACAATAGAAGGACTCGAGCTCGAAGGTCCAAAAGAGACTGGTGAGATGTGTCCACTCTGTGGAGAGAAGAAAGGTAAATCAGGCGGAGGAAAGCTTGTTGTCAGACAGGGTAAATTCGGAGCATTTATCTCCTGTTCACGATATCCTAAATGTAAATTCATAAAAGAAGACGAGGAAGAAAAGAAAAAGAAAATGACCGATGTAGACTGCCCAGTGTGCAAGAAAGGTAAGATGATGGAGCGACGCGGTCGATTCGGAATTTTCTACTCATGTTCGAACTACCCAGATTGTAAGAACGCAATAAAAGCAAAGCCGACTGGTCGCATCTGTGACCTCTGCGGCTCACTCATGATGGAAGGGACGAAGACTATCCCGGAACGCTGTAGTAACAAGATGTGTCAAATGCATAACCCTCATAAGATCGGTGAAGATATAAAAAAGACAAAGAAAAAATAAAACTTTCGTAAATTGAAGGCGTACGCTATACTCAAGTATATGCCTCATAGTAAAGACATTACATCCCTTCTCCACGGATTAAACACTGAAGATACAAAGCTCATAGAAAAAGCTTATGTGTTCGCTGAAAAAGCGCATCAGGGGCAAAAGCGTAACAGCGGTGAACCGTATTTCAATCACGTTTTTGAGACTGCAAAGATTCTTGCAGAATTCGGAATGGATACAAAAACAATCGTCGCAGGCCTTCTCCACGATGTACTCGAGGATACTCCGACTGAAGAAAAAACATTAGAGGATGAATTCGGTGAAGAGATCGTTCTTTTAGTTAATGGAGTGACAAAACTCGGTAAAATGAAGTACACAGGAACGGAACGCCATGTTGAATCTCTGCGTAAGTTTTTCATGGCAATGGCAAATGACTTACGGATTCTCATTATCAAACTTGCAGACCGATTGCACAATGTGCGCACCTTACAGTATGTAAAGCCGGAGAAGCAAAAGCGCATCGCACTTGAAACGATTGAGATTCATGCTCGCCTTGCTGATCGCATCGGCATGCACAAACTAAAAGGAGAGCTCGAAGATGCGGCATTCCCGTATGTGTACCCAAAGGAATACAAAGATATAGAAAAATTGCTCGAACTCAATTCAAAGAGTAATCAGAAAGAGCTCGACCGAGTAAGCAATGAACTCAAAGAAACGTTAGCCGAACAGAATGTAAAAGTCATAGAAATAAGTGCTCGTGCCAAGCATAAATACAGCCTCTGGATGAAAGTAAAGCGATACGGAATGGACATCGAAAAAATCTATGACATTGTCGCACTACGAGTTATCGTGGATGACATAGAAAATTGCTACCGAGTGCTTGGTATCATCCATGGCCTTTTCCAACCTGTCCCAGGCCGCATTAAGGATTATATCGCTACTCCAAAGAGAAATGGCTATCGATCGCTCCATACGACAATATTTACGGGTAATGGTGGCGTAGTAGAAATCCAAATTCGAACTCCACAAATGCACGCTGAAGCTGCGTACGGTATTGCTGCGCACTTTATCTATAAAGAAATGGGCAAAGGAGCACATAGTGCAAATAGTGAGAATATAAACAAGAAGCTCGAATGGATTGATCAATTGAAAGAACTTCACAAGATCGTGGACAAGCCAGCTCAATTCCTCGAACATTTGAAAATGGATCTCTTCCAGGATAGGATTTTCGTATTCACACCAAAAGGAGATGTTGTGGATTTGCCATTTGATTCGAGCCCTATTGATTTTGCATATGCAATCCACTCAGATATTGGTAACCATGCTCAAAGTGCAAATATAAACAACAAGATGGCACCACTTCATACCAAACTAAAAAACAATGATATCGTAGAGATCATTGTGAACAAGAAAGCAAATCCTTCGAGCAAATGGCTTGATTATACAAAGACGACCATGGCAAAAAAGCATATCAATACATACCTCAAAGACCATAGTCTCCTATCAAGATTCCTCTCATTCGGCAAGAATTAGACTGAGAAATTCTTGATATTGTAGAGATCAGTTTCTTCTTCAGCTTCTTTGATCTCATCAATACTTCTGTCATCAAGAAGCTTCCCTTCATCTTCACGAGCAACTTCTGGTACTGCTTCGGTAAATTCTGGAGTTTGCGTAGCGATAAACTTCTCGAGCATTTCATTCGGATTTTTTTCCTGATTTGATTTCAAGAGATCTAGAATTGTACGGAGATCTTCATTTGAGAAAAAGTCGATCATGATCTGCCCACCATTTTCTCTGCGGTCAATATGCACTCGAGTACCAAGAGTTTCTTGTAATTTATCTTCAAGATCTGCAAGTTCTGGATCTGGTAAGTACTGCTTTTTGCGGATGCGATCTACTGCAATTCTACGTGCAATCTTTTCGGCATCGCGAACGGTCATCTTTTTAAACATGATTTCTTTGAAAAGAACCATTTGCTCTTCAGGCCGGTCAGCAAGCATAAGTATCGGCCGAGTATGACCTTCAGTAATTTTTTGCTCTGAAAGTGCGTCGAGAATTTCTTGTGGGAGAGAAAGAAGGCGCATAGTATTAGACACATGTTCACGACTCTTCCCTACCTTTGCACCGATCTGATTGTGAGTAAATTTGAATTCTTCAGCCAAACGGAAAAATGCTCGAGCACGCTCTACAGGATTAAGATCTTCACGCTGCAAGTTCTCGATAATAGCGAGCTCAAGCTTTGCCATGTTATCATCGCCAACGCGGATAATTACTGGAACCTGATCAAGTCCTGCAAGCTTTGACGCACGCAAACGACGTTCACCAGCGATGAGCTCGTATTCAACTACAATACCGCCATCTTCTGTAACAACTTCACTACGTGACACGGTAAGCGGTTGAAGAACCCCATATTGGCGAATAGAGTCAGAAAGATCGCGAAGTCGCGCTTCATCGAACTCACGACGAGGCTGAAATGGATTTGGTTTTACTTTATCGACATCAACCCAGAAGATTGAATTGCTATATAACTGTGACATAGGTCCTATTTTAGCATGTTTTTACTCTGTTGAAAAATGAAAAAACTCATCATATATGATGAGTTTTTTCATTTTTTTGTGCGCCGGGGAGGATTCGAACCTCCGTAGGCCGAAGCCGACAGATTTACAGTCTGTTGTAATTGACCACTCTACCACCGACGCATAGAGGAGAGTATACAGCATCTAACTCAATTTTTCAACATAAAAGCCTCCTAAAAAAGGAGGCTTTTATTATTTATTATATGGACTTGGTTTTGCCACTTTGAAGTTAGATTTGATCTTTTTCTTGTTCATCTCAACAACAATCTCGTTATCCTTGAGAGTAACGTTTACAATATCCCCTTTCTTTACCCCCTTACCAATGATGACTGACGCTACAGGATTGAGGATCTTATTCTGAATCAAGCGTCCAAGTGGTCTCGCACCGTAGTGCGGATTGTATCCCTCGCGTGCAAGATACGCGAGCGCATCTGGCGAGATATGGAGCTCGATATCTTTTGAGCGCAATCGCTCACGGATGACTTGAATCTTGAGATCTACAATATGGCGGATCACATCTTCAGGAAGAATATCAAAGACAATAATATCATCGAGTCGATTTAAGAATTCTGGACGGAAGTGATCTTTGAGACTCGCCAAGACTTTTTCCTTGGTGGCAGTGTATTCGTCTTTCTTGGAATTATTGCTAAATCCAAGCGACTCCATCTTCTCTATCAAGTGCGAACCTATGTTTGAAGTAAGGATGATGATGGTATTTTTGAAGTTTACTACGCGGCCTTTTGCATCGGTAAGCCTCCCATCATCAAGAACCTGAAGAAGCACATTGAAAACTTCTGGATGAGCTTTTTCTATCTCATCGAAAAGAATGACTGAGTATGGGCGGTGACGAACAGATTCAGTGAGATTGCCTGATTCTTCATGTCCGACATAGCCCGGTGGTGAACCGATGAGTTTTGAAACACTATGACGCTCCATGTATTCACTCATATCCACTCGTATCAATGATTTTTCATCGTTGAACATAAACTGTGCGAGCGTCTTGGTAAGCTCAGTCTTACCGACACCAGTTGGGCCAAGGAAAATGAATGAGCCGATTGGTTTATTCGGATCAGAAATGCCTGCACGCGAACGTCGCACCACATCGGCGATTTTTGTAATCGCTTCGTCCTGTCCAACAACACGCTTTCGAAGCTCTCGTTCCATATTTGCAAGCTTCTCACGCTCTTCTTCAAGCATCTTTACAAGAGGGATACCGGTCCATCGCGAGACAACCTCAGCAATATCTTCACCAGTGATATCTTCTTTGAGTATTCTTCGTGATTTCTGGAGCTTCTTGAGTCGAGAAAGCTTTGTCTCGAGTTTGTTCTGTAGATCTGGAATCTGACCATAACGAATCTCAGCAGCTCGAGCAAGATCTGCACGCATCTCTGCGTTTTCACCTTCGAGGCGAAGCACTTCGAGCTCCTTCTTTATGGCACGTATACCGACAACCGTCTCTTTTTCATTTTTCCATTTGAGTTCAAGCTCGCGAGTTTTTTCCTTGAGGTTTGCGATTTCAGTGTCGATATCTCTTACACGTGCTTTTGTATCCTTACTCTCTGGAGATTTGTTTGAAACGCGAGATATTTCCTTCATCAAAGCTTCTTTTTCTATCTCAAAACGCATAATTTTTCTATGAGCATCTTCAAGGACTTGAGGCTTATTCTCAAGTGCAAGACGGAGCGCAGATGATGCTTCATCAATGAGGTCGACTGCTTTGTCTGGAAGGTATCGATTTGTAATATACCGAGTACTCAAGTTTACTGCTGCAAGGATTGCATCATCAGTGATGCGAACACCATGGAAAAGCTCATACTTTTCTTTAAGCCCTCGAAGGATCGCAATAGCATCTTCTGGACTTGGTTCATCGACAAAAATCGGCTGGAAACGACGAGCAAGTGCAGGATCTTTCTCAATATGCTTTTGATATTCTTTGAGTGTTGTCGCGCCGATAGCACGAAGCTCACCTCGTGCAAGAGCTGGTTTTAACATATTCGAAGCATCAAGCGATCCTTCTGCTGAACCCGCACCAACGATAGTATGAATCTCATCGATAAATAGTATTACTCGGCCTTCAGTCTTTTCTATTTCTTTCATGATACCGCGAAGGCGTTCTTCAAATTCACCTCTGTATTTTGTACCAGACAAAAGGAGTCCAAGATCAAGCGCGACTACTTCTTTATCACGAAGGCTTTCCGGTACGTCATTTTTTGCAATACGAGTAGCAAGCGCTTCAGCAACTGCAGTTTTACCTGTTCCTGCTTCACCGATGAGTATTGGATTATTCTTTGTACGACGAGAAAGGATCTGCATCATACGCATGATCTCCGTATCGCGTCCAATAACAGGATCGAGCTTATCAGCACGAGCAAGGTCGGTAAGATTACGGGTAAATTTCGCTAGAAGTTTTGGCTTCTTCGAAGTGCCAGTCTCCGTGATATTCTCATTACGAAAGAGCTCAAGGACCGAAAGAACCTGATCCTTTTCGATTTTGAATCGTGCGAGGAATTCTTTCGCTTCACCAACAGTCTCAAGAAGTGAGACAAACAGGTGTTCGGTGGATACGAATTCATCTTTGAGTGCTGTCGCTACTTTGCTTGAATTCTCAATTGCCTGAGCAAGATCCGGAGTAAGATAGAGCTGGTATGATGGAGAGATTGTATTTCTACTTTCTGGCGCTTCTATCATTTCGATCAAATTATCGGTCATAAGCATTGTATCAACATCCATCTTATCGAGTATTGATATGACAAGGGAATCTTCCTGTATAAGGAGGGATGTGAGAAGATGGAGACCGCTTACATGATTCTGTCCACGCTCAATAGCAAGCTCATGAGCTTTACGGATTGCTTCTTTTGCTTTGGTTGTAAAATGATTAAATGGTGGCATATATATGTATTACGAATTACTAAACTTTTTGGTGCACATTTACTGTGTCCCTCCCGTAGATGGTGTAGCAGCTGATGCACCTTGAGTACTACTATCGGTTTTCGGATCTGCAGCTTTTTTCTGAGAGATCTTGAGTATTGCAAATCCGTTTCCGAATTTCTTGAGGACTGTTGCATCAAAGTCCACATCACCGAGTACAACTTTGTAAACTTCTTTGTCTGTAAGTATTCCTGAATCAACTAGCACGAGCCCCATATCAGAAATGATGATCCCTTGCCCAAGTGCTTTTGGTGCATCTCCTGTAGGAGACGAACCAGGACCTGGATTTATGACAGGCGTATCTGCTGGATAAATTGAGATCATCGCATTACCATCACCGAATGTCGATTTAGTCCCTGTGTCGGTATTTGTAGGAGTCTTAGTTTCGACGGTCGGAGCAGGAGTTGTAGAGACCTTCTCGATCGTACGCTGGATAACGTTATTTATCGTTGTTGGAACACTTTTTGGAGCTTGCTGCATAAGAGAAACCGTAATGATACCTGTGGCAATAGAGACCACAAAAGTGATCAAAAGGGTCAGTAAAATAAGCTGCTTTTTGTTGAGTTCTTTTATATCCATATATTGAGTATAGCACAGCCGTCAAGCCTATTTCCAGGTACTATATTTCTTTAAAATATCAGTCAGAACTCGTACAAGAGTATCGATATCGCTCTTTGTTGTCTCACGACCAAGAGAAATACGGATAGAGCCGTCGGTAGTAGTATGCCGAGCGCCCTCTGCTTCCCGCAACGCAGTGATGACATATGATTCATCGGGCTCATCGCTTTTGCATGCGCTCTTTGCAGATACTTCTATTCCCTTCGCATCAAGCTCAAGTACAAGGAGTTCGCTTGAAATACCTAGAATAGAAATGTTGATATTGTTCGGTAATCGATCGATCTTATCGCCGTTCAAACTAATTTCATATCCCGAAGTTTCTGAGAGTTTTAGCAATTTTTCAATTCCGTAATCACGGATGCTGATCAGGCGAGTAGATTCTTTTTCTTTTATCTTGTTTGCCTCTTCTAGTGCAGCGGCAATACCTACGATGCTTGATACATTCTCTGTACCTGAACGTAAATCTGATTCTTGCCCACCGCCTTTATACAAAGGCTCGAGCGCTATTCCACGCTTTTTGTACAACACTGAAGCACCTTTTGGTCCGTATATTTTTGAACTATTGAAAGCAAGTAGGTCTACGCCAAGCTTCTCGATATTCTCTGTAAATAAATAGTTCATCGCCTGACAAGCGTCAGTATGGAAAACAGGGAAAGGAAATTTATTTTCCAGTTTCTTTCTCTTCCGAAAATGCCGTATCACTTTCGCAATCTCCATGATCGGTTGGATCGTGCCGATCTCATTATTCGCATACATAACTGATACCAGAATAGTATTTTCTTTCAGTGCGTCTCGTATATCCTTCGGATCAACGATCCCTTTTGCGTTCACATTCACATATGTAACTTCTGCTTCACCTCGACTCTCGAGCAGTTTGCAATTCTCAAGTACTGCTGAGTGTTCGATTCGCGTAGTGATGATATGCGGCATATCAATTCCGCAGCCACGTACCACACCAAGTATCGCAAGTGCATCACTTTCTGTTCCGCTTCCGGTAAAGAAAATCTCATCAGGGTGCGCAAAAAGTGCGGCTGCGATTTTTTTTCGAGCACCTTCTATGAGCGCGCGCGCATGGAGACCTCCTGTATGAATGGAACTTCCATTTGCAAAAACACGAGACACATCTGCTAGCACCTTACGGACGCTTTGATCGATAGGCGTACCGGAAGCATAATCAAGATATATCGTTTTCTTTGGATTCCGAGAGAATATTTTCATAATCTATATATGAACCACTATATCACGATATTGTAAAAAAGGCTTTATTAGTATATACTCTTTCACAGATATGACTACATCTATCCTACTTTATATACTCTCGGGCGTCATTGTTATCCTTCTTGTATGGATAGGTCTTCTTGAACATAGATTGAAGAAATTCTTCGCTGGCACAAAAGCAAAAAACCTCGAGGAAGTGATGCTTGCTCTTGGTGCACAAGTGAACGCTCTCAAGGAAAGAGAAAGTAGTATCGATGCACATTTGTCTACGATCGATGGACGCCTCGATACATCTATCCGAAAAATCCAAACTATCCGATTCAATCCATTTCTTGATGCAGGCAGCAATCAGAGTTTTGCCATATCGCTTCTCAATGATAAAGGCGATGGAGTAATACTTTCGAGTTTGTATGCGCGCGATCGAATGAGCATTTTTGCAAAGCCAATACAAAATGGGAAGTCAGAGTTTGAGCTTTCAACCGAAGAGAAACAAGTTCTCAAGAAATCAATCTAAATAATTATGAAAGATACCGATACACAAAAAAATACAGTGGCACGCCCTCCCGTTGTTGTAGTAATGGGTCATGTTGATCATGGCAAATCGACGCTTCTCGATTATATCCGCAAATCAAACGTTGTGGCAGGAGAATCAGGAGGTATCACACAGCATATAAGCGCCTATGAAGTCACACACAAAGGCGATACTGGTGAGAACAGACAGATAACATTTCTCGATACTCCGGGCCACGAAGCATTTTCGAAAATGCGTGCACGTGGCGCACTCACCGCAGATATTGCGATACTCGTAGTATCAGCAGAAGACGGAATCAAAGCGCAGACACTTGAAGCCTACAACACTATACTCGAGAGCAAGATCCCTTACATTGTAGCGATCAACAAAATAGACAAACCAAATGCAAATGTCGAGCGAGTCAAGATGGAGCTCGTCGAGAAAGGTATTTATCTCGAAGGTTTGGGTGGTGATATCCCGTTCGTACCCATATCTTCAAAGGAAGGTACGGGTATTCCAGAACTCCTCGACATAATACTCCTCGTCGCTGATTTGCATGCGTTTATGGGCGATGCGAACCTCACCGCAAGCGGCGTTGTGATCGAAGCAAATCGCGAACCAAAGCGTGGGATATCTGCTACCTGTGTAATCAAGAACGGAACACTCCGATCCGGTATGTTCGTTGTAGCGGGATCTGCACTCGTAACCACACGTATTATGGAAAACTTTTTAGGCAAACCAGTCAAAGATGCTACATTCTCCTCTCCTATCCGTCTTGTCGGCTTTGAATCAATGCCAGAGGTCGGAAGTGTATTTGAATCATTCAAAACAAAAAAAGAAGCAGAAGAGTACATCCGAATGGTGAAAGATGGATCTCTACAAGAGAATAAAGAAAGTTCATCTTTGCAATCGCAGCCAGGCAAGCGCATACCACTCGTCATAAAGACTGATGTATCAGGCACCATAGAAGCACTTGAAAAAGAAATCGAAAAACTTGGTAATGATGAAATTTCTTTTAAGATAATTCAAAAAGGTGTCGGCGCTATAAATGAATCAGATGTAAAGATGGCACGTGACAACAAAGAGACGATCATCGTAGGATTCAATGTAAAGATGGACACTGGTGCACGCGACCTGAATGAACAGCTCAAAGTGACGATAGAGACTTTTGATATTATTTATAAACTTACTGATTGGCTCAAAGAAGTGATCGAAACACGCCGCCCACGTCAAGAAGTTATGGAAGTCACTGGTACGCTTAAAGTGCTAAAAACATTTGGAGCAACAAAAGAAAGACAAGTTGTCGGCGGCAAAGTTACAACTGGCCGTATTACTGATGGTGGGATCGTACGGATCATTCGTCGTGACTTTGAAATTGGACGCGGAAAAATCGTAGGACTCCAGCTCGCAAAGATTAAAACAAAAGAAGTACTTGAAGGTACAGACTGTGGGGTGATGGTTGAATCAAAGATCGATATCGCCCCGAGTGATATGCTCGAAGCATTTATCACTGTCATAAAATAAATACATCATGTCACAATTTCGAGGAGAAAAGATATCAAATCATATACGAGAACTTGCAGCTACATTCATAGAGCGCGAAGCTGGTCCTACATCACTCATTACTGTCACTCGAGTACTACTTTCACCCGATAGTAAACGCGCTGTAATTATGATCACGGTACTACCACGTGAGAAAGAAACTGCCGCATATGGATTCATAAAGCGCAACTTGGGTGAACTACGAAAATTCGTAACAAAGAATTTGAAGGTAAATCCAATTCCCTTTCTCAATGTAGAGATAGATGAGGGTGAGAAAAACCGTCAGAAAATTGACGAATTACTGCTAAACAGTTAGGATATAAAGTATTGTTTCTCTAAGAAACACACGGCCTAGTCGCCAAGTGGTAAGGCAAGAGTCTGCAAAACCCTTATACGGCGGTTCGATTCCGCCCTAGGCCTCCACAAGGAATGTTCTTGTGATACAAACAAATATGCCCGGGTGGCGGAATTGGTATACGCGCTAGTCTTAGGAACTAGTGGAGCAATCCTTGGAGGTTCAAGTCCTCTCCCGGGCACAACATAGGACAAGTCCTAATAATAGCCTACAAGCAATAGATATTGTAGACTGTTCCTTATGGGTAAGTGTTATTTATGTAATTTAGAAAAGCCATTAATCGAGGCCCATATTATTCCTAAATGGGCTTATAAATATCTATACCCTGAGGATGGAAACAAAAAATCTCTTATTTTAGTTTCAAAAACTGCTAAGCCTATTAAAAGACCTATTGGTTCATATGATCCAAAAATTCTTTGTGCAGATTGTGATAATTTTATCGGGGTCTATGACGGATATGCAAAAATCATATTAATAGATTCTCCTTTAGAGCAAAAAGATAAATACTCTGTAATAAAGAATGTTAACCGTATTAAATTTACTCTTTTTGTTCTATCTGTAATATGGAGGGCTTCAATTTCAAAATTGCCTGAAAATAATCGTATAAAGTTGGGCCCCTATGAAGAAAAATTGAGAGATATTTTATTATCTGCTAAAAATGGTTCTAGTAATCCTATGATAATTAATTTTCCTTTCGTGGTTACAAAATTTGCTGTAGGAAAACTTCCATCAGATGTAGTAAATAAAAACATCCAAACTCCGCATACTGAACGACTAGATGGATTAAACATGGCTGTTTTCTATATGCCAAATGGGTACAAAATATTTACCAAAACAGACAAACGACCTTTCAATTCTGTCCTTCAAAAAATGAGTGGACATTGGCAAGAAGGATTGTTTGTATTAAATTTTATAGATTACGAGACATCGAAGGAATATAGAGATTTACTAAAAATTGTTTAGCTTAGATTATTCATGTTTTGGATAAATAACATTCCCCTCACGATCAATCAACATTCCATCTTTGATAACATACCCTTCAGCAATAAGTCGGTTATGTATCTTCTGTAAAATCTTCGCTAAACCAATGAGCCCTTGAATTGTCTCAGGTGGTAACCTTTTTTGTTTTTTCATACTATTCTTTGTATTAGTAATAACAAAGAGTGTATGAGCTATATGTAACGATTACAACTCTGGATATATCTCTTCAGATTTAACCTTAAAGAGCTGAGAGAGCTTGATGAGATTAACTGCACTTGGCATAGCCTGTCCTCGTTCCCATCTACTAATCCTCTCTTCCCCTGTGAAGCCCATATGTAGAGAGACATCAGTTTGTTTGAGGTTGTGTATAGTGCGTAATTCTTTTAATTTATTTGGATACTTAAATTGAATGTTTTTCATATTAATATAGTAGCTAGGTTATAAATAAAAAATAAGAGAGGGTAAAATTCCCTATGTTGGAGGCTTGTTAGAATAATTTTTTAATTCTTCAATGCTATAAATTATTTTCTCTTGATGAGAGGGCAGTTCGTAAATCCATTCCTTTAGCGCACACATACAAAAAATGCACTCATTGAAGTGCATTTTTTGTATGTGTGCCCGGAGTTCCGACTCTACAGTCGGAACGTGAGAGAACTTGAAAACCCTGAGTATATCGCACGTAGTGAAACGAGTACGATACGAAGGGTGTACAGATCCTGTAAGAATCAAGATTCCTCGACCAATTTCCTTTCATTGACTTACACATTCTACAGTGGTATTGTTTTAGAAACAATCACTAAACCTAAAACAAAATATCATGGCAACCAAGACAACTCCACCAACAGAAGAAGTAATTCCAATGAAAAAAACAGTTACTTCATTATTCCTATTCTGGAATGATAAGATGTTATTTATTCCATCGAAAGCAAATCACAGGCTTGTTGGACAAATAGATCCCCCATGTTGTTCTGACTGCTTCACTTCAGAATCTGAGAGATTAGATTATGTAGTGAATAATTTCCTCCCTGAAAAATTATGCGGGAAAAACTTTCACAGTAATTTTTTATTAGGTGATACTCCAATAAAGTTTAATTATGATGATGAGTTGGGACACAAGTTATTTACAGGATATACTGCCTGGGTTAAACATGAAAAACGGAGGGAAATTCAAGCGGTAGAATTTCTTGTTGACCCCTCAGAAATGTGGGTAGACACAGTGGAAGTTAGAATGAACCCTGGTATTGTTGTAAGTCCTATGTTTAAAAAAGCCCTTGAACTACTATTCCCTTAGTGTAGAATTAAAGTTTTTAATAATACCCTTGCTGCGTAATATATTACGAAGTAAGGGTATTTTATTTGCATTCCTCCCCCCAATATAGTAGTATATCCATATGACGATTATTGCTACTATATTACCGTATATACAGATTATACTGTCTATTATTTTGGTTGTTGCGATCCTATTCCAGCAATCAAGCGCAGGTGTCGGAGGCGCACTCGGAGGAGGAGATGGAGGTGGTCTTTACCACACTCGAAGAGGGTTCGAAAAGTTCCTCTTTGTCACGACTATTGTCGTTGGCATCCTATTTGCTGTTTCAGCATTTGTTGCAATACTCGTTAAGTAAAGGTTTTTACTGTTACTCTTAACTTGAGATATACTCTCAAACATTACATGCAATAGTATGCATACATTTCTCACATTCATAAAAGAATTTCGTATTCCAAAAAAAAGAGAACTTCGAGGTGCGCTCGCATCATTCACCCGTAAAAAGTTTTCCCTCTTTATAGCAGCACTCCTTGTAGCACTTGTTTCTATGATTGTGCTCCTTGAGAAGGTAAACACATCATTTATGGTTACTATCCCAGCTGATGGTGGCACTCTTGTCGAGGGAATCGTAGGCACTCCTACACTTGTAAACCCTGTACTTGCGCTTTCGGATGCAGATAAAGACATCGTATCACTTGTGTACTCTGGACTTATGAGAAAAACTCCGGATGGAACGTTTATTCCAGATCTTGCAGAGTCATACACGATATCACCTGATGGAATGACTTATACATTCGTAATGAAGAAGAATGTGAAATTCCATGACGGAACTCCTGTTACAGCAGACGACGTACTCTTTACCATCGCAAAAATTAAGGATCCGCTCATTAAAAGCCCACGCAGGGTTGGATGGGAGGGTGTAACCGTTGAGAAGACAGATGCAAACACTGTAGTGTTTACTCTCAAGCAGCCATTTATATCATTTATGGACAATACTACGATCGGCATATTACCGACTCATATCTGGAAGAACGTCACTGAAGCGGAATTCTCTCTTTCACCTCTTAACATCAAAGCAATTGGATCAGGACCCTACATGATAGATGAAGTTATTAAAAATGATGACACTATTCCTGAAGGTTACAACTTGAAGCGCAATACGAATTTCGTACTCGGTACACCACACATCAAGAACATCAATATCGTCTCATATGCAAACGAAAAAGATCTAGTAAAGGATTTGGAAAACCATTACATCGATCAAGCAAGCGGGCTTTCTCCTCTCAATGCAGCAAATATAAAAAAAGCAGGATACACCATCCACACTGCAACCCTACCACGAATATTTGGTATGTTTTGGAACAGTGCAAACAATAAAGTACTTTTAGATCCGAACGTCATACATGCGTTTGATGTAGCGCTCGATAGAAGTAGTATTGTAAATGAAGTTCTTGATGGATATGGAACAACAATTCATAGCCCAGTACCTGAGACTATTATAAAAGATGCATCCGATACGATTAGAAGTACATCAGCGCTTGATGAGGCACGTGAAATCCTTGAAAAGGGCGGTTGGACAGTCGGCGCTGATGGGATCAGAACTCATGGTGGAACAAAGACTGTCACGCAAACAAAAAAAGTTGGGAAGAAAACAGTAACGCAAAAAGTAACCGTAAATACTGGACCAGTGACAAAACTTGCATTTTCACTTTCTACCGGTAACACTCCTGAGTTACAGAAAGCAAGCGCCCTTATAAAAGAACAGCTCGAGGCGATCGGCGCACAAGTTGAGATAAAAGTGTATGAAACCGGTCCTCTCAATCAGCTTATACGAGAGCGTTCGTACGAGGCATTATTCTTTGGACAGATCATCAATCATGAATCAGACCTCTTCTCTTTTTGGCATTCTTCCCAACGAGCAGATCCAGGGCTCAATATTGCTCTCTATAGCAACAAGGCAGTAGATGATATTCTCCTTTCAGTACAAAAGATATCAGACCAAAACGCTCGCCTCGCAAAATACAAGGAATTCATAAAGCAGTTTGATACAAACATGCCTGCGCTCCTTATATATTCACCAAAATACTTATACGCAACATCATCAAAGCTTAATAACATAACCTTAGATACACTCACAATCCCGTCAGATCGTTTTGTATCAGTTCACACGTGGTATGCAAATGAAGAACACGTATGGAAAATATTTACTAAATAATTAATACCACATAGACCCTATGAATGAATCAACTCAGCACGGCCCTGGCAGTCAAAATCGAAGACCACGAAGCAGTCAGAATAATCGCTTTCATGCCCGGAAAGCAAATCCTGTGCGCGTATTGCATAAGAACAATACTCCTCACCACACAGGCACACCATCCAAAGGAGGACATGCGCCGCATGCAAGAACGCCTCATCCTAAGACAGCAAGCAAATCAAGCTACCAATATGGGAGTGCTAAAGGCGGCAGACGCCCTCGAGCGGCTGCACCTGCCATAAACGAAAAGCCTGCTCTTCAAAAAAAGAAGACTAATCTAATTCCCCCACCAGCGCCAGGAGTCATTCGGATTATTCCGCTCGGCGGAGTCGAAGAGATTGGTAAGAACATGACTGCGATTGAAATCGGTAATGATATTATCGTTATAGACGCAGGAATGCAATTTAAAACAGAAGATACGCCCGGTATCGATTACATTATCCCGAACACTACCTATCTTGAAGAGCGTAAGGACAAAATCCGCGGCATGTTTGTCACGCACGGACACCTCGATCACATTGGGGGTATTCCTCTCGTTATGAGCCGCATCGGCAATCCACCACTGTATTCGCGCAACTTATCCATTCTTCTCATGAAGAAACGTCAAGAAGAATTCCCCCACCTTCCAGCACTCAATTGCCAGATCGTGGAGAAAGACTCAGTGATCTATGCAGGAGAAATGCGAATCAGATTCTTTGGAGTGACTCATACAGTCCCTGATTCTATGGGCATCATCATAGAGACTCCCTATGGATCTATTGTTACTCCTGGTGACTACAAGCTCGACCAGATCGACGGCAAAGTCTCTGATGAAGAAGAAAAAGAATATAAATTCTTTGATAAGGAAAATGTTCTCCTCCTTTTGACTGACTCTACCAATATAGAGAATGAAGGCTTTTCATTACCAGAATCGAAGGTGAATGAAGGTTTGGGAAGATTGATCCGCTCATGTAGCGGGCGCATTATTATTGCGGCATTCGCTTCTCATATCACCCGCCTTGTAAAGATCGTCGAGACTGCAGAAGAGCTCGGTAAAAAAGTTGTACTTGACGGGCGATCACTCAAAACCAATATGGAAGTTTGCGAGCAGGCTGGTCTCTTCAAACCCAAAAAAGGTACAATCATCCCTGTAGAAGACGCCGATAATTATCCGCCAAACAAAGTCATCGTGCTGATGACTGGAGCTCAGGGTGAAGAATTTGCTTCGCTCAATCGAGCAGCTAATAAGACCCATAAGAAATTTACCATTAGAAAAGGAGACACCATTATCCTTTCTGCTTCGATCGTCCCAGGCAATGAAATTTCTGTTCAACACCTCAAAGATAATCTTGCCCGCCACGGAGTAAAGATCATAAGCTACAGAACTTCAGAAGAAACAATTCACGCCACTGGTCACGGAAATCAGGAAGACGTAAAATGGCTTCACCGGAAAACACACCCAAAGTTCTTCATTCCTATTCACGGCTGGCATTCAATGCTCGTCAAGCATAAGGAAATAGCAATGTCTATCGGCATGAGTGAAGAGAACATTGTAGTTCCAGACAACGGATCTATTATCGAAATCACCAACGAAGGTACCAAAATCGGTGTCCGAAAAGAAAAGGCACCATCAGGACCGATGATGGTTGATGGATTCTCAGTAGGTGATGAGCAGGAAGTTGTCATCCGTGATCGAGTGATGCTCGCCCAAGATGGTATGTTCGTCCTTATTGCAACGATTGACTCTACAACTGGCAAGCTTCGCAAATCTCCAGATATCATCTCACGTGGATTCATCTATCTCAAGGAAAATCAAGAATTACTTCACCAGGTGCGACTCATTATCAAGAAGAGTATTGAGGATGGAACCCGTGGGATGAATCCTATCAACTTCGACAACATCAAAACTACTCTTGGGGATAATATATCGAAATTCCTTTTCCAAAAAACAGCTAAGCGTCCGCTTGTTATACCAGTACTCTTAAGTGTTTAACATCGTATGAGACTGACTAAGCTCAACCGCATGTATCTTCTCTCGTTCCTCTTTACACTTCATATATCGCTCTCAGCGTATGTAAATTCAACATTCCTTGCGGATGTTATCTCACCCGGATATGTGGGCATCATTTATACGATCGCATCACTTGTAACACTATTCTTGCTCTCTGAGAGTGCTGATATCTTGAAGTATTTTGGCAATCGGAAACTTGCTATAGCGCTCCTTTTGATCAATATGGCCGCCCTCACTGGACTTATTGCCTCAAATGATCCATACATAATCGGACTTTCCTTTATCGCATTTTCAGTTACAAATACACTGGTATTTTTCTGTATCGATATCTTTATCGAGCATTTCGGTGATCCCGCTACAATCGGCAAAACCCGAGGACTCTATCTCACGATTGGAAGTATCGCATGGATGATCTCCCCCCTTATCACTTCCCTTCTTATCGGGAGCGGTGGAAGTAGTTATAGAGTTATCTACTTGATCTCATTCATCGCATGTGCGATTACTGCCCTTGGCCTAGTATTTTCGATTAGGAAATTCACTGATAGCGTATACAAGAAGACTCCTTTCCTTGCAACCTATCGATATTTAAAGGCGAATCATCACATGCTTGCAATCACAATCATAAACTTTATTCTTCAATTCTTTTATGCATGGATGGTGGTATACACACCGATATATCTCTTTGAACATCTTGGATTCGGATGGGACCAAATTGGAGTTATGTTTACTATTATGCTTGCTCCATTTGTGATTTTTGACTTACCGATCGGTATCTTGATCGACAAATATCACGTAAGCAAACGAAAACTTCTGTACATCGGTATCGGCATTATGAGTATAGCTACGTTCTCTATCGCTTTTATTGGAGTAGAAAGTATCGCGCTGTGGGCTCTGGTTCTCTTTTTAACCCGAACCGGAGCTGCAATCGTCGAAACGACATCAGAGATCTATTTCTTCACGCATATCACTGAGAGTGATGCGTACCTCCTCGGAGTCTTTCGTGATATGTCTTCTGTCGCATATATCATTGCACCACTTATCGCCACTCTCCTTTTCTTATTCTTGCCATTCAAATACTTGTTCATTATCCTTTCTTGTATTATCTTAGCTGGACTTTACTACATTCCATATCTAAAATATTCCCATGAACCAAGCAAAAATTAGCACCTATCCAATCAGAATTAATAGATATCTCGCCCTTCACAACTATGCTACCCGCACCGGCGCGGATGATCTTATAAAAAAGGGTTTTGTGACTATCAATGGTAAACGCGCAATCCTCGGTGATCAAGTAGAAAAAGGAGATGTTGTGGAGGTTAGTACCAAAGCCCCAAAGAAGAACTATGTATATTATGCATACAATAAGGCGATGGGAATATCGACTAATCCGGATGAAGGAAGCAAAGATATATTGAAGGTGACCACGTTTCCTACTCGAGTCTTCCCTGTCGGGCGCCTCGATAAAGATTCTCATGGGCTCATCCTCATGACAAATGATGGTCGTGTAACTGATCGACTCCTTTCACCTAAATATGTTCATGAGAAAGAATATGTTGTCCGTGTAGAACCTGCATTTTCAGATAAATTCGTAGAACTTATGTCAGCGGGAGTAAAATTCGATGGCTTTGTAAGTAAAAAGTGTAAGGTATGGCGTAAGAACAAGGACACATTTCACATAGTACTTACTGAGGGTAAAAAGCGACAGATTCGCCGCATGGCAGAAGCACTTCACCATAAGGTTATCGATTTACGCCGTATTCGCATCATGAATATCAAGCTCGACAAACTCCCGTTTGGCGCATACACAGAAATCAAAGGTAAAGAACTCGATGAACTCTTGAAATCTCTCAAATTGAAATGAAAAAGCGAATCCAGAGGATTCGCTTTTTTGTTTTTAACATAATTTTATTGCAAAGAAACAATCGTGGTTCCCTTCTTAATGAAGAGCGATTGTATACCGCTCATTTTTGTTTCTCTCCATATTGCTTTTTTGTTTCCAAGCTTTATGATTTGATATAACGCAATTCTGGTCTGTCCGTTTTCCTTGTATATAAATACATTTGGGTTCTTTATGCTTAAGCCAAATAACCCGGGAACCAGTGACATATCATCTTTTGCGCTTTTCATATCAGAATAATTGGAAAAAGGAGTTCCTGAGATAGTATTCACAAGGTCTGTAACAGAGTGAATATCTTTTTCCAGAAATTCAATTTTTACGTAGTTTTGAGAAAAACAAAATAACGGCATTATGCAAAGAGCAAGAATTAATAACTTTTTCATTTGTTAGGTAGTTTGGTTATAAATAGTGATTCTTATTGTATATTATACCATTTTAAACCTAAATAGTCAAACTCCTATACTACAAATATTTGATAGTAAAAAACCCTCTCAATTGAGAGGGTTTTTTACTTGAGAAACTTAGTTATTTATAAAAGCAAATTCAGTCTGATACATATGGGGTGGTAACAAAGCAATATTAGTTCCTCCGGTTGTAAGCATTCCATTCGTGAATGTTCTTATCTCACGAAGAGACACTCTATAATGGCTATTTTGAGCTGATGGAGTTATAAGGGTGACAGTAAGAGTGAAATGCTTTGTAGCCCCATCATCAAGACGATATCCATTCCCTTCGATTATTGCATTAGGTGACGTCAGCGTAGAAGAAGCGATACTTGTAGTGTCTGCGATTGCAGGATTCTGCGCCGTATTAAAGACATAGGCAAGCGCATTGGTTCCAGTCGGCGTAACAGCTAGCTCGACTGTTTGTCCTATGTATTTCGTCGCCCCGACAGATGAGACTGTCAGTGGAATACTGTATGTAACCTGGGTAACATTTCCATTATTTGTAACTGTACTAATAATCGATGTACCCATAGCAACATTTACAACACTGGTATTAAAGTATTGCGTCTGTGAGTGAGCAAATCCTGCTCTTTGCGACGGAAGTAGTTGGTCGCCATTTTGATCTAGAACTGAGAAATTTGCCGGTGTTAGTACGCTCTCATTCGTGATACCAGATATGAGACTGAACCCACTTGGGTAATTGCCACCGAGCGCTTTTATATCCACCGCTACAGTGAATGACACTGTCGTTCCAACAGGCACAATAGTATTCCATAGATTGCTAAAGATGAACCCACATGTACTTGTACAAGAAGGGTTGTTTGTAATGACCCCTCCAACTACATCATACCCCATTCCGCCATCCATAGAATCTATCAAATCATTGCCCCGATATAATTTTATTGTATTTATAAGTGAAGATATGTTGTATGGGCCAGTAGTTATCATCACAGGAATCTTGCGTAAATCAAGATCAGATTCTTCGGCAGTAACGGTAAATTTAAGAAGAGGGACATTCTGGGTGCTTGCGGTATTGCTGACGAGTGTAGTCCTACTTGGCGGGGTCGTCGGATCAGTAGCTACTATTACTCGAGCCAGGGCGATACTGAAATTTTGATTAGACTGATCGAGTGGTCCATATGAAGGTCCCGATGTTGGATATATTCTGACTTTGAAATTATTGCCGTAGACCATTTGCGGCCATGTAGTTGTATTTGGCAACGATACAGTCTCTGCTCCATCATTGATAGTGGTTGCCAGATGTCGAACAAGATCAGGACTACCAGTACGCGACATCACGAGATCGATAGACATCTGGGTACTCGCTGGAATCAAGCATGTCCTCCAACTAACCGGCATCTCAACGGGAAGGAAGTGTTCCCCGCCGTTTGGTGAAAGTACATCTACGGCAGGAACGGTCGTTGAATCATCAGGATTGCAAAATGTAGGAGTGATTATTACTACGCATGGCTGACCAGTCGTAACGCTGAATCCTTGGCTTGTGACGCAGCCCTGAGGTACGTTCGGATAAACTATCGTCCAGTTACATGGCTGACCGGTTGTCATGCTATAGCCATTCGCTGAATTACAGCCTGCTATCCAAGTAACAGGATTGGTACATGGTATGCCAGTCAATGGACTATATCCGAGGAATGGGGATACACATCCTGCGGGAGCTGTTACTCCCCCTAATATAAACGGCGCATCACTAAAATCTATTGCTAAGGTGTTATTATTGTAATCTGCTACACGTATAATGATTTCATAAAGTCCTGGTGCATAATTAGATGGAATCGTGTAGGAAAAATTCGATCCACTCGGCCCTCCTACTGGAGCACCACCAACAGCAGTACCTCCGGCTGGATTCAGAGAATGTAAAGTAATCTCAGCTCCAATGTTCGGATCGATACCTGACGCGGTCCACGAAATATTTATTGTTTGCCCTGGTTGGTAAACTTCCCCGCCATTTGGAGAAGTGACAGTAATAGAAGGAGCAAGAGAGTTAATGCGAAATGTTGTATTAGATTCATCCCAAAGATCAGTCGTGTTGTCAGCTGCGAGAGCGCTCAAGCGTATCTTGTAATTTCCTGTTATTAAGCCAGAGTAGGCACTTGTAGGAATCGGAAAGGTTTCCTCTCCATCATTCGGAGTAGAAATCGTTGGAATATTAGGATCATCGGTAAAATATATTACTGTATTGTTATCTACATTAAAGAGCCCGATGATTGCATCGTGGTTTAATGGAACATCGCAGCTTGTCCATGTTACTGTCATCTGCTGGCCTGCAGTGTATACTTCGCCACCATTTGGAGAAATAACAGTGATGCCTGGCGTATCAGTACTATCGCAACCAGTAGGGTTGTTTTGGGTTTGAATCGTAAAAAAATTATCTGAAAGATCCATTAAATTAGGATTGCCTCCTATTGCTATGTATATTTTATAGTAATTGCCAGATGCCAATGGATGTCCGCCTTGGTAACCAATGAGAGGAAGTGTCACTATTTCACTGCCATCATTAGGAGTGATGGTTATTTCATCCCTTTCATCTGTTAACGAAGAATAAAGGGCGATAAATGCAGTAGAGCTTGAAGAATATGCACTATTCCACCTAATTTCAATCTGCTGTCCTGGCTGATAGATTTCTCCGCCGTTTGGAGAAAGTACAGTTACTGGAGGAGTTCCAGTTGAATCAAAGTCTGCAGAAGTAGCCGTGGTATTTTTTTCATCTTGAGGTTGCTGCTCTTCGAATTTCTGAGATTCTATCAAATCAGTCGTTGCGATAGATGCATCCTTTTCTGTAATGCTATCGATGTCTAGTCTTGCATCATTAATACTAGCTGTTACATCTTGCATTACTTCATTTTGCTCAGCTTTTGCACTACTCATCTCAGTTTTATATGAAAGGGATGTATCTGCCAAAACTGCAGAAGTCGACATTACAAACATGTTATAGACTATAAACGCCCCAAGAAGGATTTTTTTCATAAATCAATAATTTATTAATAGGCCTTTATCTTACCATTTTTTAATCATTTTGTCAATAATAAAAATACCCTGTATCAACAGAGTATTTTTATTTCTATTTTGCGATATAAGGTAGAAGTCCCATGAAGCGAGCACGCTTGATAGCTTCTGCAAGCTTACGCTGGTTCTTTGCAGTTACATCAGTGCGACGTCGAGCAAGCATACGAGCGCTCGGTGCAAGGAACTTTCGGAGCAATTCGACATCTTTATAGTCGATATGCTTTATATTGTTTGATGAGAAATAATCTTGTTTCATAAATTCTAGTTAATAGTTAGTAATTCTTTAAAATGGAATATCTTCAGCATTGATCTGTTCGTCTGGATATTCGATCGTATCGAGTGAATCATCTCCTGCCTGGGCAGGCAAGTCCTGCGGAGTAGTTCGAGGAGCGCTTGATCCCCCGCCCATACCACCACCGCCAAACTGAACTCGATCTGCGATAACTTCTGTACGATATTTCTTTGTACCAGTACCTGCATCATCCCAGGATCGTGTCTGCATGCGGCCTTCGATCATAACCTGCGAGCCCTTCTTCATATACTGGGCCACAGTCTCTGCCTGGCGACCGAATACAACGATATTGTGGTAATCCGCTGCTTCTTGCTTTGCACCGTTTTTATCTTTCCAGACACGGTTTGTCGCAATAGAGAAGCTGCATACCTTGATCCCTGAAGGAATCGCTTTGAGTTCCGGATCACGGGTGAGGTTACCTATGAGCAATGCTTTGTTTAAATACATAGTTTTGATGAGTTATGACTAATAGGTTTATTATACTACAAGCGCATCGATCTCCTTGTCTATAACTTCCTCGTTGATTGGGCCAGCATCTTCACTCTTTTGTACTCGGCGCTTTGCTCCATCAGTCTTGCCATATGGGCGTTTTGAAGACATAGTATTCTCGCGAACAGTCTTGATCATAAGGTATCGAACAAGCTTTTCGTTCTTATCGAGCATATCTTTGATGATACGAGCGGCTTCTGTCGTACATTCAAATTTTACCCAACCAAAGTACCCATACGAGAACTTCTGTTTTTTGTTTGCAATTGAACGAGTCATCTCGTATGCAAGCTCCATCATTTTTGGATATTCATCTGAGATGAATGTAACTCCCTGCTCTCCGAGCATATCCTTAAATGTTGTGACTTCACCGCCGAGATTCTCCTCAGCTACTGTCGGTACCATAATGTACCCTACTTCATACACACTAACCTTTCCTCCTTTTTCCTCACCTACTACTTCTACACTTTCTTCTTTTGCTTTTGCCATAAAGATAGCTTTTAGCTATTAGCAGACTAGCTACTAGCAACCAAATAATATTGTTAATTCATAATAAAGTCTTGCTATGGACCCAATTAGACCTTTTTGGGTGTACCGGCTTCAGGGCCGGGACAAACAAGACCTGCCTGCGATAGCCAGGCGTGCGAATATACTAACAAAAATAAGGCTTTATGTCAAAATCTTACTGTCCTTGTTCCCCACCTGATGGGAGGGCTTCTTGGCCTCCAGTATCATCGCTTGATGAACCAGTGGTATCTTCAGTTGAACTTGTATCAGTAGTATTACTGTCTGTACTTTCTAGAGATCCGTCGGTATTTCCGGTGTTTCCATTTTGAGCATCCCCAGTATCAGTATCTCCATTACCACCAGATCCACTGAAAGTAGTCTGCCCACCGAGAAGTTGTTCTAGTTGATCTCCTGTTATACAGATATCACTTCCATCTCCTTTCTTCACACAAAGTTCTTCAGTGTGAATTCTCTTTGCGAACAAGTTTTCAATACCGTTACTTATATCTGCCAAGAATTGTTTGACGAGCGAACCAAGTGAATTTGAATTTGTCGTATCGAGTGAGGAGAGGCCATTCACCTTAAGATTGAGTTCTTTGAGTGCTCCAATAGCATATGGCATGAGCCCTCCCATACTCAGGAATTTCTTTTGTGTTCCATCAATCCACAAATGATCAGTCACCAAATCTGGGAATTGTTCGGCAACTTCTTGGGCAATGAAGCCATATTGAAGCGGCGATGTCGATCCTTCAGCAAGCCAGTGATATGAGACTGGATTGAGTGCTGAGATCTTTGTAAGAAGATCCGCAGTTGAGAGAGATGCAATATCTTTTTTGAGAGTACGGTCTGATCCACATGTCGGAGCGCCGGAGTTTGCGTTGAAATCACAGGTAGAGTTTGCATCTTCAAGTCTAAGGAGAGTGGTACCGTCGGTGATTAAAGAAGAACCTACATGAAGAGTGAAAGCAGGAGCAGCTTGAGCAATACCAATTTTACCAGAGGCTGTTGGCGCAATCGAAGGATTTCCTGATGTAGTTGCATAGGTACCCGTACCAAAAAGCACACCGCCGATATTGATAGCATTCGCCGTAGCATTAGGCAGTGAGATGTTTGTACCGATGATGATGTTGTTTGCTCCTACATCATTACCTGTAAACTGCGACCCCGTATTGAACCCAAAGAAATTTGAAAATGATCCACTTGCAGTATTTTGACCTGCCTGTCTTCCAAAGAAGTTAGAGTTATTTGCGCTTGCGGCACTCCGTCCGGCATTGTTACCAAAGAAGTTTGAGTTTGCTGCACTCGTTGCTTGATACCCTGCAGAGTTACCAAAGAAATTGGACTGCGTCGCACTTCCCGCTGTATTACCAGAAGAGTTACCAAAGAAGTTAGAATTCGCGGCACCAGTTGCATTGAGTCCGGCCGAGCTTCCAAAGAAGTTTGAGTTATTAGCGCCACTTGCGCCATTACCTGCAGATGGACCGAGGAAATTGGATGTGTTCGCTCCTGTTGCTCCAAAGCCCGCTGATGGTCCCAGGAAGTTCGAGTTATTAGCACTTGTTGCGCCCTGTCCCGCCTGCCTGCCGATGAAATTTGATTGTGTCGAGCTTGTCGCATTGAGACCAGCATTGTCTCCGATGAACAGTCCGTAGTTTACGGTCGCATGAGTTGTGTTGTTACGTACAAGAGTATTACGAACAGTTGATGGACTAAAGAATAAATCTGTACCATCGTACTCAAATGCACCAGCTTCTACTGCAGTGAGATTGGTCCCCGAAGTAAGCTTAAGAGGTGCGGTGTTTGCGGTAGCCGTGCCTGCTTTCAAATGCAAAACTGCTGTTGGAGAAGTTGGACCAATACCAAGATTGCCTCCGTTAAGAAGCGTCATGAGCTGCGTATTGTTTGCATTGTTATTAAACGCAATCGAAGTTGTACCACTAATGAACTGCGGTGAACCTGCAGCAACTCCAATACGGAGACCACCATTCGTGCCATTCATCACACTGAGAGTGCCATTCACATCAAGTGTATATCCAGGTGTTGTGTTATTGATTCCCACCCGGTTGTTTGCTCCGTCCCATGTCATAGTATTAAAGCTAGGACTTCCCCAAGTCCAAACATTCGTATTGCTCTGATAAAAGCTATAGTAATCCGACACAGTTCCCAAGCGGAGCGCATTGGTACCAATAATCTGGAGCTTTGTCGCTGGACTTGTTGTCCCAATCCCTACATTTCCATCTGCTCGTATTGAGAGGCGATTTGATCCTCCGCTTTCGAAACGAGCAATATAGGAAGCAGTATCAGTTGCTGCTGTTTTGACTAACAAACCATTACGAACAGTAGTATTTGAATCTCTATTTTCAATAGCAGCTACATATCCTGCGCCTGAACTTGACCACGAAAGTGAATCGAGCGTTGTGAGAAGTCCAAATCCGGACGAATCATATACGTTAGCATTGTAGTTAGTAAAATTTGCATATGGGTTTGTTGTATTAATACCTACCATGCCATTGAGGGTAATCAGCTGATTCCCGACAGTTGCATTTTGCTGGATATAGATAGGACTCCCGTTTTGGTCGCCAGCGTAACTACCTCGATCGATTGAGTTTATAAATACTTGGTCAGACGCAGTCCCGCTATACCATCCACCATATGATCCGATAAAGATGTTTCTATTTCCTGTTGTATTGTTTTCTCCAGCAAGATATCCAAGATAGCTGTTGTTGCTTCCAGATGATGTTGAATGACCAACATGGTACCCGATACCTGTGTTTGAAGAACCAGATGTCATATACCGAAGTGATGCGCCTCCGACAGATACATTGTAACTTCCTGTTGGACTCGTTGTAGTGTTACGCTGAGCATCTGCACCGACAGCGGTGTTGTAACTCCCGGTCGTATTGCCTGCAAGCGCAGAATTTCCAATTGCAGTATTGAATCCTCCGGAAGTATTTCCGCCAAGAGCTTGATATCCGACACCGACAATACCTGATGCAGTATTATTCCCGAGTGCAGACAATCCAACAGCAACATTGTAGTTGCCATTTGTCGTTACGAGAGATGATTTCATACCGATTGCGATATTTCCATAGCCACTCGTGAGAGCATTGAGTGCTGCATCACCAAGCGCGATGTTGTTTCCTCCGCCAGTAGCAGTTAAATTACCGGCATTCCTTCCAAGGAAAATATCGAGTCCAGTGATAAGACCTGAAGTGTAATAGGTAGGATCATCTCTTAGTATCAACATACTCTCACCAGTAGGAAGCTTCACATATTTACTCGTAGGTGTTACTCCGCTTGCAAGCGCTGGCAAAATGACACTTCCGTCTATCGTAATATCACCGACTACATGAAGCGCAGTTGCAGGAGTATTTGTACCGATACCAAGCCTGTTAGTCGCATTATCCCAGAATAGATTTGTATTATCCTCCTCGAGGCCGCTTGTACCTTGAAAAGGAACAGAGCCAAGAGTAAACGACGGATTAATAGTGCCCACAACTGTACCTATGATATTACCCGTAATAGTGAGATCTCCTCCGACAGTTGCATCTCCTACTACAGAGAGGGTTTTTGTGTCAGTACGCTCGTACAGTCTATCCGCAAGATCAGTCACTTTATTGCTTGCAGAATCAAGAACAGTGAGAATCTGAATATCGAAAAGCTTCTTAGAAACAAATTGAGATGCATCGAAACTCCCTCCACTCCCTCCTCCTGATTGATAAACTGTGGTAGTCGGATATGTATTCGTAACATACGTGACTGGTGAAGATCCTGTCACATACACAGTCTTTTGTGATGACACAAGTGATGGAGGTATTGATACTGATTTCTTAGAATTTGTAGGGCGAGGCGAGACGTGATTTATATCGAGAGTTGTAACATGTATCGGTATATAAAAAATAGATTCAATCACGTTACTGAGTGGCTCGATAATACGAGTCATATATGTGTTCCAAATGGAATTGCCGAGATCAAGAACAGGATTTGAAGCAAAAGCGACGGTCGGAGATAAAGCAATCAGTAAAAGGATGCTCGAAAGTAGTTTAGAAGATCGACGTTTAATTATATTTTGAAATTTACTTTTTACCATATGATAATTGGATAGAAAACACCCAATATACACCTATAGTATAGTATATTTCTCAGTAAAATAAAATCCAAGGAAGTGGAGAAAGCGTTATGTAACAATCCAAAAGTACCAAGCAGCTGCTATTTAAATATTCCAAACGCGTTTCGCGTTTGCGATCAGAGTTTGCGCAACTTCACTCTCGGGCAAGTCTTTAATGAAAGCTATTTTTTTAACTACTTCGGAGACATAGAGCGGTTCATTGCGTTTACCTCTGTGGGGTACTGGAGTTACATATGGGGCATCAGTCTCAGACATGATCATATCGA
Organism: Minisyncoccia bacterium; assembly: GCA_965656375.1. GTDB lineage: Bacteria > Patescibacteriota > Minisyncoccia > Phycocordibacterales > UBA9973 > UBA8515. The sequence goes on from CBFHKH010000001.1 coordinate 419,005, forward strand.
TAGGTGTAGCACGAATAACTTCATCATAACTTGATGCAAAGGTAATAACGCCTGTAAAAGAAAGCGTAAAACCAAAATCAACATATGCTTTTGCTATTTCTAGATCCCCTGCAAAAAAATGCACATCACCTTTTACTTTCGCGTGCTGCTTAAGTATATCTAATGCATCCGAATACGCATCGAATTCTTTATTATCTGGATTATTGCGGATATGAAGCATGATCGGCTTCCCTACTTCATTTGCAATCTCAATCTGCCCTATAAATGCCTTCTTCTGTCTCTCTATTGATTCTGTATCACACCTAAAATAATCGAGCCCGCATTCACCCACCCCGACAACTTTTGGGTCGCGAAGGAGCTCCAAATACTTTTCTCTATCAAATACTTCTCCGCGAGAAGTAAACTCAACTCCTCCTTCACCGAGCTCTTTTTCGTCATGAAACGACGCACCAGTATGAATCGGGTGAAGGCCAATAATGGCAAAGACTCCCTCCTTATATTGATGCGCTATTTCTACAGCTTTTCGTGATGTATCAATCTGCGTGCCAACATTGATGACCCATGTGTCGTTATCTAGAGCACGGCGAATAACTACATCTCGATCTTCGTCGAATGCTTTAAAATTCACATGTGAATGGATATCTATATATTTAGGCATTTAATCTTTGCGTAAGAAAAGTGGAGCTTCAGGCTTTTTATTTTCTTTGATCAATTTCTTAAGAGTTACATTTGTTTCTGGAAGTATCGGATTAAGCATTCGAGCTATCTGGTACAAGCGAAGCACGAGATCTGTGATAAGTTCTTTTCCTTTACTTTCATCAACTTTTACAACCTTGAACGGTTCAGTCTCTTGGATAGTCTTATCGAGTTCTGCGATTTCATTCCATATATAGTCAGCTGCCTTTTTTATATCGTACGCTTCATACATTTCAAAATAGTCCGCAAAATCTGATTTCTCAGGAATTTCTGGACATCTATCTAAATACTTCTCAGAAAGAGTTAGAATTCGTGAAGCCAAGTTTCCTAAACCGTTTGCAAGGCCTGAATTGTAGGCTTCTTTGAAGCGCTCTAGTGTAAATGGTGAATCTTCGAACGAAGATACTTCTCTAAGAAGGAAGTAGCGAAGTGCATCGGTGCTATATTCTTCTACGATATCTTTTGGATCAACCACATTACCGAGAGTCTTCGACATCTTGATACCTCCATCAGCTGTGATGAAACCGTTCACGACTATCTGGTGTGAATTGGGCACATCTGCAGCCATGAGCATTGCCTGCCACATCGCAGATTGAAAACGAGTATTGTCCTTACCACAATATTGCGTTGGCGTTCCCTCTATCCAATATTTTTTGAAATCCCCACCTTCGTTGGGCCAGCCAAGCGTATTGATATAATTGGTAAGCGCATCAAACCACACATACATAACATGGTCTCTATCATCTGGTACCTCTATTCCCCACGGCATTTTGGTCTTGAGTCGAGAAATTGAGAAATCTTGAAGACCTCTTTCAACAAATGCTTTTATTTCATTGAAACGAAAATCCGGAACAACGAACGTCGGATTCTCTTCGTAGAATTTTAGTAACCGCGAACCGAACTCGCTGTATTTGAAAAAGTAATTCTCTTCTTCTATGAGCTCAAGTTCAATCCCCGGATGATCTGGGCAGTGACCATCTTCATTGAGCTCTGAATCAGTTTTCTCACTCTCACAACCGACACAGTATTTAGTTTGGTATGCCTTTTTATAGATGTATCCATTATCTCGAACTCGGACCCAAAATTCTCGGGCAGACTCTTCGTGGCGCACATCTGTCGTACGAATAAAGTGAATATCATCAGTGATACCAAATATTTTAATACTCTCCTTGAATGTCTCAAATCCCTGATCAACAAAAGCTTGCGTATCAATGCCTTTCTCTTTTGCCTTTTCATAAATCTTCATTCCATGTTCATCAGTACCAGTATTAAAAAATACATCATACCCAGCAAGCTTCTTGTATCGTGCGATCGCATCAGCACGAACAAATTCAAGCGCATGCCCCATATGAAGTGGCGCATTTACGTATGGAAGAGTAGTAGTAAGATAAAAGGTCTTCTGCATATTAGTTTGTACGTGCAACAATTTTCTTCTTTTCAAGGTCATCGAGAAATTCGAGCAATGCAACTGCACAAGGGATCGCAAGTATTACTCCCCAGAATCCAGCAAGTGTAGCACCGATGAGGATCGAAATAATCACAACGAGCGGAGAAATACCTGTTGCTTTCTTTACGATAAGCGGATAGATAAGGTATGTCTCGAATTGTCCGAGGACAAGGTACATAAGTGCTGTAATCGCAGATACGGTAACTCCACCATCAATATAGGCAAAAATGATTCCAGGAATTGCAGCGAGAATCAGGCCAAATGGAACAAGCTCGGCAATCACAACCAAGAGTGCAAGCACAAGTGAATATTTCACCCCGATAATTGTAAGCCCGAGGTATGTGAGCATTCCGACAATTACACCCATGAGCATTTGCCCCTGCATCCACAAACCGATCTTGTGCTCAGTACGAAGCCAGAGTCCGATAATGTACTCTTCGTGAGCAGCCGGAGTGATGATGCGCAAAAAGCTCTGAATACCATGTTCGGTGATAGACAAATAGAACGAGACGATCATAATCAAAAGAAGATTCAGCACTCCACCAAACGCCGCACCGAAAATATTAAAGAATCCTCCGGAAAGACTAGTTACCAAGTTCTGTGTACTTTTAATAACATCGGCAATTGATGCATTATGTGAGATCGTAGATACTACACCTTGTGCTCCTGAAATAGTCGTCGGTTGAAATGTATTTAGAATACTCGTATCGGGAATATACTTGCCAAGTTGTGCGACAAGAGTCGACATTTCCTGGATAAAGACCGGGACAAAGACAGAAAGCAATCCTACAATGATGGCAAACGTGCAGAAATAAATCAGAAACACAGCAAGAGTACGATTTTTGATATACCGCTTCATTTTTTTGACCGCGAATCCTATAAAAGAAGCAACGACAATGGAAGTAAGTATAATGAGAATGATATTTGTGAGCTTCACTAGAGCCATAAATACCACTCCAAAGAGAATGACTCGTATGATAGATCCGTTCGAGATAGAAACAGTCTGGTTCTTAATATTTTGTTCCATAGGGGTATTTTAGCACATTCCGATAACCTCTACCTAGAACTTCAAGATCTTCTCAAATGGCTTCTTGTCTTCAAATGGACCTATGAGAGCGAGGTTTAGATGCTTTGTTTTGAATATGTGTTTTGCCATTTTTCGTATATCGTGTGCGGTAACCTTCTGTATCCCTTTTATTTTCTCATCGAGCGTTTTTAGCTCACCTTTCATAAGTTCCTGCATACCATAAAAGTTTGCGATATCGTCTGTCGCTTCGAGTGAAAGTTTGGTATTACCAATGATGAAAGATTTGACCTTTTCGAGTTCTTGCTCGCTTACTTCTTCATGTACGAGTTTGTTGCACTCTTTGAGAATTTCCTCGATGACTTCAATAGTTCGTGTATTACTTACTCCAGCTGATATCTGAAATGCACCATGATCAAGTGATGCATCGTTATGTGCGCGTACATAGTATGCAACACCAAGCTCCTCGCGAAGCTTGATGAAAAGCCGTGAACTCATTCCTGCACCAAGGAGGGCGGAGAGGACTGAAAGGATAACATTCCTCTTGTCAGAAAGCGGAAATGATCTCGTTCCAAGTACAAAATGAGTTTGATCAGTGACTTTGTGACTTAGCAGTATGCTCGGTTTTGTCTGTGTGTCTTTTGTCTTTACCTTTCCCACTTTCTTCCCAGTATGAACGGAAGCAAAATGCTTTGACACTTCTTTCTCTACATCACTTGCTGTAATACTACCAGCCACGATGATGACCGTACTTTCTGCCACATAATGAGACGCTTTATATTTTACAAGATCGTCGCGAGCCATGCCTTTAACTCGTTCTCTCGTACCAGCGATATTGCGTCCTGCGGGCTGATCACCGTAGAGAACTTCTTGGAAAAGATCTTGTACATGACTCTGAGGCATATCTTCGTACATATTGATCTCCTCGACAATAACGCCTTTTTCTTTTTCCATTTCTTTCTCCGGAAATGTAGAGTTTAAATAAATATCAGAAATGATTTCGAAAATCTGTCTAAAACTCTTAGAATCGCTTTTTGCATAGTAGCCTGTCACCTCGTGCCCCGTAAATGCATTGTATTGACAGCCAAGCGCATCGAGTTCATGCGAAATCGCTTGGGCAGAGGGACGCTTAACAGTACCCTTGAAGCACATATGCTCAAGAAAATGCGAGATCCCATTTACTTCCTTTGCTTCATAGTTACTCCCCGTCCCTACGAGGACGAGTACAGTAACTGTCGGATTATCCTTCATTGGTATTGTCACTATCCGCAAGCCATTTTTTAATTTCTTTTTTTTAGGTTTTTGCATATATTACTTTATATCATATCGTATGAGTTTTTCACCTGTATTACCAAGATGTATCTCACCTGTAAATGTTTCCCTTTTTACCACCTTCGGAAGCCAGATTTTGTCACTTGTCCACATCTTCTCATATGGTAGTTTGGAAACTTCGAACCATGCCGGGATCATCTCTTCAGTTTCCACAGGTTCACCTAGAAATTTATCAATTCGGTATACGATAACCCGTTGATTCCACTCTTCTTTATCGTCAAAGAAAAAATCAATATACCCGAGTTCAGTACATTCGTCTTTATTTGCTATTACACTGCACTCCTCTCTTACTTCACGTATAACTGCATCAAGCGGCGATTCATCTTCTTCAAGTTTTCCACCGTATCCATTCCACTTTCCTACTCCAAAACTTCTTCTCTTCATACCAAGCAGCATTTTGTCTCCTCTGAATAAATATGCGAGAGTGGTGATTTTCATATTACTATCAGTAATTATTTACTTAAAGAAATAATCTATTCTATGCATGAAAAATTACAAATCTTTTGTTAGCTTCTCGTATTGTAAACGTTCCCTTTCATTTAATAATTTCTTAGCAATACTATCCTTTGTCATTTTATTATCAGCGTTAAAAAACTCTAGAGCAAATTCTGTTTCTTGTACTTCATTGTACTTAGGCTTAACAGCTGATCCTAATGCGGCTAAGAAACGCAAAGATCCTCTTCCAAAAACTTTATCAACATCTCTTAGATGCATCATATCTCCTGTGAGCATTCCTTTCTCAAATCTTTTTTCTGTTTCTTCTATCTTTTCCTTTCGGTATTCAGATATCTTAATTAGTAATAAATCTAAAACTTTAAGATAGGGATAAGTAATAAATCTATTATTTTTTAACTCCTCTTCAGTAATATTTAAATCTTTAATGATTGCTTCATTAGATTTTATAATTGAGAGAAAAGTTTTTGCTGTTACTGCTTCATTAAGAGCATTAAAATGTTCATGACTAAGATCATCCTCAATACTTTCTACACCATACCCAAGGCGGTAATGGTTAACTCTCTTATCCTCACTGAGAGAGACTGCTGTATATGAAATCGCATGGGTCATTTCTTCTAGAAGAATAAAATACTCTTGTAATCGTTTACCAATTAATCTGCTTATGACTATGGTATGAGTATCTGGAGAATACCTTCCAATCGTACTCCCATCTTCTGGTTGAGGTAAAATATGGATGTTTTCTAAGAGAATATCTGGCTTTGCGACTCCATGAACTTTACATTTTTCTTCGAGTATTTGATTAATTTTTTTAATTATATACTTCTCTTCTTCAGTTTTTTCTAATTCACCTGGCAATCTTTCCATCCCTTCATGAAGTTTATCTTGCATATACATCCCAAGACCTTCTAGGCTTTTTGGATCTTCCTCAGCATCCTTCACACCCTTACCTACTATTTTTCCTGGCTTCCAAATATTTTCCATACTAACTTAATTTATCTTTTATGTATTCAACAAGCTCAGATATTGCGACACGCTCCTGGGAACCAGTATCGCGATCTCGAATTGTTACTGTGTCTTTACGTTCAGGATTCTCCTGACCGAGGGTATCAAAATCGATAACGATGCAAAATGGTGTACCGATTTCATCTTGCCTGCGATACCGTTTACCGATATTGCCATTGTCATCCCACATAACACGACCAAATTCTGCTTTGAGCATTCCGTAAACGATATGTGCTTCTTTTACGAGTTCAGGTTTATTTTTAAGGAGTGGAGAAACAGCACAAATAACCGGAGCAACATTCGGCTTGAGAGCTAGATAGCTTCGAGTCTCGTCATTCTGTTCATCCTCTTTATACGCAGAGACAAGAAGTGCCAGAACCATGCGATCCACGCCCATCGAAGGCTCGATAACATGCGGTACGATTTTTTCTTTCATTTCTTCATCAATGTAGTCGAGTTTGTGATTATCAAGATCAAATGATCCGCGATATGCCAAGCCAAACAATTCCTTCTGGCCAAACGGGTAATCAAACTCAACATCGATCGTGCGCTTTGAATAGTGCGCTCGATCGCCGTCCCCCACTTCTATATCGTGTATACGAGACATATCGAGTCCGAGCTCCTCGATAAACTCAGTGACAACATCTTTCCAATACACAAAATGCTTCTCCCAGTCTTCCGGTCGAATGAAGTATTCGATTTCCATTTGCTCGAATTCACGAACTCGGAAAACAAAATCACGAGGCGTGATCTCATTTCGGAATGCTTTACCAATCTGAGCGATACCAAACGGAAGCTTTGGATGAAATGAATCGACGACATTCTTGAAATTCACAAATACTCCTTGAGCAGTCTCTGGTCGCAGATATACAGTTGCAGATGAATCCTCGACTGCTCCGATCTGTGTTTTAAACATCATATTAAACTGTCGTGACTCGCCGAGCGTACCCTCACAATCAGGGCATTTTGTAGCGTCAATAAGCTGATCAGCACGAAACCTATGGTGACATTTTGTACATTCCACAAGCGGATCAGAGAATCCAGCTACGTGACCAGATGCCTCCCATACTTTTGAACTCATCAAAATCGCAGCATCAACTTCATACATATCCGTACGAGAAGAAACAAATTTCTTGCGCCAGAGATCCTTGATATTGTTCTTAAGCAGTACGCCAAGCGGACCGTAATCCCACGTACCAGCGAGTCCGCCGTAGATTTCCGAACCTTGATAGACAAAACCGCGACGCTTCGCAAGCGAGGTAATCTTTTCCATTAAATTTTCATTTTGATTTTCTTGCATTGTATTATTCTACCACGCGTTCGTTGCCAGGCTCAAAGCTTGCGTCACTGATAAGCTGTGTAGTGATCGGTCCGCGAGAATTCTTGATCACAGTACCAGTGAATGAATCCGTACCAGTCAGATACACATTCTTCATGAGTTGCGGTACCGACCCTATCTGCGAGAGAGATGGTTTGAGCGCAATGATGAAGGAAACCTCGCGATTCGTATTTACACCGGTGTTGGGCATAACAGTACCGATATTCCAGATTACTTCACGTGTCGTAGCATTGTAAGAAACTTTTTCAATCGATCCTGATTCAAGCTGTGTTCCTACCCACGATACGTATATCGGAAGTGCGGAACGTGCTTCAGCTTTATTTACTGTATTAGCAGAGTTTGCAAGCGTCCATGTTACCTTGTATCTCGTTTCAGTTTCTGCTTTTGGTGGAAGTGCACCGGATGAATAGCTTGCCGATGAGGCAATCTGAAGATCAGAGACAATCTTTACGACTTTCTTTGCAAAGTTATTTACATCACTAAATGTCGATCCGATAGAAGGCTGGCTTCCTTTAATGCTGACATCGAGAACAACTTCAGGATCCTTGAGCGTATAGATCGATCCGACAAGAGAAACTGGTTTGAAGCTAAAGCTCACCGTACCACTTTGTCCCGGTTCAACACTTGCAAAGTCAGAAACGGTGTTTTTATCCCAGACGATTCTGCTGTTTGTGGAATCGTAGAATCCTTCGAGCGGATTAACCTCGCTTCGATTGAATGCATTCCCGGAAAGATTGGCAATTATTTGCACATCAGCGATTCGAGTCGAGAGATTATTGACCCATGTGATTTGTGCGTTTACGGTCTCGCCTCCCGAAGCAGTATAGGTAGACAGATCTTGCCCGTTCACCAAGACTTTCGCTTCGAGGAATGGCTTTGTAATTGTCATAGTTTGAAGGAGCGACGTATATACAACCTTCACTGTCGAAGCATCAGTCGGATTTGTGGTTCCAGCATACACATGAAATACTTGCTCATCTCCATCCTGGCCAATGAGACGACCTTCTACCTTTATCGTTACTGGTGTTGTTTGCGTTAGACCTTCGAGACTCCAGACAGATTGCCCAACAGATGGAGCTGGAGTCGCAGTATCAAATACGAAATTAGTCGGGTACACAATCTGAAGCATTGTCTTATCTTGTGTTGGAAGCGTGGTATTGAGTGATGCAGTAACAGTAAATGATACGAGCTGATTGGCAGTGGCTTCTGTTGGAGCATCAATGCGTAGCGAGAGAGGGGCTGAACTTATCGTAACTGGATATTCTTTTGATTTCGTGAAGATGGCATTTGATCCTTCAGGATGGTATTCGAGACTGATCTTTACATTGCGAACAAGCTTCTCGTCCCCAAAGAGTGTGACTTTTACATTGCGAGTGATACTCTGCCCTTTTTGGATAGTACCGATAGCTTCGCGAGGAAGACGAATAACTTCATTCGGATTGTCATTTGCACCGCGTGGATATTCGATCAGAAGATCAGCAAGCTCGAGGCTCGCGTTGTTACGGTTTGTGATCTCGATCTGAAGCGGAAGCTCTTCACCCCCCTTTGCAAATGCGTTGCCTAAGACAGTGATGTCGATATTGTCATTCGACACTGATACACCGCCCGTACTATACATATACACTGCGAATCCTACTGCACACACAAAAAAGACAACCGCTCCTATGAAGAATTTCTTTAGAAGTGATGTTCGTGGCTTTTTTACTGTCGTCATGGATGATGTTACATCTGGCTTGGATTCACTTTTCCATTCTTTTTCTACTTTGAAATTCTGAGGGTGAAGCACTCCAGTACTGCGATGGTCAGCAGTGGTATCTTTTGGATCATAGAGACGGCGTTTTATCTCTTCGATCCTGTTATGTTCATTCTCTGCCATATAAGAAGTATTATAGCACAAGAATATTAAAGTTGGCTTTCGTTTAGGGCTTTGTTTATATGGGCGATTATGGATTGGCGTTCGCGAAGAAGCGATTCTATTCCTACACTCGCAAAGTCAGATTCCAAGTATTCTTTCAGAATATCAGAGTCACCTATATACCCGAGTGTGTTCATAATCCGAAGGACGAGATGAAGCTCGAGCGCTGTACGAGTTTCGGGTGCGGTAGCAGTGTCATCGAGGATAGTGAGAGCCTGTATAAAGTCGTGGAATATGCTTTCATGCGCTTCCTCTCCATCGCAAAGGCGTTCGAGCAATTTACTAATACGAGCAATGAGAAGAAGTGAATCTCTATTAGAACGGGCATATGGAAAAGAGCTGATTGTAGTTGCCGAAGTTATTCGCCAAATGTCGCGACCGCGAACAAGATCGATTCGTGCATATGAAAAATCCTGTAATGCAAAGCGAAGCTTTGACTTATTAAGTCGTACTCCTTGCGCAACTGCGCGGACAAGTCCCATCTCTTTTGTATAGATAGTAAAAAGCTTGTTCGCTTCACCTCTCGGCCGCGAACTCGTAATAAACCCATGTGTGTGGTAAATATGGTGCATTATTTTTCCATCATTCTTAGTAATGTATCTAACGCTTCAGGTAATTTATACCATCCACTTTCATCATTTAAATGACCTCCACCATGAATAACTATAAGTGGACATGAGAGGAGTTCACTTACTTCTTTCGCTTGTGCCAAAGGAACAAGTCCATCATTATCTGCATGTATAAGAGCGATCGCATTAGAAACTTTTTTCACATGGGAAAAATCAAATGGTCGATTAAAAAAATTTCGCAATATAAACCATTTTGCTAAACCTGCGACATTCTTTATTGCGATCTTTTTAGGGGAAGATACGAGAACAATACCACCAATTTTTGAAGAGAGTGGAAGTGATTCAAGATAGCGCAGAACTGCTGGTCCTCCTAAACTATGTCCAATGAGAAAAGTATCTGGAGTGGGTTCACCGACCGCATTCTTGATAGTTTTTACCCATTCTTTTTCTTTTGGAAAGTTAGAGTTTGGCATAGAGAGGAGTTCTACTGCTACCCCACTCTTTTCGAGTTCAGTTTTTAACCACGGCCTCCATCCCCCTTCAGGCATTCCCTGAAACCCGTGTATCATAATTACCTTTTTCATATATCCTCTGAAGTAAGAATTAATTTTCCTTCTGGTCCAGTCCAGTCTGTGTATCGCCACCATGTTGGAGTGAAGGAAAATACAACGTCAGAAGATGGGTCATAAGCTTTCTTAGATTTCTCAGGGAATTTACCGTAGTAGACAGTATCGAATAGACCTTTTTCCTCTGCCTTGATCAAAACAGCTTCGCCATCTAGCTGAAGTGTTTTCATATTATTTTCATCAAAGCCAATTACTATTGAAGCACGTGATTTCTCTTTGCCGAAAAGTGGTTCAGATTTACGATAGGAACGAGAGGTTTTGAAGAAAAAAGTAAGAGAGTCCTCATCAAACGCAAAATGCAATGTCGAAGCATGAGGTGAACCATCAATCATTTCAATAGAAAAAACACATATTCTCTGACTTTGTATAAAATCAATAATTTTCTTTTCCATATTATAAATCTTCTTCTTTTCCTATCTCGAGAACTTTAAATTCAATACCATTCTTTGAGAGTACAGTTTTGGGTAAGTTGTATATAGGTCCAGGCTTATCTTCTTTTATCATTCCATCATGAACTGGGAAACAAACTCTTGGTTTCAATTGTAAAGTGTACTCTATAGCATTTTTAATTTTCATCCATGGACCAGCGACAGGTAACGCAAGTATTTCTACTGCTTTTTTTGGATTTGTAAAAGCATCACCTGGATAGAAAAATTTACTATCTATAAAATAACCAGTATTTTGAACCTGCCCAAATTCTTCATAAACCTCAGCATGCGTATCACCATACCCTTCAAATTTGACTCCATTAAATTCACCACTTTGTCCTTCTTCTAAGTTTTCATATTTGATTCCAGCTTCATCCAAAATCGTACCTACTGCAGTATTTGTGATTATTGTTACGTCTTTATTATTTTCTAAAATTTTCTTCAGAGAATCTACGTGTAGGTGATCTTGGTGTTCATGGGTAATAAGAATGATATCGATATTTCTTTCTTCAATTTGGAGTGTAGAATAAGAACCCGGATCAGTCATGATCCGTTTACCATTGATCTCGATGATCAAACAGCAGTGGCCTAGTTTCTTTATCTTCATCCCTCTATTTTACCATATTTAGGTATTTTTGTGCTTTTTCTAGGGTCTCTTTACGAGTGCTAAAAGTAAACAATTCCAAGGCTTCTTCGTACGTTGCCCATTTGTAGTTAGATATTTCACTATTGTCTATATCTACATCTTTATTATCCACAAAGCCCATGAAGTGTTCATTCACTTTGAGCTTTCTTTCTCCATCACGAGAGATCTCATATTCTTCATAGATAAGAGGAATATCGAGCAAATCGATTTTAGATATTCCTGTTTCTTCTTTCAGTTCCCGTAACGCTGTTTCTTTTGGTGACTCACTCCCTTCATGATGCCCTTTGGGGAACGTCCACCAACTCGGGGTATTGTTGTATGTCTGCTGTAAGATCAGGAAGAGATTTTGCTCTCCTTTGTATACAACAATAACTCCATAGCATTGTTCTTTTGGCATTACTTTAAAAGTTTAACCTTAAATTCTAATTCATCGATCTTGATCTCGATTCCGTTTGTCTTCCCTATCGCTACATCTTTTGCCCCAACAATTTTCATAAGTTCATCTTTAAATGTATTTACTATATCTTTGCCTTGGTCACTCGTCTCAATTTCAAGTGTGATAACATCGCTTGGATTTAATCCTTCTTTCTTGCGCATATCTTGAATTGCACGAACAAGTTCACGATACTGACCTTCTTTCTTGAGTTCAGGAGTAATTTCTAATTCCATGCTAATTTCGGTCATAGTTAAATTTTCAATTTCAGTTATTTCTACGTCCTTTATATTTAACTCGTCTTTAATTATGGAAAGATAATTCTCTGTTTTAGGAAAACCAATGCTGGAGTTTATTCTCACATTTGCTTTATTTAATGGTTGTCTAACTTTTATTTTATTTTTTTGTCTATTTTCAAGACCTAGAGTAATAACCATTCTCACAAATTCCATATTTTGAATAACATTCCCGCCCATTTCTAGTACTTTAGGCCATTCTACAAGATGCACACTTTCTTGATCAGAATCATTCTTCAACTTCTGCCAAATATCTTCCGCTGCAAATGGTGCAAACGGTGCCATAATTTTTGTAAGGGTCTTGAGCACAAAGTAAAGCGTTCGCTTTGCATCTCTATCATCATCTTTCAGGCGATCGCGTGAACGACGTACATACCAAGTAGAGAGTTCATCGATAAATTCTCGAATACCCCGTACAGGCTCGAGAAGCTTGTAGGTATCCATATGCTTTGTCGCATCTGTAATGAGCATATTAAGTCTTGCTAGTATCCACTGATCAAGAATATTTGCGCTTTCAGGATTCGAATTTTCATTTTCGATTTCTTTGTCTCGATAGAGTTCATAGAATGCGAGCACATTGTAGAGCAAATTGAATACCTGCTGGTGAAGTAGCGAAACAGTTTTTTCATCGAAGTTCTTTGATTCACCTGGCTGATTCACCGAATACATCCACAGACGAAGCGTGTCCACGCCATATTTTTCCATCATGAGCCATGGGTCAACGATATTGCCTTGGGATTTCGACATTTTTTTACCTTTCTCATCGAGAATATGACCAAGACAAATAACATTTGTATATGCTTTGCCCCGCTCCATAAGTACGCCGATCGCATGGAGTGTATAGAACCATCCACGAGTCTGATCGATAGCTTCACAGATAAAGTCTGCAGGGAATCCTTTTCTATCAATCCATTCCTTATTTTCAAATGGATAGTGATCCTGTGCAAATGGCATAGCTCCAGAATCGAACCATACATCCATCACCTCTTTGACTCGCACCATCTCTTCACCATCGGATCCGATGAGCGTTACTTGGTCGATATATGGCTTGTGGAAGTCGAGTTCGTATTCTTCATTGTGTGGAATCGGAACAAATGGCAATTCTCGGACTTCAGCATTGCTAAATCTTTTGAAATCAGAAACGAACACATGAGTATTTGCAACTTGGTAATCTTTACCCTTTGGAGTGAATAACCCTGCATTGACGTAGCACACCCAGGCAGGTCCACCGTGAGTAACAATGAGAATATTCTTTCCTTTATATTTTTCTTCGAGCTCATAGAGGACCGCAGCTGTTCGCTTCTGTACATCTTTAAGAGATTCCCCACCGCCAATATGCTCAGTAAACCACCCTGGTCCCCCATGCTTGTATACATAGTCATGATATTCGTTCCAATTCTTGCCATCAAAATCGCCGGGATTGATCTCAACCAATCGGTCATCGTATATAATTGCGCTCTTGTCTATCCCAATATTCTCAGCGACGAGTTCTGCGGTCTCGCGAGTACGAGTAAATGAAGATGCGATAATGATATCTATATTCTTGTGTTTGAGATCATGTTCTGCAGTTTTGATAACTCCTTCTCTACCTGCCTCTGTCAGGTTGTCATCAACTTGTAGTTTGTAACTCACGAGTTCATGGGCATTGCCTTCTGTTCCTCCATGACGCATGACAAAATATTTGTTACCGGACTTCTTTGTCTTTTCTTTGAGCTCATCCAAGCTTCCAATAACTAGAAATGTACCATCTGCCTTCTGCCAGATCGGAAGTGGTGTACCCCAATATCGCTCACGAGAGATTGCCCAGTCTTTAATGTCTTTGAGCCATTCGCCAAAGCGTCCCACGCGAATATGTGACGGCTCCCAATTGATGGATTTATTTTGCTCGATTAATTCTTGCTTTACATGCTCATTCGACATGCGGATATACCATGAATCACGTGCATAGTAGATGAGCGGAGTTTTACAACGCCAACAGTGTGGATATGAGTGCTCGTATTTTTCCTTCTTGAACAGGAGTCCTCGATGTGCCAAGTTTTTGATGATATCGACGGCGACATCTTCGTCTTTGACAAATCGTTTAGAGAGGAAGTCCGTCCCTTCGATAAAGTGCCCAGATGCATCGACGGTATGGAATTTTGGAAGCCCGATTTTCGTTCCAAGATCAAAGTCATCAGCACCATACATCACTGCTGTATGTACGATACCCGTCCCATCTTCGGTATTCACGAAATCCGCTTCGTAGACTTTGTATGCTTCTTTCAATCGTGGGTCGTCCTTACCAAGCTCTGCTAAATATGGATACAATGGTTCATATTCCATACCTACCATCTCAGACCCTTTATGTTCTGCTACAATTTCATAATTCTCTGTAACTATAGAGAGTCTTTCTTTTGCAAGGACAAGAATTTCTTCTCCAACTTTTACTTCTACATACACAATATCTTTCCCAACAGCGAGAGCGACATTACCAGGTAGTGTCCATGGTGTTGTCGTCCAGGCGAGAAAGTATCCATTATCGCTAAAGTTTCCTTTTGCTTTGATTTTGAATTTTGCCGTTACAGAGAGATCCTTCACATCTTCATATCCTTGAGCAAGCTCGTGTGATGAAAGCGCAGTACCACAACGTGGACACCACGGTACGACTTTGTAATCTTTATAAAGAAGATTCCTCTTCTGTACTTCTTTGAGCACATTCCATACTGATTCAATATATTCATTGTGATAGGTCACATACGGATTCTCCTGGTCTACCCAGTAGCCAATACGCTTTGTGAATTTATTCCAAATATCGAGATATTCCCATACAGATTCCTTGCATTCCTTGTTGAATGCTGCGATGCCATACTCCTCGATTGCTTTCTTTGAATCAAGTCCGAGCTTCTTTTCTACTTGAAGTTCCACAGGCAGACCATGAGTATCCCAGCCTCCCTTGCGACGAACATGATATCCACGCATTGTCTTGTATCGTGGAATTGCATCCTTGAACGCACGTGCTTCGAGGTGGTGGATTCCTGGCTTGCCATTGGCAGTTGGTGGGCCCTCGTAGAATACGAATTCCTTTTTGCCCTCGGACTGAGAAAGAGATTTTGCGAAAATATTATTCTCTTTCCAGAATTCCAAGATCCGCTCTTCTCGAGCGGAAGCTTCACTATTTTTGTTTTCTTTTTCTTTATCCATAGTGTTATAAAATCCCGCAAATTATATTCTTTCCTCGGGTCCTCGGGTTGGTTCACCAGACCGGCTCGGAAATAAAATAATTTGCTCGATTTCTTTTCTTATAACTTGCTTCAATGAATGGAGCGAATTATTTTATGAAAAACAGTCTGGCCTCGCTCCGCTCCCGAATTTAGTGCGAGGAGATCCGAGGACTTTTTTCAGAATATAATTCGCGTAATGACCATAATAATTAAAACTCGTCCACGTACAACAATTAAATAATTGCTATACAAGGACGAGTTTCACTTCGTGGTACCACCTTGTTTACTTCTCATTTGTAGGGCTCTACTCCCCCGTAAGGGTTTCTTCCCAAAGCTCCAGGGTGATAGCCCTTTCACTGCTTATACTTTAAGAATACAATCAAAAAGCGAATTTTGCAATACGGCTTGCATTTTAATGAAAAGTGAGTAGGATACTAGCATACGTTGTACATTCCGCTTTGTGTTTAGCTACTAGGGGTAATACCCTATCACTGATTACTTGTCGGGCCCACTTAAACGTCTCACCCGAGTATCTAACCTGTGATCAGACAGATAAACACACTGGTACAACTACTCAATATATAAAAAGCTCCCCGATCCATACAAAGGGGGCTTTTTTTTATTAACATCTTGCACATAAAAATGCCATCGGTTATAACCGATGGCATTTTATCATTCGAAAAAAGCACTACTTAAAAATATCTTTAAAAGCTATGAAAAACTTTTGCCATTTTATACGCTTCTCTGCAAGCGTACCAATACCACCTTCAAGCAGGTATGGCCTGAGCCACAGTTTATCTTTCGCATCCTTATAGATCTCTTCTTCCAAGGCAACAATTGCTGCCAGAAAAGAATACGGACCTCCAGGCCACAAAAGTTTCATCAGTGCTTCGTTTGGCACTATATCGAAATTTGTTGACACTGAAAGTATCCCCGATCCCTGGGGACCAACTTTTACTACCAAATTAAAGCCACGTAATTGGCCAGGTGTTTGGAGGCCGTAGAACGTGAGGGCAAGGTTGTGCTTGTCTTCAGTTACAGCTACATACGCTGTATCTTTCTTTTTTTCCCACGCTGTAAGGTAGAAATGAAGAGGTTCTTTTTCACGCTCAGGATATACCGTAAGAGCGCCTTCCTTGTTTTGGGCAAGGGCGAATGTGTTTACTACGTAATTTTTCATCTTTTAAAATTTTAAATTTCCTGTAGTATAACAGGTTATTTTAAAAAGTATAGAGATGAAATTACATCTTCTCTGGAGTCTTTATACCAAGGAGATAAAGACCATTTTGCATCGTCTGATGAAACGCTTCAACTAATGCTACGCGATAATTTGAATATGGATCACTTTTATTCACAATCATTGTATTGCCATAGAATGTATTGAACGCGCTCGCAAGCTCTGTAAGATACGTAGCGATATGATGTGGCTCAAGGAGTGTATAGGAACGTGCTACAACTTCTGGAAATTGATACAAAGTCTTCTCGAGTATTGTGATTTCACTTGGAATGTCTGTATATGCTGCACAGATACCTTCCGCTTCTGCCTTCTTTTGTATGGAGTTTGCGCGCACAGCTGTGTATTGTAAATATGGTCCTGAATCTCCGTCAAATGAAATAGATTTCTCGAAATCGTAGATAATATCACCAGTGAGTGATGAGCGGAGTATCGAATATTTTACTGCCGATACACCGACTATCTTTGCGATATTTTCTTTTTCTTCATCACTGAGGTCTCTTTCTTTTACTTTCTCACCAACGACATCCATAGAGTCACGGATGAGCGACTCACCAGTAATGACATTCCCTTTTCGGGAAGACATCTTTCCTGAAGCAAACTTCATCATGCCGTGAGTAATATGCTTCATCCGCTTTTCATAGTCAGGATGAATGAGTGACACTGCTTTCTGGACTACTTTCATGTATTCTCCTTGTTCGATCGCTGTGATAATAATAGAAAGATCAGGATTTTCCTTTTCAAACTTGGTCATCATGAGACCAATCTCTTTTGTCTCATAAAGTGGAATACCCATAGAAGTAATAAATACCCGAGTATGGAGCTTGGGATCATAATTCTCTGCATGGAAAACTATCGCTCCATCGCTTTCTGTAAATACACTGCCGAGATTCTCTTCAACGATCTTCTTTCCAATTGGCGCCATTTCACTTTCAAAGAAATAGTGATTAAACCTTGTTCCGAGAAGCGCATAGATCTCTTCAAATGCATCAAGAGTTACTTTCCTTCCCCAATCATATATTGTATTAATCTCATCATCACTTCGGTCATACACTTTTTTGTTTATGGAATCAATTTCTTTTTTCTTTGCTTCATCTGTATCATATGCATCACTTCCTTTTGCATACTGCTCGCCGATCCAGAGCGCACCTTTGCCTTCGTATGATTCACCAGAATTCATAATACCGTAGATAGCTTTGGCAACATGGGGGCCAACATCACCTTGGTAGTTTGCACGAATTGTATCTGCTCCAGAATATTCAGTAATACGAGCGATGGATTCGCCGATAGCATTCGTCATAAGGTGTCCAATGTGGAATGGCTTGAATGGATTCGGATCAGTGTATTCCACCATAATCTTTTTACCTTTGACTTCTTCATTTTTTCCCCAGTTTTCCTTTTTCTTCAAAATCTCTTTAACACTCTCTGCAAAGAATTCATGTGAAAGATAAAAGTTTATGAATCCCGCACCGGCAACTTCTAGTTTCGAGATTTCCTTTGGTTGTTCTTTTTCGATTTCTGCTTTTATCTTCTCTGCGAGTTCTCGAGGGTTACTGCCAACTTGTTTTGCGTATGCCATTGCAACATTTGTCGAATAGTCACCAAAATTTATATCAGAAGGATGCTCAAGGGCAATAGACCCGGCTTCGATACCGAGATTCTTTAATGCTTCTTTTATTGATGATGAGAGTATATCTTTAATCATTTTTTGCCTGTGCTTCCAAAACTTCCTTCTCCACGTGCTGATTCACTTAATGTATCAGTTTCCTCAAGTTCTGCAATAGCTACTGGATAGATGATGAGCTGTGAGACTTTATCACCTGCTTCTATTGTATATGGCTCTGTGCCGAGATTCACCAAATGCGTATTGTATTCACCTCGGTATCCCGCATCAAATACTCCTCCCATAGTATGGAGATATGCTTTTGAAATACTGGATTTATCCTTCACAATAGCGGCATAACCAACCTCAAACTCAAGAGCAAACCCATGCCAAATCCGCATATGCCCCATCGGAGGTATAATTACCGCTTCCGTAGCATAGAGATCCATCCCTACATCTCCTGGATGTGCATAGGTCGGAAGTTTTGCTTCATCTTTTAATTTTTTAACTTTGATATGCATTCTATTATTTTAAAACCTTCCTTACTTTTTCATATACCGTTTCATGGATCGCATCTCGAGACAATATCTTCTTTTTCGGAGCACAATCAATCTTGAGGAAATTTTTCTGTGTCTTTGCAAGCCAAAGTGCGCTCGCGCGTGAATTCTTTTGGAATTCTGTATCTACTTCATGAACATCTTTTTTTGTACCAACATAATTTCTCTTTGAAGCGAGATTGCGCTCTTTCATCATCTTTAAACTCAGATCAAGTGGTACTGATAGATAGAGAACGATATCTGGCTTTGGAATCTTGAAAACTTTGTATTCCATTTCGTTGAGCCATTCTATGAATGCCTGACGCTTGGCTGCACTCTTTATCTTGCCTCCTTGGTGAATCTGATTTGCACTCACATATCGATTCGCAATTACTATGTATCCCTTCTTTAACCACAATTCCATTTCTCCTTTTGATTCAGAACGATCAGCCGCATAGAGTACCGATGCGATCTTTGGATGCACTTTTACAAAGTTATAGTATTGCTCAGAAAGACAGTGGCCAATAAATTTACCGAAAAAATTTTTGTAGTATTCTGGAAAGTCTACAGTCTTTACCGTATACCCGTCTTTTTTCAATCGTTTCACTAAAAGGCCAACTTGCGTCGCCTTTCCTGATCCATCTGTACCATCGATAACAATTAATTTTCCTTTTTTATTCATTTTCTTTTATTTGTGGCGGATTCTTTGAATCCAAAATGATCTTTTCGAGATCCTCTGTTTGTTTAATATTTCTGAGTCGTACTATCAATGCATTATAGAAAGAAATCAATTCCTGATAGTATGTATCTTTCTTTATATCAGTTGATAGTTCTAATTTTCGATCATCTAATTGTTCAGCAAATGTCATGAGAGTAGATACATTCTGGCGTATCGTTTCAACCGACGCTTTTCCTTTCGATAAAAAGTCAAATCCTGCTATCTGATTTTTCATGTCATTAACAAGCTCCATAAAATCTTCATGTTCTGTGATTGTCTTTTTTTGTTCTGGTTTATTTAATCCTTCAGGCATATTATTTATTCTCCTAATTCTTTTAATGCTTCTTCTGCATAGAATCGTATATTTGGTACAAGATCCATTGTGGCAAGATCTTCTTTTGTGCACCATCTGATTTCAACGCCTTTTTCATGATCAAGTATTGAATCAGAGATCGTATCTGACTTGCATGTTGCAAAATATACCATAAACACGTGTTCATGGATATCATTAACTTTATTTCGTCCCATATATCGTGGAGAAGGAATAGGTTTTATCAAGTCATCAGTTGGTGGAACCTTGCCAGATGCAATTACGATATCAAGACCTACTTCCTCTTTTGCTTCTCTGATTACAGCTTCGATTGGATCTTCATCCAATTCTATATGACCTCCAGGCACGAGCCACCGGTGATGCTTTTCATGCATACGAAGAAGAACTTTATTCTTGTACACAATAAATACATCTACAGTGAAATCTATTTTTTCATGAATATGGGGCATATTATTATAAATAATCTTTTAGTATTTCATAAATTTCGGGCCGCTCTTTTTCTAAATAGGCTCGGGATTTAAGCGGTAACTTTTTTATTTCTAATCCATATGTATTGGCAAGTTTTAGAATTTTATCTTCAGCTTCCTTCGCTTTATCTTTATCATCTACCATAACTTCAATCTCAACAGCATTATAACCAAAGCTCGTTTCATCTATATCAATATTAAAATCTTCTTTTTTGTATTTTTTTCTTTTCGTAGTGAAATCACATACATATTGCATATCATTCAAAACAATTTCATTGAGAGAACGTGTGTCTTTTGTAAATCCGAGAAAATCTTTTATCTCTTGATCATTTTCAATTTCTCGAGCAATCTCGATAGTAGATACTGTATCAGGCTGGTAAATCTTCATTTCGTATCCAGAATCTCTTTTGCGTAATCTATTTCCTGATTTGTATATTCTAAAATCAGGAAAATCATAATATAAATCACGTATATTTTTTTCTCCAAGAAATTCTGCGTCTTCAAGTAAAGCTGCCATCTGTTCTTCTGTTGGTTGGAATTTTCTTTCTACTTCTATCATATTAGATAAAACTCTTTGGTATTGGATGCTTATGGGCAAGAGCTTTAACTTTGTCTTTAATCTCGGCCTTCTTGCTTGCATCATCTTTATTTCTAAGTGTCTCTATGAGAAGCTTTGCAACTTCCGCACAATCTTCTTCTTTAAATCCTCGCGTTGTAATCGCAGGTGTTCCAAAGCGAATACCAGACGGATCAAGTGGTTTACGAGTATCGTTTGCTATCGAGTTCATATTAAGCGTAATTCCTACCTCATCAAGGACTGTCTGTGCTTCCTTGCCTGTTACTCCGAGCGAGCCGAAAACATCGGCGAGAATAAGATGATTGTCTGTTCCTCCACCAATCATACGCACACCTTCATCCTTGAGAACTTTTTCCATTGCTTTCGCATTTTTGAGTACCTGCTGGGCATATTCTTTGAATTCCGGGCGAAGTGCTTCACCAAATGCAATCGCTTTTGCTGCAATCGTATGCATGTGTGGACCACCTTGAATTCCAGGAAAAATAGATTTGTCGATCTTCTTTGCGATTTCTTCGTCCTCACGAGTAAGTATCATTCCTCCGCGTGGACCACGAAGTGTCTTGTGAGTAGTAGTTGTAATGATGTCGAATCCAAAATCAAATGGATTCGGAAGTGCCTTCGCAGCGATGAGCCCCGCGATGTGCGCCATGTCTGCCATTGTGATCGCACCGACTTCTCGGGCTATATCTACGAACTTCTGATAGTCCAGAGTGCGTGAATATGCAGAGAATCCAGCAAGGATGATCTTTGGTTTTGTTTCGAGTGCAACTTCTCGAAGAGCATCATAATCTATCTCTCCTGTTTCTGGATCTTTCATTTTGTAGGTGACGAAGTTATAGATCTTTGCAGGCAGAGTCATAGGATGACCGTGCGTTAGGTGTCCGCCATGAGAAAGATCCATACCAAGGACAGTATCTCCCGGAGAAAGAAGTGCAGCATAGACTGCAAGATTTGCAGGCGCACCAGAGTGTGGCTGAACATTAGCATACTTGGCACCAAAGAGTTCGCATGCACGCGCTATTGCAAGTCTCTCGACTTGGTCTGTAAAATCCTGTCCACCATAGTATCGCTTGCCTGGATATCCTTCAGAATATTTGTTTGTGAATACTGAGCCGTTAGCTTCTCGGACTGCCATCGAGACATAGTTTTCTGATGGTATGAGCTCGAGTCCATCCTCCTCACGAGTAATCTCCCCGTCTATAGCTTTTTGCACCTCTTCGTCCTGTAGTTCGATATACATATGCCAATTTTAGCACGTTGAACAAGAAAGCAAAAACTGTATAATGAAACTATGAAAGAAGACCATGTAGACCTAATTTATCTCGACCTTTTAGAGCGTATCAAGCGTGAAGGTGCAAAGAAAACTGATCGTACAGGTACTGGTACCCTCTCTCTCTTAGGTCACCAGATGCGTTTTGATCTATCAAAAGGATTCCCGCTACTCACAACAAAAAAGCTGCCGATCAAAGCGATCATCCATGAATTGATTTGGTTTCTTCGTGGCGATACAAATTTAAAATATCTTGCAGATAACAATGTACATATTTGGGATGAGTGGCCGTACAAAGCGTACCTACTTAAAAACAACATCGAAGTTCCGAAAACTGGAAGTGATGAATGGAATACTGGTATTAAAGAATTCATTGAAAGAATAAAAACAGATGATCAATTTGCAAAAGAGTATGGCAACTTGGGTCCTATTTATGGATACCAGTGGCGAAACTGGCCAGCTCCGAATGGCGAACATATTGATCAGTTAAAAAATGTTATAGATCAAATAAAACAAACTCCAGATTCTCGCAGACTTATAGTTTCTGCTTGGAATGTCGCGGATATAGACGAGATGGCAAAAGCGGGACTCCCCCCATGTCATTGTCTTTTTCAATTTTATGTTGCTGATGGCAAGCTCTCGTGCCAACTCTACCAGCGTAGTTGTGATACATTCTTAGGTGTGCCGTTTAACATTGCATCATATGCTTTGCTTACAATGATAATCGCTCAAGTTACAGGACTTACTCCTGGAGAATTTGTATGGACTGGTGGAGACACGCATCTGTATCTCAATCATTTGGAACAAGCAGACCTCCAACTCTCAAGAAAAGACGACATTCGCCCAATGCCAACAATGAAAATCAATCCAGAAAAGAAAAGTATAGAAGACTTTACTATAGAAGACTTCGAACTTGTCGATTACAATCCTCACGATGCTATCAAAGCACCGATCGCTGTATAGGTATGATCATCTCGCAAATAGCTGCAGTTGCACAAAATGGTGTCATTGGAGGAGGTAATACCCTCCTTTGGGATTTGCCTGCTGATATGAAGCACTTTCGTGACACTACTCGCGGACATACTGTCATAATGGGAAGGAAGACATTTGAAAGTATTGGTAAACCATTACCAAATAGAAAAAATATCGTGATAACACGTGATGCAAGCTATACTCATGATGGAATAGATGTAGTAGGCTCCCTTGAAGAAGCATTGCGCCTGGCCGCGCTCGAACAAGGGAAAGAATTTGAGGAAAATCAGGAAGAAGTCGAGGTGTTTGTAATCGGTGGAGGAGAAATATACAAACAGGCAATGGAGAAAGCAAATAAACTCTATATTACGGAAATCCATCAAGACTTCGAAGGAGATACGCTATTTCCTACCATTGATAAAAATATATGGAAGGAAACAGTCCGCGAAGATCACAAAGATGAATCAATTCCTTATTCATTTATAGAATACAAAAAGATTGACCAAAAATAGCTAATATGCGAAACTCATACCATGATCCTCTCTGACACAAAAATTTTAGAACATATAGAAAAGGGCGACATTGTTATCACACCATTTGATCCTGTGAACATGGGTGGCAATTCATATGATGTACATTTGAGTAAATATTTTGCTCAATATGTAGATGATGAAATAGATGCCAAGAAGCACAATCAAATTAAACATTTCGAAATTCCTGATGAAGGATTTGTCCTTATGCCTGGAGAATTGTATCTCGCCTCAACTCTTGAATACACAGAATCCCACATCCATGTACCCTTCCTCGAAGGAAAGTCATCGACAGGAAGACTTGGGATTGATATCCATGCTACAGCAGGTAAGGGTGATGTTGGATTCTCTGGCTACTGGACGCTTGAGATTTCAACATCAAAACCTGTACGAATATATCCTGGCATGCCGATCGGACAACTAATCTATTATGTTGTCGAAGGTCCTGTAGAGCGCGTCTATCACAAAAAAGAAACTGCAAAGTATAGTGATCAAGGAAAACTACCAAAAGAATCCATGATGTGGAAAAATCTTCAATAATAAAAACTCCTCAGTATTTGAGGAGTTTTTATTATTTACATTCCATCTGGTGCAGCATCGAGGGTAAGCGTGAGCGTTTTCTCAACTCCTTTCGAAAGGACCTTTAGTGTTATCCTATCGCCTACTTTTTTAGATCGTATAAGAGATGCGAAATCATTGTCTTCTTTTATCTTTGTACCATTCATCTCAAGTACGATATCATTCTCAACGATACCTGCACGATCAGCAGGCGATCCGGGGATAACTGCGATTTCGGCCGCTCCCTTGCCACGGGCGACTAACACTCCATAGTCAACAGAAAGATTGTTCTTCGTTTTCAGATCAGAAGTAATGGTAACATACCGGAATCCTACATACGGCCGTACAATCTTCCCGGTTCTTTTCACTGAATCTATTGCACTTTTTACACTATTCACAGGGAGCGCAAATCCTACATTTGAAGATCCCTGAACAACTGCGACATTAATACCGATCACATTGCCATGAAGATCAAGCAATGGGCCACCAGAATTCCCAGGATTAATCGCTGCATCAGTTTGAATTACTTTATCGAGTCTCTCCGACATTCCTTGTCCATCACCTGCAATCACTGAGCGGGAAAGTCCAGAGACAACACCGACTGAAACAGTATTTTTAAATTCACCAAGTGCATTGCCGATAGCGATGACACTCTGCCCTACTTCGAGAGCATTCGAGTCGCCAAGATTCAAATACGGAAGCCCACTTGCTGTAATTTTTATAAGTGCTATATCGAGAATTCCGTCTCGTGCGAGAACTGTCGCATTGTATTTAGTCCCATTATTCAGAAGTACTTCGTAAACCGCATTTGTATCAGAAACGACATGCTTGTTCGTTACGATCAAACCATCTGAAGATATGAGAAATCCGGAGCCGCTACCAATCTGCTTCTTTTCAGTTCCGTTCTCCTTATACGTTGGAGTCTGGAACAATCCCGGGAACATTCCACCGAATGGATCACTTCCTTGGTCATACGATACCTCATATTTTGGAACTTCTTTACTCACAACGATAGATACGACTGCTGGTCGTGCTATCTTTACAGCATCCACTACGGTTTCCTGTCGTGTAGAAGCTGTTTGAAGCGGTACTGTGTCAGCGACTTTAGCTGCTAGATCCCCTGGCAAGGTTATATCGTTTGTACTGGCAATTTGATTTTGCTCTTTGGTATATCCCGTTGCTAAAACTTTAAAAATAGCTGCTCGATAATGCCATGCAAGAAGTGCAAATAGAGAAAGTGTGATAATCACCGTGGCAAGACTGATAAGGATAGTCCGAACCACAGGATCCCTAAACATTTCCTTTATTTTCTTTACGGTCAAACGTGAATTTTCCATATACGTTGTATTATATCAAAACTTATTTTATAAATAAAAATACTTTTTTACCTTACGCAAAAAAGCCTTCATTTTTCAGATTGTCATACTCACGCTCAATGATTTCCTTAGCATACGGCAATACATGAATGAGAGAGCGCTTTGTCGTCGTATGGTCTACTGTATAGCTTCGAATAATCGCTCCGCGAACCTCACGAATTGATCCTTTGAATGTGCTCTGACGTGTATGGTGTTTGCTCTTACGACTTGGGTTCGGAATCGTCATTTTTAAAAATACTCCATAATCCATGAGTGCGTTGTACCATTCCTTAGGATATTCACTATCCATATATTTTCCTATAAGCGGTAGAAGTTTCGTATCGGGAATTTTCTTTGATTTTGGAAAAAAGAAATGAATGAACACTGCTCGTATGTTTGTTTCAATAAGAACTTGTGACTTTTCATAGGCAAACACCATAATCGCAGATGCGGTATACGGACCGATACCAGGAAGAGCGCAGAGCTCTTCATATGTTTTTGGGAATATTCCTTTATAATGTTTTACAACTGTCCGTGCGATACGAGAGAGATACAACGCCCGACGATTATATCCAAGCCCTTGCCACATTTCCAATACCTCTCTCGTAGATGCGGTGGCGAGAACTTTAATAGTAGGAAACTTTTTCAGGAATGCTTTGTATTTTGGAATAACTCTCGGTGCTTGTGTTTGCTGGAGCATAAGCTCAGAGACGAGAACCTTGTATGGATCACGCGTTTCTCGCCATGGCAGGGAGCGTTTATTTTTCCTGTAGTAGGTATACATTTTCGATTGGAATGCTTTCTTTGTAAGGCGATTTGGAGTATCCATTTTTCTACTATACTATAGAGGTATGAGGAGGCTCAAATACATATTCATCATAGTTATATCATTCAGCATTCTGCACAGCGCAGAAGCGCTTGATATACAATACGGAAGTATCTTGAGTGTAAAAGGAACGAATGTCCTTATCGAATATTATGGTATTGGCAAAAAGCAGAATTATCTCTGTAGTGTTACTACAAGATCCTGCAGTGCTACAAAAAAAGTTACTCTTGGCATTCCTCCTACCCAAAAAATTCAAGCATCACTCGAACAAGAATTAAAAGAAAAGAAAGCAGGTCACGTAACTCTATCCCCTGATGAAAAACTCGTCGCCTATTATAGAGGAGGGACAGATGCGAATCCCACTCGCATATACACAGTCAGAGATTTGGAAACGAAAAAAGAATACAGTATCTCAAGCTCTGTCGCATATTGGGATCTTGTAGATGATCAGGGACGAGTATTTGATTTCTCTCCAGATAGCAAAAGTCTCGCGTATATCGATGATAAAGATGGAACTATTGCACTCTATATCACAGACACGACAAAGCTCACAGATGAAGTAATCACAAGCACAAAACTATCGACAACCGCCTACCAAGTCGATGACTTTCTTTTTACCGATAAAGATACGATGTATT
This sequence comes from Minisyncoccia bacterium, assembly GCA_965656375.1. Classification (GTDB taxonomy): domain Bacteria; phylum Patescibacteriota; class Minisyncoccia; order Phycocordibacterales; family UBA9973; genus UBA8515. Next base: position 446,029 of record CBFHKH010000001.1, read on the forward strand.
ATGTCGGCAATACAAAAGAAAACCCATATGGATGGTCACTGTATAGATATAATCTTAAGACAAACAAAGATGTAGTTGTAGAATCGAACGTCTCATATAGTAGCCCGATCAGAAAAATCGGGACTTCTCTTGTATTCGGCAAACTCCAAGCAAAAGGATATGGGCCAGAAATCTATAATTTAAATACCAAGAAGATCGCACAATTCTCAATTCCGAAAATAAGCACAAAGAAAAGCATCACTAACCAAGAGATCATACAAACAGATACGGTAAAGGGAGTACTGATGACTCCAACAAAAAAGGATACTAAAAAATCATATCCACTCGTCATCTGGCTTCATGGTGGACCATATCGCCAGACAAGTTACGGATACCATCCATTCCATAGTTATGGCCTATACGATTCTATACTCGAACTGTTGCGCAAGAATAACGTCGTAGTGCTCAAGCTTGACTATAGAGGAAGCTTTGGATTCGGGCGTGCATATGCTGAAGGTATCAAGGGTGCAGTGGGTAAAAGTGATGTGGAAGATGTCATGAACGCGATCACCTACGCGAAGAGTCGCTACAATATAAAAGATGTCTACCTCATGGGCAATAGCTATGGTGGATATATGTCCCTCCGAACACTTGTCGAACATCCAGATGCATTTACTGGAGTAGTATCTATCAATGGAGTCACAGACTGGGAGAGTTTGCTCGTAAAGATGCAAACTTCAATATTTAATACTGAATTTAATGGTCTACCGGATCCGAGCAACCGAGCCCTCTATGACAAAGCTTCCATTGCTGACAAAATTGAAAATATCGGCAACCAGAAAATCGCAATAATCGCAGGTGAAGCTGACCGAACCATCCCCTTCTGGCAAGCGTCTGATTTCTATAAGAAATTAAAAGAAGCAGGTAAAAATGTCACCCTTACATCATATCCGAACGAAGACCATGTGTATAAAGAAAAGAAAACTATGCAAAGTCTCTGTACTGAACTATTCAATTTTGTAGGAGTCAAAGTAGATTCAGAATGCAAAAAATAGTACTGAACTTGAAACGATGTTCGAAATATCATTTTGAGTACAAAATATAAAAGGCTTCTTGGAAAATCCAAGAAGCCTTTTGAATTGATCAAAACAATACTTTATAGCTGTGCATATTCATAAATTCCAATTAAACCTCTTTGATGATCAATATACCGTACTTTTATTGAAGTTTGAGTAGCCAACTCGGCACTTTCTTCATCTGATTGAACCATCACTAAGCCTCCTTTTCGAACGAATTTGAAGCATTTGCTTTTTAGTAATAATTTTTGATTTTCCGTAATGGGTGATACATTAAGTACTACTAAATATATTTCGTTTTCACAATTGAAATATACTAACCACAAGCCTACTAAGTACTTTTCAATTGAAAACACTTCACATTGTTTTCCAACTAAATCTACGTAATTATAAAAGTACTTTTCTGCTCTTTTGTATTCAATCTTAATGTGTGGCGGATCTATGATTTTTTGAATTTCCCTTTTAAGTTTTTTAGGGATAAACTTTTTAAAAAATGTTGTTACAGTAATAAGTATCTGAGCCAGATACCAACTTTTCGGGATTGTTTGACTTTTCATTTTTTATCAATTTTAGATTTTCCAATTTATTAAATTACTTTAGCTTCCATATTGAAAACCAAAATAATTTAATAAATCTAAATACAAAATATATTGAGGAGCAATAATTAAGAGTACATTATAATATATTTCATTTTGTGTCAATAAGAAAAATCCCTCATTGTGAGGGATTTTACATTTTACATCTAGTTGATCTTTAGGGGTTGGACAGGAGTATCTCGTAATTGTATCTGTTCTGCACTCACACTACCATCTGCATTTACTTTACCCGTAATCATGACATTCTTGCCGATAGCAATATCTTCAGATGTTCCTGCAATTGATTTCATGACTGGAGTAGTAGCTGTAAAGAGAATGATCTTTGATCCACCATCTTGAAGCTTTACTGTCATGCTCGTTGCATCTTTTGCTATAACTTCTCCCGATGTAAATCCACCATTTGCACCGCTGCGCATCATGGCACCATCTGGGCGGACACCCATGCCGTTTTGTGATCGAAAATTACCAGAACGCATAGTATTCTTTCCTTTTGCTTGGGCGTACTTCATACCCCCATAAAAGAATGCCCCCGCAACCACAATTATACTTATAGCGATAATTGAAACTAATTTATTTTTCTTCATATATATCGAGCGAAACAAATTACTTTATGAAAAATAGTCTGGCCTCGCTCCTTTAGAAATTTAGTGCGAGGAGAACCGAGGACTTTTTTCAGAATATAATTTGTGAAGCTTATCAACTACTAATAATTCTTACTCATATCGCAATGCTTCGATAGGATTGAGCTTCGAAGCACGCGAAGCGGGATAATATCCAAATATAATGCCGATACCTGCTGACACGCCGAATGCAAGAAGAATTGATTTGAGCGATACCGATGTCGCGATGATTCCAGTCTTTGCTACTAAAAATGCAATCCCCCACCCGAGAATGACTCCAATCACCCCTCCAATAAATGTAAGTGCAACCGCCTCTACCAGAAATTGCTTGCTGATGTCTCTCCGCTTTGCACCAATTGCTTTTCTGAGTCCGATCTCGCGAGTACGCTCAGTCACTGTGGTGAGCATCATGTTCATGATTCCAATACCACCGACGAGGAGTGAAATCCCTGCAACTGCAGCCAGAAGCGTCGTAAATGTACTCGTCACAGAAGATGCAGTCGCAATAATGTCAGCTTGATTAAGCGTGTTGAAGTCTGCTTGAGTTGGATCTTTTATGTTATGCGCATCAAGCAATGCGAGTGTAACATCAGATTGGACTTGCGTAGTAACCTCAGCACTCTCGGCTTGAACAGAGATGCTCGTCACATATTGGTCACCTGAGAAATATCGCTGTGCAGTCGAGAGCGAAATATAAATGACATCATCAGGATTCTGGAAACCTGAACCCCCTTTTGTCTTTGTGATACCGATAATTTTAAATTGTGTACCTTTGATTCGAATTGTCTGTCCGACTGCACTCGCACCCTCTCCAAACAAGTCATCTCGAGCTGAAGGACCGAGTACTGCAACTTTTGCTCCACTTGTAACATTTTGATCAGTGATAAATACTCCTTCATCTACTTCTACATTGCGAACGCTCGGATAGCTTGTAGTTACTCCAGTTACAGATGTATTTGTATTTGTTCCTTTTGCAGTAACTTGATATCTACCTGTAACTTCAGGAGCAACAGCTTTTACCCCAGAGATACTTGTAAGTACCTCCACGTCTTCGAGTGTAAGTGATTTTGCTGATCCTCTTCCTGAGCTCACTTGTACCCCCGCACCACGCCCTGCCCCCGGTGAGACAATAATCAGATTCGATCCAATAGACTGAATAGAGCTTTGGATAGATGCTTGCGCACCCTGACCAATAGCGGTCATAGCAATGACAGAAGCGATACCGATGATGATGCCAAGCATCGTAAGCCCTGATCGAACTTTGTTTGATGAGAGTGCAGAATATGTTTCTTGGAATATATCTTTTGTAGTCATACTATTTTGCATCAGTCTTACGATCACTTAAAAGTAATCCATCTTTTATATGAATAATACGATCAGCATGCTCTGCCACATCAGGTTCGTGAGTAATGAGTATAATTGTACGACCGAGTTCACGATTAAGCTTCTGAAATGTCGCAAGGACGATCTCTCCCGTTTTTGAATCAAGATTCCCTGTCGGTTCATCAGCAAGTATAAGCGTCGGATCATTAACGAGCGCTCGTGCAATAGCGACACGCTGAATCTGACCGCCAGAGAGCTGGTTTGAAAGATGATGAAAGTGAGCTTCATCAAACCCTGCAGAAATAAGTGCGCTTTTTGCACGCTCAATTCTTTGCCCTTCTGCTACCCCCTCATATACAAGCGGTAGTGATACGTTGCGGAGTACGCTTGCACGAGGAAGCAGATTGAATGCTTGAAATACGAAACCAATTTTATCCCTCCTAATATCGGCAAGCTCATCATCAGAGAGAAGTGATACGTCTTTGCCGTCGAGAAAGTATTCACCTTCGGTCGGGTTATCAAGCGCTCCCAAGATATGCATAAGCGTCGACTTTCCTGAACCAGATGGACCCATGATAGCTACAAACTCTCCGTCTTTGATTGTGAAGCTCACACCTTTGAGCGCTTGAAATTTATTCTCTCCTGAGTTATATGTCTTTGTTATATTTTTTATTTCTATCATCGTGTTATTGCTCTTGTCGCACCTCGTGCACCCGCATTACCAAAGAGGCTCGGTGTACTTACAGTCGAAGGCTTTGTCGTGTTCGATGTGATAGTACGAGAGACGACCTGGTCACCTTCCTTTAGTCCCGTTGTAACTTCTGTAGATGTATCATCTGATACACCAACTTCGACAGCGACTTGTTCTGGTAACACTTCTGAGAGTGAACCTTGAGCACTTGCTGCTGTACCTACAGGAAGCGCAGGATTGAAAATTTCTACATAACTTCCGCGTGTATCAGTCTTGATGGCAGATGCTGGAATGACGAGCACTCCCTGTTTCATAGCAGTAATTACAGAAGCAGAGACGCTCATACCTGGCTTTATGCGAGCATCATCAGTATCAAAGCTAATTTTTACCGTATACGATACTACTCCTTGAGTAACAGTTCCTACTCCGTCGATCTCTACAACTTCGCCAGTAATCGTCAGATTTTCTACTGCATCAAACGTAAGCGTCGCTTTCTGTCCGAGGCTAACCTTTGATACATCGACTTCATTAAGAGTGATAGAAGCAACTTTTTGTTTCGTAATAATAGTGCCGAGTGTATCTGATGCAGTATTGCCAACGATAGCAGTTACACTTGCGATAGTGCCATCAAATGGCGCAGATACATAGTAATCAGAAAGAGTTCTCTGTGCATCTATCAAGGCATTCTGTTTTTGAACGAGAGCGAGTTCACGCGATTTTACTGTTTCTTCAGCATTTTCTATATCTTGTGGAATAGAAAGCTTACCTTCTTCATATGCTCGCAATTTTGCTGCATAGGTAGTTGACGCGAGAGATGGTAAATCGATATACCACTCTTCCCCTGTCTTTGGAAGTGAAGTGAATGTAACATAGAGCCCTCGATCACCAAGCTTTTGTGGAACATTTGTTTTAATTGCAAATGATCCCGATTCGAGTCCACGGTAGGTTATACACTGACCACCTGAACACTCATATACTTCGAGGGTATATCTCCCTTGAACTGTAGAAGTATATGTTCCCGATACATTCACTATATTAGTATTTACATTATCACTCTCTGGCATAGCAACCACCGATGAGTTTAAATCAAGCAAGAGATTCTTAAGAGCAGTATCCTTGGAAACTTTTGTATTTTCATAATCTTTTTTTGCACTCGCAAGATCACTTTCTGCGATTTGTAGACTTAATTTTGCGTCACGCACACCTTTAAGAGCATCCGAGCCATCGATTACGAATAGAGTTTGACCTTTTCTGACATATGAACCTGCTGTCACATTTACTTGTGTGATAGTCCCTGATGATTTTGCTTTAAGTTCTATTGTGCTTGTTGCTTCTACTTGACCGGTTCCAGTGATAGAGGAAATAATATCTCCTTTCTCTACAATTGCTGTCACATAGCGGACTTCTGCAGTCGCATTACTTTTAAACATGAAGTAAGAACTAATAATAAGAATGAGTGCAATAGCTCCGCTTATAATTTTATGACCTACAATGAATGTTTTTATTTTCTGTATCATATAGTTTAACGATTATCACTATTCTTTTCTCGCATCATCTCAGGAGATGGTGCAGGAAGTATACGAATTAATTTTGCTTCAATCTGACCTTCCGTATTTGGTGAGCCGATAACGACGACATATGAATCTACGTTGATATCATCTTTAGTTCCATCTTCACGCATTTTGCGGAATTGCGTATCATCCGTAATGAGAATAACCTTTTCGGTATTATCTTTGTCTGCGACGATCATTGTTGGAAATTCAACTTTGATCACCTTTCCGATAGATCCGTGTGCATTCGGGAAATTCTCAGGGGACCCTTTCATCATCATCTTGCCTCCACGACGTGGGCCAAAATTCTTTGAGAAATTGCCATCCATATCATGTCGATATGATGCCTTATGAAAACCGACAAACATCCCTGCTTGGAATATGAGTGATGCTATGAACAAAGCTCCAAACCCATACATGATCTTCTTAAAAATCTTTGGTTCTGATAATTTATTAACGTATGTTTTTATTTTTTCCATAATGATACTGTTATGCTATTGATAATTGATTTCTATTTCTCAATACGAGACGTCTCATCGAGAACGCGAGTACAAAGAGTAAGAGTAAGGATACTGTAATGCTCGTAAGTGGGAGTGATTCAGCAATAGAGAGTATAAATTCCTTCCAATACGCGGTAAACGCTCCGCTTTCTCTGGCGAGTGACATATATTCATAGAATCCAGATTGGGACAATCCAGTTAGAACATCTCGCACTACAAATACAAACCCTGACAAAGAGAGCACGAGAACTCCGATATATTTAAAATATGAGATCTTCTTTCTCTTTTCTTCTTTGAGACTGATTGTTCGCCAGATATCGGCAGAGAGCTTCATCTCCCCATGATACGAGGCATTTTTGAATAGTTCTTGTAAACGTTTTCCATCCATATTGGTATATACGATATAACATATACAAGTGGTGCACTAGACATCAAGCAATCCACGTAGTCTTTTGATAGCTCGGAAATGATAATTTTTAACGGTATTGAGAGGCTTACCAAGCACTTTCCCTATTTCCTTAAATGTCATATCTTCTTGGTAGTAGAGCATGAGGACTGTTTGATAGTCGGTAGGTAATTGCGAGAGAAGCTCATTGAGCAATTTCGTATCTTCGAGTTTTACAATGGCAACATCGGGGAGGATAGTTTCGTCTTGTATACTCTCTGAAAAAGAATCTTCTTCCGTATCAAGATCAGAAAATACAGTCGACTTTTTCTTACGTAAAAAGTCAGTTGTCGTATTGCGTGCAATGGTAAAAAGCCACGTCTTGAATTGAGCACGTTTTACTTTGAACTTTTTTATATTTCTCCAGACCTTTATAAATACATCCTGAGTAACGTCAGGCGCATTAGTCGCACCTACAAAACGGATTACAAAATTGTATATCTCGGGCGTATATCTCTCAATCAGTATTTTCAGAGCTTCCTGATTTCCAGCAATATATTCTCTGATTAATTCTTCATCCGTCTCTCGCATTACTCCACTATACTAGAAAATTAAAATTTCAAAGAATAGTAAAAAACCTTCCTATTATTAGGAAGGTTTTTTACTTCTCGAGATCGAGGATGTCATCGATTCGAATCTGTGAGACGAATTCAGGAACGTGAGAGACGAGAATCATCGCACCTTCGTATGAATCGAGAGCCTTAGCAATGACTGGTAGATGGCGAAAGTTGATATGATTTGTCGGCTCATCTAGAATAAGTAGTCCTGGTCGAAGCAGAACAAGACTTGCAAATGCAACCAGACCTTTCTGTCCTTCAGAAAGACTACCAATACGAGTATGCACCATATCCCCTGCGATCAAAAACGATGCAGCAACAGCACGAATATTCTGCTCATCGACACGACCAGTCACCATACGACTGATTTCAGAAAGCGATTCAAGAACAGTGTGTTCGAAATTAAGGGTTGAGAAATCCTGACGATAGTATCCTACACGTGTACCATTTTGTATTACTGCACCTGCCTGCGCAGGCAGGCCATCAGCTTTACCGCTTGCAAGTGATTCAAGAAGTGTACTCTTGCCGATGCCATTCGGACCAGAGAGTAATAAATGTTTATTCTTGCGAAGTGAAAGGCTTACTTTCTTTTTCGATGGTTTTCCTTTTTTAAGTATTGATACAGATGAGAGGGTGAGGATATCGCCGATAAGGTCGCCCTGGAATGGAATAGTGAACGGTCGGATCGTCTTGTCTTCTTTTCGCACATCGACTTTCTCTTCTTCGAGTTCTTCTGCAAGATCTCGCATGCGCTTGGCAACTGCACGAAGATTTCCCCCCTTCATCGCAAAGGCATTGGCCTGATCTTTCTTTGCTTGGATTTCTTTCGAAAGAAGTGCGTTCTTCCTATTTTCTCGTTCCATCCGAGCAGTGATCTGATCACGTACATCTGTATAGTTACCGACATATTGCTCGATTTTGCGAGTATAGACATCGAGGTACAGCACCGCATCAGTGAATGCATTCAAGAAGTGCGCATCGTGGGAAATCACGATCACTGTCTTTTTGTATTTGATAAGAAAGTCTGTAAGATGCGCAATCCCTGCTTTGTCCAAATTGTTTGTTGGCTCATCGAGAAGGAGGATATCAGGTTCTTGGATTAGAGCGCTTGCAAGAAGCAAGCGTGCCTGCTGTCCGCCAGAGAAAGATTTCACGATGCGATCATGGACCTTTTCATGACCTTTCAAATTCACCACCTCAAGCGCATCATCAATCCGAGGATCAATATCGTATACCTTCTCCTTGAAACACTTTTCAAAAAATTCTCGGACTGTAAGGTCGAGTTCATCGCGAGGAATAACCTGGCGAGAAAGCGCAATTGTCGTGCGCTGAGCCAGATTGATCTTGCCATTTTCAGGCACATGAGCACCAGTAATAAGGCCAAAGAGCGTACTTTTGCCTGCACCATTCTGTCCCATGATAGTAACCTTCATCCCGCGGCGAATAGAAAAATCAACCGTGTCCAAGATCGGTTTGTTGTGCCCATATTCAAATGAGACTTTCTCGAATCGTATTACGACTTCGCCATGTAAAGGTTTTTCTGCCATAGATTCCCTATACTACCGTATTTAGAGAGAATCTGCTAGTAATTTTGGGATAAAATGGTGTTTATCTCTTCTATATCGCGCGCGATCTGAAGCGCAAGTGCGTGGGCATCTTCAAATTTTCTCACTTCGCGTATACGTTTGATCATATCAATTTGAATTACTGTTTGATCCGTAGAAGGTACAGTCTCATCAGTCATATCAATCAAGTGCACTTCCATCGTCTTCTCTGGCAAATCAAATGTCGGAATGGAACCGTAGTGAAGCGCACCATTGTATGTTTTACCATCTATCGTAACAAGTACTGCATAGATACCCTCCTCTAGTGCGAGATCCTCTGGGACAACTAGATTTATCGTGGGGAATCCAACACTATGTCCGCGACCGTTACCTTTAATTTGTTTGGATTGGAAGAGCATGGTGTTGTAAGCGAGCAATTTTGTACATTGCTAATACTAATACAAGTGCAGCCATAAACTGAGAGACTGAGAGCGTCGTATGATAGAGTGTCATATCAATAAATATCGCGATGAATGGAAATGTGAGTTCAAGAATTGTAGAAATATGCACTGGTGTGCGAGAAAGTCCACGATAATAGATCATGAGCGCGACCATTCCTGTCGAGATAGCAATCAAAGCAAACAAGCTAAACTGAGGCACAGTCACCGATGAGAGTGAAGTTCCATATCCAAAGAGAATGACTACAACAAGCGCAATGAGAGTAGTGAATAGGAATCGATAGAATGTGCTCGTCTTATGCGAGATTTTGGTAAGGACCATTTTCGAAAATGTAGTCGATGTCCCCCACGCAAAGGCTGCACCAAATGCATAAATCGCTGCAATGACACTTTCCTCACCTGTTTTTAGATTTACATATCCATTTGGAAATGTCACAAAAAATGCAGCGATAAGGGCAAGTACCGCCCACTTGATATATCGCTTGTCGAATTTTTCCTTGAGAAAGATTGATGCAGAACCTATTGCAAATATCGGCTGCAACTTCTGAAGCAGGAATACCACAGAAAACGATATGAAATGTACTTTGAGAAGTGCTGTGGTGAACCAGAGTGTTCCCAAGAGACCGCTTAACAGTGCAACAAGAAGCAGTAACCATATCTCTCTCTTCCCTATTTTCTCTGTTCTGATGTTCTTGTAAATAAATGGAGCAAGGATGATAAGACCAATCAAATGCTCAAAGAATATAATAGTGATCGGAGGTAACGTATACAAATATCTACGTATTACTCCATCAAATGCCCATAAAAATGCTGCGATTATGATCAGGACTGGACCGTTCACGCCTCTATTCTTAAATAGTTTCATTGGTCCAGTATATCATACTCCACCCTTACAATATCGACTATATTTGATATACTAGACATATATGAACAGGGAGGGGCATCGTAATACTACAAATGAATCGCCACTAGTTGGACCGAAAATACCCGAAACAGGTGTCGCTTTTCGAGGAGAAGATGCGAACGAGCGATCCGCTCCCGATACTAAACTGCGCTCAATTAATACGGCATCGGATGCGCACGAACAAGCAATACAAAATGCAAAGGAAGGAGTCATCGCAAAGTACCCTCCAGACCCGATACCAAACGAGAGAAACATTCCCGTAGCTACAGGCCCGAGAAATACATTTACGTACACACACAAAGAGAAGGATGCTTCAAAAATAAAATCCTTTTTAAAAAATGCGCAGAGAAAACTATTTATGAGTCTCGGGTTGCTTACACTCGGAACGAGCGCAATAAAAGCGGAAAGTGGAAACAGCGCAGAGAAAACATTTTCTGACCCGTTAGAGAAAAAGACAGAGAAGAAAGTAGGAGTCGGTAAGGACAATAGAATCGAACGAGATTCTTTGATAAAGGAATACGGAGAAGTCATGGCTGGAAGATGGGATGATTTCAAGATACTTAACAAGAAAACTCCTGAAGGGAAAACGTACAGACAAATATTCAATGAACTTGGTGAAGAATACGGCATCGCACCAGAGATCCTATTCGCATCAGCAGCAGAAGAAGGACTTCGAAACTATCTTATAAATCCATATGATACACAAGATAAGGTATATAAAGTAAGCGGGTTTGAAAATTTTGGCTTGGATCACTTTGCTGAAGCGTTTCCGATCCTTCTTAAAAAGAAATTATTAGATGCTGATTTTTCTTTTAAAGAATCAATCCATACAAATGAAAAAGGTATCTCAGTAAAATCAGCAGATTTCAAAACTCCAGAAGATGCTATTCGAGCTAAAGTCGCTCTCTTGCGATTAAATAGTGACAAGATTGTAGAGTTTGCAGATAAAAACGGAATAGGATTGTCGGATACTGCTCTCGATTTCTTTATGCTTATCGCCTACAATGCAGGATTTACGAATGCGACTAAAATGCTCACTGATTATCACGGTATCGGTGCACTTGATGATGATGCATTTTTAAAAGCAAGACCAACAAAAGGAAGCGGCACTATACTCTTGAAAGAAAATTCATGGGAGCAACCATATACAAATGTTATTCGAAGAATAAAACCAGCTGAAGCATGGAAAAATAAAGGCGTTATGGAAGAATCAAGTACCGTAAAGAAACTAGGTCAAAGTCAGACAAATTCTCCGAATACCGCAAAGGTCACAATGGCATCAAAGTAAGATAAAACACCTCTCAAGCGCGAGGTGTTTTATCTTACTAAAGTCCTTTGTGATTCTTGTGCGCTTGTTTTTCAATATCTTCGAGCCTCTTTGAGATCTCGACAAGTTCTTTTTGAATATCACTGATCGCACTGAGCTCGTCTTTTATCTCAGCATCATTTCTCTCTGTAAGTTTCTTCTCACCTCGAAGTCCAGAGAGGATAAGTTCATTCCCGATAAAACTCGAAGTAAACGCTCCCGTAAAAGAAAGGAGTACAACACCGACACATAATGAGAGCGGTCCATCCCACCACGGGGCAAACATAATACTCGTCGAACCATCAGAATAGATACCATCTATCAGCGTATGGATATTATCAACACTATGCCAGACTCCTCGCCAAAAAAGCACTATTCCGATACCGACAATAAATGCATAGAATTTGGGATGATGACTCAGAATGTTTTGAATCCGCAGTTCCAAGTTTTTTACAGTCTTCATATATGTAGTATACCAGATTCAAATACAGTCTTCGAGAATATTCTCGAAGACTGTATTGGTAGCGCTTATACTTTGATACACTATCGTTTTGTAGTGAAGGATACAGTTTTACCGTAGACTGTACCATGATCGTTCATACCAACAAGGCGATAATAATATTTTGTATTCGACGAAAGATTGTTTACATTGATCTCTACCTCTTGTGTGTCCATACCAGAGAGTGTCCTCTTTGGAGTACCACTTCCTATCAAGTTTCCAAGAAGAGAGTCAGTACTATACTCGAACCAATAGGTCGTCTGTGCATCATTTGGATTTATCCGTCCATTGAATACTGCATCAGAAGAGCTAATGCTGCTTGCATTTAGAGTCTCAACAGATGGCTTGCTTGATTGCGCAGGGCCAGACGTAGTGAAATTCATAGTTGTTCCATTCACTGTACCGTACTGATTCTGTGCATTCAAGCGGAAGTAATATTTTGTAAGAGGTTCGAGTCCTGTGAGAGACATTGGAACAGACATAAATGTCGTACCTGAATTTGTAGCTCGGTATCCGGTTACAGACCCGAAGCTATTGTCCGTTCCGTATTCATACCAGTAGCTCGTGTCTGTACCATTTGGATTTACTTGGCCATTGATAGTAGCAGAGGTACGAGCAATATCACCTGCAGCATTTGTGCGCGTTGAAGGAGCTTTCGCCTGAGGTGGTGAGGTCATGTTTGTCTGGAAAGTATATGTAGTGCCATTCACAGTTCCGAATTTATTCTGTGCACTTAAGCGATAGTAGTAGAGCGTGTTTGCTTTAAGACCTGTGATGAATGCAGGTGTTGGGGTAACATAATATCCTGAACCAATTGCTTGTGATGTACTCCGAGTGCCGAGTGCTGTTGTTTCCCCATATTCGTACCAGTATGTTGTAGCTGCTCCATTCGGCTTTACTGTTCCTGTGACTGCTGCAGTTGAGCTTGAAGTGTTGGCATTTGAATTTGTCACTACGATTGGTGCAGCTGGCGTTGCTACAGTCGAGGTTGGTGTGGGTGTAGTACCCTCTTCTGTAATAACAGGAAGTACTGTGGTATTGTCTACCATTACTTTATCTTTTGTTGATATATAGTATCCGAGTCCGATGATGATTATTAAGATCAATAATCCGATTACTGTATTTTTATTCATAAAATCAAAATTAGTTAGTAAAATTACAATTATTTATAAATGAGTGCGACCTTTATACCTAATAAGCCTACCATGTAGGTAGACGGCCCAGTAATTACAATCTTACCAGTGAAAATAGGTACCTGAGTATCTTTATCTAAGTTTGCCTTGTTCGGTAAGCACTCTTTTAATATTGAAACGCATAGAGAGAATTCGCCCAAGCATGGCGCCTTCGATAAAACTAAATGTAAACGCAGAGAGGATCGCGCCAGTAAGCCAATGCTCAAAGATAAAATGGCGAGAAAAAGAGAATATAATATATAGCACGAGAACGACAATTCCTATCCTATCGAGTCTACCGATCACCTTTTCCTCTTCGGCATGCCATTCGATCGAGAACATTCGCCCAGCAATAAATCCTATCCCGACACCAAGGAAAATCCCCAGGATTAAAAGAAGAATCTTGATATGGCTTATATATACTTCATATACAAGCACACCGGACATGATCGCGAGAATTACCACAAATATTCTCAATCTCCGTATCAATTTCTTATCTACATGTACATGCTCATCTTGCATGTATGTATTTTATCTTTTATCTCCACTCGTGTCTATTTTCGTCTGGAAACGATTGTTCTTTGATGCTATTTCTATCACGTTTTGAATGAGTATTTTCTTCTTTCAATTGAAGTCCTGCTTTCAAAAAGATATCGGCTTCTGTAACTGAATTTTCAGATTCAAGAAGCTTTGAGTATGCGTTCTCTTTATTTTCTTCGATATTGCCTTCATCAGACTCTTTCAACAGTTGTGCCGCCTGATCGAGTGTCTCCTGAGCGGTATTGATCACTCGTTGCTGCACTCGTGAATCCTTGCTCTCTGTACGATCTAGATTTTTATTTGTCGAATCTATGAGTGATTTAACCATTTCTTTTTTCTTGTTGTATCGTTCAGATGAATTGATCTCCTTGGTTTTCCAATTTGTTCGTATTGTATCGACGCTCGCACGAGCTGTCTTTGAGATCTCATTTCCTTCTGGTGTGTCTTCCTCTTTCTGATCAGAATCGATGATATCAAGAACTTTCGCATGGGCATTCATTCCCGCTTGGAAATTACGTACGATATCATCAATTTTGTCCGATGATTTTTCTTTATCGAGCTCTATAAGACTTTTTTCCAAAGCCTTCGTATGAGTTTCCAAGAGGACAGCTATTTCTTTTTGCTTTGTCTCATCAAGGTTACCTGTCGAGGCAAGAGTCTCTGCTTCAACCATACGCTTTTTTGCACGGGTGCTTTCATATTCTGCTTTTGCTTCTTGTGAAAACGTAAGGCGAGCTCGAACAGGTTCTACAATATTTACTTTTACCGCATAGAGAGCGTCTCCCGGCAAACTCTCTTCTGAAGCAAATACTGCTTCTCGGCCGCCGACAAACACGATCAATAACATCGCAATACTTGCATAGAAAAAGCGATGCCGTTTTGAGAATATAAAAGAATACGACACCCATGAACTCTGTACTGGTTTTTTTACAACTTGCGACGTACTCAAAATACGACCGAGCATGCGTTCTTTCTCAGCATCAGTCATGGTGATTTTTTTTATCTGTTGTATTCCTTTGTGTAATTTTTCGTCTTCCATTTTAATTTCCTTCTTCAATACTATACCCTGTCTTTTTTCGCAGCTCGAGCAATCCGCGATTAACCCGAACTGACGCTGCGTTGGCAGATATGCCAAGACTTTCTCCTATCTCTCCTGGTGATAATCCTTCTACATACCGCAAATACACAGGATCTCGATATGTCGGAGACAATTCATTGATTTTCTCCAAGAGATATCTACCTTCTGGCCCAAGATCAAGATTGTCTGCTGTGCTCGCATCGATGACATCATACTCCCCCGTCTCTTCATCTGCCATTTTGCTGAACACAATGCTCTTCTTCTTGCGATACCAGTCGATAATCAGGTGTCGAATGATGGTAAAGAGAAATGCTCTCGTATTTTGTATTTCATCCCCTTTTTGCATCGTTTGCCAGAGGCGAACAAAAGCTTCCTGGGTGATATCGAGAGCTTGCTCTCTATCAGACACGCGAGTCAAGCAAAATCGGAATAGGGTGTCTGACTCTGTAGTGTATATCTCTTCAAATGTATGGGTAATATCAGGTTTCATTGGGAAAGACGAACAAAAGCGCTATTTCTTACGTACTCGTACGGCCGTTGCTATCTAGATATAAAATACAATATATATCATCCAATGTCTATGTAAGGAAAGAGAATAGAGCTCCGTCTACCATAGTATAGGTTACTTATAGGGATATATACCCTATAAAAAGCCTTCAAATTATCAAATTAATTGAGTAAATAAAATTATGAAAAAAACAAAATTTATAACAAGTTCGCTTTTGATTCTATCCATGGCTATCGTGCCGTTCGTAAGTTCTGCGGATAATGGATTTCTTTTCCGTGGAGACGATAATAATCGCAGTATCCGAGTAGAAACTCGGGCTGACCTTGATGCGAAAGCAAAAGTAGATCTAAAACATGAAAGTAATAAAAATAAAGAAGATAAAGATAAGGATCGAGATTCTCGTTCCAATAAATCAATCTTGGGTGCGTTATTTGGTTCATCTGAGAATCGCGTAAATGCAGAAGTAAAAGCAAATAGTAATGCGAGCTTTAACCGTAACAACATACCGATTATTTCTGGGATTACTGCTCCAACAATGTTGAAGGTTGGAGAAACAGGTACATGGACAGTAAATGCATCTGATTCATCTAATGGATCACTCTCATACTCAGTTAACTGGGGTGACAGAAAAGACGATAGTACTGCAAAGATGTCATCAGAATCATTTACTCAGACAAGTACATTTACCCATGCATATGCGAACCCGGGAACATACAAGATCGCATTCGCAGTTAAAAATAGTGCAGGGCTTTCAGCAGTTTCCACTACAACAGTCCGCGTAACAAGTACAAATACAGTTGCCGCACCAGTTATTAGTAATGTTTCTGTTACATCAACAAAGCCACATCAGGCTACAGTAACATGGACTACAGATGTCCGTTCAACGAGCCTCGTTTGGTACAGCAAAACATCACCAGTTAACACTTCAGGAAATGCAAACATTGCTCGAAATTCATTCTGGAATTCTTTCTGGAACGTGAAGGGTCGTGATCACAAGGTTACTCTTACAAAACTAGAACCAGGTACGACATACTATGTAATAGTAGGTTCCGCAAATGCTTCTGGCAAGACTCTATCATCAGAAGTATCTGTAACAACACCTGCTCTTCCAAATTCAAGTAACGCACCAGTGATAACAAGCCTTACAGGAAATACATCAGTAGTAGTGGGACAAACAGCAACAATTACAGTTAACGCCTATGATCCAGATAACGGTTCCCTTACCTACACAGCAGACTGGGGTGATAACACAAGTTCTACATTCTCACTCAAAGCTGGCACTGATGTGTATACACAGACAAGCACATTTACCCACGTTTATGATGTAGCAGGTACATATAAAGCCACATTCACCGCACAAAACAGTAAAGGATTGAAAGCATCTTCATCAGTAAATATCACAGCACAAGCTGCTACTCAATAACAACAGTCGTGTGAGAAAAGCATCATTATCAGTTAATCAAATACATATATGATTACAACAGCAGGAATCTTTAGGACTCATTTAGAAGCAGAACGAGCAATCAATGAATTACACGCATTCGGTGTCGCTACAAGTGATATGTCATACGTATATATCGATGTTGATGGAGAAATAATCGATGCACACACAGATAGTAAAATAGGTTCAGGCCTTGCTTCTGGCGCAACGACAGGGTCAGTCCTTGGAGCAATCGCTGGCCTTGCTATCGCAAACGGCATCTTGCCAGGACTTGGTTCACTCATAGTAGCTGGACCACTCGCAGCAGCGCTCGGATTTACGGGTGTAGCAGCTACAACAGTAGCAGGTGCAGCTACGGGCGCAATGGCAGGAGGATTCATCGGGGCACTCAGCAATATGGGTGTAGAAAGTGCTGATGCAGCGATCTATGAGAACTCTGTCCGCTTAGGAGAAGTATTAGTCGTCGTAAAGTCACAAAATCTCGTTACAAAAGATATCTTCGAAAAAGCAGGGGCTCGCGAGATCAGAGAGTACATACATTAAATAAAATAGAAAATCCCGACAGAGAAAGATTACTGTCGGGATTTTCTATATACATTCACGCCGAGATGCGCTTGGCGAGTCGGCTCAGGAAGACGATATCCCCGAAGACAACTTTCTACAAAGGATACTGACTCATCGATCGTAATCAAATGTCCAGGAGAGATGATAAGTGGATTAGATCCCTTTTTCGTTTTGAATGCTTTGCCAATTTTCTCTCGAGTTTTTGGATCAACGATATCATTCTTGGTGCCCACATCTATAGGAACTTCGTATGTACCATAGAGCTTACTTTTGCCGACTCCAATAGTAGGTACACCTGCAAGAATTCCGAAATGACTTGCAATACCGAGCCGTCTCGGATGAGCGATACCTTGGCCATCTACCATGACGAGATCTGGTTTTTGTTTGAGTTTTTTCCATGCTTCAAGCAGTCCTGGTATTTCTCTGAATGAAAGGAGTCCAGGGATGTATGGGAACTTTGCCTCAAGTTTTACATATGCCTGATCAATTATCGCAAGTTCAGGATATGAGAGAACCACGATTCCCGCATACAAATCTTTTCCAAACATATTGAGTGAAACATCAGCCCCGCCGATCGTCCGTATCTGTTTTTGAAGTGGAGAAAGAGTAACCGCATCCGTGAGTGTTTTTTGAATCGCAATTGCTTCGCGCGCAGATACATCCCATGCATGAGATATGTTGTTTTCTTTTGAGTGCTTCATATATCTTTCTTCCAATATTTCTGACCTTGTATCTTCTCTGGCAAGAGATCCTCTTTGGTATATTTCTCATACCCCTTGTGATAGCCGAGATCCTTCATAAGTTTCGTCGGTGCATTTCGTATCTTAAGCGGGATCGGCAAGTTGCCATGCTTCTTTGCGTCTTCTAGTGCTGCGAGGTATGCATAATATGCAGCTTTACTTTTTGGGGCTTCTGCGAGATAAATTACGCCATGTGAGAGATTAATCCCCGCTTCGGGATATCCGATCGTTTCCACTGCTCGAAAGACGGCATTCGCAACTACAAGCGCCTGTGGATCTTCCATACCGATATCTTCAGAAGCAAATATTACCATTCGTCGGGCGATGAATTTTGGATCTTCCCCAGCCTCGATCATTCGAGCGAGATAGTACAAACTTGCATCAGGCTGACTTGCGCGCATGCTTTTTATAAATGCTGAAATTGTATTGTAATGTTCCTCGCCTTTTTTGTCGTAACGCAGATGTTTTGACTGAAGTGTCTGAGTTAGATTGGTGACTGTTATATCGCCATAGAGACGAGCAGTATTTTCAATCATAGCAATAGCTTGCCGTGCATCACCTGAAGCCATTTCAATCAGCCAATCAATTGCCTTCTCATCAAGTTCGTATCCTGTGCGTGCGATAATCTCTTTCATATTCTCGCCACTCAATTCTTCCATAACAAACACACGACATCGAGACAAGAGCGCTGAGATCACTTCAAATGATGGGTTTTCAGTTGTCGCGCCGATGAGGATTAATTTACCAGATTCTACTTGAGGAAGGAGAAAATCCTGCTGCGCTTTGTTAAAGCGATGAATCTCGTCGAGAAAGAGAATTTTCGGACCAAACAAATCTCCACTTCCCTCTACGATTCTCCGAATATCATCCTTCCCTGCGGAAACAGCTGAAAGCTCGTGATATTCTGCGTTGAGAGCTTTTGCATAGATACGCGCAAGTGTCGTTTTCCCGACTCCAGGCGGTCCCCAGAGAATAAATGAGAATATATGACCTTCTTCTATCGCCACTCGAAGTGGTCCTTTGGCAATACCTTTCTTTATATCACCTATACCTACAAGGTGCGTTTGCCCAATGAATTCATCGAGGTTTTTGGGTCTAATTTTTGATGCTAATGGCTCCATATCTCTATTATACTCTCCTCGTCAATCCCTTTATAGTTATTTAAATCAAAGAGAGTATAATTAAAATATGAAAAAGAAAGTGCCTAAAAAACAATACCGAAGACCAGGACTCCAGTCGAAGATGAATCCAAAGCCAAAAAGCGACACTTCTGCGACCAAGAATACTCCTCGATTACAAGATAAGGTTGCGATAATCACCGGAGGAGATAGCGGTATTGGTCGTGCAGTAGCTATCGCATTTGCCAAAGAAGGCGCACAGGTGGCTATTGTATATCTCAACGAGCACAAGGACGCAAAGGAAACAAAGCATCTTGTTGAAGAGTATGGAGGAGAGTGTATGCTCATCGCAGGTGATATCGGCCGAGAATCATTCGTAAAAAAAGCAGTAGGAAGCGTGAAGAAACACTTTAAGAAGATCGACATCATAGTCAACAACGCAGCCGAACAGCATCCACAAAAATCAATATTACAAGTAAGCGAGCGTCAGATTGAGCGGACATTTCGGACAAATATTTTTGCTCAGTTTTTCATGGTTAAAGCTGCGCTTCCCTATCTCAAAAAAGGAAGTACTATTATAAACACCGCATCTGTGACTGCATATCGCGGAAGTAAAGATCTGCTTGATTATTCAGCGACAAAAGGTGCCATCGTAGCGTTCACTCGATCGCTGTCTGAATCCCTCGCAAAGAAAGGTATTCGAGTAAATGCAGTCGCACCTGGTGCAGTCTGGACTCCCCTCATTCCGTCTACATTTTCCAAAAAGAAAATGAAGAAATTCGGAACACAGAACCCTATGGAACGAGCAGGTGAACCGGCAGAGATAGCTCCGGCATTCGTATATTTGGCAAGCGAAGACTCGTCATTCATGACAGGCCAAGTACTCCATCCGAATGGAGGAGAAATAATAAACGGATAGGAGCTATTTTTATTGCTATAGCGATATATTTATAGTCCGAGGTCCTTCATCATCACAGCGTGTGTGATCGGACCGACGACACCGTCGATGCGAGTGATATTTTTCATCTTTTGATATGTTTTCACTGCATTAAATGTTCGCATACTGAACAGATCTGTTTCTTTGCCTGGTGCACCTGCCCCATCTGTTGCAAGTACTGCATCGTGCGCATTCAAAAATTGCTGCAATTTTCGTACATCTTCTTTTTTGTTTCCATATCTGAGCGTTGGATAAAAAGGATACTTAGATGGAATAACTGGTAGAGTTACAAGTGGAGTTGTAGCTGGAAGAGTATTTGTGACTACAGGTTTATAGTTAGGAATCTTGTATCCTGATGAGTGATATGGTCGAGACACTGCCACAAATGGACCAATCGTAAGCGTATTTGATTGATTACCAGCGGCATCAGTCGAATAGAATGTGCAGGAATATGTCTGATTGAGAACAAGAGTAGTGAAAGTTACTTTACCCGACCCTTCATCGGCTATTGGTTGTGACGTTCCACCACATGTACTAATTGTATACGTACCAGATTCAGTCGTAGAAAAACTATAGAATGGGCTCGTATCGACATACACCGGTGCGGCAACTGGTGCGACTTGTGTAAGCACAGGAGCAGTAAGATCAATCACAACAGATCCGGCAGCTGAATACGCTGAATCATTTTGAGCATTGTCTCTTGCCGCTACACAGAAATACCACGTACCAGCGGTAAAGATTCCACCTGGTGGAGTATATGTTCCGCTTGGGCCCGTTGTGGTAGTGTAGTCATAACAATCTGGAGTCTGTGCCCATTTGAGTAGATACCGTTCAAGCCCAGAGCCAGAATCAGTTGATTCGCTCCATGTCCATGTAGGAGTAGTGTCATTTGTCGGTGATGGAGTCGAAGGTGTACCCGGAACTGTCGGCGGAGTAAAATCTCCAGTCGTAAAATTCCATGTTGTACCAAGCGAGATGCCAGCGTAGAAGTTATTTGACCCATCTTTGAATGCAGTTCCCGGGATAGTGACATAATATCCCGTCAAATCAACTAACGTTGTAGCCGGATTTATCGTGATAGTACTTGTACCGCTACCGGTAACTTTTAGGCCAGTTACATCTATTGTCTCTATAGTAGAATCGTCTGAGGTCTTCTTGATAAGGA
Organism: Minisyncoccia bacterium; assembly: GCA_965656375.1. Taxonomy (GTDB): domain Bacteria; phylum Patescibacteriota; class Minisyncoccia; order Phycocordibacterales; family UBA9973; genus UBA8515. The sequence continues at coordinate 467,340 of CBFHKH010000001.1, forward strand.
TGTCGCCGCTATTTACAGTTACTGCGGTACTAAACGTAAGTACAAGATTACTATTTGGATTTACATTCGTTGCATTATCAACTGGAGAAAAAGTACTCACTGTTGGATTTGTACCCGTTGTGATGGAGATGTTCTTTGCTATCACTGTCGGCAAATTTCCAGGCGTACCGAATTCAGCTACATACCCTGCGAGATTACTACCAGAACATGGCAAGTCATTCCACTTACCAGTCGAGATATAAAATTGGGCACAGTCTTCATTGCCACTGCTATCATTCGGTTCACCACTCGCCCAGTTTGCATAATTACCTCCTACGGTACTACCGCCACCTGCTCCTGACCAGAATTGCGTTCCGCTTTCTGGACCAGTTACCCATCTCCAGTTACCTTCTATCGCGCTATCGCTTGCACCAAACCATCCATCACCAACGAGACGAGCCGCAACGAAATCATTTTCAGATTGTGAAGTGATCGTCGCAAGGTATCCATTTACCCCGTACGCTGTTTGACTCGGAGCCGCCGCTTGAGCTCCATTCCATGTGATGCTTCCACTAATAAATTTATAAAGGTGATTATTCTCAGAGAAAAATACTTCTCCTGAATTCACGAGAGATACTTCGAGTGTATCTGTACCGGTACTGCCTCGGGTATATGTAAGCGTCGCGAGTGCTGCGTTAATATTTGCGAGTGTTCCAGAGAAGTAGAGCGTCGATCCAGTTGGTGACCCGGTAAATGTAAGTCCTGTTGTTGTGGACATCGCAAGCGTGCCACTCGTAACACGAAGTTTAACTGGTGTGGTAGATGGAGTTGTACCGGATATTTGTAGATCAGTAATAGGCATCGCCACACTCACAGTGCCAGAGAAGCTGTTGCTACCGGTAAGCGCAAGGTCATCCGCGTAGGCGAAATTCGTACTCGAAACAATAAAGAGTAAAATGAAAAAACTTACAAAAAAATAACGTCGCATATAGAATAAGTATATCAAAATGACAAGGTGCCAACAAGTATAAATCTACGTATATATACTCTAATTACCTTTCGATTACCTTTGTGATAGTGAATATCCCTTTCATATTATATTTCTCCCACTGATTGGAACTGAGTGCTTCCTTGATGACAACAAACCCCTCTGCAGTTATAGTTTCCCCACTCTTAAATTGCATCATCGCATCAGCTGACGCACCAAAGTTTACGGCATAATAGGTATTCTCATCTGTCTGTAGCCCAAATGCACATTCGAGTGTCTGTGGTCCGCGTGTATCAAGATGCGGCAAGCATACATATTTGCCAGTGAGAGTAACATTTTGTGGAGTTGGATCAAGGTCAGCAGGTGCTGTATTTTTATGTGGACGGACAATCAGATACCCGAGAGTAAAAGCGCAGATGATAATAATCAGAGATATAATAGTTTTCATATGTTGAGTAGTCATATAGAGAGTATACACTAAACTACTATTATTTAGTTTCCCCTACTGCTAGAAAAAGATCCAGTAGATGATAAGCGCAAGGATAAGTCCACCTCCGAGAAACCACGATATTACAGATGCTTTAAGAAAGTTCCACATATAATTATATAAGTTTATTTCTGTTAAAATTATTCTTCTTCCTCGCTCTCTTCTTCGACTCGTTCAAGATTTTCCGTACAAGCTTCCGCAAGTTTTTCATCAGCTGCAACTTCTTCTTCGAGTGTCATTTCTAAAAGTTCTACTGCATCATCGAGTCCTAGATTCTGTGCTTCTTCTATAGCCCCCATATAACCAGCCATCTCGTAATGCTCTGCATATCGAGCAGCAGAAGCAAGCATACTATCTTTGAGAGCACTTGGTGCATCCAATTTCGCGACCCAGTCTCCATCTTTTATTATGCCTTTGATTCCTTCGCAAGTTACTTTCTTTGGTTTTTCCTCAAGAAGAGAAAATATTTTCTCTAATCTCATACTATGTTCTTTTGTTTCTTCTAAGTGGGAAAGAAACCCTTTTTTAAGAACAGGATCAGTAGATGCTTTTGCAAGTTTGGGAAGGGCTTTTTCGAGTTGTCTTTCTATATCATAGAGTGCTTGGATTTTTATAACGAATGCACTTTCTGTGTCATTTATTTTTTTCATATATATTTATAATTAAACTTATAATGTCGACATTAATTATTGTATTGATCTCCCCTTATGATGACGTCTTACAAATGAAATACTTTCTCAAGCAAAAAGCCACCGAAGTGGCTTTTTGCTTGAGAATTATTCTCCGTCATTCATATTAGTGCCCTTGTTTTCACTACCAGAATTATTTTCATTCCCATTGTTGCCATTATTTTGATTCTGGTTCTTATTCTCGTTCTCATTTTCATTTCGAGAGTCTGCGTCATTTCGAGTCTGATTGTTATTGTTTGCCATAAAATGTATTGAATGGTTATGGTTAGAAATCTAACCTCCTTATAATATTCGACCCTCGCACTAGAGTAGACGTGCGAGGGTGTGAAAGTCTTTCCTGTCTAAAATTTAAATTTAATACTGATATCCGGATATTTTTCGAAGTGCGGTGAGCGCTTTACTGATACGTACTGATGCAGCATTTGCAGACACACCAAGTTTCTCTCCTATTTCTTTTGGAGATAGACCCATCATAAAGCGAAGGTTAAGTATTTCTTTATGCGTGTGAGTAAGTTCATTTACTTTCTGCCAGATAAGCCTCGATTCAGGCCCAAAGCTCAAATTGTCCATTGATTTTTCATCAATGACTTCATTCACAAATTCCCCCTCACTCATTTCTTCAAGAGATACGCTTTTTTTCTTGCGGTACCAATCAATGATAAGTCGACGGGTTATAGTGAATATATATGCTTTGCCATTCTTTATAGTCTTGCCAATTGAAAGGCTCTGCCACAGTCGCAAAAATGCTTCCTGACTGATGTCTTCTGCTTGCTCTTTATTGGATACACGTAACATACAGAATTTCATAATGAGTCCTGATGTTTCTTCGTATATCTTCTTAAATGTAATAACAATGTGTTTTCTCATAAGTAGAAATATCGCACTATTTCATTATATACCTACTTTATAATATTAGAAATATCGAAATTCTTTCTTTTATGTACACACAGCTACATACCCTAATACAAGGCCACGCTTGTGGCTTTGTATTAGAGTATGTTTATTTACCGCTTATATTTGAACCCCTTTCATTGCGATTATTGTTTTTGTTCCTGTTATTTCCAGCTCTATTACGGTTAGCGCTTCTATTCTCAGAAGCATTTCGATTTTGATTGTTTGGCATATTGTATATATTAATTACTATTACCTTCTTAATACTCGACCCACATCTAAGTAGACGGGGTGGAAGTCGTATCCTTTCCCTTTGAAAAAATATGTGTGATTTTCTATTCAAATGCCCGCGAAGAGTCAGCTAGCGCTCGTTTTTTTGCGATGTACGAATCAAGACTATATATTCCAGCTCCCGTCACAACGAGCATCGACAGCGCTCCGAAAAGCGTCACATGCGAATAAACGGATTCCTTGAAATAGAAAAATGAGAGCGAAATGACAATAAAGGAAACGACAGAAACCAGCCGTACCTCGAAACCGAGAATAAGTAATACTCCAAGAAGAAACTCAACGAGTCCTGCTCCGAGAACCCACAGAGCCGGAGATATGGGAATCGCTCGAGCAAGATTATATGTTTGAACAACGAGTTCGGAATCATGCGGATTAAGAAACTTTTCATACATCGCAAGAAAAATGAATGCACTACCCAAGCCAAGCCGCAAAACAAGCGGTGCATACCTCTGGTATTTCGAAGTGTTGTTCTTGCCAATACCAAGCATATCATCAAGGCCAGGACGTTTTGATCCAAGCAAAAGGAGAGCAGTGGCAAGCGCCAGTATATCTACATTACCGATAAGGTACGATGAATGGATAAAACCGAAAAAGAAAAGTGCGATAGCTACAATGAGTGCGGGTGTAATCAAAAATCCAGCAAGCAAGAGGAATCCGAGCACAATTTCAGTAAATGCTATAAGTGGTGTCGCCAAAAGTACCGGCGAGATAAATGCGTTTAGAGTACCTGCCCCGAGAAATAGAATGCCGAGAGAAAGCCGCGCCATCCACGGAAGCAATTCATAGTACGAAGCGAGTTTCTCTCGTACCTTCGAAAGGAATCGCTGTGAACGAGGACGGCTGCGGAAATACAAGATTGCCCCTACGACAACAAGAAGGACCAAGGATGCACTAACAACAGCCATCGGCGATTGTACTATTCCTGATAAAAGGAAGAGAGGATCACTTCCTTCATGTGCGATAAATTCATCATGAGAGATAACATAGCCCACATGTGCGCGTGCGATGTACGGAAAGAGTGACATCGCAAGGCCAACGAGAAATACATTTGTAAAAAGCGAGTGGATTCTTTTCATAGATAGTATGATGTTTACAGTTATATAGATATCCCAAGTATTTTGAGAACTGTTCCAGCAATAGGGTCAGCAGTAACTCCGTATACCAGTACCCCACCGAGTAAGCCGGTAAGAGAAATAGCAACGATACCACAAAGGGCAAGAATAAGAGATACCACTCTCTTCGTAAGTAATCGTTCTAGAAAAAGAGTGAGTTTTGCTATCGATCCTGGAAGCAATTTCGGAATATACTTTTTATTTAGAAATGCGAGAATCTCTCCGGACAAAAGAAGTCCGTACATCCATGTAGCGAGTGTCGCAAAAAAGGAATGTGCCTCGACGAGCGTATGAGTAGGACGAACGAGATGTTCGGCTGTCTCACCGGTTGAAAGAGCTACAAACGCTCCCATTACACCAAGTGCAAGGAAGGTGAACTCGATCTCTCTCCAAGCAATAGTCGGAAACCAGCGTTTGAGCGGTACGATTCGTAACACTGAATACACAAAAAGAAGCGCAATAGGAAAATGTACAAAAAGTGGATGAATGTTATATGTCATAAGCTTAGTATATCACTTTTTCTTTCGCAAAATAAACACTGTCATAACGGTATTGGTACAGATCATGGCGATAGAGTGGAACATAGTTGCGATATTGTATGTTTCAAGAGAAAAAAGTGTCAGTATGTGTCGAGAAATATTCATCTCGTAGAGAAGAGGTTTTTCAGTTTCCGGATGTGTCCATGTCTTTCTCAAGGTCGGAATAAACGCAATCATATCAATACAAACCACGATAATCACGGATAGAGTAGGATCTTTGGTCAGTACCCAAGGGATGAGACCGACAAGTGCGGCAATAAGAAAATAGGTATCTATCCTTCGTGTACGCCCTGCTTCTTGGTGAAAGAGATATTTCAACGAAAATACAAAGATGATCAGCGTAAATCCCTCTGCAATACCTGTCGGCAGAGCTCCAATACCTGCGCCTTTTGTAAGACCGCCAAAGAACGTCGTCATCGAAACGATGGACCAAATGAACCACGTATAGGGATGCGGTTTTACCTTTCCGCGAAATGTATCTCTCAGATACGAAATGTTGCCGACAATAGCAAGAATAGATGCGACAATAGCGATGACTGTTTTAAGATCAAACATGGAAATTACTGCTCGCGCATGAGGTCCCCTCGATGCCACGGTGTACCAATCATACGAAGCAACCAGTAATCAAGACCAATAAATCCAGCAACACGCCATGCAAGCATAAGTCCAAGAGCAAGTACAAAAAGGATAGGGTTAGTGCTCACTGTCCCCGCCAGAAGATAATTGAGATTCATAAAGAGACCGAAGAATGCGGCAATACCAGCAAATAATCCAAGGATAAGAGCGACCCCAACAATTACTTCACCATATGCAACCGCATGAGACCAGAGTGATGTATGCGGCAATACAGCATGCTCTAAAAACCATGCGTACCAGCCTTGTACATCAGGATGTGCTCCGCCAGTCTTTGCGAGTGCACCATTAAGGAAACCTGAGAGAGCAGCTCCTGCTTGTGGGCCAACCCATGCTTGATTGTGTATTTTATCCCATCCAGCTACCAACCATTCCCAGCCGACATAGACGCGGACAATCAACCAAAACCAGGCGAACTTTGGATTCTGAAGTATGAATTTTGCAAATCGAGGCTCTTCAATTGTATGATGTGATGTTTTCATAATTATTTTTAATTAATTATTAATAATTTAATATCCAGATATAAAAGTTTAAATAGGAGGCAACGGAAACGGAAAAGAGTTTGATTCACACCGTCTTCTTCTCTCTATAGTATATCACTCCAAGGAAAAAAGGGTACGGTAATTACCCTTTTAAAATTTCGAAAGATATTTACTTATTCGATAGTATTGTCATGTGGAAATACTTCAATTGGGATTGTTTTTTGTGTTCCTTTATATCTGACTGTCATCTCTGTACTCCCTATCTTTTTTCCATCTAAGTATATCGTTCCTTTATTCGATTTTCCGAACATTGAAGCAATTGTCGGATCAGCAAATGTGATAGTAAAATCAGACGCATCAACTTCTTTTTTTGTTCCATCACTATAGAGTATCTTGAACGCTATGTATCCATCTTCTTTAGCTTTGGAACTCGCAGGAAGAACAATAGGTCCTTCGGGGTAGTATTCAATATCTTTCACTGAAATAGAATTTCCGGCAACAAGACTTAACTGCCCATTTGCAGTCTTCTCTTCAACTGTAGGCGAATAAAGAATTTCTTGAATACCCATCTTTGTAATTCCGACTAGTTGAGGTAGCGTACAGTCAAACGAATGTTGACCAACTTTAACCTGATCGTCAATCATATGAGTACAATTCGTGCCAATTAGTATAGTTCCAAATTTTACTGGCGCCAGCAATTCATACTTTACCGTTATTTTAGATCCAGAAATTATCGTTTGGTTATTGTGAGGGCTGATAAGTCTGATTGATCCAGCCTGTAAGATATTATTTGTAGTATTATTCGTTTCTATATTATTACTACTTTTTACTGACTTTGTATTATCTAGATTTGTTACAGGAGGGATGTGTACTTGTTGCTCAAAAACCTGCGATTTAGGAGTTTCACTTTTAAACGCAAAAAACGTAGCAACTGCGAGACAAATAAAAAGTATTAAAATTAACACCCTTTTCATAATTTAATAGTACCATATTCTATGGTATTTTGAGTCTACTTATTCCGCTTTGCTGCAAGTTTGATAATCTTTTCGAGCTCTTTTGTATTGATATCAGAGAGTTTGTTGATATAGAGGCACCCTCCCCCTTCCTTGTATTTACCAAGTTTTAAAAGGAAATCGTTTTCTCCTTTCTTTTCTTTTAGTCCATCATGGGTCATAGTAAAAATTTTCAACCCATAGAGTGCGATATTTTGCTTGCGTGGAGCAAACCCTATCACCATCCATTCACCAGTTTTCCCGTTTGCGTAGATATATTTTCTACGACCGAAACCAACAATGGACGCACCCCACATCTCAGGACGCGCGTTCGTTGCACGCTCCATCATTTCCGAAATAGCGATACAATCCATGCGTCTTTGTTTATCTTCGATTGCACTCAAAAACTTCTTTACACTCGCTTTGTTTACTTGTGTTTTTAGTTCGGGCATGAGTATGGTCTTTTAACCCTTTCGTGCAGCATCAATAGCAGCTACATCGATCTTCTTCATAGTCATCATTGCATCGAAAGCGCGTTTCGCTTCTGCGCCGCCAGCTCCCAGTGCTTCAGTAAGGGTACGTGGCGTGATCTGCCATGATACTCCCCATTTATCTTTACACCATCCGCACTCACTTTCTTGTCCCCCATTCCCCACAATTGCGTTCCAATAGCGATCTGTTTCTTCTTGGTCTTCTGTTCTAATCTGAAATGAAAACGCTTCACTTTGCTTGAATGTCGGACCACCGTTTAAACCCATACAAGGGATCCCACAGACAGTGAATTCTACCGTGAGTGGATCACCTTTCTTCCCATCCGGGAAATCGCTCGGTGCATAAAAAACATTCGCTACTTTACTATCTGGAAACGTAGCAGCATAGAAATTCGCTGCATCTTCCGCACCGTTATCAAACCAGAGACAAATTGTATTTTTTGATGTCATAATTCTATTATACTACGGGGCATTTCTAGCTCCTAAACTCTCGTAATTTATCTATTTAAATACGTAATAGTAAGCTGCAAGCAAGTAGCAAATAATACCCAGAGAAGGTATGGAATTTGGATATATGTGATCCATCGTGCATGAGCATATATGGCAATCATTGCCCATATGAGAGTTCCGAGGACAAGGAGGATATCGATAGCACTTAGTAGATTACTTTTCAATCCAAACTGGAAGTACGTAAAACTAAAATTAAAAATGAGGTTGAGGATGAAAGGAAGCGCTACAATAAATGGGATCTGCTTCTGCCATGTCATTAAAAATACTTTTCCAAATGAAATTGCAATTAAAACGTATAAGGATGTCCACACTGGACCGAAGAGCCACGCAGGTGGTGCCCAGGAAGGCTTTATAAGTTGAGAATACCAGCTGTATGAGTTCATGAGTATATTGTAGCACTTATTATCCTCCTTAGCAGATCTTTTGAGTGGTGGTTATTTTTCAGCTAAGTAGATTTTTAAGGATTCAATAAAACCTTCGCAGAATTTACTACTTTCTTTTTCCATTTGGTTAGCAATCTGATGCGGATCAGCCCAATACACACCTTTCACTTCATCTTGCTGTAATTTACCTGGATCTGCTTTGCATTTGAATACATCAAACATGTGAGAAACCAATCTGTCAGGATATTTCTCATTTTCTGTATGACCATGGCCTACATATTCTAACGCCACGTCTTTTATCCCTAATTCTTCTTCCAGTTCTCTCTTTGCAGCTTCTTCATATGTTTCGCCTATTTCTACATGCCCCGCCGCAGAGTGGTCTAGATAACCATCAGTTCTTTGCTGAATTACAATTTGACCTTGTTCATTCTCTACATAGACTACGGAAATACGATGAAGAGTCCCGTTTTTATGAGCTTCAACTTTTAGCATTTTGCCAATTATTTCATCTTTTTCATTTACTATTTCAACTTCGTACATAAGTATAGCTATTATACCGTTTTCGCTGGCACGTTTGTACTGTAGCTTAGATCTAGAATTAGTGGTAATTAGTTACCAACAACTATCTTTCCTGATGGTTTTTTATGATAGTTGAACCTAACTTTTTTGCGTAAAGTGGTGGTACAGCATTTCCTATCATACGAGCAACTGAAGCGATACTAGTACCAAAAAATTTATAGTTCTTGGGAAAGGTTTGCAAGCTCGCACCTTCTCTTAAAGAAATAGGTCGATTTTCATTTGGATGGGCAAAACGACCATTAGAGATACTGAAAAACTTCGTAGTAATAGTCGGAGCTGGCTTATCCCACGCCATTCTTCCATAAGTATCATTAAAGGAAATATTTCGTCCTTTCTTCTTATATGCTTTGAGTTGCAGATTGGTGTTTGCCCATGAATTTCTTGAACCGCCATCCTTAGGGGTAAGTTTAAGTCTTTGTATATTTGCTTCACTAAGACCTGCAGTCGTATGCATGAAACTTGTTTTATCAACATGTCCATCTGAAATCTTGGGAAATCCATTTTTAACACCAATAAAATCAGCTACAGTAGGTCGCGAATTTCCTGGCTTTGGGAAAATCTCCTTATTGGTAACACGATTAGCAATCAAAGAAAATCTTTTTCTTGATTCAGGCACACCATATTCATTGAGATGAACTATCTCATAATGAACCGCATAACCTCTTTTTCTTAAGTCGTCTATAAAACGATTGAGCCCGCTTTCTTTTTGTTTATTGAGAATACCTGGAACATTTTCAACGACAACATATCCTGGATTGTAGTATTTTATAAACCGATGAAATTCATGCAATAAATCCTTCGACTTTTCTGATTTATTTTTACTTGTTCTAATGATTGTCCAGTATTGGCAAGGACTGCAGCCTATCATTATTAAATCATCATCGTTTTTTTTAATTTTGATTTCTTTTGAAAGGTCTTCTTCTTTAAGTTTAGAAACATCCGCTAAGATATATTTAGCCCCCTTGATGTTAGCTTCGTAAGTTTGCTTACAATCTGGATCAAAGTCCACTCCAGCAAGTACTTCAATCCCAGCTTGTTGCATACCAAAACTCATTCCACCACCGGAACAAAAGAAATCAACAGCTTTAAGTTTCTTGCTCATAAATAATCATTGAAATTATAACATAATTTAAGAATTTTTTGATGCAGTGCTGGTCGTATTGTCGATGATAACTTTCGCCTCACTTATTAAGGCTTTCGTTATGCTGATATTCCAAGCACGCATAGTAGAATGCCACTTCTTATATTTTAAAAATTGTTCCCATGTCAGTTCTAAAATTCTCTTTGGTCTATAATTTTTAAATATTTGTACAATAATCACATATTCAAATTTCTTCTCAGAGGTTATTGAATCATCTCTTTCACCAATACCATAAAACACGCCTGTCGTATTACCAGGCTCGGTGATTGTTTTGATACTATATCTTTCACCTTTTCTACTTAACGCATCTACATTTTGAGTTCCTTCAGGAGCTGCTTGAAGATTGGGTAATCCTGCAATTGAATTGTAGTTTTCTATTGCAAGAAATTCTCCTCTTTCTCCAACAATATTTCGAGTTCTTACTAGACCTCTATCTTTAAGTTCTTTTTCTGTTTCTGCGTATACTAACCATAGTTCTTCATTTGTAAGCAAACTAGCTTTATCCTTGTTCATTTTCTTTATCATCAACACTGAACGACAGTACATAATTCTGCTCATTTCCTTCTGGGAATCGGAGTTGAGGCCACCAAATTTCAGTCCCTAGCTTATTTGTTTGTCTATACAAAAATAGTGTTGGTTTATCGCTTGGTGCAAGATTTTTTTCTCCACCAGATAAAATACCTTCTTTGACTCCACGACCAGGAGAAAGCTCACGGCCTCGCCTCACAACCAAGTACGCACTCTCTCCCATAAGATGTTCGATTGTTTCAAGTGCTGTCTTAATATTCTTCATGTCCCATAAAGCAGACTCTTTTTCAGGATCTGTATGACAACGGTCAAGGAGGGAGATTAGATTTTTTATGGTTGTATTAACAGCTCCGTCTTCATTACCTATATGATTCAACTCGTCATCAATTGATTTTGTCACTGGAGCCATTTCTGCTGTTCGTAATGGATAGGAAGCGTTAATGCTTTTTCCTGCGACGTATGCGACAAGCGAATCAGGATCTAAAACGTTTTTTCGTGTTGCCTGTAATGGTGATGAAATATATAAAACTTCAAATTGTCCTTTTGGATATTTATTAACGACATCTCGTAAAGCACTCTCCATATCATGTATCAGAGAAAAATGCTTAGCCAATTTTTGTGGTAAATATAATCTTGTAACACCTAAGTCATGCTGGCGATATCCGTACATACGAGCATGTTGCAAGACAGTATCTGCATTAGGTCTTTTAGGATTTCTACCGTAATAACTAACCAAAAGATTTTTTATTGTCACACCTCTACCGAGCTTGTTACCTCCAACAAAAATATTGTAAGCAGCATCAAGTTCAACCTCATCGCCAGAAACAGAATTAATTACCTTAACTCTTGCTCCATGTAAATAAAACTTCATTCTTTCTACAACCTTAGTAAAAGGCGGTAACCCTACCTGTGTTTTTTCTAAGTCTTTGTACGCTGACTCTAGCTCTGCAATAAATTTTTCATACTGCTTTGAAGTAGAATCTTCCATTATATGGAAAACATCTTCTTTAAATGCCTCAATCAAAGAACAAATATAACTATGGTCAACCTTACTACTGCTAACATGACATAGGAAAGCATAACCCTTAGTAGGATTTTCAATCCGCTTACAAGTTGCACCAACAAGAAACACTAAGAGTGCATTCCTTAGTCCTTTCGGTATTTGTCCAGTCGGAGAAGGTTGATGAGAAGAAGTCAGCTGTTCAACTTCTTCAATATCAACAAAACGAAGAAGTTTCTCGTCTTCATCTCCAAAAAATTCGTAGCCTCCAACGTAACCTTTACCTGGCTCACTTAATACGGTAAATGATGGACGATATCTATGATTTGGGTTTTGTAAAAATAATGATTGAGGGGTAGCTGTTACCTGTAAATATGTAGTGACTCTAAAGAAATCCCTAAATTCACTTATAGCTTGATTGATAGTACTTGGACCTTTCCCAGTCTTTTTTTCTTTTGACGTATTTGTGTTCAGACTTGCTTGATCAGCCTCATCATCAATAATAAGAGCAGAAAGACCTTTAGCTCCAGCTTTTTTAAATTCTTCAAGTAAGCCATTTAATACAGTTCCATTTTTTGAACAAACTATAACAAGTGGTGGATTGCGAAGATTTCTTGCAAATCTTTTTGGATCTCCCCAATCAGTCTTACCTAGGACGTTTAACCCCTGCAGAACCGACTTCATTCGTTTAAGGGTCTGTTCATACAGGATATCGTTATCCGAAGTTAGAATAACAATACACTGAAATCCGTTATCTGCTGCCATCGCAGTAGTAACTTGAATTACACTTGTCTTGCCACTTTGAATAAGGCCATAGACTAAACCGTCACTAGATGTCTCTGGTGGAGCGGCAATAGGATCAACACATTGATGCAAAATGTGTGTTGCTTTTTCTGTGAGAGCGACAAGAGCAGCTCCTTCAATTTCATTAGAAAGAACATTAATTACTTCCTGAGTATGTAGTCCATCTTGAATGACTTCTCTTGTGTTTTGGTTATCTTGCATAATTTTTTAAGTTAATTCTGAAATAATTGTAGACCACCTGGAAACAGGAACCTTTCTTTTCATATCTGAAGCTTGTCCTGTAACTCCATAGCTTTCGCCGTGTTTTCTTCTTAAGGTAATCCATCCTGGTTTTGAATCAAGTAAGGCACTTGCTTCATTCCATGTAATCCAACAGACCCCATCTCCTCCACAGGTCAAACCAACGACGACTCCACCGTATTCTGAATTCATTTTAATACAACGATCAACATCTTCTTGGTCAAAGTTGAAAGTCCATGGAGTTCTTGAGTTCGTTCTATACTTCAAAAAAGCAAAAACTTTGTCATTAACAATATATCCCAGTAAACCCTTTTTCTTAATAGAAAACCCCTCGTTTTCGAGTAAAGAGATTAACGCAGCACCATGGTAATACTGGGATTTTTCTATCATAAGAGTAAATTGTCTAACAACTGAATATTACCATTTTTACATTGATATTTCTAGTTTTTATTGTATTTGGACTTTATAAATTTTTTAACTTTTCTATACCTTTTAGTTACCAACACTACGCTCTTTAGACGCTCTAGACTCGTCAAAGGCTTTGCGTCATTCATTGATAATGGGTAATCTTATTGTAATTACCAAATCCCTTCTTTAATCAAATCAGGGATTACATCTTCCTGATTATGTGGAATCATAGGATATTTTTTACTCTCAAAATCTTCCTTTGTTAACCATACAATCTCTTCTATTTCAGCATCAGGCTTTATCTCTCCTTTGATTTCTGCAATATATAATCTTTCGATTATTCCACGATCTGAGTTATAAAAACTTATTGTTTGATATTCCTTGAAGAAACGACTTTTTATAATTTCCACTCCCATTTCTTCTTTGAGTTCCCTTTGAAGGCATTCTTCGTCTGTCTCGTTTTCCTTAATTTTTCCGCCCGGTGTCCATAATTCCTTATATCCTGTACCAATCTGCATAAGGAGGTTGCCATCCTGAATAATTATTGCGGCAATTCTAGTATGAGTTGTCATGGCTAAAGTATACCATTTGTTACTATAACTTTAGCTAAAATATACTCAATAAAATGGTACATACCATTCTATCTTTGCAAAATATAATACACGAGCAAGAGAAGCCCTCCCCACCATCCAATATCTGAAAAAATAAGACTCACCATAATTTTCTTCTGCCATGACTGTGGCAATAATTCTCGTGACAGTCCTTCTTTTTCACGCTTGAGTAAGAACGGGCTCACCTTAAACGAGAGAAAGTACCCGTTCACAATAAGAACAAACGCTATAATAGTATGAATGAATGGGATACCCGAAAAAGGTTCTGCTCGGTAAAAAATACATCCGCCAATAATCGCAAGAATAATACCGATCCAAATCATCGGTTTTGTCACTTTGTGAGTGCGAGTAGTAGCTTCAGTCCAATACGAAGACTTCCTTCCCAAAAAACCGTGAATGTCTATGACGGTTACCGCACCAAGGCCGATTATAAATCCTGCCATAAGTAAAAATAATCCGAGCCCATCAAACCATAGTTGTGTTGTCATACCTATTTTACGTTAAAGACTTTTTGTGTGGTTTCTTCTAAACTACTATCAGCATTAATAACTATTGCGCCATTTTCAATCAGACCCTCTTCAAATGATTTTTTAATTTCTATAATCCATTCCTGCATTTCAGGACTCCTCGCAAAATCATGAGTCGTTCTCGTAGAGAGTCTGTGTCGGATAGTTTCGGGGCTCGCCTGAAGTAAAATAACTTTATCGAACAAAGGGATGATATCTAGTATATTTGTTGCTGTACCGCAATAAAAGCTAAGGTCACTTGCTTCCTTGGCAATGAGCTCCGATAGCTTTTCTTTATTACACGCAAAGATGAGATACCTAATTTGCTCCACGTTATTAGTATCCCACTTGGTAAGTATTTCTCCAGTTCTTGAATCTGTAGTTGTAAACATACCAGGAATATTTTCTATATCATGTACCGTATACCCAGCATTCTTTAATGATTTACCTAGGGTTGATTTTCCTGTACCAGACATGCCTGTAATGAGGATTTTCATTCGTTTAGTATAGCATTTTCGAGTCTTACATATTAACTGAACTAAAAATACCCTTGATGATCTTTGTACCTGGATAGAGAACCACAGGTAAAGATCCATTATTAGTCACTTCGAGGATAAGTTGGTTATTTGTATCTGGCTCTACGATAAACGAACTCTGGGCTACATCTATCCCCATTTGTGCGATCGTTGATCGAGTACCCACTAGACATATGTATTTGCCTTTCAAATTAATCGTTTCTTTTGTATTACATAAAACCAATTCGCCTGGATTTAATTTATACCCTTGTTCAGGAATTTCAATCTCATCGAACTCTGGATCAATACGTGAATCTAGAAATTCTTTATTTTTCAAAGTTCTAATTTTAGAATCAAGTGTAAAAGTGTAGCTGGCTTCCTTAAGAAGATTTGGGTCAAAAGGAGTAATTTCTATTTCTCCTTTTATTACTAAATCATGTATTTGATCTTTTGAGTAAAACATAGTGGTGCTTTTAGTATAACAAAATGATAGAGATAATGGGGTCATGACCGTATTCCTACAGACCATCATAAGGCAATTAAACTAGTTGCCTGCGAGCAGCCTAGAAAATTCATTGAGCTTGGAACGTGTACGAGGTCCTACTATACCGAATCCTCGAGATTTACTGTTTGCAATATTGTATTTGATCTGAAATCTCTGTACTGCTTTTAACGTAACAGGTCCGAAATGCCCATCTACTGTACCTTCAGGGTAAACCTTTGGATCTTTAGCGAGAATACTCTGGAGCAAGGTAACGGCTTTGCCGGTATTTCCTTGAAAGAGTGTTTTTGCAGGAAGTATATCCTTTGTCGAAGCTGAATCGCCCTGCGCAACGACTTTCGATATACTCAGTGGAACAGTAGGTACCGATAACGCCCTGATCATAGACCAATGTCCTGTGTTTGTCTTTGCGACCACACGAACACTACGAACTACCTGGATTGCCGCATTACCCGACGAGTCGCTTACATCGTATGTAATGGTATATACCCCTGGGACCAAGGTATTCACTGGGTTATATACAGAGATAGAATTCGTGATGACACCATCCACATCATCGCTTGCTGTCGCACCAGCATCTATATAAGTGGTTCCGGCAGTTACTTCGACAGATGAATCCCCGACACGCGTAATTATCGGTGCGGTATGATCAGTCGAATTGTAGCCTTGCGCAAGGAAACTGATATCTGACTGCGAAAGCACGCGCTGATACACGCGAAGATCATCGATGAGGCCGTTGAAATATTTAGGTGCAGTACCGTCAAGCCCGTACCCAATGCGCGCAGTCGCACTAGTACTGAGTGTCGCCATACTACCTGAACCGGTTCCATCAATCGCGCCGTCTACATAGAGCTTTATCTGTCCTATTATTTTCGCTCGCGTAGCGCATACATGATGCCAGGTGTCATCCGTGATTATCGTTGTACCGTTGACTGTTGCGTCATAACCTCCACCGTTTCCGTATTCTATATACCCGTTCGAATCCACACCGAATCCGAAATCATTGGCGAGACCGGGAACTTCAGCGTCAAAAACCGGGGCGCTTTCCCAGTGATTCGTCCCATTCCCTGCAGTTGCAGTCTTGATCCACGCACAGACAGTCATATCGTCAGAAACGGGACGATTGACGGTGACATAGGTATCGGTGCCATTAAAACCGAGAGAGTGTGAATCACTGAAAAATAGCGATGGAGTGGTCGCAAGCGGAGCGACAGCGCCTGAATACGTACCGTCGTTCCCGTTTCCACTTGAGTCGCATGAATCCTTTCCTCCAGTACATGTCCCCGAAGAAATTTCATCGAATTTCCAATACCCAACAAGGCCAAAGAGCAGCCCATTGCCTGTTGCCTGCGTAAAAAAGCTAGAAGAGGTGACCGTCGAATTTCCTTCCGCATCGATGCCGAGCACATAGAGTGTCGGACTGAGGGTCGTATGGGTTTCGGAAATGTCTGATCCATTATTCGCACAGTTCACCGTAGTATATGTCGATCCATCATAAGAATATTGGCAAAATGTACTTGCTCCCCAATCAACAGTAGGGGCCCATGTGCTGATAGTCTGTCCGTTCCCCGGAGCAGTGATCGATATGGATGGCCCTGCTCCACCGATAGTGATCGAAGTATCGTCAAACACCGTGCCGTACTGACCTGCCCAGAATTCCGCATCATGGCCTTCTTCTTGTATGTATATATAACGCAAGCCGGAGCCATAACCTGTAAACGTATGTGAAATTTCAGTCCATACATTATCTCCCGCTTCTGTTTGCGTACCCGTATCATAGCTCGCAATCACACTATGATTATCATCACGCAGCTCCACAAGCACTCGATATGTATCAGAGGGATTCGGCCAATGCCCTGTGGTAAAAGCATTAAGATTGATCACAGGCGATCCGTCGAGCGCGCTCGTCGAATATCCTCTTGCGACGAGATCTATCTCCTGACTCATTGTATCGAGTCCGTAAGAGGAAATGAATCCAAGATTACCACTATGTGCATAACCGCTCCCGACAATCCCCCATCCACTATCAAAACCATCTCCCAGAGACCATCCGCTGAAATCTCCCATTTCGGCACCGGGATTCGCCACTAGATTGAGAGACGCGGCAGAAGCCGCATACGGAAACACAAAAAAACAAATCAAGGATCCTAGGAATAAGAATGTTTTGGTTGTTATTTTTTGCATTGATCTTTAATTTTAAGACATTCCATGTGGAGATTATATCACAGTTCGAATCTCAAACTCTGAATTTTAAAGACTAGCGCAAATTCCCACAAGAATTATTTATAAGTTCTCGTGTTACCGGACCTATTAATCCATCTTGTTTAGTACCTAGAAATTTTTGCATCCTTTTTATAGCGCCATCTGTTATAGGACCTAAGATGCCGTCTTCCTTGCCAGAAGCAAATCCGAGTCGATTCATGTGAGCTTGAAGGATCTTCACTTCTTTTGCTTTACCATGGGTAAATGAATTGTATACGCCATTTCGTGCTCCAGCTTTCATATTTTGAGTTAATATTTGCTCTGATTTACATGTACCTTTATTAAATACTGTAGCAATTGGAACACTTTTTAGTTGGTGTGTTCCTCGATACCCAGATGGCGAAACGGTCGTCGGAATATTTTGTCCAGTAATAGTGATAGTTATTTCTCCATAAATTCCTGATCCATCATTTGCAGTAGCCCTGACGATGACAATTCCATTGGAAACGGCTGTAAGTAATCCAGAACTATCTATATTTGCTCTGCCAGTATCCGACGCGACACTCCAGGATACTGACCCGTCTGTTGCATCAATTGGAAGTACATTCGCTGACATTTGGAGTGTCCCACCGGCAGTCGTGATAGTAGTTGCGTTTCCTGCTCCTGTAACCGTAATACCGGTAACCATCGTTGTAGGAACGATAATTCGAAATAATACACCCGTTCTCGTTATAGAAGCGGCAGTATTTCCCGCAAAATCAGTTCCCGTAAAAACAAAACTATATGTTGTACCTGAGATAAGGTTAGAGACATCTGAGGTACAGCTATTGGCAATATCGGAAAGATCAATTGTATGAGTTCCAGAATTAAGCGCAGTACCTGTAAGCGTGCACGTATGCACAATGGCATCTGCTGTTCCGGACATTCGGGTGATGGTAATAGAGCCGCTTGCTAACGCTTCACTTGAAGTAAAAGCAATGGCTGATGATGAGGTTACCGTATCTATTGTAGATGAGCTCGCAGGAGTGACAGAAGAAAGGAGAGGAAGAGTTGCATCATAGATGACTGTGTTATCCGTACTAGTGGAATCAGAGTTTGCATTTCCCAATAGATCATAGACTTTCGAGGCAGAAATTGTAGGAACAATAGTACCGTCAGAACCAACTGCTGTAGCACTCAATGTAAAGTGTATATGATCTCCTGTATCTGTGATTCCCCAGGTGATGCTACTTGCTGTTCCCATTTGAGTTATATCATCCGTTGTAAATGTATCGGTATCTATTGCTTCGCTCCACACAACACTAAACGTAACAGGCGTACTATTTGTAGGATCTGATTGGCTGTTAGATTGATTTATTATAACGCTAGGACTCGTATGATCGTTTGCGTTTATGGCAGGTGAATCTACTGCAGAAGGAGAAGTGGTAAAAGGAACGCTTTCGTTATTCGCCTGATCCAGGAGAACAATTGAAAGAGCAATTTGGTCATTTTGTACAATATTGCCTTCCCCTCCGGTAATTATATGTGTCAGAGTATATGTCCCGTCATGATTATCAACAAACGTATCCGGGGCAACACCATTTATAGAAATGGTGCCGTCGGTATATCCCGGCGCATCAGCAGTAACGATAACAGTCAGTGTATCGCCCACTTGAAGGATCCCTGTGGTCGGAGAGAAACTAACACCATTAATGGTCGGAATTGTCTTATCGATTTTTACTGTTCTAGAAACCGCAGTCTCTATGTTGCCATCGTTATCTATAGATCTATATCTGAAATAATTAGTTCCTTCAGTTGAAATAGTAACTTGATATGGTGAGGTAAGGAGAGTTCCAACCGATGGATCACACGTGTTGTTTGTGTCTATACAATATTTGGTTGAAGCAACTCCGCTGATGTCATCATCGGGACTAAGGGTGATAGTCTGGTTTGTATTTTGCCAAACTCCATCTTTGGATCCATAGTCATCATTTGTCTGGGGAGGATTCGTGTCTACTATTATAGCCGACCATGTCAAAGTAAATTCATCGTACGTAAAATTCCCAGCATTGTCGACAACAGTCAAGCGAATGACATAGGTATCTTCTGTATCAGCAGAGATTGTAGTATCTTCTGATGTTGCTGAGCCAAACGTTATTATCCCTGCACCGGACTCTTGAGACCATTGATATGTTGCTACCCCCGAAGCATCGTCTGATGTAGCTGCATTTTCTAAAAATGTTGCATTTCTAGTTTTATCAACTCCAGCATTAACTGATGGCGGCGTATCATCGATCTTTACAGTCCTAGAAACTGTATCTTGCACATTGCTCGCATTGTCTGTAGAAGCATATCTCAAGTATCGTACTCCTTCCGCGCTCATAAGGATCTGGTACGGTGAATTCAATATAGTTCCTACTGATGGATCGCAGGTATCCGAAGAATCAATACAATATTTTGTGACAGCAACCCCAGAGAATGCATCTGTTGGGATTAATGTGATTGTCTGATGAGTGGTAACCCAAGTATCGTTATGAGCATAATCGTCGGATGTGGTTGGCTTGCCAGAATCTACTTTCGCCATATCACTAGAAGTATAAGTGGTCTGGTTGCCCGCTGTGTCCTCGATAAAGTATTGGTATTCATAACAGTTCCCGCTTGAAACAGTTGTGTCAGAATATGGTGAATCAGTATAACCTGTGTGTAAATCCGAGAAAGAGCCGAATGTGTCGCACGTACCGTCAGTCAATAACGCAGCAGAAGCTCTTTTGATTTTCCCCGTTCCAGTATTCAATCCAGAAACTAAATCTGTTCCTATATCGTATGTAATGGTAACTGATTCGGTTGTGTAATATCCACTGGTATACGAAACCGATCCGCCGGTCGGTGCTGCTGTATCTACTTTGGCGACATTACTTGAAGTGTAGGTAGCTTGGTTGCCAGCGGCGTCTTGTATAACATATTGATATTTATAACAATGATCGCTCGTAACCGTTGTGTCAGAATATGGTGAATCAGAAAAACCAGTATGAAGATCAGTAAAGGAACTGAAGGCACCGCACGTACCTCCAGATAAAGTAGCTGAGGCTCTTTTGATTTTACCGCTCCCAGTATTCAATCCTGAAATTGAATCAGATCCAGTGGTATAGGTAACAGGAACAGAAGCTGACGTAAAGTAACCATTTGTATACGATACAGAGCCGCCGGTCGGTGCTGCTGTATCTACTTTGGCGACATTACTTGAAGTGTAGGTAGCTTGGTTGCCAGCGGCGTCAGAAACAAGATATTGGTATTTATAGCAATTGCCGGAAGAAACGCTCGCATCAGTGAAGTTCGGATACGAACCTGATGTAGTGACGGTTGAGAAGGTCCCAGTGTAGCTTCCGCACGTACCTCCGGATAATGTCGCTGAGTCTCGTTTGAGTACTCGGGTAGAAGTATTTATCCCAGAACCTCCCGAATCACTTCCATCACTCACAGTTACAGAAACCGAAGCTGACGTAAAGTACCCATTTGTATACGATACCGAGCCGCCGGTCGGTGCTGCTGTATCTACTTTGGCGACGTTGTTCGAAGTATACGTGGCTTGGTTGCCGGAATTGTCGGAAACCAAATATTTGTATTTGTAACAGTTGCCTGAAGAAACCGTACTGTCAGTAAAATTAGAATATGTTCCAGTCGGAGTTATGGTTGAAAAAGTTCCCGTGTAGCTTCCGCACGTACCTCCGGATAATGTCGCTGAGTCTCTTTGGACAATTCTTGTAGACGTATTAATTCCCGAGGCAGAATCAGTACCATCACTAGCTGTCAGAGCTACCGAAGCTGATGTAAAATATCCGTCAGTATACGAGATGGACCCGCCAGTTGGCGCGATGCTATCAGTAACCGTCACGGTCGGCGAAGTAACGATCGTGTCATAACTTACTGAAGAATTTGCTCTGGAACCTGTCGTGAACGTACTTGTTTGAGCAGTGGATGGAGCTGTTGCTGCTCCTCCGGCGCCTGTACCATAGTTAACAGTTATTGTCTGACCATTAGTAAGAGAAATATTACTTACCTGGATATGGTTACCAGAAAAGTTTGGGACTACAGTACTGCCACTTCCTACACCAATAGTAAAATCATCAACCCATATGTTTGCAGTTTGAACTGACGAATTGTTAATTTGAAATCCGTAACTCTGTACATTGTTTCGAATAGCAGTACTTCCAAAGGTGAACGTAACGTGTGTCCATGTATTTGCTGTGATTGAGTTTGATCCTGCTTTACCAAATTGCAAACTTTCAACCTGGTTTGAGAAAGAAGCATTCTGACTGTTTGCGTATATAAAAGACAAGTTACCGTTACTGAAAGTGGCGGAAGAACGAATCCAAAAACCAACAGTGGTAAATGAAGTCCAGTCTTGTGCGGTGATATTCTTCACCATAACGTCGTGGTTGCTCTCACTGCTGTTTACACATTTTACCGAACCGGTACCCTCTTGTTTTAGAGTTAAGTCATTTGTAATACCACCGGAGCACGCACTGCCGCCCCATGTACTTGCATCTTGAGTACCATCAGCAGTATCGAAAATTCTTCCGATGGTACCAGTAGTGGATGCAGTCGTATACCCAGCAGTCCCTGAAACACCGTTCGGCGTAGTCCAGCCTGCGGGTACATTTATATCTATACCTCCTCCGTCACTCATGTCTTCGGCCGCAGTAAATATAAATTGTAAAGTGTTATTTGTAGAACTATAGCTCGTTGAAGTCGGCGATACGGTATTGGTTCCGGTTCCAATCGCAAATGCAGGAGAAAAAGAGAAAAAGAATCCTTGAAGTATGAGGAGGGATGTAATTAAAACTTTATTGTTAAGTTTTTTCATAAGGATCTTTTCCGGATTGAAATACTGCTGCTACAGTATATCAATATCTGTATAAATTTGCATTAGTATACCGTGAATTTGACACGACATATATGGGAGATAATGGGGTCAGGTACCATTTCTTGGCCTTCCACGATTCCTCGTTGTTGCAATAAGATTATGCCTTTGTATAGCATGATTTGACCAGGTATTAGAACCATATGGCTTCCCTTTCTGAATAGAGAGACGTAATGCTTCTTGTTCGTGCTTATAAATTGGCATATTTACAAAAGACAGATAATCCTGGGGTTCTTCAATTGGCCATCTATCTAAAAAATTATTTCGATTTGATAACCGTTTTGAAAGACTAGAATAATTCCAATCTTCAGCTCTTTGTACAAGATCTGCACGTAAAGGATTTCGCTCTATATAACGGATTGCCGTTAAAAGATGTTTATCTTTTTCGATAAGAAAAGATTTGTATCTTCCTTGGTATAAATGACCAGATCCTATTGTTTTATTCTTGATGTGCCATCGCTGAGTATGAGTAAGAGTTACCCACTGCATAAATTTTCCGAGATCACCTTCTTTTTTCGGATAAAGAACGAGATGAAAATGATTTGGCATTAAGCAATACGCTATAATTCTCATGCCATATTTTTCTTTTCCATCTTGCAATATATTTTCAAAAAGCTTGTAATCATTTTCGTCAAAAAATATCGGCAATCTTGCATTTGCTCTGTTTAAAATATGATAAACTTCATCACCTACATCAACTCGTACACTTCGTGCCATAATTAAACAATAGCAAGAAGTAAATAAAAGAATTCTAAATTAATGGTACCT
Organism: Minisyncoccia bacterium; assembly: GCA_965656375.1. Taxonomy (GTDB): domain Bacteria; phylum Patescibacteriota; class Minisyncoccia; order Phycocordibacterales; family UBA9973; genus UBA8515. Next base: position 490,511 of record CBFHKH010000001.1, read on the forward strand.
GACCCCATTATCCTAACGGAGAGGAAATAATTCTATCAATAAGTATTCCTTTGTTTTTGATATTTTGAGCGGTAACTCTTGCTTGTTGTTTACCTTTTTCAGTTAGAAGTGAGTTATCACGTTGCCCAGCAAATACACCCTTAAGGTTCGCTTCACTTTCACCATGTCGGACAAAATAAATCATAAAAAATTAACTCAACTTATTTCCAATATCCACTGAATCAGTTTTAGGTTCAATTAGAACCCATCCATCACCAGCATTATTTTTAAATCCGAGTGTTAGTACTTCTGAAAAGAATGTACCAATTTGCTTTGGAGGAAAGTTCACAACACAGCATACAAATGAATTAAGTAGATCCTCTTTTTTATGAGCACCAACAGCCTGAACACTCGATTGTTTTATTCCTATGTCCTGACCAAAATCAATCTTTAATTTATAAGCAGGTTTTCGAGCTTCTGGGAAATCAGAAATTTCTATAATTTTTCCAACTCGTATATCTACTTTTTCAAAATCTTCATATGTGATCATAAATATTTTATTTAAAAACTTTATAGAGCTCAATACCTAATTACTTTAATTCATACTCCCAGCCTGGTTGCCAAGATCGTGTCTTGCGCCAATCCTCTGCGAGTGCTTGTTTCCACGTTTTGCCTTTAAGTAATACATCAAGAGAAAGTTGCGGAGCTTTATGACCTACGAGGGCAACATGTTTACCATCATAATTCTTCTTGAGAAATTCAAGAAGGTCAGCAATTCTATTCTTAACATCTTCATAGCTTTCCCCTTCTGGGAATGGTTTGTAGATACACTCATCTTCTTGCATTGGTTCGACGATTGCTGATGATGCAGCGTTTAGTTTTCCATAGTTACATTCTCGGAGCCGTGTATCAGGAATGATTTCATATAATCCTTCCCATGCTAATTTTGCGGATTTATGAGCACGTTGTAGATCAGAACAAAAGACTACATCAAATTTCATATCTTTTGTTTCATCTTTCAATTCTATAGACTGTTTTACTCCTAAATCCGAAAGAGCTACATCAGACCAGCCTGATGAGATTTCTTTTTCGTTATCTGTTGTCGTACCGTGTACGAAGTATGTTATTTTGATAGACATATATTTTTAAAAGAGTATCTAGGACTCGAACTGAGAATTCATTGATAAATATAGATATTTTAATTTTAGCATTTTGACCCGTCTAGGTCACTTTTTGTGATTTTCAAAATGAGCATTGTCCTGTATGACGCGTCATGGTCGCAAGGTACCAAAAACTAGACTGCTGGCGTCTTTGAGCTGGAACGGTGGTCGGTCAAGCCCTGCAAGGACATTTTCAATACTTTTAGCTTAACATTTCGACGGTCCTTGAGCACCTATAAAGTTACCTCTCTTCCATGTCCATCTAACACCACTCCTTTTGGAAGCTTATACAGATCAGGGTTCTGTTCCTTATCCATTTTTATCAGTAGATCAAATAGACCAACGACTCTATCTCGTTCTTCCTGTGTCCAATTCTTAGGATTTTTCTTATCTTCTTGATTCATAAAAAGTGACAAAAGTGACACGTATTAGGCTTATAAAATTACAGTTGCGTGTCACCTTAAATTGTTACTCAAAACCAACACTCGGATCTTTGATTAGTTTAATCATTTCCAATCTTTCTTTTTGATCTTTTGAGTCTGCTTGAGCATCTTCGACCATACCAATAATCGAAGACATATGCCCGGTTCTCTTTCTCATTAGGAAATGCAAATATTCATTATCTTCCGCTGGATCAAGAGGTAATGGCTCCAATTCTTTCAGTAGATTGATCCGATCCAGACCGTCCGTTTTTAATAGAAATAGAAGAACTTCCATCATTGCAATCTCGTCGCTTTCAAAATTTATTTCTTCATCACCCCAGACAACCTTTGCCGCCTTAGACCAACTTCCTGAAATTTCGTATGTGTATAAATTCTTTGTTGTTGCGGCTTTATCAGTAATTTTATATAGATCCTTTGCTATTTTTTTCACTGTCTTTCCCATGAATTTTTTGATCTGCAAAGAATTCTCGGCACCGATAATATCGTCTTCGACCCTTATGCCGAGGTGTTTATGTAGAAATGTAAGAAACAGCTTTTTGTCCTTAGATAGATTATCAATTTGAGGAAGATTGAAACGACCATAGCGATGGTCTTCGTAAAACACAGAGAGAAGCGTAAGCAACCCTGTATGGACAGGACCCAGATCTAAATCAACGCTTTTCTTAAGTCTGTTATAGAGAGTAATGTGGTCGTGAGTAATTAGAGTTTTCTCGAATTCGTCTATATTGGTATCGTCATTAACCTCTACTAGGACAATAGCGACCTTGAACATCCTCTCCAGTCCAATGGAGAGATTATAGAGAACTGGAAATATCTCAATTTCCAAATTCAAGGTTTCCATTTCATGGAGATTTCTCAATCCATCATAGATAAAGTTACAAGCAATTTCTTGCTCTTCTCCCATTTTAAAGTTTTGCCAAAATTCTGAAGGATTCATAAGTTAAAGAGGTAATACTTCTATAAGATTATGTTCATCTCGTCCAAGTTCAATACGATATAGGAATTCGTACCCATGTTTGAGATGAATAGCCCTGAGCTTATTCTCATCATTGTCTCTTGGTTCGTCGTTCCAATACCCCTTAACTTCTATAGCTATCAAATTGCGTCCCGTAGGACCAAATTCGTGAACAATAATATCAGGAACGATCAGATTTCCATCGAGATCCTTTTTTGGCTTTCTGTTACCAATCTCTCCCTCTCGATTGTATTCAGACCAAACTTCATAATTTGGAAAATGCTCACGTAGGTACGGCAATATTTCAGGAACAATAGTCCTCTCATGAGCCTTTTCGTCGATCAAATTTTTATTATCTCGATAAATGATTCTGCAGGCTTCATTGATTATCTTTTCAATAGTTTCTTTATTCATGTTTTTTAGGTAGTCTAAAAATCTCTGCGACTTCTTCGTAATGTTCGTTTTTCTTATCAAAAGCATTTAATAACTCAATTTCGCTCACATCAAGCAGTTCTCCAATGTCGCTGAATGAAAGAAAGTTTCCATGCTCGCTGATAATATATCTCGAAGCTCCACGAGAAAATCCCAGATTTTGCATCTCTATAACTCGCTTGTCTGTAGTACCGTATTCGATAAATTCAGACCAATCTTGCCCGGCATTTTCTTCACCGAGTACATATTTAGAAATTAAGTAGTAGTTCAAGAAGTACTTTTCAATCTTAAATCGCAAGCCATTTTCAATATCACTCATTATCTGCTCAATGATGATATTGATTTGTTTTTGATCACCAGTAAAACGCTCGTTCTTTGGTCTGCCATCTTCATAGAACCAAATGTCACCCTTATCTTGATGATAGTTAATAGAGAAAGTAATCAATCGACTCAAAGGCTCTGCCTTTGTCCAGTTTTTCATTAGCATAGCCCAGTATCTAAGACGGCTTTTACCATATCCCGCATCTACAAGCCCTTTCGGTATTAATGGGTCTCTTCCTCCTGATTCCTCGATGTCCCAGCCATACATCGTGTATAGGGTTTCTAGAGCATGAACAATAATCTCGATATTATCGTTACTTATATTTAAAACAGCCTCCTGTTTCTTTGCTTGAATGTGAGCAAGAACTTTGTTTTGGTATATCGGCTTGATTGTCGAAGATGATCTAAGAATATCGCTAGGAACCTTGTTGGTATTTTTTGTCTTTTCCAAAAGCTCCAAAGCCTTGGGGTTCTTCTCAAAAAATCCTGACTTAAGCACAGAGGCTTCATTCTCTATGTGATGCAAAAGCATTATGGTCGAATAGTGGGTTAGGTTTTCTTTCTCACCCACACGAAGACTTTTTGCCATGTCTCCATTCACAAGAGCTTTTCCAATATTTGTAAATTCTTTAGTCTTCCGTTTCTCTTTATTCACCAAGAAACTATCGACCTTGCCAAGACTCGTTTTCTTTAACAGCTCTGCGCCATCTTGCCAACGCCTATCTTCGTCTCGGACACATATTACGTTACCTGAGATTTCTTTTGTTAGTCTTCCTGCTCGACCAATTAGATTTTCAAAATCAATTTTTTCAAATGTATGAGAACCGTGACCGTCATTAAAAACAAAGATGTTCTTTGCTGGAAGATTTATACCCTCAAGTAAAGTTGAGGTGCAAAATACATACCTGAGTGATGAGTCTTTGTCGGCAAAAAAGTCTTCGATCTTACGTCGTACAGGCTGTGGCATTTTTCCGTGATGAAACGCAACCCCTTTTCTTAAGCATTCGATCAAGTAATAATCCTTGTGAACATAGTCCGCTATATATACGAGCAAGTCTCGAAGCTCCTGGGTATCTGGAACCTTTGGTAAGGTTGATGCAAAATCCTTTGCTCTACGCACAGTCTCGGAAATTCCATTACAGTAAATAATATTGTTTACGCCACTACCAAGATTTTCTATAAGCTTCTGAGAGTTTAGGTTAAAATCGAAATTTTCTATCGTATGTTTGTCTCCAAGCTCGGAAAACAACACAGCTTCCTTATCTTTAAAATCAACAAAGTACCTATTCTGGGCAACTGTCTGTTCTGTAATAGGAAGCGAACCTCGATCGTCTTTTTCAAACAGTTTTAGGAAAATATCAGGGTTTGGAATATTTGGAGATGCAAAAACTAGTTTTGTAGCGAACCTGCGCGTTGTTTCGTATATTGCATGATAATAAAGCGAACTCCGAGAATCATTTTCGGCAATAACTTTCTGTGCTTCATCAACAAAGAGGTATTTAATACCGAGGGCGTTAGAACTTACGTAACTGAGCAATCGTTCTGGTGTAAAGACGAAGATATGGTATTTATATTTCTTTTGAGCATATGATGATAGAACGGGATGTGAAGCTATATTCACATTACTATCGTCAATTTCATCTCTTAGTTCTGCAACAACCTGACTGATTAATGCCCTTGTTGGTACAAGGATTACAACCGCGCCATCAATCACCTGATTCTGCTGTAGCAGGTGACGGATGTAGTCTTTCATTATGAAAGATTTACCAATCGATGTTGGTCCAGAAAAACTAAAGTAGTCAAAGGATTCCAGTTCCTTTCTTACTTTATGCTGAGCATCGGTAAAAATGTACTTTCCATTCGATATTTTTTGATTTTCCGACTTTACCTTTCTTTCGATGTTTCTTTCTAAAGGAAGAGCATCGACATATTCCTCATTATCACGAAGAAATTTCAACGCAGGAAAATTCCCCAATTTTGCCAAGATCGCACTCGCAAATAATTGAAAACTCTTAGATTTGCCAAAGGCTTTCACTAAAAGAGCAATGATCTTGTACGCTTTATTTCTTGCATCCGCGTCTTTTGAATGAGAGAGCAGATCAGCAAATCTCATCAGGTCATTAAATTCCTTTTCAGATATTGATTCGTTTGTTCCAATACTAAAACAATCATGTGCTGAGATGATTTCTGCCTTACTGAAGAGACTCAAAAAATAATCGTCTTTCAGTATGTCTTCTTTGAGTCTTTCAGCAATAGTCGTCATTGGATATGTTCGATTATCTTTTTTCTGGTCGAATCCAGACTTATGTCACCCTTTTTAATAAAAGGGACAGCGTATATATAAAAATGATACCCATCAAGGTTATGGGTTGTGATTTGCTCTTGGATATAGTCGTATCTATCCTCTACAGACTTTTTAACTTCTTCTTTGATCTTCTTTTCAAAATCCTGATCTGTCATCTGTTGGAGATCCCAGTCATTTATATCAATTTCAAAACCAACAAAAATACCAAAACAATTTGCTTTCGTAACAGAGGTGTCACGCGCCGATGGTTTAATGATGTTCTTGAGGTATTCCACTGCATCTTCAGCAAAAGATTCTTTCATCAGATTAGAATCCACCAAATTTATTTCTCCACCAATTCCTTCCGTTTCGACTTTTTTAATGGACTTAAAAGCATCCGCTATTGCCTTGCGGAAGCTTGAACCTTTTTCGGTTGAATCACTGATCATCTTTGATTCTCCGAAAATGAGATGAAAATTTCCGTTACCAAGATCAAGAAGATGAATACCATCAGCGCCCTTTATGTAGTCATTCCCAGAAGTCTTGAGTTCCATTTTTGATAGAATCTTCGGAGCATTCAAATGAGTTTCAAGGAAGCAGTACAAAAACAGTTCACCACCCTCGCCATCATTAACTTCAAAATCTCTGAACGACTGTTGTACTTGTTTGATGTGCTCGTGTAATTTACCTTCCTCAATACCTTCAAATTTGGTTCGAGAAAAGACATATGTAATGGCGGCGTTACCCAACTCGCGATTCATGCTCTCATAGTCAAAACGCCCACCGTCTATTCGGAGGACATACAGACTTAGTTTGGTCTTTACCGTTAGATTATGGGCATCTATCTCTGGCTCATAAAATAAATCTAAGAATTTCTTACCATTTTTAATACTTTTCTCTATCATAAAATCTCTTGGATATAAGTGTATCCTACTTGCAGATTCTAGCATTTTCCTCTTGATTTTTCCAGTTTTTATTGTATGGCTTTTAACTGTTTCCACCACTCTGTGCCGGAGAAGACTGTCAAGGATTCTTTTGCATCATCAACACCAAAAGTATCGTCGCATTTCAGTCAACAAATAATTTAAACGCCATTTATATCCCTTATTACAAGGGTATTTTTATGTCTGCATACCAAACACCGTATACACAAATTGATACGCCCCTTGCACATTCCAAAACCCCACATTCACTTTTTTAGTATCGTGACTATGTAACACAGAGCTGTCATTTTCGGAGAAATGTACGCCACTGATTACTTTATTAGCACTAATTCATACACATTATGAAAAAAGAAAAACTTGAATGGAGTTCGGGGGTTCGTGAGGTTACGAAGCTAAAGCCTTGGAAAGATAATCCGAGGTCGATAACAGCATCGGCGTTTGAAAAGTTAAAAGACAGAATCAGGGAACGTGGCTTTCACAGCACGATTGTCATTGATACGGACAATACTATCCTCTCAGGAAACATGCGAAGAGAGGCACTCATTGCACTTGGCATAAAGGAGGTAAATATTCTTGTTCCGAATCGAAAACTGACAAGCGAAGAAAGAAAACGGATCGCACTCGAAAGTAACTTGAACGATGGAGAGTGGAACATGGAGGCTTTGAAGTCATTTAATTTGGAACTACTCACCGATGTTGGATTCGATCAGATGAAATTGGTGGAGTTCTGGGACAAGGATGCGGAAGTTGCAAAGGATTCGTTTGATCTGAAGAAAGAAATCAAGATTGCTGAAAAGACGAAGATAAAACGTGGCGATATGTATCAGCTCGGTTGTCACAAATTAATCTGTGCCGATGCGACAGATCCGAATACTGTCATCAAATTGATGGATGGTGTAAAGGTAGATCTCGTCAATCAGGATCCCCCCTACAATATCGGGCTGTCATATGACAAAGGGGTGGGTGGAAAAAAGAGCAGTAAAAAGTATGGTGGTCAAACCGATGACAACCTGAGCGACGAGGGCTACAAGGATTTCATCAGGAAGATGATGAAGAATGCGTTGTCCGTCAGCAAGAAAGATTGCCATTTTGCCTACTGGGGAGATGAACGCTTTGTCTGGGTTTTTCAGACTCTCTACAAAGAACTAGGTATCGCTTCCAAGAGACTCCTCATATGGGTAAAAAACAATGCATCGCCCACGCCTCAGACCGCATTCAACAAAGCAACGGAATACATCATTTATGGTACGACTGGATCGCCGTACCTCTCTCCCAATGTTCACAATGCCAATGAAGTAATAAACTTCGACACCACAACAGGAAATGATTTGCTTGATGAAGTGAGCAATATCATTCTTCAGAAAAGACTTCCCAGCAACCAATATCATCACCCCACCCAAAAAGATCCTCAGGTACACTCGAAGATTCTCAAGCGTTGCACCAAGATTGGCGATGCGGTGCTTGATCTGACCGCTGGCTCTGGAAGCATCATGTCTGCGTGCGAACAGCTCGGCAGAGTTGCCTATATGTCTGACTACGAGCCTGTGTTCTGTCAGGTGATCTTGAACAGGTACAAGAAGATGACAGGACTTAATCCAGTAAAGATATATGAAGAAAAATAAGATCCAGGATAAGTTCCTGGAAGAATTGAGGACTATTCCCATAGTGCAGGTCGGTTGCGAGAAATCAGGGATTTCCAGAAACAGCGTGTATCGATGGAAAAAGGAAGACAAGACTTTTTCCAATAAGATGGATCAAGCACTCGCTGACGGCGTGGCTTTTGTAAGTGACATGAGTGAGAGTCAACTGCTTACGCTCATCAAGGAGAAGAATTTTCCTGCTCTGAGCTTTTGGCTACGGCACAGGAATGATAACTACAAAAGCAAAGTCGAAGTGTCTGGCACTATCTCTACCAAAGATGAACCTCTAACCAAAGAGCAGAAGAAGCTCGTACGACAGGCATTGAAATTGTCCTCCCTAAAGCATTATGAAAAAGAAAAGTGAAAGCGATGAAATCTTCGAGCGTGTCCTGAAAGATCAGCGTTTTCGGCAAGAAGTTGTCAGGAAGAGTCTTGAGTTTTTCTTCCCGATATATCTGCACGAATACATCAAGTACGAAACCGCACCGTTCCAAAGAGAGATATTTCGTATTCTTCAAAACGAGAAGAACAAGCTTGCCGTCATAACGGCGTTTCGAGGATCAGCCAAATCAACCATCATTACGACCGCATATGTCCTGTGGTCTATCTTGGGCGTGCAACAAAAGAAGTTCATTATGATCTGTTCGCAAACTGAAACGAAAGCGAGACAGCATTTGAATAACATCAAGGATCAGCTTTTACATAACGAACTTTTGAAAAAAGACCTCGGACCATTCGAGGAAGAAAAGAACAATCTTGGAAACGCCACAGCTCTCATCATCAAGCGAATGAATGTGAAGATCATGATCTGTTCTATCGAGCAGAGTATCCGTGGTATGCGTCACAACGAGCATCGTCCCGACCTTATTATTCTCGACGACATCGAAGATCTTAACTCAGTCAAAACAAAGGAGGGACGAAACAAAACTTTTGACTGGCTGACTGGTGACATCATTCCCGCAGGTACGAGGAAGACTCGGATTATCGCAATTGGTAACCTGCTCCACGAGGACTGCGTACTCAAACGATTGGAAAAGAAAATTGAAAACGGCGAGATGAAAATAATGAACGGCATCTATCGTGAGTATCCGATCATTGATGGCAAAGGCAATCCTTTGTGGGCTGGCAAATATCCTACACCCGAATCTATTGAGGAAGAGCGAGAGAAAACCATGAACGATACCGCATGGCACAGAGAGTACTTACTTAAGATCATTTCAAGCGATGAACAGATCGTACACCCCGAATGGATCAAACTCTATGACAAGATTCCTCCCGACGGTTTTAGAGGTATTTATATCGGCGTTGACCTAGCTATCGGAGAGAAAGAAACGAATGACTGCACATCCATGGTTATTGGGTACGTTTTTGGTATTGGAAAGAAAATGCATATATACATTCGTCCTAAACCGTTCAATGCACGAGTTCCTTTCCCAGAACAAGCTGAATATCTCGCAGGTCTTATCGCACGAGAAAAGATCATGCACCGCAGAGTCAAAGTATATGTTGAAGATGTGGGCTACCAACGAGCATTGGTTCAATATTTTGATAGCAATAAATACGATATCGAGGCTGTGCCAGTCGGCAGAATGAGCAAGTCATTGCGACTGCAATTGACCACACCACTCATTAAAGAAGGCAGAGTTCTTTTTCCAGAGGAAGGATGTGAGGAACTGCTTGATCAGATCCTAGGATTTGGAAAAGAAAAACATGACGATCTTGTCGATGCTTTTTCCTTATTGGTTATGAAAGTGATTGATAACAATCCGAACAATGCAGGAATACTGTTTGGTTAACTTTACTTGATCTTTTCTCCGTCGAAAATGAACTCTACAACTTTCCAGTTCGCATCTGTCTCGACTGACTCCTGAGTATCTTGCCCGCCGATATATTCGAGCTTCATAGACCAGTAGGTACGGATCATCGCCCCGAACCCATTTTGACTGTCGATATACGACGATACTTCAAACAGGTTCGGATTTGTCGGATCGACTTTTGTTGTTGGCGGATTATATTTCGCTGTTGATGGCGACTTCAGTGGAACTTTATCAATGTACGACTTTGCAAGAATTCGTGCGCTCTGATATTTCACTTCGCTGATCTGCTGAGCAGGTGTAGGAGCAGGGCTACTATTTATATCTGCGACCATTCCGACAACAAACAGAACACCTAAAATAAGAACAAGCTTCTTACCTGTAGACCAGGTAGATATTTTTAAATTCATAAAACTTTAGCGGTTTTTTATGACTAATAATGTTTGAGGAGATGCAAAAATCTCCCCGCCAGTTGCGATCCGATCTTTCGACCGAACCCATACCCGTTTCCAGATATGACCGCTAAAGTGACTCCTGACGAGGAGGTTTTTACACTTTAGCGGGTTTTGCGCCATACCTTTGGAACAAGTTCTAAAGGGTTAGGCGACTATATTCAACTGTAAATGAATAATAACATTTTCGACCTTATTATTCTAGATTGATTCTATCGCTGATACATGGTTTTGCTAAGACTTAGGTCGCGAGTATGCGACGTATTTCTAGTTCTGCATAGTCTATGCACCATCCACCAGTCTGTCATCAATATAGATATGGAAACCCAGTACATAAGTAACCTTGGTGTTAAAACGGAGATAGTTCAAGCAAAAGTTCGCTATGTTCTATACGCCAGAAAATCGACTGAATCAGACGAGAAGCAAGCTTTGTCTATTGAGTCGCAAGTAAAGGAAATGTTAACTATCGCAGATCGTGATGGACTCACTGTGGTAGATATCAGGCGAGAATCACATAGCGCTAAAGAATCAGGACAGCGACCTGTATTTAAAGAATTGCTTGAAGATGTTCGTAGAGGCAGATATACGGGAATATTAACATGGGCACCTGATCGTCTTTCTCGAAACGCAGGAGATCTTGGGTCTGTGGTTGATCTCATGGACGAGAATAAATTGATAGAGATTAGAACATACGGACAACATTTCAAGAACTCACCAAATGAAAAGTTTCTCTTAATGATCTTGTGTTCTCAAGCAAAGCTAGAAAACGACAACAAGAGCATTAATGTAAAACGAGGATTAAGAACGAGATGCGAAATGGGGCTACGACCAGGACCTGCGGTTGTCGGATATCTCAACGAAAAGCGAATGGATAAAAAGTGTGAAGTGATTATAGATCCTGAACGAGCACCGATAGTAAAACAGATTTTTGAAAAGGTAGCGTATGAGCAATGGTCAGGCAGAAAGATTTTTCATTGGCTGAAGTTTGATCTGAACTTCAAGACCAGAAGTGGCAACAAAGGACTCACTCTCAGCAATATCTACCTCATACTGCAAAACCCCATCTACTATGGGGTTTTTGAATACCCAAAGAAAAGCGGAAATTTCTATACAGGAAAGCATGAGCCAATAATTTCTAAGGAACTCTTTGATCAAGTCCAAGGACAGATAAAAAGTCAGGTACTACGAGTACAGGAACCAAAAGAATTTGCGTTCACCAAGATGATGACCTGTGGTCTATGCGATTCTGGTATCTGTGCAGATGAGAAGTTTAAGAAACTCAAAGACGGATCAGTGAACAGGCATGTTTACTATAGCTGTACCAAATCAAAGGATAAGTATTGCAAATGCGGATATATAAACGAAACCGAGTTGATAGAACAGTTCGAGAAACTTCTTGAATCAATCAATATCAGCGAGATCGGAATGAAAGAAAAGATCAAATATGAGGTTGAACGGATCAAGAAATTCAATCAGTCTGTTTTGAATATAAAACAGCAGATACAGATCAAGGATGTAGACATTAGAGACTACGCCAAATTTATCTTGAAAGACGGTTCGATTGAGGAGAAGCGAGAATTACTTACTTGTTTTAAAAGCAAGATTATACTAAAAGATAAAATTATTTCACTAGATTAGGAAACTAACTAAAATTAACCACAAAATTATACATACCCATACTGCATGTTCCCTGAAGAGGAGTGCCTGCCTCTGGTGTACCTACATCAACAACCTCTTCTCCTGTCTGAGGTAATACTTTTTGAAAACCAATTGATCGAATCACCAATGATGATGAACAATCGTATGTACCGTCAGTTTTAATAATTAATTTTGTAGGGATACCAGCCTTTGCTGTAGAAACTTTTGGAGAATAACCACCCTTAGCTTCAATCGTCACGTATTGAATACCATCTCTTACCTCCACATTTTGTAATGCCTGATTCGACACGGAACCTGTATCACTTTTTGTACCACCAACAAAGATAATACCAATACCGACAACAAGAGCTATAGTGATGATGATTGAGGCTGTTTTGTTCATATGATTATTATACTTAAAATTAAATGTTGAATAAAGGATTAATAATTCCGAGTCCTGCTAGTCCCGCAAGAAGCGCAAATAAACCAAGTCCAATCACCACGACACCAGCAGACTTGAAGAACAATGGCGCGTGCTTCCCATGTGCGAACGAGGCAGAACCAAATGAAAGAAGCAGGAGCATTGGAAGTGTTCCGAGAGCGAATGCAAGCATGATAAATAGTCCCGAGGTGAAGGAACCACTTCCCAACGCAGAAACTTGCATAGACTGTGTAAAACCACACGGTAAAAAGAAAGTGGCAAAACCGAGAATGAGTGGCGTAAACGTCTTATGTTCAATTCTTCTGAAGAAATTGAACAATCCTGACGGTAATGCGATCCTATTCTTGGCAAAAACACCCACAAGATTAAGACCAAGCAGTAGCATCACCAAAGATGCCAGTATGCCTAATATTGAAGTAAGGGTAAAATTAATTCCAATTACACTACCTACAGCCCCGAGAACACCTCCTAACACAGCAAAACTTACCAGTCTCCCTGCGTGAAAAAGTAAGAATGTTTTCGTGTCACTCACATTATCCTGTGATATTTTTGCAGAGAGCGACAGAACGAGACCTCCGACAATAGCGAGACAACTTGATACTGAAGCAATGAGTCCAATAACAAAGCTTGTTACAGGTGTTATTTGACCTCCAATGCCGAGATTTAAGATTCCTGACTTTTGCAAAAGAAAGAACAGAATGAGGAATATAAGCCCAATCGGCAGAGCTTTCCAAATAACTCCATCAGATTTATTTTCTTTTATTGGTTTTTCAAGCGACAACTTATATCCATTTACTTTAATTTTTTCTGTTAGGATTTGAACTAATGCCTCAGGATCGTGACCACTGTCGGTCTCAATTTCAACAGTCTCTTGCTTTAGGTTAACTCGAGTATTTTTGATGAAGTCCTGTTCATTCAAGACATCTTCAATGAAGATTTTACATGACGGACAATGAGTACCTGAAACGTGAAAAGTGTATTTATTCATAATTATAATTTCTTAGCTTTAATACGAAGTGAGTTCGACACGACGGACACTGATGACATTGCCATGGCAAAGCCTGCAAAGATCGGATTGAGCAACCATCCAAAAATTGGATAGAATAATCCAGCCGCAAGCGGAATACCCACTAGGTTATAGATAAACGCCCAAAAAAGATTCTGTTTGATTCCTCGCATGGTGATCTTTGAGAGCTTAATCGCCTTAACAAGTTTTGAAATATCACCACCAAGAAGCGTGATGCCCGCAGATTCTATTGCCACATCGGTTCCTGTTCCCATAGCAATACCCACGTCTGCTTGAGCGAGTGCAGGAGCATCGTTTACTCCGTCACCTGCCATCGCAACGATACGACCCTCCGATTGCAATTCCTTAATTTTTGCCAATTTGTCCTGTGGTAAAACATGAGCGATAACATCATCAATACCCGCAAGCGATGCAATATACTTAGCGGCTTTTTCATCATCTCCTGTGAGCATGACAATCTTAATGCCGAGTGCATGTAGATTTTTTATTGCCTCAACCGACTCAGCCTTGATCTCATCTGCCACCATTACAAAACCGAGAACTTCCTCTGAAGACGCAACGATGACTGGAGTTTTCCCTTGGAAAGTAAACTCATTGAGCTTTGTTGTATCAAAGAGAATACCAAGATCACTTATAAGTTTTGCATTTCCAACAAAGTACTCCGTGTTGTTGATTACTCCCTTTAACCCCTTACCTTGTATACCCTCAAAATCTGATACCTCGGATGCAGATATATTTTTTTCTTGAGCATAATTCACAATCGCATGAGCAATTGGATGTTCAGACTTTTTCTCAAGTGAAGCAAGAATTGATACCAGTTCATTATCTTTTAAACTCGAAAGATTTTGTATATCAACTAGAGTAGGTTTACCTTTTGTGATTGTTCCTGTTTTATCAACCACCACAGTATTCACTTTATGGAGCTTTTCTAGAGTCGCAGCGTCTTTGATGAGAATACCTTCCTTAGCTCCCTTACCAACACCCACAATGATCGCCGTAGGTGTTGCAAGCCCAAGGGCGCATGGACAAGCGATGACAAGTATTCCTACAAACGAGACAAGTCCGAATGAAAGAGCTTGAGAAAATCCTAAATATTGAGAGCCGATAATAAGCCATGCCCCGAGGGAAAGAAAAGCAATAACAAGCACAATGGGAACAAAGACTGCTGATATCTTATCTGCCAGTGCTTGTATTGGAGCTTTACTTCCTTGAGCGTCTTCAACCATTTTTATAATCTGAGCAAGCAGTGTTTCTGCACCAACTTTTGTAGCCTTAAAGGTAAACGAACCGCTTGTATTGAGTGTCCCTGAGACAACACTGTCTCCAATTTTCTTCTGTGCAGGCATAGGCTCTCCAGTAACCATAGATTCGTCAATAAACGAACTTCCATCGGTTATAACACCGTCTACAGGAATCTTTGCTCCTGGCTTAACGATAATGAGATCGCCATGCTTTACTTCGTTCACTGAAATCTCCACTTCTTTTCCATCTCGAATTACTAATGCTGTTTTAGCTTGGAGATTAAGAAGCTTCTCGATTGCATCACCCGTCTTTATTTTTGAACGAGCTTCAAGATATTTTCCTAGTGCAATAAAAGTAATAACCACGATCGTCACATCGTAATATTGATATTCCACATTTATGAACGGACGAAGCACATCCTCAAGAGCACTAACTGCAAAACTGTATAAAAAGGCAGCAACAGTACCGATACCGATAAGGGTATCCATATTTGCCTTGCCGTATCGTAAAAATCTATAAAAACCTAGCAGGTACGGCTTACCAACTACAAAAAGAATATATGTAGCAAAAATTGGAAGAAGGTGGTGAAAAAATTCTTTGAGAGTGTAGCTCATTGCGGGAATGATGCTGTACTCTGCAAGAATGTCCCAACCCATAACAAAAGCAGCAAAAATTGCGAGAGGGATAGCTGAGAAAACTTTCGTTCTCATATCAGTAACTTCTGCGAGCTTCTCCTTCTTTGACTGATTAGTTCCCAAATGAGCTGCATGTTCATCGGGAGACATACCCATCTCTTCGGCAGAAGCAGGAACATCAAGCGAATATCCGAGAGGTTCTATATGCTTAGACAGATCGTGTGGGTTTGTTTTTGAAGGATCAAAAGAGACCTTCGCTTTTTCTGTACCGTAGTTTACTTCAGCAGAATGAACACCTTCAACCTTCTTAAAAGTCTTCTCTATCACAGAAGAACAAGAAGCACAGTGCATTCCTTTTACTTTGTATGTTTGTGTATGCATAAATTATTTTCTCTTTAGCTTATAAACTTTCAAAATTTCTTGCTTGGCTTTCTCAGTCTGCCCAGCCTTAACTTGGTTCAAAATACATCCGCCTAGATGATTTTCGAGTAACAAGTCTTCGACATTCGAAAGACCTTGTTTTACTGCTGATGTTTGAGTGATCACGTCTATGCAGTACGTGTCATTTTCAATCATTTTCTGCAAACCTCGAACCTGACCTTCTAGAAGCTTGAGCCTGCGAATGATTTTGCTTTTATTTTTATCTTCCATATATTTCATATATAGTGATTATATACCCCCTAGGGGGTATCATGCAAGTCAAACAAAAAGACCACCCGTATTGGATGGTTTTTTGTTCTGGATACTGCTCTCAGCAGGTATGCAATTTACAGTATGGTTGTCTTTTACTAGCTATCTTTGAGCTAGCTCAAGTTTGCTGCCGGTCAGGGACTCGAACCCCAATACCATCCTCCAGAGGGATGTGTCCTACCATTAGACGAACCGGCAATATTGTTCTACCTGCCATACGGCGACAAGCAATATAACTCCGATATAGTACCATAAAACAGCAAAAAAACAATTTGAAATGGGCCTGGAAGTGCTGTACAATGATGTGCATGGATAAACTAGACCCTGTAAAATACAGACCAAAACATTTAACTATAGACGATATTAAGAGCGGTTGCATCACTCTTTATGGAGACAATGATCAGGAAACGAAGCTCTGCATGATGGAAGAAGAATTCCGCCAGGGACTCGAAGTCATCCAGGATCTGACTCCATCAGTGACGTTCTACGGTTCTGCTCGACTTTCTGAGGATCACCCATCATACAAGCAGGCACGATCACTCGCCTACCGCATATCAAAGGAACTCGGATACAACGTTCTCTCGGGTGGAGGTGGAGGAATTATGGAGGCATCAAACCGCGGTGCACATGAGGCAGGCGGCCGATCTGTAGGACTTACAATCCGACTTCCCCAAGAGCAAAGGACAAATAAATACGTTACAGATGAGATTCCTTTTTACTTTTTCTTTACTCGACAAGTTTCCATGTCCTACGCGACAGAAGTCTGTATTTTCTGTCCTGGTGGATTCGGTACATTCAACGAACTTTTCGAGATGCTCACACTCCAGCAGACTGGCAAGATCGGCAGAATTCCAATTATTCTCCTCGGTACTGATTTCTGGAACCCAATGGAGAAATTAATCCGAGAAGTTCTCGTTGATAAGTACCAGGTTATAAGTCCAAATGATGTAAACCTCTATACGATCACAGACAATGAAGATGAAATACTAAAGATCATTGCAGAAAGTAGACTTCGCGATGGACAGGATGCATTGGCATAGCAAAGATAGCCATTAGCTTTTAAGAGATAGCGACTAGTAAATTGAATAAGAAAAAATAAAATCCCGCATATTTGTGGGATTTTATTTTTTCTTATTTTTTATACATGCTTTGATGAATTGAGTGAAAAGCGGATGTGGAGAAAGGGGTCGTGCTTTGAATTCCGGATGGAACTGCGTTCCCAGGAAAAATGGATGTACCGAGAGAGGCAATTCGGCGATTTCTGCAAGCATTCCATCAGGAGAAGTACCGGAGAACACGAGGCCTGCTTTCTCGAGCGGATCACGATACGCATTATTCACTTCGTAACGATGACGATGACGCTCGGAAATACGAGTAGATCCATATGAAAGAGCAGCAAGACTTCCCTTTTTAAGATGGGCATCAAATGCACCAAGGCGCATACTGCCCCCGAGCTTTTTGGTAGCAATCTTGTCCTTCTGATCTTCCATCACGTCGATCAAAATATTCTTCGAAGCGGAACTCACTTCCCGAGTATTGGCATCTTTGAGTTTGAGCACATTGCGAGCATACTCGATAACCAGAAGCTGCATTCCGTAGCAGAGGCCGAAATACGGGATCTTGTGCGTACGTGCATACTCGATAACTTTGATCTTGCCTTCGATACCACGTGAACCAAACCCACCAGGAACGATGATGCCGTCGTATTTGGAGAGTTCTTTTACTTTCTTTGGATCCTTCTCAAAATCAACAGAGGAAAGCCAAGTAAGGACCGGCATACGTCCTGACTGATATGCAGAGTATTTGATCGCTTCTATAACAGAAAGATACGAGTCAGAGAGCGTAAAGTCTCCTGTATTAAAATATTTGCCGATTACTGCGATACGAACTTCATTCTTTGATGCATGAGCAGACTTTGCAAATGCATTCCATTTCTTTGATGATGGAGTATCGCCGGAACTGCAGGTCATACCGACGACATCGCAGATCATATCGCCAAGGCCTTCTTTTTCAAAGTTGACCGGGATATCATAGATGCTTGCGACATCAGGCGCAGAGATAACATGATCAGGAGAAATATTACAAAACATCGAGAGCTTTTCCTTGCGGCGATCATCAAGCGCAACTTTACTGCGAGCAATGATAACATCCGGCTGAATACCAGAAGCATTGAGTGTCCGAACAGCGTACTGGGTTGGTTTGGTTTTCATCTCTCCCACTTTTGATGGTATTGGAAGGTATGACACCATAACAAAGAAAACATCTTTTGGCTGCTTGATCTTCATCATACGTGCAGCCTCGAGGAAAAGCATATTCTGGTACTCCCCTACCGTTCCGCCAATTTCAATAACAACAACATTAGCTCCGACGTTGTCACGAGCTTCTTCTATTCGACGAATAACTTCAAGAGGAATATGCGGCACAACTTCAACACATTTGCCACCGTATTCGAGATTGCGCTCTTTGTTTATGACACTCTGATAGACCATACCAGTCGTCATGTAATTGATGCTACCGAGAGTAATATCAAGGAATCGCTCGTAGTTGCCCATGTCTTGATCACATTCATAGCCATCATCGAGAACGAAGACTTCGCCATGCTCAGTTGGGTTCATTGTACCAGCATCGATATTGATATACGGATCGATCTTGATAGCGGTAACGCGCTTGCCACGGTTCTGGAGAATGCGCGCAATAGAAGATGCAGCGACACCCTTCCCCACTCCGGAGATAACTCCACCGACGACAAAAATATATTTACAGGATAGAGAATCTTTCTTGGTCTTGTCAGTCGATCTATTCTTCATATTATTTTCTGAGATAGCGGTGGATAGCAAAGACGCTTGAAATACTTCCCAAGATCACTCCTGATACAAGCATGATGATAAACAATTGGAAGAAATTTGATTTGAAATACGTCCAAAGATTGATGCCGATAAAATCGGTCATCTGATTACCGAGCCAGATAGATATCGGGACAAAAAGAAGTATCGTCACAAGGCTTGCGCAGATACCAACAAGCATACCGGAGACGATGAACGGTCCGCGTATGTACTTTGATCCTGCACCGACGAGTCGCATGACGCTAATTTCCTCGCGTGACATATATATAATGAGGCGAACCGTACTGAAAGTAATAATGACAGAAATAAGGATAAGAACAAACGAGACCGCGAATCCAAGTCTTTTTGCGCCATTGATAATAGAGGTAAGACGATCAATCACAACTTTGTTCTGATGATAGTCAACTTTATCGATGATAGAAAGAGACCCTTGGGTAAGGGCGCCACCCGTTTCGAAAAACTTAGCAATGCTCTCATATTGGGACGGATCTTTTGCCTTTACATTGAGCGATGCACCAAGCGGGTTTTCATCAAGCTCATCGAGAGCCTGAAGTGTAAGATAGTCGCTCGCATGGCGCTCTTTGAACTCAGTAAGCGCTTCTTCTGCAGAAGTATAGCTGATACTTTTGACCTCAGGAATCTTTTCAAGTGCAACTTTGACGTTCTCTATGGCAGATTCATTCGCATCCGGCACAAAGTAAACCGTCACATCGACTTTTTCCTTGATATCATCGAGTGCAGTGTGAAGGGTTGTCTGTATAAATATGAGACTGACGATCACAAAAAGCGTAATCGTCATAATGAGAATAGAAGCAATAGAAGTAAAGCCACTTCGCATAAAACTGCGATAGCCTGAACGTATGATTCTTTTTGTATCAGTCATCAACATACGAGAATTATATCATATACTTACCATCTTTATCATCTCGAATGACCCGACCGTTCTCGAGTGTAATAACGCGTTTCTTTATTTGCTCAATGACAGATCGGTTGTGTGTTGTAAGCACAATAGTCGTACCGAGATCATTGATCTTTTTCAAGATATTGACCACTTCGTTCGTATTGATAGGGTCGAGGTTACCCGTTGGCTCGTCAGCAATGATAAGCTCAGGCTGCGTAATGATCGCACGTGCAATCGCAAGACGCTGCTTCTCTCCGCCTGAAAGCTGGTGAGGAAAATGTGTTGCTTTACTCGATAGGTCGACGAGTTCAAGTACATGTGGAACGTCTTCCCTAATCTCGTCATCGCCTTTCCCTGTTGCTTCCATGGCAAATGCGATATTTTCGTAAGCAGTTTTGTTCGGAAGGAGTCGAAAATCCTGAAATACAACGCCTACCTTGCGACGAAAGTTTGTAAGGTCTTTTTTATTGAGCTTGTGGATATCTGTAGATTCAAAAAATACCGTACCATCAGTCGGTGACTCTTCTGCGAGGATCAGTTTTGTGAGTGTAGTCTTCCCTGCGCCAGAATGTCCTACAATAGAGACAAATTCACCCGCACCGATCGAGATACTGATATCTTCGAGAGAAATGCTGTCAGAGTATTTCTTTGTAACATTATTGAAATAGATCATGAACCTCTTAAGAATATCATAAATGCGACTCTGCCTCAATAAAGGGAGCAAGGAGACCATCTTCTAAGACAGAGTCAACTCCGTGCACTTCAACATTTGTCCTATGATCCTTGATTTGCTTGTATGGATGGAGAACATATGAGCGAATCTGGTTTCCCCATTCGATTTCTGTGGTCTTTGAGACCGATAATCCGAGTTTTTCTCGAGCTTCATCTTCTTGTCGTTTCTTGAAAAGCTTACCTTTGAGCATTTCCATAGCGCGCTCGCGATTTTGTTCCTGGGAACGTTCTGTTGCAACATGAACCGAGAGGTTCGTCGGAATATGAACGATACGGACTGCAGTCTCGCGTTTGTTTACATTTTGTCCGCCAGGGCCGCCGGATTTTGAAAACTCGATCTTGAGATCCTCAGAAGGAATTTCTATCGCACTATCAGTTACGGGAAGCTTGGGAATAACTTCAACGAGAGAGAATGATGTATGACGGAGCTTTTTTGCATTAAACGGAGAGATACGGACCAAGCGATGAACACCGGATTCATTTTTGAGAGTGCCATAGGCTCTTTTACCCACTACTTCGATTGATACAGTGCGGTATCCGCCGAGGTCGTTCTTGTTTTCATGTATAAGCTGTACTTGCCAGCCTACCCGCTCTATGTATTTGATATACATTCGCAAAAGAATTGCAGAAAAATCTTCGGCATCATCACCGCCTGCTCCGGAGATGATCGAGAGGATTGCGTTACCACTATCGTACTTTTGACTACCTAAGAGTTCGTCTTTGAGCTCAGCAATTTTTTTTATGACACTTTGTGCTTTTACCTTATCATTCCAAAAATCAACGCTCGCCATGCTCGTTTCAAGGGCTTCTATTTCTTTTTTTATAGATTCAGTATCACTCGCCATAGGGCTATTATATCAAAAATTTGAGCCACCTCGCAGGATCGAACTGCGGACCCCGTCTTTACGAAAGACGTGCTCTACCAACTGAGCTAAGGTGGCAACTAGTCCATACAGACTAACATATTCCCATATTGCAATGGAAGAGTTCCTATGGTAGATTGGAAATATGACTCACGTCACAATACAAAATCAGATTCCCTTCCTCTGCCTCCCTTGGACTCCAAGTGAAGGGCTGTCTTTTGTAATGTAGTGAAGTAACTCTCAAACTAGATTATAAAAAAGAGCTCTCCACGGAGAGCTCTTTTCATTCATTTGTTCTTTCACATTTAAAATATAAACCCATGATTAAAATTGGCATCGTTGGCCCCAACGGAAATGTAGGTATCGCATTTACAAATGCTATTAAAAACTACACAAAAGGATATACAGTGTATCCTCTTACACGAGATTACTTTGTTAACAACATGGCATCGAACTCCCCTCGAGTTCCTCTTTCCCAATTGGACATTATCATCCTAGCAGTAAAGCCAAAAGATGCGATGAGTGCCCTCTATCCGATGAGAAATCAAATATCTCCGGAGACGCTTTTCATCTCACCGGTATCTTGCCTTAATTCCTTCAACATCAAAACGACACTCAATATTGCGTTTGATAGAATTGTAACGCTTACGCTCAATACAAATATTGAGTACGGGCAAGGAATCGTAGCATACAACGCTACGGGCGGTGCAGCATCGAGGGAGATTATTGATCTTTTAACACCTTTTTCAAAAAAAATTGAAGCGGTGCCACAAAAGGATATTCAGAAAAATGTAACTATCATTGGCTCTGGTAATGCATTCTGGGCTCGGTATCTTGCCTTGCGTGCAGTCGGACGACCAGAAGCGCAGTTTGACCACTTTAACGAATACATATCAACTCTTACAATGGAAGATACTGAGATACAGAAATTCATCCAGATAATGAAAACTGTATGTCGGAAAGTTTTCAACAACGACTCTTTTGTAGAAGCATCATTTCTAAGTACATTAGAAACATTGAAGATATCATGTTCTTCGGTAAAGGATGTGGAAAAGCACATAGAAAAAGTTGCAACCGAAGGTGGCTGTACCAGGATGGGAATAGACGATTTTATTTCATTGGAAGTAATAACTGAAAAATTCTTTTTACGAATCTTCTCAAAAGTGCACAAGAAAGTATTGGCATTTGAAAGAGGAATCAAAGCTGATTTTAAAAAGTTAAGTATCCCTGCAAGCGGCAATAAACATAGAAAGTGCTATTCAAGTCATTGTTCTAGCTGCAGCAAGCTCTAAGAAATATTTAGAAAAATAGTGATCCCCTTCTCTCACGAGAAGGGGATTTTTTGAGCCGTCAGTGAGAATCGGACTCACGGTCTCTGTCTTACCAAGACAGTGCTTTACCACTAAGCTATGACGGCAATAATAGCGCTCATAGTACTATAAATAAACATTATTTTCAACGTTTATTGCAAAATTTCTCATTTTAAGTATAATGGTTAAGTTCAAAAAGAACGTTTGATTATAGCGGGGTAGAGAAATGGTATCTCCGAAAAGACAGATAGCGCGAATAACCTGAGGTTATGAGCTTGCTAAAAAGTAAAACGTTATAGTATTAGAATAGTAAGTAACATAGCGGGGTAGAGAAATGGTATCTCGCAAGGCTCATAACCTTGAGGCCCTAGTTCGATTCTAGGCCCCGCAACAAGTCGGCAAGTGACATGCCACAAAATGTCTCTATCGCCGAAGAAAGTAATAGATTTGTCGGTGTAGCTCAGGTAGTTAGAGCATCTCACTCATAAAGAGAAGGTCGCAGGTGCAACTCCTGCCATCGACACATTGTAAAATGATAAATCTTTCATTTTACAGAAAAATATTTGCGGGTGTAGCTCAGCTGGTTAGAGCGTCCGCCTGTCACGTGGAAGGTCGTGGGTTCGAGTCCCATCACTCGCGCATCAAAGTAAAAAGCCCGGATATAATCCGGGCTTTTTACTTTGAAAGCATATGGGACTTGAAAACCGGAGGCCGACGGGCCGAGGTGGGGTCGCGGACGTTTTCAGCAGAAAACGATCTGTGACCAAGTACCATAAATCTTATGTGTACAGAATCTGTAAGATTCAAGAAGTGTACTCACATTCCCATCACTGAAAGAAAAAACATCTCGACGAATCGAGATGTTTTTTCTATACCACCCCTAACTCTTCAAACATATTCTGGTACATCTTTATTACCCTGCGACCTTCAACTTGCGAAAGTGGATATTCAGAGCCATCATGAGCGATCCGATTACGAACCAAGTGCGCATCCCATGCACTCTGCACAGTAGCGTAGCCACTTGAGCGCGCACCTTCGAGCAATTCATTTACTGTATCCCCTTCGAACCCTTTATTGCGAAGCGTTTCCTCGAGCATCGTATCAGCTTCTATAACAGCAACGCGCCAGTCTGATTCATTCGGACTTCCAATCAATGTGAGGATATAGTGCCAGCGAGGATTTTCATCGCGCTCTTTTTCTTTGTCGCGAAGCAATGCTTCATGTATTTCATGATCAAGTTCTTGTTTCTCATGAAGCTGTATCTCTCTCATACGAACAAGAGAAAAGATAATAACTGCGATGGCAAGTATTGCGATCAAACCCAAAATGACTCCGAGTGTTGCCCACATATTTGAATTCGTAAAGAAATCAACGATAGGGCGAAAGATAGTGAGCATCTTGTTGAAAAGATACTCGATATTAAAATATGTTGGCTCGTAAAGCGGCTTGTCTATAAGGGGTTGAACGATTCCCTGCTGTTGCATATATAGGTATTATACTAGTTTCCTCTTGTATTCTCAAAGGCTTTGCCGACACTAAAGAGGATATCCTCACGAAAATGCGCTGCCATGATATGAAGTCCGAGTGGTAAACCGTCTGTTGTAGTACCTGAAGGAACGGACATTGCAGGAGTTCCGGCTATGTTTGCAGGTACAGTGAATAAATCAGACATATACATCGCAATAGGATCATTTGATTTTTCTCCGAATTTAAACGGTGGGAATGGAACCGTCGGAGTGATGATCGCATCTACATCTTTGAATACTTCTCGAAGTTCCGCTTTGATTGATTCGCGAACTTGTACTGCTTTATTGTAGTACGCATCATAGTAACCATGCGAAAGAATATAGGTGCCGAGGAGGATACGACGTTTTACTTCCTTGCCGAATCCGTTACCACGGCTTTTCGCATAGACGTCATAGAGTTTTTCAGACTCAGCCGATACTCCATATCGTATACCATCATACCGAGCGAGGTTACTTGAAACTTCAGCTGGCATAACGATATAGTAGACAGCAAGTGAATATTTGATACGTGGAAGAGACACATCGACGAGTTCATAACCCGCATCTTTTAATTTCTGGCAACTCTCTTCGAAGTTCTTCATCACTTCTTCGTTTATACCATCACCAGAGAGAAATGATCGCGGGATGCCAAGGCGCTTCCGTTCCACTCCAGTTGTTCTTTTCTCTTTTGGAATTGAGGTACTGTCATTTGCATCATAGTCATTTGTTGCATTGTAGAGAATTTCCACGTCGCGCACAGTTTTACCCATTGGACCTACTTGGTCGAGCGAGCTCGCCATCGCAACGATACCAGAGCGTGAGATATTGCCATATGTCGGCTTCATACCGACGAGCCCAGTGAATGATGCAGGTTGTCGGATTGATCCGCCCGTATCACTACCGAGCGACACAAGAGCTCCATCCATAGCAACTGCTGCAGCAGAGCCGCCAGATGTGCCGCCTGGAACATAGTCGCGATTGATAGGATTCCGTGTAATACCGTAGGCACTTGTTTCTGTCGAAGAACCCATAGCAAACTCATCCATGTTTGCACGTCCCATAATGATCGCACCCTGTGCTTTCAATTGTGTAACAACTGATGCATCGTATGTGGCTTTATAATTCTCCAAGATTTTTGATCCAGCTGATGCGATGTGACCCACGACGAGCATATTGTCCTTGAGCGCAACAGGAATACCAGTCATGAGTGTCGCAGTACCTCGTGCAAACATTGCTTCTGCAAGCTTGATCTGAACGTCGAGGTCATCATACACTTCAAGATATGCATTTATATCTGTATTCTTTTCTTTGATACCTTCGAGATACGCATTCACAAGATCAGTCACAGTAAAGTCACCATTTTTAAATGATTCATGCGCTTTTTCAATTGTAAGAGTTCGTAGATCGATCATAGTATTATAGAATTTGTTTTACTTTCAAAAAATTATCCTGAGAGTCAGGCATCTGTTTTACTATAGCATCTGTGTATGTACCGGTTGGGTTTGTGACAATATCATCACGCATGACATTCTCGAGGGTGTATTCTACCTCGCTCTCAGAGATCTTCACTTCCCCCACTTGACCTACATATGCCAAAATCGGGTCAAATTCAGTGGCCATAGGGGCAAGCTCTTCCTCGCTCATATCTATCCGAGCCATAAGAGCCAACTTTTTAATATCGTTTAGTTGCATATGACTACAATAGCATATTTTTACTGTTTTATAAAAATAGCTCTAGGAATGCTTTTTCGTCGAGGATTTTCACTCCGAGTTTTTGTGCGTCATCGTATTTGCTTCCTGGTTCGTCCCCTGCAACAACATATGAGGTTTTTTTAGAGACCGAACCGGAGACCTTCCCCCCAAGACTCGTAATCTT
Organism: Minisyncoccia bacterium; assembly: GCA_965656375.1. Lineage (GTDB taxonomy): Bacteria > Patescibacteriota > Minisyncoccia > Phycocordibacterales > UBA9973 > UBA8515. Next base: position 516,639 of record CBFHKH010000001.1, read on the forward strand.
TTGCTTTGCTTCATCTCGCGACATCGATGAAAGCGTTCCAGTGAGGACAAATAGTTGCCCGGTAAGCTTTCCACCTGTGGTGACTTTGACTTTTTCTATCGTCACACCATTTGCGAGTAGTTTTTCTATAAATGCGATATTTTGCTTCTCTCTCCAGTAATCATGTACGCTTTTCGATACTACCGGACCGATATTCTCTATACTGTTTATCTCATCTATAGTCGCCTTCATAATTTTTGAAAGAGTTCCGAACTGATTCGCAATGTCCTGAGCTGTTTGTTCTCCTACATGGAGGATCCCAAGCGCATAGAGAAACCGCCAGAGTGAAACTTTCTTGTGAGCAGCAATTGATGAAATGATATTCTCTGCAGACTTCTCCCCAAAACGCTCGAGCCCAGAGAGGTCAGCAGACTCAAGAGTAAAAAGGTCAGCAGCATCACTAATGAGGCCTTCGTCTTTCAATCGATCGAGAATTTTGGGTCCGACAGTATAAATCTCAAATATATTTACAAAATGCTGCATTCCCCTTCTATTCTTTGCAGGGCAATTCTTGTTTGTACAATAATACGCAACACTTGATTTACTCGAAGCGGACAAAGTTCTATGAGAAATAGTCTGGCCTCGACCTTCCAAAGAATTAGTCGAGGAGATCCGAGGACTTTTCGAAGAGGAGCTTTGCCCCTGGAGAGTCTCTCTTCTTTCCACTTCGGAGTTACACACCGGGCACTTAGTTGGCATCTTCCATTTCTTTTCTTTGCCCGTGCGCATTTTTACGAGCACTTCTACAACTTCTGGAATAACATCGCCTGCTTTTTGTATCACTACCGTATCCCCAATGCGAATATCGAGTCTCTCTATCTGATCCATGTTGTGAAGCGTCGCTTTAGAAACTGTTGAGCCAGCAACAAGCGTCGGCTTGAAATGTCCAAGCGGGGTAAGGACACCAGTACGACCAACATTTACGGTTATATCAGTTACTACAGTTGTCGCTTTCTCCGCCGGATATTTATATGCAATCATATACCGAGGAGCTTTACCTACGACACCAAGGGTATCTTGATGTTCCAATTCATCAACTGAAATGACGATCCCATCAGTACCGTATGGAAGTTTCTCCCGTATGGTTCCTACTTCATCGATAAAAGAAGAGAGTTCTTCGATTGTCTTTGCTTTCTTTTCATACGGGGCAACTTGAAATCCAAGTTTGCGCAAATACTCATGCTTTGTAGAATGGTGCGCTATCGTGCTTTCTTTCAGCACATCTACATCCCACGCAAAGAAATCAAGCCCGCGCTCCTGTACGATTTTTGGATCGAGCTGACGAAGCGACCCTGCAGCAGCATTGCGAGTATTAGCAAAGAGCGGCTTATTGTTTTTTTCTTGTATTTTGTTTAAGGTACGCCATGCACGCTTTGGCATTACAACCTCTCCGCGAACTTCAAGATGTGCGGGATACGGCGCAGTAAGTGAGAGCGGAATCGTCTCTACCATTTTCAGATTCTCTGTTATGTCTTCACCAATGAATCCATCACCGCGAGTTGCTCCTTTTGTAAAAACACCATTCGTATATATAAGAGATACCGCCAAACCATCGAGCTTGAGCTCAGCAAAATACGTATGCGGACTATCGAGCAACTTACTAATACGCGTTTCCCATTCTCCTACTTCTGCCACTCCGAATGCATCGTTGAGGGAAAGCATTCGACGCGTATGGGTAACTTTCTTGAACGTATCGAGTGGTGTACCAGCAACGCGATTGATCGCGCTATTTGTATCAGCATAATGTGGGTACTTTTTCTCTAAATCCTTGAGCTCGCGAGTAAGGGATTCGTAGATATCGTCGGTAACATTCGGATTATTCTCTACATGATATTCGAACCGCAATCGAGAAATCTCTTGCCGAAGTTTCAGTATTCGGTTTTTAACATCGACTTCTTTCATAGAATTAGTATCTTACTTGGATCTCACGCTCTACAGTCTTTGGATTGTTTTTATCGCAGCTATTATACCCCTTTCCTCTTGTGAGAGTCGTAGGGTCACCCGGATTTACTGGAACGAGCCTTTCCACACTGAAATCAAAACACGGGCCTATCGCACTCGGATTTGTTGGAGAGACCTGATAGCCATCGCCACCGCTTGCAAGCGGTCCGATTGTGAGCGAGTAATCATTGCCATTTGCATCTACACCGCAGAGCCATGGACTCCCACTCGCCGATGTCATATTCTCTACACCGTCGGCATAGAGTGCGCATTCTGTAGCAGTATCAGATTGGAAGAACGAGGTCTGTGAATCACGTGCGACAGAAGAAAGGATTAATTGCTTGTAGGTTGTATTCGAAAGGCCGATCGCGATCATAGAGATGACGCTTACGATAACGACTGCAAACAATATCGCGTATCCTCCAGTGTGTGTATAGTGTTTCATATTATTTTTGCCAATTCAAAAGACTGATAACGAGAGATCTCGAGCGTACGAGCTTGCCATTTTGCCACTCAACGGTGACTTTGACATCGATCTCGTCCGGTCGTTTCGGATTTACACTCATGAGGACTTGCCGTTTAAAATTACTCGGAATGCCCACAGTACGGTATGTATAGAAATCATTCCCAGAACCTGTTTCATCGTAATTGAGAATTGGGCAGTTCGTATTACCAAATGAGGATACCACATTACAGATCTTTGGAACGGAGAGTACATCAGCAGGCTCAATATAGCAACCACCTTTTGAATTAAATGGTTCGAAGCAGCCGCCTTGTCTATACTTATTCTCAAATAAATCCCATCCACCACCTGTAACTGGGTCATTGTTTTGGAATGCGATAGTATCACGGTCATTGCGGATGGCATCTATCGCTTCTTGAGCAAGGTATGTTGCGGTAACTTCATTGCGAGAATATCGGGCAGAGAATAAGCTACCTGCAATGAGGGCAAAGAATCCGGAGAGTGCTGCAGTTAGTATGAAAACAGCGATCATCGTCTCGATCAGGGTAAAGCCTGTATTCATTTTTGTTTTATTGATTTTCATATGATTATTCGAGATTTCTTTGTGAAACATTTGTCTGGAGTGCGAATGACGTTGCCTCCCCCTTGATAGTAACAGTGCCTTTGATGATGATGTATACGCTCGGCTGTACTTTATCCAAAACATCAGAACCAGTAACAAAAAATTTGAGTGACTGTATGTCGATATCAGACGAAACAAGGTCAAGACAATCCGGATTACATCTTTGGAGTACATGGGTAGAGGCACTCTGGCCATTTGTAGTCGGACGAGTAGCAAGCATGTATGCGGTATCACGAGATCCTGCCGGATGAAGTGCAGGTGTAAAAATGATCGCACTACCACCTTGGGTGCCAAGCGAACAATCCATATTGGCAGGCGCTGGGAGTGATACGCCTGTAGTAGACGTAACACATACATAATCTCTTCCCATGCGAAGTGATCTCGTCATGCTTTCCATCGCGAAGTTTACATTGTCCATGGCAGTTCGAAATGCCTGGGACTTTTTGGCAGTATCGGATGTAGTAATAAGAGCTCCCATAGCCATAAGCATGATGATCATGAATATCGAAGTTGCTACCATGATCTCGATCAAGGTAAAGCCGGTATTTGTATGTGATCGTTTTGTATGTTTCATATTATTTTATACTTATCTGACCAATATTCGATATCGTGATCGTCTTTCGATCTTCGCTCTTTAGATTCTTTACAATAATATCTACGCTTTTGAGTGGGTCGAGGCATGTCGCACCGCCTATGCCACTTGATGCGCAGATATATGCATCAGGATTCGGACGAAGAAAAACAATGTCTACAGAAGTCGCAGTGCAGTTGCCTGGCTCACTATTAGGACAAATGAATTCTATCTCGTCTTCACTGATAATTCGAAGAAGATCTATGCATTCGTTGCCTGCGCGAAGCGTAGTAGTATCGCAGAGAGACTGCTGGCTCGCCTGATCATAATCATAGAGTTTATTCGGATTACCAAGTGAGTCCGGGATGTCGTTGAACAAGATAAAGGATTTATTTGAACCAGCGAGCTGATTTGGAGTGGTCTTGTTTGTCGAAAAGTGGATGCCATAGCCGTTTGCAAATGTCGAAAGAGAACTCCCTACCCCGATCGCCTGGCCTTGAGCTCTTCTGACAGAAAGTGCAATGTCATCGGCGAGATTTTGAAGAGAAACATTTGACCGGAATTTCCCGTAATCGAATATTGTAAGTCCCGCTACCAAGACAAATATACCGAGCACAACGAGAAGCTCAACGAGGGTCATTCCTCTTTGTAGAGATTGATTACGGGTATATTTTTGAGGGCGCAGTTTCTTGTTCATATATTAAAAGTGAAATGCTTTGACGAGAGAGAATATATCAAGATCAAATAAAAGGACAATCAGTGTGCTCAATATCAAAAACGGAGCAAACGGTATCTCTGTCTTCATGGTCATCTTGTGACGAGAGAAGAACATAATACCAAGACTCACAATAGCCCCGATCCAAAATGAAAGCGTTAAGACAGCAAATGTTGCAAGTGGTCCCAACATCCACCCGATACCCAAGATGAGCTTCGCATCTCCGAGACCCATCCATCGTCCGCGCGATACAAGCCACAGAAGTGCAAATGGTAATGCAAAGAGCGGACCAGATACAAGAGAAAGGAGAGATGGCATCACAAAGAGTGGGCCTATACCAGTGTGATTCACAAAAATTGAAAAAAGAGAAACGATCGCATACATATATACAAGTCGATCTGGGATGATCTTGTGTCTCATATCATATACAGTTATAACCATGAGGAGGGAGAAGATGAAAGAGAACAGACATACAAGGAATACATATGCGCCTTGTGAAAACGCGAGTACATCCATAAAACGAAATGCAATGAGCGCAAAGAGTATTCCAGTTCCAAACTCTACAAGCGGATACTGATGCGAGATGGTCTTTGCACAACGGCGACACTTCCCTCCCTGAATAAGAAAGCTCACGACGGGAATGAGTTCATACCAGCGAAGCGTATGATTGCATGTCATGCAGATAGATCGGCCTGTTGTAATCGATTTGCCAGAATTAAATCTATAAATAACTACATTTAAGAAACTACCTATTATCGTACCGAGGAGGATGATAAAGATAAATGCAAGTATATACATGCACTGATTATATCATGTATATGACAAAGAGAATACATCCTAAAAACAAAAAACACTCCAAAAGGAGTGGTTTTTGTTAAATAGAGAATCTATTAGTTACAAGCTGTTGCACCTGCAACCTTCGCACCAGCGCCAGATACACCCTGGTATGGAAGAGCATATGACTTTGAGACACCAGTACTGTCAACACAGTATGATGTGTTTGCTGAGACTCCGTTTGCTGAAACTGCCCATGCTGTCGCACTGTTTGCACAGTCTTTTGATGTAGTGATAGCAGTAAGGAGTGTAGCGAGTGAGTTTGTACCCTGGAACAATGAGCCAGATGTTGTACATGATGTACCAGCTGTACCGTAGCTGTTTGCTCCTGTTGTACTGTAATACAATTCAGCTTGTGCTCTCATACTTGAAAGCTGTGACTGAATCGCTGCGTCCTGACCCTTTGAACGTGCACTAGAGAGTGCTGCAAGCACGACTGATGCCAAGATACCGATGATTGCAATAACAACCAAAAGTTCGATAAGCGTAAAACCTTTTTGTTTATTCATACTAAAATTTAATTCTATTAATTGTGTCTTTGTATAAAGACGCGACCTTATTTTTAATATCCCTATTATATCATAGAACCTTTTAAAAAGTGCAATAGAGAGCCTCTCTGTGGATATCTTCTTCTATCCGATACCTCCGGCAATATTGTAAATCGGCATCAGTACTGATGTAAGAAGTAGACCTACACCTACTCCAAGAGCGACGATCATAAGTGGCTCGATCAAGCCCACCAAGGTATCTACCGCTTCATTCACCTCACGAGCATAGAAGTGGCCAAGTGTTTTTAAGATATTGCCAAGGGAACCCGTCTCTTCACCGACACGGATCATTCCGGTCATGATAGAGGGAATTTCCGGATGATGCGACAGCGCATCAGAGAGCGAACTACCACTCTTCACTGCTTCGGTAGACTGCTTGAGAATGTCTTCGAAGATTCTGTTACCTACCACTCCTCCAGTGAGCTCGATAGCACGAATGATCGGAATACCTGATGAGAGCATCGTATCCATATTGTCTGAAATACGAGAGAGATAGAGCTTTGTATAGATATTCTTGAATATCGGAGTAGAAATCTTCAATCGATCAAGATAGTGACGACCTGACTTTGATTTTGCAAGTCGAACCATATAGAGAATAAAAATGATCAAGCCAATAAGTAGGAATATTCCGTAATGAACCAGGAGGTTACTGAGTCCGAGGACGATCTGTGTACTCCATGGTATTTCCTGTCCTGATTCCTTGATGATGACTGCGAGTCGCGGCACGATGAATACGAACATGAGTGTCATCACGAGAATGAATACTCCGATAACGAATGCCGGATAAATGAGCGCATTCTTGGTCTTTGAAGTAAGCTGGTACTGACGATCAAGATACTCAGCCAAATATGCGAATACTTGCGTAAGCTTTCCCGATTCTTCACCAGACTTGACCATGTTCACATAGAAATCCGAAAATACCTGCGGATGTTTTGCTAATGCTCCTGAAATAGAGACTCCTGAAGAAATATCTTCGGATACGGTGTTTAAGATCTTTACCAAATTTGGATTCTCGGTATTCGTTGCAAGGAGGTTGAATGCTTTGAGCGCTGAAACTTGTGCTTCGAATAGTGTCGAGATCTGTCGTGACATGATAACGACATCTTTCATCGGCACACCTTTATCAAAAAATGTTATTGACTGCCATCCCTTTTTTGCTCCTTCTTCAGCAACTGACAATACAATGAGTCCGCGACGCTGAATGGCAGCTATCGCCAAATCCTTGGAACTCGCATCGACGGTTCCCTTCTTTTTTTCACCTGTACTTGTGATAGCGTCGTATGTAAATAGCATATAGATTAGAGCATGCGCTCGAGCGCCTTAGGATTAATAGAGTATTGATACGCACTTTCCATGCTAATCTCCCCTTTTTGAACGAGTTCGATGAGAGATCTATTCATATCTACCATGCCTTCTCCTGAAGAAGTCTCGATGACGTTATTTATTTCGTGTGTGCGCTTTTCACGGATAAGATTTGATACGGCATTGTTGTTGATCAGAAGCTCGTATGCTGGAATACGGCCACCTGCTACGCGCGGGATAAGTCTTTGTGAAAATACGGCAATCAAACTCGAAGCAAGCTGAAGCCTGATCTGATCCTGCTGACTCGGTGGGAATGAATCGATGATACGATCGATAGTTTGAGAAGCATTGTTTGTGTGGAGCGTCGAGAGGACGAGGTGTCCCGTCTCTGCAGCAGTCACTGCAGCTGCGATCGTCTCTGGGTTTCGCATTTCACCGATAAAGATAACGTTCACATCTTCACGGAATACTGACTTGAGGGCTCCAGAGAAATCCTTCGTATCGATACCAACTTCACGCTGATCAATAATAGACTGATCAGGTTCATATACGAATTCGATAGGATCCTCGATAGTAACAATGTGTGCTGCGCGCTCTTTGTTGATCTTGTTGAGCATAGTCGAGAGTGTCGTAGATTTTCCTTGCCCTACAGGACCAACAACAAGGAAGAATCCTTGCTTCTTGTCTGCGAAAGACTGAAGAATCGGAGGAAGATTTAATTCTTCAAATGATTTGGCCTTTGGTATGAGTCGAAACGCGATTGAAATATTCCCACGCTGGAAAAATGCGTTACCTCGCAAGTGAGTCATACTATCAAGCGTATATGAAAAGTCTGCCTCTTTCTCTTCCATGAATGCTTTTGTCTTCTCTGTACCGAGGATAACAGTAAGCATACCCTCCATATCTTCATTCGTAAGTGGATTCTTGTTGGCCAGGAAGATAAGCTGTCCATCAACACGGATTGCAGGCTTGCGACCTGCTCCGAGGTGGAGATCAGATCCGTTTTCATGCATGAGACTAGTGAGCAATTCGTTGAGAAGTTTTGAGTAATCCATAGTATGTAAATATTATTTATGAAGATCCTTTATAATTTCATTCACCTTATCTATAACTTCTGAAGGTGTGCTTGATGCTTTGACGATATATCCGGCTGCTCCGAGCGATTCCCCGCGTGCAATATCTGATGGCTGACCGCGATTCGAGAGTATTACCCGGATGGAGTTTTGTGAGAGCTTTTCTTCATTCATCTTCTCCATAAGTTCGAACCCATCCATAACCGGCATGACGATATCAAGGAGTATCACATCAGGAGTAAGTCCTCCGTGGAATTTTTCAAGTGCTTGCACAGGACCAAGCGCAGTAGTGACATCAAAATTCGACTGATTAAACTTGAGTGCGTACATGTCGAGCAGAAAGCTATCATCATCGATAATCAAGATTTTCTTTTTTCCTTCCATATAAAGATATTATAGTATAGTCATGCGCGTTTGCCTATACATCTAGAAGTTATAGACTTCTTGGAATGGAATATCACCCTTCAAAGCTTTTAGAATCGCGTCTTCACGGATAGAGAGCATGCCGCGTTCGCGTGCAAGCTTGTATATCTCCTGTTCTTGTGGCCGTTTCAAGATAACTTCTTGCATCGCCTTGTCTATAGAAAACATTTCGAAAACAGGAATTCTCCCACGCATACCAGACGGGCATTCAGGCGATGGAATCGCTTCATAGACGCTCCCATCAAGCTTTAATTTCTCTTTGAATTGTGGAGGCAGGTCTGCAAACTGCTTGTCTATGATGATACGAGTTGCATCATCGATCGGTATCTCATGTTTGGAACCTGGATAGATACGGCGAGCAAGTCGCTGCGCAATACAGAGTGTAAGCGTTGGGGCAATCAGATATGGATCAATGCCCATATCGATCAAGCGTGGAATCGCACCAACCGAAGAGTTTGTGTGGAGCGTCGAGAGGACGAGGTGTCCGGTAAGTGCAGCTTGAATAGCAAGCTCGGCAGTTTCTTTATCACGGATTTCTCCCACGTAAATAATGTCGGGGTCCTGACGCAGTATTGAACGAAGTCCTGATGCAAATGTATAGCCGATCTCCGGTGTGACTTGAGACTGATTGATACCATCGATATGGTATTCGACTGGATCTTCGAGTGAGACAATATTCTTCTCTTCGTGATCAAGCTCACCGAGCATCGAGTAGAGTGTCGTTGTCTTACCGGAACCTGTCGGACCAGTGATCAATATCAACCCATATGGTTTCTTTAGTGCATCACGAACAAGAGCGAGATTATCCTCTGAGAGGTCAAGAGAATCTACGGGGAAAATACCTCTTTGTGAATCAAGAATACGCATCACGATCTTCTCGCCATAGTATGACGGCATCGTTGAGACACGAAAGTCAATCTTGCGTCCATCTATCTTTGCGGAGAAACCACCATCTTGCGGTTTGCGCTTTTCATCGAGGCGCAATTTAGCGAGAATTTTGATACGCGCAACGACACCATTGTATACATTGATAGGAAGGACGAGCGATGTATGGAGAACACCATCGACACGAAATCTGACTTTTACTTTATCACCTACATTTTCAATATGAATATCTGACGCCTGACCTTCTGTTGCATGGCGTAGGATAACTGCAACGATCTTGATGATCGGTGCATCTTCGACGATTCTCTCTTCTTCACCAGGCTTGAGTGTGTCTGATGTCTTTATATTTGTCTCGACAGTCACTCCCTCACTATCTCCATCTGCAATTTCATTATCAAGTTCAGAAAGTGCTTGATCAACTTCGTTGCCCAGGCCTTCATACATTTCGAGAAGCTTATTGTAGGCTGATGCAGTGATAAGGAATAATTTGAACGGCTTATTGATACGAGCAGTGATAAATGTGAGGGCATCCATTGCCTGAACATTTTCCGGATCAATGATACCGATTTCAATAGCGCTATCGCTTACTCCGATCGGCACAAAGTGGTAAATACGTGCAGCGTCGACAGGGATCAGTTTGAGCGTCGATGGTGAAACAGTCTTCGGATCAATTTCTTTTGAAGGAATATTAAAAAGTGCTGCCTTTGCTTCGAGGATCTTTTGTTCATTTATATTGAAATCAAGAAGCGCTTGATCAACGCTTCCTGCATATTTATCAAGAGCGATCTTCTCTATTTCGGCTATTTGTCCTTCTTTGAGAAGCCCGCGTTTTAGTAGCTCATCGAGAAGTACCATGGCTATTGTGTCTCGAACGTTACTATCTCACCATAGACTGGTGTGCCGTTTATTTTGGCAACAGCACGATAGAAATACGTTGTTTTAGGTGTTAATCCACTGATCGTGGTGACAAATGTACCAATGAGAGAAGGTGTAGCCTGAGGCGTAACCTTGCCGAGTGTTGGAGTAGGACCATATTCAAAATATGTATTTGTAACTTGAGTCGATGAATCGATCGTACCACTTAATACTGCAGTCTTTGTAGCAATTTTTACAGGAGCATCTGTGGTAACTGGCGAAGCAAGTGCACCATCCCCTACGGTATATGCATCGATCGGAGCAAATGGGTTCGGTCGTCCAGTTTCTACTTGTTCGAGTGCCACGGTATTGTCATTGAGTCTTTGGAAGGCGATGTTGTCGAAAAGCGATGTATCAATTTTCAGTTTTGTAAGTGAAGTGAGTGAGAGAAGAAATGCAGTGTCAACGGATATCTGGTCATTTGAAGTAGTCGCTGCCTGGAGTGGAGATGCTCCGCTTTGCGATGCTACTGATGAGGTAGGAGCTGCCGCTTGAACATTGAGATTTGCATCAAAATATACATAGACTCCCAAAAAGAGGAGAATGACCGCAAATGCTATTAGAAATGTATTGTGTTTGTTCATATTATTTTAGCCAATATGTTTCAACTTTTAATGTGTAGGTATAAATATCCGGATTAACTCCGACGCCTGCAGGCTGCGGTGGGACGGTAAAGGCAATCGATTTTACATCCACAAGGCGTAGATTATGCTCGATATCTGTGAGGAATGCTGCAAATGTCTCGTACGTACCTTCTGTAGTGAACTCAATCGGGAATATTCCATACGGCTTCGATGCTGCTGGGTCATTCGAAACAATGACAGTTCCTGCTGTAGCTGCTTTCGCGAGATCCGCCTTTGCTGGATCGAACTTGATATTCTTTATTGGCATACTGTGGAGGCTCGCGATCTGCTCTATCTCCAATATAAAGCGAATGTTGTTGACAGTATTCGGAAGGAAGTGAAGCAGTCGCTCTTTATCACTTTCAGTTATGTTCTTGTAGGTATCAACGAGGGAGTCACGAGTCTTCTCGAGTTCTTTTGAATGATCAAGCGCAGTGTTGTACGTAGCGACATCACCTCGCAACTTTGATACATCATCATAGAGCGGATTAACCACTGAGAAAAAGAGGAGTCCGGAAATTATTATGAATGATAGTGGAAAGATAAATCTCATATTATTGAACTTGGTTATTTATATCAGTACTTTCTGGAACTGTGGTATCGGTTTGTGATGCATCTGTTCTAGGCAGGGATGTTTCTCTCGGTGTCGTCACTTCAGGAGTCTTTGGCTTTGCTCCTTCGATAAGAACGTTTTTCTGATAGGAAAGAAGTGCAGGATCGACGATAAACTCAAGATCAAAGCCGACACTGTTATCCTTATTCTTTGTCAGGTTAGAAAAAACAATATTTTTAAACGAGCGACCCTTTGCGCTATTGAATGAATCTGCTTGAAGTGCGATAGAACGATAATCCGCTGAAACACCTGAGACTTTTACTGAGAATCCTTTATCGGTAGTTGCATGTTCGAATTTGGTGTATTGAACCTCAGGTATGGTGAGCTCTCCTAAAAGCGCAAAAAGCGGAGACAGAACAATGTGACCGTCGAGAATTTGCTTTGATGCCCCTACTCGCTTGTCATAGAGCTCGAGCTCATCGATTGTATCTTTCTCAAAAGAATCTCGGACCTTGAGCAGTGATGATGAAAGAACTTCTTTTTCTTTGATGAGGTAATTCTTGTAGAGGAATAGTCCACCGGATGCGATACCCATGAGAACCATGAGAATAACTGCAATAACAGTAAAGAGACTTGTTGAACGCGGGCGCACTGCAGTCGTCGTGGTGACCGGCTTCTTAGGTATGAATGATGTTTGAAATGAATTTTCCATGGTTATGAAAGCTGACGTAGTGCAAGGCCCACTGCTACCGCGAATTCAGGACCGCTTGTTGCAAGAACCGGTTCTAGGAATGCCGGTGCTTCAGTCTTTTCGAACGGATTGCTGTATACAACTTCCATATGAAAGTTTTCGATCGCGCGCTCGAGTAATCCTTTAAGCAAAGATCCGCCTCCAGTCATAATGACTTTACTTATGCTCTTATTATACTTCTTCTCATATGCAAGCACAACACTATTTGTGTCAGAAAATATATAATCTGTGGATAGACGGACGATATCCGCTACTTCAGCGCTCGCACTCGCATCAAGACCAACTGATCGCTTCATCTTTTCTGCTTCAGCAAATGACATTGAGAGGGATTGGGAGATATTTTTAGTAATATCTTGAGAACCACGGTTGACGATGTGAAATACGCGCACAACACCAGCCTCGATGATCGAAAGCTTGGTCTTTGATGCGCCAAAATCCATGAGGAGTACCGGCGCCAAATCATTGTTGAATGATGAACGGATGTTTGAGAATATTTCCATTTCAAAAGAATCGGAATTGATATTTGTTTTTGTCAGTATCTCTTGGTATTTAGAAAGCGTATCATTGTGTATCGCGACAACGAGGACTTCTAGTTTTGGTTCATAGATTGTCTTCGGTTCTCCGTTATTCATATTCCCTTCAAAATTGTCGATCTCTTGCGGAATAACGAACCAATCAAGAGCAACTTCGGAAATCGGTACCGGAATATATTTGCGAGCTTCAGTTGGTACAATTGTTGCAAGCTTGTCTTCGGTAACATTTGCAGGGAGTGAGATGGTAAAGATCAAGCTCGATGATGATGGGATCGCGATAACACCACTGAGTGTCGTAATATTTGACTCCTTAATGACATCGATGAGCGCACGTGCGATATCATCTGTGCTTAAATTTGTAACAGCACCGACGTCAGTATTGCCATACGGACCAAGAGAAAGAGCGCCGTATGTCTCGAGTATTGCCTTACCTCCTTTTTTCTTGAGCTGGACTGCTTTTATAGCCGACGAACCAATATCGATCCCAAGTACGCTTTTTGATGAATTCTCAGATGAGAATATATGAGAGAGATTTGCTAATCCTCCGGATATGATTTTCTTGAGTGATGTATCCATAGACTGTATGTAGTATAGCATAGGTATAGTAAAATAAAGGAGTGGAATCAGGCCTTAAATCACTTATAGATGGGGTGCTCGACCTTCTTTTCCCAGAAAAATGTCTCGGGTGCGGCAAGAAGGGTTCTGCCCTCTGTCCCCTCTGCATCGCACGCCTCAGGCGAGCCGAAAGAGAAACAAATCCGCATATCATCGCATGTTTTGATTATCGTGACCCTGTAGTAAAGCGTGCGATATGGAGTCTAAAGTATCATACGCGTCGCCATCTCGGATCTACGCTTGGAGAACTGCTGTACGAATCACTGATCGAAGAGATTGCAGAGATGCGCGAATTTACAAAAGGAAGTCCGATATGCGTCATTCCTGTCCCGCTCTCACGCACACGAAAGAAAAAGCGTGGATACAACCAAGCAGAAGTTATTGCCCGCGGATTCTGTCGCTCGGGAGGACAGAACATTTTCGAGCCGAGGAACGACATCATCGTAAAGAAAATCGACACACTCCAGCAAGCGCGAATCACGAATCGTACGATCCGTCTACGCAATATCTCTGGTGCATTCCACATAGAGAAACCTAACGATATAAAAGGGCGTACAATCATCATCGTCGATGATGTCACGACGACTGGTGGAACAATGAACGAGATCATCAACGTATTAAAAAAATCCGGCGCCAAAAAAGTCGTCGGATTTGCAGTAGCACACTAAGAAATAAAAAAACTTTACCATTTTCATAGTAAAGTTTAATATATTTCCGTGGCACTTTATAGCTATTTATCAATAAATACGTGCCCATTTTCATTGACATAAGTTACAGGTAATTTCAGAGGTGGAATTTTGATCATATAACTATCAACTTTTTTTATCCAGCAGGCAAGATGGGAAATAATAGTGCGATAACCAATTTTTATTGGATCTCCTTCAATTGCTCCATCGTTAAAAAAATAGGTAGTCATAATGAATCTTGGAGTATTGCTCGGTTGTTCACCCAGATCTTCGATTCCAGTTACGATAAGCTTTGTTGTCTTAGGTTCGATATTATTATCCTTGGTAACAAACCTCCAGTTAGTTTTATCTGATGGATTGATTGGTTCAACATGGAAATCAAAAATTGTTCCGATTTCCCAGTAATATGTTTTATTATCAAGTGGACAATTCAATGTTGTCCAATGAAGTCTGATAAAGTTACTCATGATGTGTAAGTTTAGTTTAAAAAAACAGTACACTATCAATCAAAAGTTGTCAATAGCACATTTCTAACAAGTAAATAAGTGTAAAATTTATTTCCACAAATCCCAGATCATCCCGGCGATATTGCGCGGCTTGCCTTCGAGTGCATAGTAATGAAGATCAATGAATGGCAATGTGTTACATTCGATGATCCCCCATCGCTGTTCATCCGCGGGTTTGGTCGGATCAGGAATAATACAATCAAAACCGACAACAGAAAGGCCGACAACACGTGCGGCATTTTCCAATATCGGGACAAAGCTCGGATGAAGTTCATCTATCATCTCTTTGGTAGTTCCGCCAAAAAGGCGTCCGTTCCTATGCGTAAGGATGATATGTGTGCCGTGAGGAAGTACGTCATCGATACTGTATCCTGCTCGTGCGATCGTATGATAGAGTTCTTCTCCGTGTCTGATTGCTTGAACTCGATCGGATCTATGTTCATCTTTCTCGCTGATAAGCTCGAGAATTGTTTTTTTACCATCACCTACGATAGAAGGTGCTTGGCCTTTATAGAATCCGGCGAGAATTCCTCCGACAAGCGTCGCTCGGCAGACAGATCCATGGAGGTGTTCTTCTACAACGAGATGTGATGCGATCTGGTGAGAGATAGAGACGGCTTTTTTAAAATCAGAAAGTGTCTCTATGTTGGTGATCGTATGCCGTCCGCGAGATCCAAGTTCTGGCTTTACGATTATCGGCAGTCTAAAACTCGCATACACAGATTCAAGATTAGTGAAATGAAACGGTGAGAGCTTTTTATATTTCGGTACCGGAATATTATGCTCGGAGAGTTCCCTCTTTAAAATAGTTTTGCTATCCCAGTTTTCTCTGAAATCCAAATATTCGGATTGAATCGGAATACTTTCAAAATAGACGGTCTTGCCATTAAGAGTAGTCCGGTACCAATCAAGTGCACGTTTTCCGAGTATGATTTGCTCCATCGGAATGCCACGCTTTCGTGCTTCTTCCCAAATGATCCGGGATCGAAATGAACTCGCGCGCTCAATATCAGAAGAGAACCGTGCAAGACCAAGTGCAACAAATCCTCTAAAAAGGATTCTTGGTATCCATCCAGCAAAATCTTTCAAAAATTGAGGAGCATATTTTGTCGTTCGTACCATATGCGAATCCACGCTCGAAGAAATCAAATTCTCAAGATATGCAAGTCTATGATTTACCGGTGCATCTCCGCAATATGAGCAGGTGCCTCCGTGTGTAATTGGTTCACGTGTATCGTTCATATACAAACAAAGAGACAGCCCTCGATTTCTCTTGACTGTCTCTTTGGGCGAAATATCACCTCTTAGTGTTCTCCTCGTGTCATGGTGGTAATAAGATTATAGGGTTGATAAACGACCTATGAATATAGTATAGCACACCCGTATTTCCATGCGAGCTTTCTCATGGACTTATGTTTGTGAATCACCTATATCTTGAACGGTACATACTACTCTTAGGGGATTGCCTTTTCCATCCCGCTTTATTTTACAAAGGGACATTATCTCATGCTCTTTCTGATCAGGACTTTTGATTCCATATTTGAATGTGGCAAACGACGAATCATGTGGCATTTCTTCGAGCTCTTTTTGTATTCGAACAACATCTTCATGATTCACGTACCCCATAAGGTCAGTCAAAGAAAGCTTCGACTGTTTGCTCCAGATAAGATCCATAACTACTTTATCGATAAGGACATCATTCGTGGCAGCGCTCCATGTCAATTGACCGAGACGCGCGATACCTTTCACTTCAAGCAAATGATCTCTTCCTGCTGAAAGATCCTGGTTTACTTTTTCGAGCTCTGTTCCATATGCGTTTGATCGTTGTATGAGAAAGACGAGAAGTACAATCACTAAAAAGAGAAGTATCGAAATGATGAGAACAGCTTCCCGAGCGATCCGAATACTTTCGAGTATATTTTTAGCATCTACATCCATACCGACAAGCGCCAGAACTTGTCCCGTATCAGGATCAAGAACCGGATAATACGCAGAAATCCATGTCCCCCATTCATCAGTATAGGGACCGCTCGTGTATGCAATAGCGCGAGTGTGGTTGTAGATATCAAGCTCAGTCGCATCGTTATATGGCTGACCAGGAGGAGAATAATCTTTTGAAGATGGATTCTCAGAATCAACGTAGAAGAATTGACTTCCCCCACGGAGGCCCATCAGGTATACGAATCTGCTATCAGTATTTACAACATGCACATTTTCTAATGTTCGTTTGAGGTGTTCGTATGAAGTAGTTCCGATATCAGCGTCTGTACCAGTGAGATTCTGTATATCATTCACACTAATCAGTTGTGCAATCGTTCCCGCACGCAGGAGCAACCCTTCGCGCACGTTCTTGTTGATCTTCGAACCAACATACACCATCCCCCATAGACTAAGACCAATTATCGCAAAGAGCGCAATACTGCTTGCAATGATTCCATATCTACGATTACTCTTTGTATACATATATAGTGTAGTATCTCTTATTTTAAAGTAAAAATCTACAGGCCGTACATCGTATATGCAGCAACTGTCGTCTCCAAATGTCGAGCAAACAATACAAAGATCCCGATATTGGCAAGAATAAAGAGTGCGATCAAAATCCAGGATTTTTTAATTTTAGTTTTCATTAGGAAATTCGAGATGGCAGCGGATGTAAATGTGCAGCAATACCAAATGCACATGCGATAAGGGCGAGGTTTTTAATAATGTATTGTCCTTCTAGTGTTGGGGTCATAAAACCTGACCATGTCTCCTGTGGTAGTAAAAAGAGTGGCATAAATGTCGTGATCATATGGAAAAAAAGTAACGGAATAACGATACGCTCAAATCCACGAATGAGAAAAAGGACCCCAATGAGCATTTCAAACAATCCAAATAATGTGAGGAAAGTCGCAAATAACATGAAAGGAATTGTGCTCTCAAAAAGCTCTTGTACTAAGCCGCTTGCAGGTGAAAGTCCGACAATTTTGAGAAATCCAAACCAAAAGAAAATCACAAAAAGCCCGAATCGCGCAAGCGGCACTGACACTCTCCTGAAGAAGTGTATCACTTCGACATCAGTTTTATGTATATTCATATGCTAGATCCAATTTGCAAGATATGCGACAAAGAGTAAGAAACCAAGAAGACCCAAGAGTGGCTGAATGCGAGAAAGAATCCCGAGAATGATGATAGCAAGGATCATCTTGAGCACACCAAGGGCAAGGATTGATGCCCATACGGTTTGGAAAAATAATTGTAGTAGTATCATGCGTTAATTGTACAATATGTCTAACTTTAAAGTCAAAACTATCGTGCAATTGATGCGAGAGGAGAACTCGAGTGAAGTCTATGGTAGTTCACGTATGAGATGACAAGGAGAATACATGCGACAACAGGCAAGATGAGAAGGTTTCCGAAGCCAGCGACTACCCAAATACTTATAAATGCGCAAATAAAATCAATAGCAAATCCTGCATATGCCCATTCCTTTACACGAGCTGGAACCTTGGGAATGATAAGCGCGAGAGAACCGAGAACTTTAAACACAGTAATGATAGTCACGAAATAAACAGGATATCCCAGGCTTGTGATACCTTCTATCGCCATTTGTGAATGCCCGGTAAGTGCTGGCATCACTCCTTCACCAAGAAAGATAATAGCAGTTGAAACCCAAAACAATATTTTTGCTTTTTTCATATGCCTCTACTGTATAATTTCCAAACTCGGTTTGCAAGCACTACCTCTCTAGGAAATGTTACTTGAGCGCGTCTTTTAAAACTGCATATACTTTTTGAGCGATCTTCTGATATCCCTCATCATTCGGATGTATCGGATCACTCATATAGTGTGTATTTGTAAGGAGGCCCGAGAGTACATCTGGAACATAATACACATCCCTCGTATCTCGTATCGTTTCAAATTCTTTCTTGAATGGATCCGATAGCAATCCTCCTCGAACTCCAAGCAGTATGACGGTGATTCCACGCTCCTTGAGGCGAACAACTATTTCATCTAGATTCTTGAATGTCTCTTCTATCGGAACTTTTCTCAGAAAATCATTCCCACCAAGGAGAACTATGACAATCTTTGGATCTTTCTCAAATACTTCATCGATCGCTTCGAGTCCGCCCGTTGTGGTTCTTCCTGGTACGCCCATATTCTCTATCGGCTCTCCTACCATAGTACTGAGAAGAAATGGGAAATCATGTTCTTTGGTTGATCCGACTCCGGATACCAAACTATCGCCAAATGCGACGATCGTTGTGCCAGTTGTTGACGGCGCTTTGTTTTGAGCTGGCTTTTTAAATATGTAATAGAGCAAAAAAGCGACACCACATATGATAAGGATTGAAATGATAATTTTATACATTGTGCAATAAAAATTCTCTAACTTGTTCTATCGGTTTTATGAGGAGGTATGCTTTGTGGTTATCTTCTTCATTCATTTCTGCTCGCGTTACTTCGTACCCTTCGGGAATAAATAGCCTGTCCCAGCCATAGCCATTCTCCCCTCTCGGTTCTGTTGCGATCTTGCCACCCAGTTTTGATTCAAAAAATTTAAGCGTGCTTCCGTCAAAGTATCCGAATACGCACCGAGCCGTCGCATTTCTATTTTCTTTGATCATGTTGCAAATCTTTTCGAATGGAACAGTGTCCACAAAAAATTTGATAAACGGTCCAGGCAAGCCATGGAGTTCTTCAAATTCAAGTGACACATCTTCAACGAGCACTGGCTTTTTGATCAGATCAAATGCCTGTCTAACTTTATGCTCGACGATGGTGTGTAAATCAAGCGACTGTATCTCATCGAGATCTAATTTTTGATAGTGTATCGAGAGTCCAAGTAACTTTTCGAGGTATTCGGCCTTCTTTTGATTACCAGTGATGAATGTTACGTCGAGTTCTTTCATAGAAGGTTTTTCTTATACGAGAGTTTGAACAGTTGCTCGTCTGCGAGATTCGTGGACGAGGACCACGAGTCCGGCAATCGCAAGGGTCATATTTTTAATCACAAATTCACCATCGAGTGAAAGAATCGGAAACTGAGGGCTGAATACTACATGCCAGCCAAAGATAAATGTCGAAAACGTTCCCACAAGGTGAAAGAGTACGATGCAATGTGTAAAGAGAAGCGCGCGATTAATGAAAAGCATGAGTCCGATAAACGCTTCGACTACTCCCAAGATCACAAGCCCATGCCCGTGTGCAAGCGCAGGTATAACAGAATTATAAATAAGGTCAAAGACAGGGTTATATCCGAGAATTTTTAGTATTCCAAACCACAAGAATATGAGTGCGAGTGTATAGCGAAGAGTAGTAATAAGAATATTCTCATATCGAGATGAAAAAATAGTACGTAAGATTTGCATGCGTGTATTGTAGCAAAAAATCGAGGTCATGAAAATTGTGTTTGACAATCGACTGTAAAATTGTAATATGAGCTTGAAATCAATATTGATCACCAAAATTAAAGAAATGAAAAAGATCTTCAAGCTAGGATTCCAGCTCAAAACACCGTGGCAAATCTTGCCAGTTCTTTGGAAAAAGTTCCGGATGTCTTTGTCTCTTATAGTCACCCTTAACTTAAATGATTATCATGCAGGAGGGTTACGGAGATATTTTTTCGTCACAATGATGAAGAAGCATCTTATAAAAACGAGCTTTTTTTATGTAAAGAACCATATGGTATCTCCAAAATTGTTGAAGGAAGTAAGAAAATTGTATCTCCAATTCTATGCCTTGCCGGAGGAAGTAAAAAAGAAATACTATTTCCCGGAAGTTGGCGGACAGTACGGTTTTACACCATTTGGCACTGAAAAGGGTGATGGTGCAAAATTTGCTGACACGAAAGAATTTTTCCAGGTGGGCGATATGCATCCATTCCCTTTCGTGAAAGAAATTCCTGAACTCCAAGCAAAGACAATAAAATTGTTTAATGCAATGAGAAATACCTACCAGACATTGCTGGAGCCACTATCTCTCCTTTTAGGAAAGACAGCTAATTATTTGCTAAATAAAGAAGGCAATTCTATTCTGCGGATTATCAATTATCCAGCACAGGCAAATCCAAGAAGGCACGAAGAAGGCGATGCGATTGTAGATGGTGGCAATGCTGGCGGTCTGTGTGCGTACAGGCATAGAGATATAAATTTCCTAACATTGATTCCTATACCTCAAAAAGGTCTTGAGTTAGAATTTAAAGGGAAATATGTAAAAATTCCTGTTAGACGGGGATGTATTTTAGTGAATGCTGGCCTGATGCTAGAACATATTAGTAACGGTTTGATCAAAGCAGGCCCTCATCAGGTGATTTGCGAAAAGGATCTCCAGCGCTTATCGATTGTGTTGTTTGGCCATCCTTTGCCACGGGCAATTATTAAAGCACTGGCTAAAATTAATGGTGAGCCAGATTATGAAAAATATCCATTTACTATTGCACACGACTTTTTGATGGATGTGCTCATAAAGATTGAATTGCTTAAAGAGGCAATCTCGATTGAAGAAGTAGCAGGTGGAAATATTGAGGTATGTGAAGACGAGAGAGAAACAGAAGAAGTTTTTGATATAGAAATTTTCGAATAATTAAAAGAGTTCGCAATTGCGAACTCTTTTTTAATTAATTAAAACAGTTGTAATACCTGATACGTTATCCTTTTCGAGAAAACCTTGGTATTTCTGTAGTTCAGGTAGTTCTATCCCTTTTAAGTCAGAGAAATATATTTTAGTTTTGAATTTTTTACTGAGAATTTTATCTTTAAAACTACACGTATCAATATCTCCGGAAATTATCAATTTTTGCTTCTCGCTAACTAAATCAAAAACTCTTTCTTCAAAGAGATCGATATTTTTAATAATGATAACTCTATCGTTGATATCTAGCAGTGTGTCCATACACTTAGTAAATTCCTCTGCCTGATCTTTCAGAAAAAATATAACCCTGTCATCTTCTGCGCTCAATAAAGAGGTTTGTTTTTTGAATTCCTGCTTGGCCATTTCATACCCAGTAAGAAATAATAGTTTAGAACCATGAGCAAATAAATTCGCAGCAATCGTAATGGTATAGAGCGATGCCCCTGCCTTATCTTCGCCATGAAGTAGAAGGGGTAAATCATTCTCCGCGTACAGAAACTTTTCTTCATTTAATAGGATTTCATTCATAAATTTATTGTATCAAATTTGCTGCGGGCAGTGTGGTACGCAGTTGGAACCAAGTTAATAATCGATTAGCTAATTGCTGACGCATCTTTCACCGAATAAAATTGTACGAATAAAACTTGAATCGTACATCGTCCATGGCTGATTATTATATTTTATATAAGAAATTGAATTACAGTCCCTTGGTGTTGCAAGAGGATTGAAATTATTAAGGGGAGTAAATCGAAGAATTATTAATAATGCGATTAAGATTACTATCCATTTCATACGTCTCAGTATAGCATTTCTGCGGAGGCGGTGAGATTCGAACTCACGGTCCTTTAAAGGGACGACGGTTTAGTAAACCGTTGATTTAAACCACTCATCCACGCCTCCGTATGAAAGACTATACTACAGTATAGTCTTTTTAGAAAGTAGTCTCTTACGATGAGGAGTATAGTACCACCATGGTCTCGCAGGTTGTCCTTTCATAAAATCTACCACTGCCATAAATGTATCGAGTACACACGGGTCTTGCTTTGAATGAGTAATAGTTTGCAGTTTGTTATACATTTTGAGCGGATCTTGTTTCACTAAATCTTTTGGATTTTTAATTCCAAGTATTCGAAAATCTCGAGCAATACGCGGTCCTACATTTGGAATTTCTTCGAATCTTTTCACTTTTGTATGATCAGATACTTTCATACCAAGAGTATACACTTATTTTGAGTAAAAATAGTAAATATGATAAGGTGTATTCGGAGACGTGTCGGAGTGGTCTAACGTACCTCCTTGCTAAGGAGGCAGGCTTTAATCGGCCTCGAGAGTTCGAATCTCTCCGTCTCCGCAGTTTTAAAAATAGCCCGATTTTGATCGGGCTATTTTTATTATCGGCGAATCTTACGTCTAGTGATTTTCGGAACTTTTATCCGCCTCTTAATCCTTAAACTCCAAAATATCGCCAGGCTGGCAATCGAGCGCTTTACAGATTGCTTCGAGTGTCGAGAATCGGATCGCTCTCGCCTTTCCATTCTTCAATATCGAAATATTCGCCATCGTTATGCCGACTTTTTCTGCAAGTTCGGTTACGCTCATTTTTCTTTTTGCGAGCATTACATCTATGTTGATTATTATTGCCATAATTTTTTATACTGTTAGTTCATTTTCTGACTGTATATCGATCGCATTTTTAAGTAACTTCTCAAGTACTGCAGCAAAGACAGCGACTACAGCTGGAGCAGCCGCGATAACCATACCTACGATCAGAAGTCCCGGAGCATCATCTAACTCTGCGATCGGGTAAAGGAGGGGTACACCTCCGATATAGAGGACTGCGATAGTAGCTGCGCAGTATTTTATAGTACGAAGCGCTTTCACCGACATAGCTGAAAATGCTTTATTCTGGTCGATAGAGCGAAGCAATTTAAATCCCTGTCCGAGTGCTATAAAGAATGGCACCACAGTAGCATAGAGACCGATCATAATCAAAAAGAGAATATGAGACGCCGATGGGAATTCCTCTCTGCCATCTATCCATATATGCGGCAATGCAAAGATACAAAGTGCAAGCACTGCTAATCCTAGAAAAAATATTGCAAACCGCAAGAAGTGAGTTGATTTTCGTTTCATAGATATATAGTAATTTATCGCTTATCGTTTGTCAATATATTGTTATTGTTATAAATATCAGCTATGGAGGTCGGGGATATAAAAAATGCTAGAATACTCTTGCACGATATGAAGTATCTTTTTTATACAAGTTCAGAACAAGCATGGAGAGGGTTCAAGATCGCCTTGGAATCTGCAAAAGAATCCATCTATATAGAGATGTATATATTTGTAGATGATGCGCCCGAAGCAAAAGAACTTCTTGAGATACTCGCCCAAAAAGCAAAGTCAGGGGTGTCAGTTAAAATCATCCTCGATGGATTCGGAAGCAAGGAACTCTCTTCTCGTGCGATAGATATGCTTGAGCATGCAGGTGTCGAATTACTATTCTTTACTGCAGTATTTCGAAGACTACATCGCAAGATCATGATCATTGATGAGAAGATAGGTTTTGTAGGAGGCGTAAATATACATAAAAGTGCACGTCTGTGGAATGACTTACTTATTCGAGTAGAAGGAAAAATAGTGCATTCACTGATACGATCATTTGCGAAAATATACAAGGCATGCGAAGGGAATAGTAGGTATCTTTTGAAATATCGAAAGAAGGCACCCTTTGGACGTACTCGCATTTGGTTCCTGGAACATTTTCCTGGGATGCATCGAATGCGGTTAAAAGATTATTATATGGAAGCTCTCCTAGAAGCACAGAAAGAAGTGATCATTGTCACTCCATACTTCCTCCCCCACCGATGGCTCAAAAAGATTTTGCGAGAAACACATCAACGAGGAATTATGATAAAAGTTTTTGTACCTCAGCGAACAGATATCTCACTCATTACAAAAGCAAACTATACCTATATGCGACTGATGGGCCAAGACGGTATAGAGTTCTATACCCTTCCGATCATGAATCACGCAAAGCTTTTGCTCATTGATGAGAATCGTGCGCTTGTCGGTTCGCAAAATATTGATGCACTCTCATTTGACTACAATGCTGAAGCGGGACTCTATTTTGATGACCCCATAATGATCAGAGATCTGAAAACAATCATTGAAAAGTGGCAGAAAACATCCACTCTTTTCAACCCTAATCATCCAGTGAGTCTCATTGATCGATTTTATTCATACATGGTCAGACTCTTACAGCCATTTTTATAAAATAAAAAAAGCAGTAGTAATTACTGCCTTTTAAAACAAAAAAATCTATTAAAGTGAACGGAAATAATAATTTTCATCCGTGCCCTTTTGCATTTCGACAACCTTTGCCTTTAGCCCATCTTTATAATCTCTGAGGTACGACCGAACACCTACATCACTGATCGCTAAGATCTGAAGTGCAAGTAATCCTGCATTCGCTGCGCCATCTATAGCCATCGTTGCCACTGGCACGCCGGCTGGCATCTGAACGATAGAAAGCATGGAATCGAGGCCAATCATCGAATTGGATGATTTTACCGGTACACCAATCACGGGTAATGTAGTATTCGCAGCAATCATTCCTGGCAGATGTGCAGCGCCACCAGCACCAGCAATAATAACTTTTATACCCTTTCTTATAGACCCTTCGGCATATTTGGTTAATCTCGCAGGCGTGCGGTGCGCAGATATAATTCCAAGTTCAAAGGTAACCCCTGCCGCAGTTAAAACTTCAGCAGCTTTTTGCATAATGGGTAAATCGCTTTCGCTACCCATCACGATACTTACTTCTGCTCCTTCAATACGTGTGCGGATTTTTACCAGTGCGTTAAGGATTGGATCACCTTTTGTTGCAGAGTATACGGCAACATCATCCGTAAATTCACGGCCAACAACTTGCTCGTACAACTCTTCATAACGGTTACTGATGCCTTCGATGAATCCCTCATCGAATTCTGGCATTACTTCTCCTGGTTTACCAGAAAACCCATTTTCTATCAGATATTGGCGAACAAACTCTTTGGAAAGTGCTTTTGGTTCCTCTCCTTTTGCGAATGCTTCATTGTATCCTTCCTTATACCAGTACCGGCTACTATCTGGCGTATGGATTTCATCTATCAGATAAACTTTTCCATCCGGCCCTTTGCCAAACTCATATTTAGTATCCACTAATATGAGATTCCGATCATCTGCCATCTTTTGCCCTCTGGCAAAAAGTTTTAATGCTTTTTCGCTAATAAATTTCCATTCTTCTTCTGTAGCCAGCCCTCTTTCAACAATTTCTTTTGCTGAAATGTCTTCATCATGCTTTCCTCCATCAGCTTTAGTTGTAGGAGTAATTAGTAGTTGGGGGAATTTTTCATTTTTCTTCAAACTAAAATCTAATGCATATTCCCACGGTAACTTTTTCCTTTCCTGGTAATAATTCCGGTAGAAAGAACCGGTATTAAAAGCACGAACAATTACTTCAATTTTAAATGGCACTGTTTTGCGCCAGATTGAGGTGTTCGCAGTCGGAACAGCAAGCATGCAGTTAGGAATGATATCCTTTGTTGCGTTCATAAAATGTGCAGAAATTAAATTTAATACTGCACCTTTATTCTCTACCTGAAATGGCAGTATGTAGTCGAAGGCAGAAATACTATCTGTAGTTTCTGCAACTATTACCTCGCCAACGGTGAAGACTTCCCTTACCTTGCCTTTGTAATAGCCAGTCTGGCCGGGATATTTATTATTTTGCATAATGTTTGGTAAACCAATTGTTCTATGTGGAAGGTTAACCCACTTTTTTATTTTGAATTTCACTCACCATACAACATATTATGGGATAAAGCAAACACTCTACATGCATCAAAAAAGCATGTGCCATATTTCATGACACATGCTTCCAAAACATTTTAGATTCCTTATTTATACACAAAAGTATTCCCTGAAAATTTTGAAGTTATCAAAAGTTGCGATGTTGACCTCTCTTCTATCACGCCAGCAACTCGGGCCTGTATTCCAAATTGCGTTGCGTGTGTGATAAATGAATCTGCTTCATTTGAATCAACTACAACAAGTGCACCTTGTCCACAACTCCACTTTTCATACAAAAGCTCATCAGAAAATCCAGACCACCGGGCCATATCTGCCACAATTGAAGGGGGTTCCCACAAATTGTGTAACTTCGCTGAAAGTCCTTTCCTTTTTAAAACATCATCAAAGAATTTTGATTTAAAAGATCCACCGGAAAGATGGCAAATCAAATGCGGCTTGATGTAGTGCTCAAAATTATTATCTATGTTATACCAGCCATTAAGAGATGCAAGAAAGTAATCATACAGCACCGAAGGTTCAGCGATCTTTTCAACAAGCTCTTTTTGTTGCCACCACTCTGGGCCAAATTGCTTTTCCATTGTTGCTCGCACGGCAGATATACCGTTTGAACGAAAGCCATTTTCTTTCAAAGCAATAATAACTTGCCCTGAGGCTAACGTCTCACCGGTGATACGTTTATCAGGATGTATGATCCCAATCATAAACCCTGACCAATTGTATTTTAGTGTAGCAGCAGGATTCGGACTTGAAACGCAGACACTGAGTTCTGCAGTTTCACCTTTGATGCATGCAAACTTACCTTTGTTTGCAACTTCTACCAATCCATCAAATAAAGCCTGTGCGGCTAAAAAGCTTTTGTCATCCTTTGTATCTCCAAGTTTTGAAACATCAAGCACATTAGAGAATACTACGGGCAACCCACCATTGCGGGTGATATCACCGCTTGTCATAGCACCAAGGTCGTATGCACTTTTTCTGTGGAAACAAGCCGCATCGCTCAGTAATACTTTCGTTCCATTACCATCAGGAGCTATAATCATCCGAATATTCGGTAAATGATTAATGATACTGAAGGATATTTCTGAACGAAAATGATCGTCAGGCTTGTCTACATCTACCCATATCGAATTGCCATGGGTAGTTCGGGTTAGTTTACCCGCATAGACGCTAATCAAGTCTCCTAGAGGCAGATTAACGGGGTCTTTAATTTTGCTCATATTATTGTTTTAAGTTTTAAAAATAGTGATTTTCCTTTACTTAACCATATTTCGTCTCTAAATGCAAAAAAAATTCCGTGGTCGTAATAACCACGGAATTCCATGCTGTTCGCATTTTTCTTTTATTGAGACTCTACATCTTGGTAAAGCCAAAGGTACATATTCACGAATGCTTTTGCCCAGACTGGAGTTGTAAAATTCCAATCCTTTGGTTTGTATGGCAAATGATCATTACTCGCCGATACCCGTTCGATGTGTGGCATCATAAATGTGTGACGACCATTTTCTGTACAAAGCCCGGCAATTGCATTTGGTGATCCATTCGGATTGAAAGGATAGTCATCTGTTTTCCGCCCATTGCTATCTGCGTACTGTACGGCAACTAATCCCAATGACTCTATCCATTCACTATCGTAGTCTGGCAAAAACAACTTGCCTTCACCATGAGCTGACCATGCAGGGAGTATAGAGCCCTCCATTCCACTAAACATAATGGATGTTGTATTTTCTGGTATCAACAAATTCACTGGACGATGCTCAAATATACCTGAATCATTATGGAGGAGCCGTGGCTTCTGTCCAAGTGATTCATCGAGCACACCAAGCAATGTCGCAACCTGAAAACCATTACATACCCCAAATGAAAGCGTGTCTGGTCGGGCATAGAAATCATCAAACATCTTCTTCAATTTTTCATTGAATAAGATGCTCGCAGCCCATCCTTTACCAGATCCACCTACATCTCCATACGAGAACCCACCGGCAAATGCTATCACATTGAAATCTTTCAAATCATAGGCACCTTTGATAAGCTCGTTCATCTGGATAACGGATACGCTAAATTGCTGTTCCATTCTTCCAAACATAAATGCAAGCTCGTGGTGACCATTTGTACCAGGAGCTGCTAAAACTGCAACCTTGAACTTTTTATCCGTTGGAATTTTTTGATCTTCGTCTGGATTGAAGGTGAGTTTACAATTTTGTCTGAAATGCAATTCCCTACTTAAAAGCTTATGAGGCATTCCAAGTTGTTTTTTTATTTGCTTGCCGGTCTCTCTAAACCATTCTCGTACATCACTTGCAAATGGAGAATATTTAGTATCCTTTCCATAAAAAGTAAAATACTTGGACGATGATTTCACAGAACCAATAATACTAGCTTTTAATCCTGTATCTTGTGCCATCTGTATGATCTCTTCATTTTGCGTACGCCTGCATTGCACAATTACTCCAATTTCTTCGTTAAAATAAAAACTTGCATATTCAGTTTCTGTGGGATTCTGAACGTGAGCCTCTACCTGTGAAGCAATGGACATTTTTGCAATTGTAGGAAGTAACCCTCCTTTTATCTTTGGTGAACCTGCAAGGATCATATTGTCTTTGACTAAACGTTGCACCAATTCAAAAAGTGCTTTTGCTTTTTTAGGATTTGCATCAGGAACCTCATTACCAGTTTCACCATGAGCTTCACATAGTGCACTACCTCCCATACGTCCTCTGTTCTCTTCAAGCTCAATAAGGATAAGATCTGTTGATCCTTCTCCTCCTTTGAGCTCCGGAGTAATCCGGCTTCGAAAATTATCTAGATGAACATATGGCTCTAAAATAAATGTCGGGAAAGACATCACTGCATTTCCGTCAAAATTAACAGAGAGCGACGAGCTATCCTTACCTCCATCTATTCCAAAGCCTACATCAGCAAGTGCATCTGTAATCGCACTGTATGCGCTATAGAGTCGTGCTTTCATACCTGGCTGTTTAAACGGCCACATCACATTTAAGCGTCCTTTCATCATTTCTATTCCACCAGGAATTTCTACAAATGAAAGTGTTGCGAGCATGTGTGCAACAGTCATCCGGGCTGTAGCTTTCTCATCGATGAGCATCGCCACTGGATTGCTGCGTGCGATAGTAGAAACCACGCCAGTTGTGCCGGTAAAACCATCTGACATAATTGCATACGGGCAAATGGGAAGTTGGTACTCCCCGCTCCGCGGCCCTTGCACAACTCGTCCACCGACGGAACCATCGAAATGGTCAGTCATATAGCCAAGGAGCGCTACTCCGGGAATCTGAGCAACCTTTTTAAAATGCTCATCAATACACAGATCAGAAATTACAAATGGTTGAAATGTAAACTCAATCAAAGTATCGGTATACGTCTTCTGGGGAAGGCTTCCCAGGATTTCAGGCAATGTCAGTGAAACTGGAGTTGATCTATCACGTGAGTCAGAAACTACAATTTTTGCTGAATCATTTGTCTCTCCCAAAATCTCTATTGGGCATTCAAATTTTTTACAAATATCCTTGAATAACTCAAGGTTCTCGTTCTTAATAAGAATTCCATACAGTTCCTGTGCTTCCGCTATCCAGATTTCAGTTTGGGAAAGCGAAGAGTCCCCTATTTGCATTTTTGCAAGATCAATAGAGCCTCCTGACGGATTTGTCAGTTCAGTGATTACATTAGAAGCACCGCCTGCGCCTTGATCATGTACTGCTTCTATAGGATTTTTATCTCCCATATATACGCAATACTCGATCACGTTGTACGCACTGCGACCCATTAATGGTTCTCCTCTTTGCACTGATGCAAAATCAAGATCTGACTTGTTGTCGCCAGTATTCATAGAGCTTGCAGCTCCACCACCAACACCAATACGCCGTGTAGCACCACCGATTCGTACAATCATCATACCTGGTATAGCATCCATCTTGTCTTTTGCTAAAGCCCTAATAGAACCTACCGCACATGTATAGATGATAGGTTTTATAGATTCAAACCTTTGTCCTCCTGGCAAAATAACTCCAAGTGAATCATTACCAAAAAGTAATGTCGGTTCTCCAAACGGATTACCATAACCCGAGGCACCCTTTATTGATCCTACCAACACTTCGGTAGGGGTTGCCATATTTTTAGGATATGACCATAGAGGAGCTCCGTGGATCCGAAGTTTTCCCGTCTGAAAATATACTCCACCAAATCCGATAAGTGATCCGCAGCCAATAGCAGCAATATCACGCAATCTTCCACCAACTCCCGTAGCAGCACCAGGATATGGACTGATTAGAGTGGGGTGATTGTGTGTTTCTGCTGTAGCAGTGTGGTTCATAGGGATCTGTACTAGTCGGTATACACCATCTGACCCAGGTAAGAACATTTCAACCATGCTCCCTTTAAGGATACCTCCGTTGTCTTTAAATGCTTTCACGCTCCCATGCGGATTCTTTTTTAAAGTTTGTTTTACCATATGAAAAAGAGTTTCTTTCATTTCTTCTCCACCGATGATAAATCTCCCTCCAAATTCCCAGTGTCGGCAATGACTGCTGTTACCCTGGGCAACCTGCATCAGTTCTACAATTGTAGGATTACGTTTATAGTCAGATACAAACAAATTATAATAATAATTCATATCAAACTCGTCCATACCCATACCGTATTGTTTATTTACCTCTTTAAACATGTCTATCCCTCCATGTATGAGATCAACGTCGAACGTTTTCTCTACATGAAATAAAGGAATCAATGTTTTTGGTAGGGCCGTGTACACAGACTCGGTCATACGATCATACGGCGGGCTCTCACCATCAGTGCAGGAGTACGCAGTAAATTGTTCGATCCTGAGGATATTTTTCAATCCAAAAGATATACAAATTTTACGTAACTTTTCTGATTCTGGCGTTTCGAATCGCAGATTCGGTCCAACAAAAAAATTGTAAGTCCCACCCACAGTAGATGTTCGTTCAGTTAGTACAGATGGATTGAGCATCACTGCATGTTCACTTGTCACAGTTGGATTTAATATCCACTTGAGACGCAAGATGTCAGTTGAATTCAAATTACCATTTGATTCAACCACAAAAATACATGGCTGATTGTCTCCTCCATTAAAGAAGAATGTGTTTTGAGTCTTCATTTTATTTAGTTTTAAAGGTGATTAGAAAATTAGAAATAGGATATTTCTCCAACTAAAACACATTTATGGGTAAAAAGCAATTCACCATTATTTACAATAAATTCTGATATACTACGTAGATGGACGACATAGAAAAACTAAAGAAAGAAAACGAGGAACTCAAGAAGATGAATGCGGTAAAGTCTGATCTGATCTCCATCTCGGCACACCAGCTCCGAACGTCACTCTCTGCGCTCAAATGGATACTCAAGATGTTCATTGATAAAGACTTAGGTACTCTTACGAGCGAACAAGAAAGTTTTATACAAAAAGCATTCAACAGCAACGAGCGCATGATCGCACTTGTAAATGATCTCCTTACTCTTAATCACGCCGATGATACGACTATCGCCTACAAGCTTAAAAATGTTGATATGCTCGGCCTCGTCGAGCAGACAGTCTTTGAATTCTCCGGTGAGACAAGTAAGAAAGGAATCACTTTGATATTCCTTCGTCCTGAATCTCCGATTCCAATGATCAAATGTGATGAAGAAATGATCCGTGTGGTTCTCCAGAACCTGATCGAGAATGCGATAAAATACAGCAATGATAAAGACAAGGTGATCATCTCAATAAAGGAATCAAATGGCGAGCTCCTGTTATCTGTTCACGACACTGGTATCGGCATTGAAGAGAAAGATAAGGATGAGATATTCAAGAAATTCTTCCGTGCAGGAAATGCAATCGAGAAAGACAGCATTGGGTCTGGGCTCGGGCTATTCACTACCAAAAATATTGTCGAACGACATAATGGCAAGATTTGGTTTGAAGCAATCGGTGGCGGAACAACATTTTTCGTTACATTGCCTATCGCGTAAACCCTATGATATAATCAGCCCATGAGAAAAGTACTTATAATAGAAGATGACAGTTTCCTGCAAGGCCTTGAAGCGAGCAAGCTTAAAAAAGAGAACTACGAAGTCATCGTAGCTTCGACGGGTGAAGAAGGAATAGCAAAGATAACCGAAGCGGGGATTGATTTGATCCTCCTTGATATCATACTTCCAAAATTCGATGGCTTCGAAATTCTTAAAAAGATTCGTGAAACAGAAGCAACTAAAAATATCCCTGTTATCGTATTCTCAAACCTCTCTGAAGAGAAAGACATTAAAAAGGCAGAAGCTCTGGGAGCGACTGACTTTATGGTTAAATCAAACTTTACTCTCGATGAATTAGTAGAGCACATCAATAAGATTCTAAAATAAAACCCTGCTTTGCAGGGTTTTATTTTAGAATTACCTCTATGGTATACTTTCTTTATGAAAGTTGAGAACAAAAGAAAAGCGATTATCTTACTCCTTACTCTAATCGCCATCGGCGGCATTGTCATGTATGGCGGAGAGCAACCTCCACGCAGACAGACAGAGACAAGCACTATTCCTAAAATTAAGGGTCCAACAACTCCTCCACCTGGCTATGAAGCTCCACGATAAGCTCGAGTCACATTTTCGCATTGATGCGAATCAAAAGAAAGCGCTCACGCGTTTGGGTATCATATCAGTACGTGATCTCCTCTACTACTTTCCACTACGCTATACTGACATATCCGATGTACGTTCTATTGATGCGCTTATCGTTGGAGAAACGGCAACAATACTCGGAACTATTTCAAAATTGAAAACAAAAAAAGGATTCAAGAGCAAGATCCCTATGGGGTCTGCTACTCTTACTGACCTTTCAGGAAGTATAAATATTATTTGGTTCCATCAGCCATATCTTGCAAAGATGCTTACCGAGGGAAGCACAGTCCGAGTGACAGGTAAGGTAACAGAACATAGTACATATGGATTGACTCTCACTAATCCAGAAATAAGCAAAGAAGATGTTCTCCCGATCGATATCCATGACTCGCTCTTCCAAAAAGAAAGTAAGGAACAATTTGGCTATCCAATCTATTCCGAATCAAAAGGTATCACTTCCAAGTGGATCTATCATACGATACAGAAAATATTAAAAAGTGACGCAGTAAAAAATATAGTGGAGTATATACCTGGAGATATTCTTACTGCGTACAATTTACCAGCACTCCATACCGCACTCGTATGGATTCATATGCCAAAGATGAAAGAGCATGCAGATATCGCTCGTAAGCGCTTCGCATTCGAAGAAGTGTTTTTCATACAACTTGCACGGGGACAGGAACGCAAAGCATATGAAGCACTCTTTTCCTATAAACTCGCAGTAAAAGATGCTGATATACGAGATTTCATTTCGCGATTTCCCTTTACCCCTACCACAGCACAAGATGACGCGATTAAAACAGTTCTCGATGATTTGAAGCGCGACAAACCTATGTCACGCCTTATCGAAGGCGATGTAGGAAGTGGGAAAACATTCATCGCCGCTACTGTCGCCTATGCAGTGATCAAGAATCGTCCCGCTGGTCAGAGCTTCGGGAATCTTCAGGTTGCATACATGGCTCCAACAGAAGTTCTTGCGACACAATTGTATGAGAATTTCATACAATATTTCGAACATACTGGTATCTCTATTGCACTCATTACCGGATCAGGCTGCCGCAAATATCCAAGCAAAAGCGCCCACTGGGAAAATGGTCAACAAGTAAAAACCTGGACGCCTATATCTCGCGCTCAATTACTCAAATGGGTAAAAAATGGCGAGATACCGATTGTCATCGGTACCCACGCGCTCATTGCAAAGAGTGTAGAGTTTGAAGACCTGGGCCTCGTTATCATTGATGAGCAGCATCGCTTTGGTACCAATCAACGAATGAAACTTGCAAAGAAAGAAGGTCATGCTCCACACTATCTCTCTATGACTGCGACTCCTATCCCTCGTACACTTGCCCTTACGATCTATGGAGACCTTGATCTCTCTATCATCGATCAGATGCCTGCTGGACGAAAGGAAGTCATTACAAAGATAGTTTCATCTGATAAACGGCAAGACGCATATGATGCAATCAAAAAAGAACTTGAGGCAGGGCGCCAAGCATACGTAATTTGCCCACGCATTGATGAGCCAGATCCTGACCGCGCACAAGCAGTTATCGCGAAATCTGTGCTCGCAGAAGCAAAGCGCCTCGAACGCGAGGTATTCCCCGAGTATCGTATTGGCGTAATGCATTCGAAAATGACCAAACAAAAGAAAGAAGAAATTATGCAGGAATTCAAAGATCACGAGATAGACATTTTGGTTTCAACATCTGTTATCGAAGTTGGAGTGAATGTTCCCAATGCTACATCCATCATTATCGAAGGAGCTGAGCGCTTCGGCTTGGCACAGCTTCACCAGCTTCGCGGGCGCGTTATACGCTCTAACCATCAAGCATACTGTTACTTATTTGCAGAAGCAAAGAGTGGTAAGACAGTAGAGCGATTGAAGGCACTGACGAAAGCAGCAAATGGCTTTGAACTTGCCGAACTTGACCTTGCACTACGTGGTGCAGGACTTCTCTCGGGTGACAAACAATGGGGCATCACCGACCTCGGCATGGAAGCAATCAAGAATATAAAAATGGTAGAAGCAGCCCGTACTGAAGCGACAAAGTTGATTGAAAAAGACCAGAATCTCTCAAGCTTCCCTCTCCTTCTAAAAGCATTGTCTGAAAAAGATCTAGACCTACATTTCGAATAAGCCTTATTTTACAAGGTATTTTACCTTGACAAGAACGTGTATTTATGATAAAATATACTTAAGGTTATTAGCTAGACCTGATAATTAGCTAATTCAAAAAATTCTTCATTTAAAATTTAAGAAAATGTCACAGTTCAGCTACAAACAAAGCCCAAGCGGCTCTCTTCTGGTAAGAGTTAAAGCGTTTACAACATTCACTGTTGAAGTAACTTATAAAGGTTACTGGTTACCTACCCCGGAGGAACTTGAAGGGAAACTACGTCCTGAAAAGGATTTCTCTTCTTCCAAAGGTAAAACAATTGAACGTGTAAACATACACATGTACAACAGGGTACGAGCATTGGTAAGGTATCTTACCGAAGACCTAAGTTTAACGATCAATTCTGCAAGTATCAATGCGGAAAAGATCAAAACGAACGCCGGCAATGCTCTGTACAGAGCCTGGTTTGGAAGTGATAAAGAAGAAGCATGTTACTTCTATTTATCACAATTTCCTAAACGAAAAGTATACAGGTATCGTACATCTACCAATGAAATTAATTTCAGTTCCCTGATGACCCGCGCACAGTGGGTAGAATTAAGGGAAATGATTTTAAAAGCTAAGGAAGAGTATAAAGTGATCCCGGTAACAGACAAAGACGAAAAAACTGCCGTTATGAATGCATTCTTCTACTCCCTTGCTTTGAAGAAAGTCAAAGAAGCGAGCGTGTTGGATTACAAAAAGAATTCAGCAAGAAAAAACGAAGATGTCGCTAAACCAACAGTTAAAAAATCTGCTCCAAAAAAGGCAGTAGCAAAAAAGTAAGTTTGGTACTAAAAATTACAAAGTTCCCTGCGCGTTATAAACGAGCAGGGAACTTTTTCGTATAAATAGTCTTTCTTACTTATTATCTTTTTCTTTTATACCACGTATTTGTTTTGCAAACTCTGCTTCCATAACTACAATTGAGTCCAACAAGAATGCTTTTATGTCTTTATCTTTATTCTCAGGAATTTCTGTATATTCACGATATTTTTCATCTATATACGCCTTTTCAGGATCTCCTGTCTTAAGCGTAAAGTAACCCTTAAAATTAAAGTATCTTTCTACTCCCTTTCGATACGATTTCATTAATCGTGGGTCACTCATTACTCGATCGACAAGTTCTTTTGTAAGAGCAGTGTTTTCTCTGAGTTCTTCAAGTGTGACTTTTGTTTGCTTTTTCTTTACCTCATCGTGTGCATGCAATAAGGCAGACATGAATTCCTTCATTGACTGATATCTATCCTTTGGTTCAGGACTCATGCCTTTTTTGATTACTTCCTTGATTGGAGATGGGACTGTACCCGGGAACCTCATTTTTCCTGATAAATGAATTTTTTTGTATTCTTCCATTCGTTCAGATGCTTTCATATCCTTAGTTTCCTTTTCAATATCGTGAGGCCACTTATTTGTGATAAACCTATACAAGTTAGCTGAAGCTGCATAGACATCAACTGTTTTATCGAAACTTTTCTTTGCCTCAAATAATTCTGGGGCCATAGTAAATCTATTTCCACGAGCATAATCTCGCATTGATGTTTTTTGTGAACCTTGAACAATAGCTGCACCATCAAGATCTGTTATTTTCAAATTATTTCTACTTAAGATTATATTACTTGGAGAAATATCTACATTAATTACACCCGCATCGTTGAGTGAATCAACTGCTTGAGATGTTTTCATAGTTGTCGCGATTGAATCATCAAGAGACAATCTTCTATTATTTAAATATGTTTGAAGATCCATATCTCCTGCTTCATATACTCTGTATGTTTTACCGTTTACTTCAAAAGTATCCATTGGTAATAATACATTTCGATTCTTATATCCCTTCTTTTTCAAGAAAGATTCAGGCGTATTATCTCCCCAGTAATGAGATTCCTTTAGTCCATTGAAATAATCTGTGTCTATCTCTTTTATAACTAAAAGTTTGTCTTGTCCTGGCTTATAACCCAAAGAAACCTTTCCTGTTTCAGTATTAGATAGTACAAAGTCTTTTGAGATTATATATGCACCTACACTTTCTTTATTTTCTGAATTTATAACTTCATTTACGTTTTTAACCCTTGGCTTTGTATCATAACCTACTATTACTTCATCAGAAAAATTATTTAACTGTTGCGGCAAATTGGAAGCAGGTTGTTGCCGTATCTTTCTAAGTTCTTCGATTGCTTCAGGTTTTCCTGAGCGTGCATCACGCATTAATTTCCCTTCAACTTGATATCGCTTGAGTCCATCTAGAAGAGGTCTCATCTTCGTTATGACCATATCGCCTTTACTATCGAGTTTATATTTAATTCCAAGCCAGCCTATTGCTTTGCGATAATAAGGACTATCCTTTCCAATTTTTTCACCTGCTTCCCAACTATCTAGAGTTCGATTTATGATGTATTCGAATGTTTTTTTCAATTTTTCCTGAGTTTCCAGATCATCATAGTCTATGGCATCACCGTCTTCCATTGTTAGCTTTCGAATTTCATCGTCAAACGCACTGAATCCTTTGTCCCACTGCTCAACAGGGGCAAGGCCTGATTTAAACGCATCAATAGCTCGACGAGACGAGGTAAAGAGTCGTGTAGTAGTTCCAGCAAAACCAAGTGCTTTTTTATTATCACCTCTTGCACTTATTATTGCTTGTCCAATAGAGATATCCTCTCCACCCTGGAGGTTGTCTATATAGCCACCAATACCCGCAAACATACTTGATCTGTAGGCAGAGTTAGCTCCACTTGAAACCATACTGTTCGTTCTATGACGACCGATAACACTGAGATACTGGAAGAGTCTCGTTCCTATATGGACGCCTGGGTACTTCTGGTATGACTCTGGATCCCAATCAAGCTGACCAAGGAGTGCATCAACTTCTGGATTCTCTTCAAACTTATCGATAAATGTTTGGATATATCTTGGATCAATACCTTTATTGTCAGCGTCATTACTTACCATTATCAAGTCTGGTGCGTCTTTACCTCTTTCGTGCTGGCGTACGAGTGTTGCATCTGAAAGTATCTTTCTGATTCTTCCGATTTTTGCTTCATCATTTGGCAATGCTTCATACATGACTCTGACATTCATGTCAGGATAGTCAGTTTTAAACTTTTCGATCGCAGCCATCGTCTCATCTGCATTCAACGGATTGCCATCCTTATCATTCTCGGGATGATTCACATAGAGAACAATTTCAAAATCTTCTGGCTTAGCAGTTTGGTAGGTATAATTCTTTAACGATTCGTAGATATTATTTCCCTCTTGGTGACCTGCGACAGGGATACAGATAGAAATCTTGCAGTCCTTGCCCATCTTTTCTGTTGATTGCGCGAGTTTCTCTATTCTCTCTCTGTATTCTTTATCTTGCTTTTCTAGATAAAGAGCAATTTCTTCAAAGTGATCCAATTTTGCGTTTGGATTTTCTTTCAAAGTCTTTGATCTCAACTTTTCGAATAATGCTAATTTCTCTGCAGGAGTAGCACCACCAGCGTAATTTAAATAGTATTCTATTTTGTTATTAACCGGAACGATCTCTGCAGCCTTAGGCTTTTTGTATCCGAGCGGTTCAAGTGGAGTACGAGGAACAAGGGGTATAAAGTATGGCGGTTCAGTATCAATTGGGATCTCGAGAGTGTTTATCGGGATCTCTTTTGGACCAGGGACAGTAATCGGACCGTGGTCAGGACCTTCGTACGTAGCAAGTTCTCTGACATGCAGACGTCCATCTGCATCTGTACCGAATGTCTCAGAGACTTCGGCAAAGCGTCCTTGGAATACGGCATGACCTTTATCATCTACACTAAAGAATAATTTTCCTACCTCACTATTTGGATCGATAATAGCGTTACCGTTCGCATCTATATCAACTTCGAATGGATGCATCTGAGTATCTCTCGTTAGTGAGAGGAACATCTTGAGTCCACCATTTTTGACTTTTTCTTGAGCATCCACTGAAAGACTATCATGGAATGAACCACCTTTTGTCATATGAGAAACATTGAACACAATCTTGCCATCAGCATTGACCCCTGTATTATTCTCTCCGCCCCACCAGAGTTTCAATTCATTCTTATCAAAAACTGGCTTTGGGGTATCGTTGTCATACCATCCGTCACGAGCTATGTGTGTAGTCTGGTCTGGATGAGAATCTATATATTCATTCGGATTCATTGTCGTATCTCCTGCTCCTTCAATCAAAGATGTTTCATTATTAGCAATAATTCCATCTTCCCCAAGTCTATTGATGGACGCTTGATCCAAAGCACCGTTTGCATCTGTATGGAGTTCTATATGATCAGAGATGACATCATCACCACGCATAATGTTGAAAGTACCATCCCCATTATCTATCATCGTTGTTCCCTCTGGAAGCTTGAAGTGGCTTGGTATATCAAAACTCTTACTAGTAAGAATTTGGTCCTGCGCATTCTCCATAGAGATATGCTGGTTACCTGAAAGGAGATGATCTAATGGAGTCTGTACATGATTTGATGTACCTTCCCCTGTTATGCGATGATATATTCCTTCGAAAACTCCTTCTTTATGTCCACCCCACAGTCCATCAGCAAGAGCAATACTTTCTTGCACTGCAGCTCCTATAGTTACACCCATGAGTACAGTTTTACCCATCTTGAGCGCAGCACGGCGCAATTTTAAATTGCTGAACGCTTTATCTTGTTTTGTGATGCCCTTTTCACCGCCAAGGAATGCTTTTTCTGTAGTATCAACTTGTTTTGCTAAATAAGACTCAAAGGTTTCTCCATCTGGTAAACCATCTTTCAATGTAGCATTTACTTGTTTCGCTAACTCAACTTTTGCACGAGCAAGCAAGATAACCATTTCAGTGTGTTCTTTTTCAACATTTGCAGGGTTTGAATATCGAATGAGATCGATTTTCTTTTGGCTTGCAAGTGACTCACGAGCTTCGATATTGCCAATGTGACCTAAAACTGACTCTAATTCACTTTGAGAGATTTGCTTTGCTACATCATTACCATCTTCATCTTTTGTAAAAAGTGATTCTCGGAGTGCCTTCATTAATACTTCTGCACTTTCTGTCTGATATGCATATTTCTCCATCGATTCACGACGTGGGCTGTCTGCTTCTATCACACCGCCTTTTGCCATTTCACGGCCGTGCTGTCTTCGCTCTTCAGCAAGGCGCTGCGATTCATTTGCAGCGGCAAGTACACCAGATGCAACTGCCGTACCTCCAAATGTCACCATGTGTGAGACTTTGCTTTTCATGAACATCTTTCCTGTCCCTGCTGCTACAGTATAGGCAAGAGCAACCGCTGTCGATAATGTCGCAGGATTGATGAATCTTCCAATCTTAGTTTTTTTGATTCCGGTGACAGTCTTGTCGATCCAGTTACTTTTCGCTTCTGTCTTAATACTACTTTTTGCCTTGCCGACAATTACATTGAAATCAAGATCAAGCTCTTCGAGCTTTGCCCCGTGTTCTACAGCAAGTTTGGCATTTTTAGCCATTTCAAAAAGATTACTTGCGTATATATTTGAACCCGTAACAAAAGAGTCTCCTATTGTATTAAAAATTTTAACCTTTTCTGAATTGAATGAATCTTCATTGATATCACCTTTTGCGTAATCAGAAATAAGTTTCTTTATATCTGCTTTTGTCTGGGCTGTCTTTGGATCAGTTTCTTCGAGTGTTTTTTTCTCTTCTCCAACTTTCTTGTTAACTGCTTCTTCATATTCTGACGCAAAGCGCTCTGTGATAGCTTCCATCGCTCTATCATGGGATTGTTTATCTTTCTCTACTGCAGAGTAAATATTATCTGACTTGAAGATTTCATCTCGAGCTTTGTCTAATGCTTTCTGTCTATAATACCCATCCATGTAGGTATGCTTCCAAAGTTTTTTCCAGAAACCAGCTTTGCCTTTTGCTTCAGTCATTGCTGCATCAGCAGCATCGCGAGCTTCCATTTCGGCCAAATGAGTCGCATCAACAATTACGAGCTTTTGTTTTAAAGCTTCTAATGCTTTATTTTTTATTTCCTCACTTGTTTGCGGATTTTCAATTGTATCCGGCTTACTATATAGAGTAGGTGATTCAATTGGCATATATGTATTAACCTAAATATGTTTGTCTAAAAAGTATAAGTTCACTTGCAATTAGTTCGGCAAGATCTGGAATATGTGCTGCACAAAATGCCTGTACCTCTTCATCTGTTCCCTTCTCTGATATTTCAACAAAAGCATCCATTTGATCCTCTGGGATATTTTTGACAATTACTGCGTTTATTCTATCTTCGATACGACTCTGAAGATCAAGTTTGATCTGAAGTATAACTTCTGGCGCAAGACCCTCAAACTCTCTTTTTTCACTGACGATCTTGTCGATGAACGTACTAAGATCTAAGTTTTTGTCATTCATTTTTTGTATTTTTAGTTAGTAAAAGTAACATCTTTATTATATCTTCTCGGTATTATAAGGTCAATAAAACAAG
The DNA here is from genome assembly GCA_965656375.1 of Minisyncoccia bacterium. Lineage (GTDB taxonomy): Bacteria > Patescibacteriota > Minisyncoccia > Phycocordibacterales > UBA9973 > UBA8515. The sequence goes on from CBFHKH010000001.1 coordinate 557,947, forward strand.
CTTCTTAAACCAAAATTAACTATTTATAATTATACAACCATCGAAGTATAATTGTCAAGTAATATATTGACAATTATGAGTAAATGTGCTACCATATCCCTAATGCCCTTCATGGGTCTAAATATCGAGCTCTTTGACAATGACAGGGTTAATTATGGATTGAGAAATTGAATCTTTCTTTGAGTAAACGTAACGTTTCCTTGAAAAAAGATAGATTTCTTAATTTATTTTAAACCAAAAAAACAGAAAAATGAAAAAAACAAAGAAAGCCGCAACGGCTTCACAACAGACACCCCCTTTAAACAGGGCGCAAACTCTGGAAGTATTTAATTCCAGGAAGAAAGCCATTAACGACAGGATGGCAATACATGTTGAAGACATCACCAAGCTTAAAAAACCTTTACCGGAAATGAGCTTGGAGTTGTACGGACACAAAGAATACGACCTTAAAAAGGGGTACAAATTTCTTTTAACGATTATTGTTTTACTGGTAGTTTCAGCCTTAGAAATTCCTTTGAATGCAACCGGACTTGAAATGCTGGGCCGCCCTCAAATGACGACCACATTCATGGCAATAGGCCTTGCATGTGCGCTAGGCTTACTTGCTGAAGGCGCTGGTTTTTCATTCAGAAGAGGAGTTGTTAAAAAAAGCTTTATTGGAATTTTTGGTGCACTATTTTGTGCCGGCGTAGCCTTAACCATCATCTATTGGTTATCAGAATTTCGAGTGGCATATTTCCATCGTATGAAGTTTAACAAAGAGGACATCAGCATAACCGGGCAGGTGATATTTTCAATTGCCGTTTGGTGTGCAGGTGTAATTGGAGTTTACTTTTTAACCAGTGGTGTAAAAAACTTACATCTGGAAAAAGTATTTAACAGCAAGCGTAAATCCATCAGAATTTTACAGAAAAAACATGCAGCTTTGGAAGCCGAAAAAGATAAACTTAAAGCTGAAAATGCTGTAAATATGGTTGCTGCAGAAGCATACGAAACAAACATTAAGCATGAAAAAACAAAAGCTGAAAATTTGAAAAATGAGCTAGCAATAGCAACATTAAAAGACAAGGAAAATGCAGCAATGCAGCAGACAGCGCAGGAGAAAAACAAAATCACTCAGCAGAAAAATGCCTTTTATGAAAAACACACAGAATTATTAGGTATTAAGACCCGCGTTATGGAAATTGCGGGTAAGATTGAAGACAAAAGTGAGTTAAACCTCAATGAAGACTATGTATCATCAATGGACCAGGCTACTACCTTGATCGAAGAGATGAAGGAACTGGCATCCGTGGATATACCTGGTACAAAAGAAAGCTTCGAACAAGCTGAACAAATTTTTAACTCATTAAAAAACCTCGCATCATGAAAAGTGTAATTATCATGGCACTGGTGGCTGCAACAGCTACCCTGCTATCCTGCGGATCAGAAACACCAAAAACAAAAAATGATATCTACATTCTTGTAGATAATACCGACAAGACAAAATACTCCGGTGATATTGTTTCATCAGATGCTATATTGGACCTTGTTGGCAAGAAGGGTACTGTGAAATTCAAAGCCCTTACTGGTGTTTCCCTGAATGAAGAATCGGAAATTTCCTTACTGGTAGATGGATCCACTAGCGTTCTGCGCCAGGATCAGATCGACCCGTTCGTTGAAAAGTTGGACTCCCTTAAGAAAAAATACCTCGGTGTTACAACTGAGTATAAAAAATCAAGCTTATGGGAACCGGTATGCCAAGCTCTGAATGAGCTTAGTGCATCCGCAGTTACTGAGCCCGGCGAAAAAACGATGATCATATTATCGGATATGCTGGAAAACTCAGACTACTGCAACTTTTATAAGGATATGTCGATAGAAACAGTGAAGGAACAGTTGGCAAAATCAGGCTCAGCACTTCCCAAAAATCCAAAGGTTAAGGTAATCATCATCTTTAATCCCAACCAGAACATTGAAAAAGAACGGCTGCACAAGAAAGCCATGAATTACTGGGAAAAGCTTTTTAAAGAAGCAGGGATCAAATTTGTTGTAAAAGCCAATCTTGGCGAAAAAGTGTAGTCATGGGAAACAAGGAAGCAAAAGAGCAGTTAAAAGGTTTTCTTTTAAAACTCAAGGTATTTAAAATGTACCTCGAACAAACCAAGAGTAAATTCACTGAAATAGCGTATTATGAAAAATTTATTTTTGGCTTTCATCCTCCGAGCCCCATTCCTATTAATATATCAGAAGAGTTTTGGAATAGTTTGAGTTCTACTCAGAAGTTGTTACTTGAATTCAGGAAATCATTCAATGAAAATGATCTTCCCGAAGACATACGGCAAGCTTTTGTGAATATGACGATTACTATAGTTCAAAATAAATTTGATGTTGATAAAGGAGTGATCAAGATTGGTGGATTGGGGAAACCATGGTGGAAAGAAGTTGGGTATGTGAAAAAGAATTGGGGACCGATGGAATATGATGTAAAAGTTATATATTCACAAGAAGCATATTCGAATATTAGCTACTACTTTGTATTGATCGGCCAGATAGAGCAACTGGAAGCCATGTGTTAAAAACATTTTCTGCTTTAACTGTCATTACGTAATTATTAAGATCTGGAATTAAAACCTCCAGATCTTTTTTTATGTCTAGATTTGTGATAACGCCTTGGCACGTCTGCCTCCAGCTTGGACATGATGTCGTCACGAATAATTCCTCGCTGTCGCTGCGGAATTTTCTCGATCCTGTTTGGACTCGTCGTCACAAGTATTTTTCTGGTGAAAAATCTCGCGACCCCGCCTCGGCACGTCTGCCTCCGGCTTGGACATTTAAAAAAACGTAATGGGTAATTACGTTTTTTTAAATGTCCACCCGCTTGGATTCGAACCAAGGACCCCAGAGGTATAAGCTCTGTGCTCTAACCAACTGAGCTACGGGTGGATGCGTGTTACTACTATATAGTATAGTTTTTTCTTCTGCAATACGCGGACGTTACACGTTCACTATCGTATCTTTTGTTTTTGGAAGAATACCGTTTAGTGTTATGAGTTTGTTGTATTCGTCTTGTTCGAGAGTTTCAACTTCCACAAGTCGAAGTGCAATCGCATCAAGAACTTTTTTATTATCTGTGAGGACTTTATTCGCAACTGCGAGAGCGTTATTCATGATCTTTGATACTTCAGCATCTATGAGGGCACTCACACGCTCAGAATACTCTTGATCATTTACTCCACGACCAAACATTGTGCGGCCTCCATCTGATTCGAGTGCAATCGGACCAATTTCATCACTCATACCCCAGCGTGTAACCATCGCTCGAGCCATACTCGTAGCAACCTGAAGATCATTCGAAGGACCAGTTGTAATATCGCCAAAGATCATAGTCTCTGCCGCATACCCTCCCATCGCCATTGCAATGTCATCAAGGAATTCTTTCTTGCTTTGAAGCCTACGCTCTTCGAGTGGAAGTTTGAGTGTATATCCGCCTGCAGAACCACGAGAAACGATAGAAACTTTGTGCACTGGATCAGCGTGCGGAAGTACCGATGCGACAAGCGCATGTCCTGCCTCATGATACGCAGTGATTTCCTTTTCTTTCTTTGAGAGTAAGTGGCTCTTTCGTTCCGGACCCATCATGACTTTTTCGATAGAACGAATGAGGTCAAATTGCGAGACTTTCTTGCGATCTTCACGCGCAGCAAGTATCGCACCTTCATTCATAAGGGAATAGAGATCAGCTCCAGAGAATCCGGGGGTACGTTCTGCGATGACTTTCAGGTTTACATCTTCTGCAAAAGGCTTCTTGTGAGAATGAATCTTGAGTATCTCTTCTCGATCAGCACGATCAGGAAGATCAAGCATTACACGGCGATCAAAACGTCCTGGTCGAAGAAGTGCCGGATCAAGGACATCAGAGCGGTTTGTTGCTGCCATAACGATCACTTTTTCATTTGGTTCAAATCCATCCATCTCCACGAGTATTTGGTTGAGTGTCTGTTCGCGTTCATCATTACCTCCCCCAACTCCAGATCCACGCACACGTCCAACAGCATCGATCTCGTCTATGAAAATGATTGCAGGAGCTGCTTTCTTTGCCATTTTGAACAAGTCGCGCACGCGAGATGCTCCGACACCGACAAACATTTCTACGAATTCAGAACCAGAGAGATGGAAGAATGGTACACTCGCCTCTCCAGCGACAGCTCGAGCAAGGAGTGTCTTACCAGTACCAGGATTACCAGTGAGAATAACTCCCTTTGGAATCCGTGCTCCAATCTCAAGAAACTTTTTCGGATTTCTAAGAAAGTCGACGATTTCTTTAAGTTCTTCTTTTGCTTCCTTTGCTCCAGCTACGTCTTTGAATGTTACTTTATTATTCTTGTCATTCGGGTCAGTGATGCGAGCTTTGGACTGTCCAAATGTAAACGCTTGCATCCCCTGGCCTTTGACTTGGCGTGTCAGCATCCAGACAAAGAATATAACAAGTAGTACTGGTAAAAGGAACGGGAGGATATTGAGAAGCCAATATCCAAATCCGGATTCATCTTTTACTTCAATTGGAGTAGTAGCAAGCTGTGCTGGAGTTACACCGTAATTGAAAAGTGTTTCCGTAAGAGAGCTTTCGGTTTCCTTTTTTGCCGTACCCGTAGTATCGTCCTTGAAAGTAACTGTGATCTCTTCTCCCGCGACATCGATTTTGTTTATTGTGCCTTCTGTAACGCTCTTTGCTACATCCGAAATAGTGAGCTTTTTAACACTTGTAGCAGGCTGCGTAACCAATGAGTAAATAAGAGTAATGCCTATAAATACAAATAGTGCAATGCCTATTTGGCTGCCGATTTTTGGGATTTTCTTTGGTTGTTGAGGTTTTTTTTGTTGAGCCATAGTAGGAGTATTATACATGAATAAGGGGGTAAATAGAAATAAGCCCGACTTTTAAAAATCGGGCTTATTAAAAATATATTGAAAAAGTTTAAAATCCTCTACGCCGGTATGGCTTAAGTGCTTGCGATTCTGCTGGATATTTTTTCTTTAACCATTTCATGAGAAAGTGCGTTAAGATACTGTAAAGTATAAGTATTGTAATGGTATCTGAAATAAAACTTGGCAAATATTCCCAAGATACCCAATTATAAAGATTATATCCAAAAAGGTTGTCAACGAATAAAGCAGCTAAAATAACTATGGAAAAAATTAAAAAGAATATAATTCTTGTAGGGACACATGGTGCATATTCGACATGACCATGTGTTTTGTATTCCAAGCGTACTGCCAGCCATCGTAAGAAGAATGCTACCAGCATCCACATGAACAAATAGATAACATATGTATTTGGAACTCTTTGCTCTACACCAACTGAATTTTCAGGGTATATATACGGAGTGTTGTTATCTGATGAAAATGCAAGGCTTTTCTTTGTAATCTCTGGTATTTTACGGATCCAAAATAATCCTAATGGAAACATATTCGGTTTAAAAACCCAAACAGTAGTAACTGATGAACCGGTTTGCAATATCTTTTTAGCCTCTTCTAAAGTAGAAGTGCCAATTCCAGTTAGAAGTGTATCTTTTATAAGTGTATATTTTACCATTACACTTCCTTCCTTTTTAAGGTATGTAGAATCTTTTTGTTGTGCATTGCTTGAAAAGAAACCAAGTAATACGATAACCACTAATAGAGTCTTTTTCATGTGTATAAAGTTTTAGTTTTTGAGTTTAGGTGATCTCTACTCCCCCGATGCGAGGAACACAGATCACCCAACAAGAAAAATTAAAACTATGTGTCAAAGAAGAATTATAGTGAAACACTATAACACCTAGGTATGTTTGTCAAGTTAAGGCACCTGGCCATTTGATTATTTTTAGAATACTTGTATGATGGGATCAAAACAACACTCACCAATAAAATTGAATATTATGGAAGAGAATAAAAACTCAACTAATATCGAGAAAGAGTTTAAAAATCTGATCTATGTAAATGAGTATGTAAAGACTCTCTCTTATCTAAAACTAAAACCTCTCTTCGGGGTTATGCAATGTAATTCTTTTTTTGATAATGAACAATTAAGCTTACATAAAAAGAACGCGACGTTGCGCATTCGATTCAGTAATGGAGTTCGTGAACTGACTTTGAAGGAAGATGCTGATGATGGCAGACTGGAGACAAATTATAGTCCGTTATCCGACAAACAATTTGCAGATCTTATAATTGAAGGGATCATTCCAAAAAGTGATATTTTGACACGACTTCAACACTCAGGAGTAAAGGGTCCATATTGGTATCAAGGTGAGATGATCACCAATCGAATAGAGATATCATACAAAGGATGCAAACTTGCCATCGACCATGCTAAATATTTGGGCACGGAAGATTATGAGATTGAGGTTGAAAAGGATAACGAGAAAGTTAATCATAAAAAAGTAGCAAAAAATCTACTTGAAAACCTTGGTATACCTGTACGAAAAGTAAAAGGTAAGAGGAAACGTTTCTTTGAGTTTAAATTACGAACCGAACTAGTTTAAGAAATGATAATAGAGAGGAAGGCAAATGCTTTCCTCTTTTTTTTGTGGAACTGGGCGGAGTTGAGTCACTGATATTTTTCTGCTGAAAAATTCCGCGACCCCGTCTCGGCTCGTCAGCCTCCGACCGTTCAACTCCTATCCCTACTTACCCCATATACCCAAAAAGCCTGCCATCCGAGGCAGCCTTTTATTGGTATTGTGGACTACCCCAGATTAAGGTACGAACACAAAAAATCATCAAATTCCTCTCCCTTACAAAAACACAAACCCATTGCTTGGGATGAAATCGAGAAAGAATTGTTCGTCTTAGAAGAGATTCTAAAATCTGATTCTTCTGAAGATGATCCTTTTACTTCTTCTGTATTTCCTCCATAGGCTTTTCAGGTTTGTTTTCGAGCTGCCAGAAGAAGGCCTCTACAACAATATCAGCTAAGATGCCTATTTGCTCATCTTCGGTGATATCCGGATTTCGTAGCCTAGCTATCATATCTTCTAGCTCATATCTTACAACTGTATCCATATCCACCGGTTATACCAGAATTTGCAGCATATGCAAATTCCCCGCCCTTACTAGCTGTATCATTAATTTTTATAATTACACTATGAACAAACGAAAAGAGATTGTTCCAAACAATTTGAAAGAGTATCGATTGAAAGCAGGGCTAACACAGAAGGAAGTTGCGAAATTACTTTGCTTACAATGTGAAGATCGCCTGTCTCATTGGGAAAAAGGACAAGCTGTTCCTTCTATCAAAAATATTATTAAGCTTTGTGGTATCTATCAAACCACTTTTGAAGAAGTATTTAATGTTCTTAAAAAACAAAATCCAAAACTAAAAATATAATCGAAAGGATAATAGGAATAGCCTTTAAACAAAAAATTATTGTAAAATATTTTTTAACTCCCGGCTGATTCAAAAAATCTATGCGAAGATTAGCCGGATTGAGAAAAGTTTCTGGAGTAAGAACGCTAAAAACAGATGCATATACGCCGAATATTGCAGAGAAGGTTGCATATTCCTTATTTAAACGAATGGCTGCAATAATAGTGACTGCTAATGGAATCAATGAGAGAAAGCAAATTTCAAGGAACTTAAAAAATCCTTTCTTTGCTTGAGCTTCTGAGAGTGGTGGAGTATATGACATAAAATATTTTTATCTTGATAGCTGAGTAATTGCAGCCTGCAAAACCTGCCAGCAGATTTTTGCAGTATGTTCATCAGGATTAAAATTCGATGACATTTGTGCATATGGGTGAATGTAATTCCTAAAATCACGCAAGGCATGGCTAAACTTCTTCACATCTTCACCAAGTAAATTAATATCCCTAGCAACATTTATAAAATCATTTAAAGCCCAATTTGGAAATTGCTTTACAGTTCCTCCTCTATCCCTTGGGCTAAGAGAACTTCGATTAAAATTTTGAGGATCCTTCGTTGCTATTCCAAGTAAAATTCCTTCCAATGTACTCCCGCAAAGAAAAATAACGGCTAAAGATGCTTTAGCATTGAGGCATTTAGCAATCTCATCCATTCTCTGTTCAAGAACACTGGTTATGCTACTGTCCAATCCTAGTTTATGAATAGAAACATTCTTAAATTCTTTGCTAATAAAATCCTCTTCTTTCATCTCCGGGGTTTGGGTTTTAATACCAAGCAATTTATTAGCCACTGACCTGCCTGCCACCACTAAATCATCGGGGAAATCTGACTTTTTTAAATTGCCTAATAGGATTTGATTTTCAATATACTCAATAAGCTTCGAAATCGATTTTCCAACCAAGGGATCATCAGCAACTTTCCAAAAGCCCCTGAGTCGATTAGCTTTGGAGCCACTCGCATAATTATATTTGTCATCATAAATATTTATACCAACATCGTCCTGGAAAAACTCTCCCATTGTTCTATCAGTAAAATTTAAAACATAGCCAGTCATTTGGAAGAGTTTCTCTAATATCTGCTTTTCGTTGGTACCAAGATTTGCCATTATGCTTAGTTTAATAAAGAGTCAAAATCAACAATTGCTTTTCTAAATATGTTTTCAATAGCCTTTACCGTCTCCTCATTCACGCTGGCTGGGCTGCTCGCCACCCACTTTGCCAAGTTATACAATTCTTGGGGAGATAACGATAACCATTTTTCGTTCTTCCCCAGGAATATAAGAAGAGACATGACAGCCACACGCTTATTCCCATTCTGAAACGGATGATTTTTAATCATGAGATAAAACAAGATTGCAGCTTTACTAATCAATCCTTTATACAAATCTCCTTTGTATGTCTGGAACGGTGCCAGGATGCATTGTTCAAGGGCCCGAGGGTAGCGAGTTGAAAACTCAGGAATTGGCTCTCCCCATTCTAAATATTTTCGAGCAAGTTCATGTGCAGAATATTCGATTTCTTCCATTGTCAGCCGTTTGGTTTTCATACCTATTCTCGGCCAAGCATACGAATTGTTTCTCCGTAGTCTTTAATGGTTTTATCTACTAAGGCTTTTATTTCCTGTTTATCAATTTCTGTGAGTGGTCGGGTATCAAGATGCTTAATGACTTCCTCATGAGGAATAACATAATTACGACCAATCTTATGTGCCTTAATTGATCCATCTTTGATCCAGCGAAAAACTGTAACCCGGGTTACATCGAGAATTTTAGCGACTTCAGAAGTTGAAAAATAATTTTGACCATGTAACGATTCCATAGGCCTATGGTAACATATGTTACATAACTATGCAAGAGTTGTTACATTTCCTATTTATTAGGATGCTATGAAATAAGCCTTTTTTAGAAATATAACTTGTTATTTCTAACAATGTGGAACTGGGCGGAGTTGAACCGCCATGCAAAAGATGTTCATAGATGAATCTACATGTGTATCATGTTCGATTGGGTTTAAATATGAAAGCTAGAGAACACGCAATATACTTTCACACCGAGCTTTTCATTGTCGAGATCTCTCGCAAGCGGTGAGAGATCCGTAACCCGATAAATTATGCCTCTCCTCTGTATCGGATGTCGAGAAGAGAGACACCTGACTGGCTTAAATTAAGCGAGTGCAGGAGCGAAGTTGAAACCAAATGCGTTAGCAAATGGTGACTTCACCATAGCGACTTTGTTTGCACGTAGTCTTTTGGAAGTAGTTTAGCGAGATACCTCCGCACTCGACACGCACATCTATGAGGACGAACCTTTGTCGAAGCCCGTCAGTCCCATGTATTTTACTTTCAAAGAATTACCGTTTATATTCTCTTCGGATCTCCCGATCCGTATCACGTTTCTTTATGGTCTCTCGTTTGTCGTAATTTTTCTTTCCTTTTACAACTGCGAGTTCTACCTTAATGAGGCGCCCCTTACTATACAATGAGAGTGGGACCAAGGTCAAACCCTTTTTCTTGTCCTCATCTGCCAAGCGTTGTATTTGTTTCTTTGAAAGAAGAAGCTTCCTCGTACGAGTTGGATCATAGTCTGTAGGGGTATTACCAACTTGATAGGGCGGAATCTGCATGTTCATAAGGAACACTTCCCCACCACGAACAATTGCGAACGCACCTAGAAGTATAGCCCGCCCACCCTTGATAGACTTTACTTCAAATCCAAAAAGCTCAATACCTGCCTCGTATTTTTCAATCACTTCAAAATTAAAGTGAGCTTTTCTATTGTCAATCAATACGGTCATATATCTATAGTATCATACTCTTTGCGCATACTTGGATAAAAAATAACCGACCCAAAAATGGAATCGGTATTTTAGTGATCAGAGGGATAATTTCTTATACAGTTTGTTTGCTTGTTCAATTAAAAATTATTTTCTTTAATATCTTCATCTGGAGGAGAATTCAAATCTCTTATTAAAAGAAAAAGAAGGATTGGCAAGAAAATAGATAAATAGTGAGCATTTTCCCTATAAAAGGAACTTAATAAAATAATGTTAACTGTCATTAGCGGTTAGTTTTGAATTTAAAATTGTTTTATTTAGTTATTTATACCACATTATTTTATATAAAGCAAATTTGAGAAATATAAAAAAATGCCGTCCAAAGAGCGGTAAGCCTGACGACATTTTTTGTATACCTCCGAACACTCGAAGCAAGGTATAGTTTTGTGATTAATTATGTACTTCTTCTATTCTTTTAAATCTTTTGAAAGCACTGTATATGCAAACACAAAAGAAATACATGCATGCCAGTATTACAATTCCAGAAAGCATTCCCTCTCCGGTGAGATATACATGTGCAGCAATTGAAAGAATTACAAACAAAATAGCTTTCAAAATCCAGAGAACTCCCTGGAGTTTGTTTGATAACATTTTTTTCATAAAACAATTTTAATGATGAATTTAATGGATTTCCTTTAAATCAATACCAAATACTGTTCTGACGAAATATTAAAACAATTATATCAGATTTACCTGTAAAAGTCAAGTAAAAAAGCCTTATTAAGTAAGGCTTTTTATATCAGAAGCCGTATATTTCCCTACTTTTATGCGTTTTATAGAGTAAGTTACAAGAGGTACTCCTATCTTTTCTCCTATGTCATGTACAAGCTGACGGATATAAGTACCGCTAGAGCAGTGTATGATACACCTAAACAAAGTAAATTCTGTCTGATTAGATTCTTCAAATGTTCTATTCCATGCGTTCATAATTTCCTCTTGTCTGAAATCTCCATGTACGAGCCCTATGCGCCGCAATATCTCCTTTTGCAAATCATCTTTTGTAAATATCATCTCGCTAGTACACTGTAACGTATGAATCGTCACTTCATGTTCTGGAAGTATGTCAGGTAGAGTATCATCTTTGGAAAGCTGGAAGAGCTGTTTGCCTCCAACTGTCTTTGAAGAGAATGGTGGGTATTTTTGAGTCAAAGTTCCAATAAAAGACATTAGTATCTGAGCGAGGTCGGAGAGAGGATTTGAAACGGTCTGGCCGAGACCATCTGAGAATTTGGCGAGGAGATCCGAGGACCTTTCAAATCCTCTCTCCGACGTAATGACTTTTCCGAGCAAATCGTACGTATCAGTTTCAAACCCTACCAATATCTCAAACTCGTATGTCTTATCGAGGCCAAGGTATTTTTCCTTATTTTTGCATTCATCGCCAATAAGGAGGATCAGAATGCCTTCTGCCATTGGATCAAGCCTCCCTGCGTATGTCATAGGAATATCATTTTGTATACCGTATTCAAGTCTCGATCTTTCGAGACATTCAAGGGGTGTTTCCCCTAGATTTTTACAGGCGATGACCACAGATAGCGACATATTGCCATACTAGCATAGATATGCTAGTATTGTTCCAGGTAGGCTAGTCGTATCTTGCGTCCAAAGACAGAGGATATGCAATCTATTTATACTAGTGGCAATCATAATTTGAGAGAAAGAATCAACAATCAAATACGAGCTAATGAGATTCGCGTACTCTCGAGCACAGGTGAGAACCTCGGTGTTTTGAGTTTCAAAGAAGCATTTGCTCTTGCCCAGAAAGAAGGGCTTGATCTGATTGAAATATCTCCCAATGCAAAGCCACCAATAGTAAAGATAGCCAACTACGGCAAATACCAATACGAGCAGAACAAGAAGCAAAAAAAAGCTAAGGCAGGTGCAAAGACAACTGAAACCAAATCTATCCAAATAAAGATAGGTACCGGTGACAACGACCTTGCGCTCAAAGCAAAGAAAGCTTCAGAATGGCTCAAGGAAGGTCACCGTATCAAAGTAGAGCTCTTCCTATCTGGCCGTTCGAAATTTATGCCAGACCCATTCTTGAAAGAACGCCTTGATCGTGTACTGCATCTCATTACTGAGAATTTCAAGATTGCAGAAGATTACAAAAAAGGACCAAAGGGGCCAACCATTACTATAGAAAAAGATAAGAAATAATTTATGAGTATCAAAACAAACAAATCATTAACGAAGCGATTGAAGATCACAAAGAAGGGCAAAGTCCTCGCTCGAGCACCCGGTTTCAATCACTTTAATGCACGACAAACAAGAAAAAAACAGCTCGGTGGCAAGAAAATGCAGAATTTCCCTATTTCAACAAAGAATGCTCGTACATATCTAGCAAACGCAAAGTAATTATAAATATTAAAAGTTACGCGAATTATATTCTTTCCTCGGGTAAAGTCACCAGACCGGCCCGGAAATAAAATAATTCGCTCCACAATATCATGACAAGAGTAAAAAGAGGAACAATGAAAAATAAGCGTCGAAAGAATATCTTGGTACAGACCAAGGGATTCCGTTTCGGACGCAGTACAAAGGTTGCACAGGCAACAGAAGCCCTTGCTCATGCAGGAGCATATTCATTCGCTCACAGAAAAGACAAGAAAGCAGATGCTCGAGCACTCTGGACTACTCGTATTAACGCAGCAGCTCGCCCACAAGGAATTTCATACAGTAAGCTTATCGATGGACTTGCAAAGAAAAAGATCAGCCTTGATCGCAAAATCCTCGCTGACCTTGCAGAAAACAACCCTGAAACGTTTGCTCGAGTCGTAAAAAGCATCTAACTTAAAAATAAAAAATCCCTTCAATTGAAGGGATTTTTTATTGGGCTGGTTCGTCAGATGCCGGACTCTCCACCGGTGGAACAGCGGTTCCTTCTGAGCCTCCATCAGCTTCTGGAGCGATTTGATCTTCTACACACGTACTTCCATCGAGATGATAGCCAGATGGAACCGCTGCCTGATCGCCATCGATGTTTGGACACATATCTGTAGCTTGTGGGGTGTCTCCACCTCCGCCGTTTCTCGTATTTGTATTATTGCTGAGCATCTGTAGAAGTTCTGCTTTTGTTACACAAACATCCTCAAGACAAAGTTTCTTTGTATGCACTTCGCCAAAGAATACAATTTCTATACCATTGCCTATATCTGCTAGGAATTCTTTAATGAGAGAACCAAGTGAGGCTTCGTTTGTAGTATCAAGTGATGAGAGTCCTTCGATCCTAATATTCATCTCCCTCACCGCACCCACCACATATGGCATGAGACCACTCATGTTTAAGAACTTGCGGGTGGTGCCATCGATCCAGGTATGATCTGTAACGAGGTCTGGGAATTGAGTAGCGACTTCTTGAGCGATGAATCCGTACTGGAGTGGTGCGGATGTGCCTTCAGTGAGCCAGTGGTATGAGACGGGGTTGAGGGATGAGATCTTGGAAAGGAGATCTGATGTTGAGAGTGAGGTAACATCTTTCTTGAGGGTGAGGTCTGAACCGCAGGTTGGGGCTCCAGTGTTTGCATTGAAGTCACAGACTGAGTTTGTGTCTTGTAATCTCATGAGTGTGGTGCCGTCAGTGATGGATGAGGAGCCTACGTGGAGGAGGAAGCCGGGGGTTTGCTGGTTGATGCCGACGTTACCGTTTAACATGATGTTTTGTGAAGCAACTGAGGCGTTCTGCTGGATGTAGATTGGGGAGGCTGTTTGGTCGCCGGTGTAATCTGCTCGATCGAGTGAGTTAATGAATATTTGGTTTGAAGCGGTTGTAGTATACCTACCTGCTACTGCACCAATTGCTACATTTGCAGTACCTGTTGTATTGTTAATTAAACTTCTATCTCCAATTGCCGTATTAGCATGAGCCTCGTTGTTGTAAAGAGTGTTTCGTCCAACTCCTACATTCTCAGATCCAGAAACATTGAATCTTAATGATTCTGCTCCGATGGCTATATTTGCTGTACCGTCAATATTAGCAAGGAGGGCACTCCGTCCAAATGCAGCATTAGCTTGACCTACTGTATTAGCTTTTAGAGCACCAGTACCAAATGCTGCATTATTAATAGATCCATTTACAAGCAATGCTTCATAACCGAAACTAGTACTATTTGTTGTTAGATCAATATAACCACTTTTCAAATTATTAGCTTTAAACATCAACCCCACATTATTAGTAGTACCGATAAAATTAGTTCCTGGTGTTGTCCCTGCATTACCTGTTAAGGCCCATCCAGTTGGAAGCGTTATCCATGTTGGAGGAAGTCCTGCCCCTCCGCTTGTGAGAATTTGCCCTGCTGTACCAGGCAGATTATTCGGCATGAGTGCACCAGAGAAATTAATGTTGCCTGTGACATTGAGCTTTTGTCCGCCTGCAGTTGCACTTCCGATGGTAACGTTACCTCGAACAGTATGCGAAGGGCTTAATCCCAAGAATATTTCTCCATCCCCACCTGCACCGTTACCAAGACCCGAGACGATATATATGTTACCTCCCGCAGCTCCTCCGGTACTACCTGCATTACCTGCTTTTAGAGCAGCATAACCAGCAGAACCGCCTGATGTACCTCCGCCACCATTTCCCCCTTGAATTTCGACATATCCTCCAACCCCACCAAATGTAGTTCCCAAACCGCCATCTCCACCGAGAATAGTAATGCGTCCTCCGGCTCCGCCGATTCCTGTTGTTGGTGATCCTGTTATATTACCGCCATTCCCTGCGAGAATATCTATTGCGCCTGCATTGCCTCCGCTAACAGTCCCGGTATTATATGATGTTGCGCCGCCTGCACCACCTTGTATTTTGAGGGGCGAGCTAGCAGTAGTACCGTCTGAACCTGATACTGCACTTTGAGCAGCTTGGAATACATGGAGTAGGGCTGTCGGACTTGTTGTTCCGATACCAACATTGCCACCAATTCCAGGCACAAGTGCTATATGCGTCGATGCACCAGAGGTGATTGAACCGACGTTCGGAGTGTTCGCGAAATAGATACCGTAATTATTCGTCGCTGCAGTAAGACCATTTATATACAGGCCATACTGATCTGTAACACTACTACCACCAGATACGGAAACATCGCGCAGATCAATGTGTTTTAAAATCGTTGTGATTGCACCACCGGTCACCGAAGGACCTGTCTGATACTCGACCTGGTTTGCTACTGTGCCTGATGCTGCTCCGTGATTACTTTGAGTCGCCAGACTGACAATACTGCTCGGGAGATTAGTGATTCCAGATAATGTAACTGCAATATTCTGGCCAAGGATCGCTCCACCAGCACCCGCGCCGCTTCCCGCAGTCAATCCTATTTTTGATCCGTATAAAACGCCACCGTTCATACTGCTTACAGTGGCCGCTATATTTGAAACAGTACTTCCGTTGCTTGTGATGGTTCCGGCGATGTCTAGTTTAGAGCTAGGGTTTGTCACTCCTATCCCTACATTGCCTGTATTGTAGTAAATATCCGAGCCATTTGTGATCCACTGGCTACTACCTGAAAGAGCTACCCAGCTCGTCACACTTCCGTCTGTCATGAGGAACTTGCCAGTATTACCTGTTTGATCAGGAAGAATCTGAACGAAACAATTCGTATCTCCAGGCGCACAGGAAGGATCAAGAGTCTCTCCTGCCTGATAGGGAGAGCCTGGTGGTGTAGCAAAAACAGAAATATATGCACCAAAAAGGAGTACGAAGAGAAACCCAGTCAAAAGTTTTGGATAGCGAAATGTAGATTTCTTCATATACATATAGTATATAGTAAAACCGAAAATTTAGCATTCAAGCATAACTGATTCTCCGGCATCAGGAGAATGCACCTTGATGCCAAGATTGTCATGCAATTTCTGAGCAAGGAAAAGTGATGATTTTGGCTCTCCCATGACCACAAAAGCTTTCTTGAGATTTTTTGCCATATGACTTACGAATTCTACCAAGTGATCAGAGTCTTTATGTCCGGAGTAACCGCTGATCATCTCTATACGTGCACGAACTTTTACATCTTCACCTTGGATGTGTACAGTTTTCGCTCCATCTTCGATCAAGCGCCCAAGGGTACCGGCTGACTGATACCCAGTAAGAAGGATTGTATTGTTTGGATCAGGTAAATAATTCTTCTCGTGATGTATGATACGTCCACCATTCGACATCCCAGATCCAGCCATGATGATTTTCGGGTTCGATGCTTTGAGTATCGCTTTTGATTCTTCGGTATCTGCTGTCTCCTGTAGTCCAGGAAATTCAAAGATAGGATCTCCTCCATCAATGATCTTCCGCGCAGTAGCATTAAAATATTTTCCATATTTAAGATAGATATCAGTAAGCTTAATCGCAAGTGGCGAATCGAGGAACATTGTCATCTCTGGAATCTCTTTTGCATGGAGTAGTGTGTCTATCTCGTAGAGAAGCTCTTGGGTACGCTCCAGTGAAAAAGTAGGAACGATAAGGGTGCCCTTTCTCTTGTAATTATCATTGATGACTTGTGCAAGTTTGTCTTTGCGAATTTTGCGGTCTTCATGATTGCGGTCACCATATACAGACTCCATGATGAGATAGTCTGCATCAGTAATGATTTCTGTATCGCGAAGAAGCGGTGAAGGAGAATTACCGAGATCACCGGTAAAAACGATCTTCTTGCCGTTGTACATCACCTCGAGCATTCCGGAACCCAAGATGTGGCCTGCGTCTTTATAGGAAAATTGGAATCCGTGATCGATATTGAGCTTCTGTCCGTACTCGAGGGTTTCCCACATATCCATCGCGCGCTTTATATTCTCCCCCGTATAGATCTCACCCAAATTATTCTTTTTATCGTGTGAAAGCAAATGTGCAGTATCCTCGAGCATAACCGCGGTGATATCTTTTGTTGGGATAGTTGAGTAGATCTTACCTCGAAAGCCCTCGCTTATAAGCTTCGGAATACGTCCAATGTGATCGATATGACCGTGTGTTATAAAAAGAATGTCTATTTCACTTACTGGGTATGAGAATTTTTCCCAGTTTATCTCGTCAGCAAGGCTTTCCCCTTGTACGAGCCCGCAGTCGATAAGGAATTTCTTACCATTGCCTTCGAGGAGGAAGTTCGCGCCTGTTACCGTGCCTGCTCCCGAGCAGAAAGTGACTTTCAGTGTATGATCAGTTTGCATATAGGCTTTATTATACATGAATATAATAAAAAATCCTTCTATTTTCATAGAAGAATTGCTTATTAGGACTATTCAAGAGATATTACCATAGCGGAACGCTACGTGGGACCAAGGATACTACAGATTTGTTCACATTAATAACGTTACAGCACGGTAGTAAAACTCTTTGTCCCCTATAAAATGTGTTCTAGGTAATACGTCTCAAATAACCCTACCTTGAGTATACTCGTGTGAGCGAAGTCTGCAAGTAAATTTACAAAACAGCACACTTTTGACAAGAGTTCAAATCAAGTCTAGAGATTAGATTTCAAAATTTTTCAATTCTTCGATTATTTTCGCTACAGATTCATCAGTAATATCTTCAGGTTTGATGTTTGATTGCAAGAAAATCTGTTTTTCAATTTCGAAAATATTTTTTGCATAAAAATTCTTCTTTTCTTCATCAAAAGCCCTTCCTGTATCTTTGTATCGCTTATAAGCTTCTATGTTTCTCTCTTCAATAGACACGATTCCATGCGGAGTGACTCGATCATCAGCATATATACTGATTTTTCTACCAAAATTATCACCTGTAACTATACTTTCTATATAAGTAGCATCTACATGTTTTGCAAGATCAAGCACAATAGAAGATGTTCTAAGTTCTTTAATAATAGCGATAGTTGCTTCATGCTCTTTTTCTCCATATTTTGTAAAATATTCTTGTTGAATATCCTGCCAATATTCTAATCCTTGTGGCTCTAGAAATCCGGGAAAGTTCTGTTTAGTATATGACAGATTGAACTTTATAATATTACCCATATCATGCATCAAGCATGCAGTCACTACAGATTTCGTATCAATATCTTGATCTAGAGACTCGCAAACCTGTCTCGCTACAGCTGCAACTCGCAACTGATGCAACTGTAGCTGTGGCATTATTTTATATTCTTCATATATATCTGTAATTTTCCGCATGAATTTTAAAATCTCATATTATTCCAATCAAGACCATAACGCTCGCGGATGAGTTTTGTCTCTCCTTGTGAAAGTGCTTCATGATTTTCTAATTCAAGAAGTTTAATAGCGTGACCAACATGCTCTTCACTATTCCCTTCAATCTCTAAATACGCAGGCATTCCAGGATACTGATCAAGATCGAAATTCCAGCTCTCAAATGAGAAAGAGATTCTATCTTTTTCTTGATGGGCATAGTGTACAAATCCCACTGCTTCAAGAAGAGATTTTGCATTTTCAAAATCAGAAACATCTATATTTATTTCTTGAGATTGGCGGGTATTACCAACAATCGTTTCTAGTGATTTCCAACTAATTTCGGCCTTACCATCAGATGTTTTTCGAACTCTTAAATACCATGGATGAGTAGTGTCGAGCGCATTCTTTGGGCAATACCAGTCGACAAAGAGACGTACGTCTTGAGTCTGATTTGCTCCTAAATTTTTTAGTTTTTCTAAAACTTTTCCAGTATTAATTTCCAGAATTTTCGTTTCTATTTCGTGCATAAATTATTTCATTCCATACTTTTCAAAAAGCATGATGTCGTATTTACCATCAATTACCCGATCTTCTTCTTGGATACCAAACTCTTCCAGAAATTTAAAAAGCTCTTCCTGAACTTTCATTCGCTCTTCAGGTTTTGTAAGATCAATAATTTTTTCAGCTTCAATAAAATCTCCGAGATTTTCTACAGTATCTAATACGATTTCTACACCCTGATACATTGTTTTGATTCTTTTCTTATCTACGGTGGGAACTTGCTTATATCCTAAAAAGTGAAAAACTTCCAACATCTTATCTCCATCAGAAATCTCAAACTCACGTTCTATACAATCTTGTCTACTTGATTGTGGAATCTTTAAAGTGAAAAAACTCGTACCGTTTTCCTTTCGTACTCGCAAAACTGGCACACCCAATGCGGGTGGAAAAATTGAATCTCCAGGTATAAAAATATAGTCTACTTGGTGCAATTCTTCAGAAAAAATGCACCCCTTTGATTTAAGCAAATCTTGCACTACTTTTTTATCCTTAAGTCTAGCTTTTACTTCAACTTCATACATACTGCTTACTATAACATAAAATCCCCTTTCGGGGATTTTATTAATTATCTATTCATCAACACCGAAACGCTTGTAATCCATGAGCTTGATATCGCCGAACCAGTGCTTGATCTCGTGTTCTGCTTCCTCTGGAGTTTCTGAACAATGAACGATATTCATAACTGCGCGCTTTTCCATGTTTGCAAGTGCTGGAGAATCAATAGAGAAATCTCCACGAATTGTGCCCATCTCAGCTTTGTATGGCATTGTATCGCCAGCAACCTTACGAACAACGTCCACAGCATGCACACCTTTAACTACCATTTTCACAAGAGGTGCAGAT
The DNA here is from genome assembly GCA_965656375.1 of Minisyncoccia bacterium. Classification (GTDB taxonomy): domain Bacteria; phylum Patescibacteriota; class Minisyncoccia; order Phycocordibacterales; family UBA9973; genus UBA8515. The sequence goes on from CBFHKH010000001.1 coordinate 577,687, forward strand.
GTCATGTAATCGATGAGCCATTTACGGATCTCAGGACCGATCTTTGCAGCTTCAGTTGTACCGAAGTCTTTCATAGCATCATAGCCGTATTTTTCGTATGTCGTGAGAGTTTTGTTACCAAGGCGAGTGATCCATTCTTCGCTCTTTGGATAGTGATCATTAACTCGATCGAATTCTGGAGTAAACATCTCAAGCGCGACGATCTTCAGATCGCGCTGTTCAAAACGCTTGATAACTTCACCTATGAGGCCTTTTTTGACTCCATCCGGCTTCATCATAACATATGTAACTTCTTCTTTTGGGTGTTTCATATAAATAAAAAATCGCTTTCGCGGTTTGTAGTAATAAAGCTATTATAGCAGAAAATCCCTTGTTCGGCAATTATTTCTTAATCTGCTCGGTAAATGTAATAACTGAATACTCATTCTCATTTATATTATTCATTTTATAAATCTGCATTGTAGAACAGCGTAAATGAGTGCTCCAATCAAAGCCGAGCTTTTTTGCAACTGCTTCAACATTCTCCCAACTATTCCCTTCAAGCTCTACATACGGATCAATCATCGGCCATGTATCTATATCTACTTCAACTGTATCGAGAATATAACGTTCTCGTTTATTTTCTTCGTAGAACTTCTCTATCATACCTATTGATTTGAGGAATTGATCTGCAGTAGTAAAATCACTGACAACTATCTCGACTTCTTTCATCCCTCCATCACGCATCGTCTCACTATTTGCTTCGAGTCGTTGTTTATATGTCATGACAACCTTGTCTCCTTCATCACGCACTCGCACCCACGCATGCTTCTCTGCAAGTGGTAAACCCGGGAAATCATACGATTTTCTTTTATAATCAAAGCTACCGATAAAAACCGCTTCAAGTGCTTTGAGTTTGTCTCTTAGCTTCTCTACATCTATATGTATAAACTTTGCTTCTATCTCTTCCATATTATCCTTGCTGTCTGTATTTATCCATAATTTCTTCTTCAACTTCTCCGCGTTCGCGACCGAATTTCAAGTATGAGAGTTCTTTGATCTTCTCGACGATCTCGACTGTTCCTTGTGGCGGTGGGAATGTTGCAATATTGAACGGCTTTGTCGGCTGGCCACCAACGAGCATCGACATATATGCATTCCTATTCTCAATCTTCATAATATCAGCAGCAGTGAATACAGGTTTAAATTTACTCTCGAGGAATTGTGCATCTTCAGCACCGACACGAAATACAGCCATAGATCCTACGTTACCGAATACTGCATTTTTGATATTCTCTTCAAGCTGAGAAATGTATTGATGGGCAACTGTAAGTGAAAGGCGGTACTTGCGGGCCTCAGAAAGAATGGACTCGATTGAATCAGTAGTAACATTTTGGAACTCATCAATATACAGGAAGAAATCCTCCATCTTTTTACCATACATATCTACACGAGAAAGGGCTGCCATTTGGATCTTGTTGACTATAAGGAGGCCGATCAAGTTCGCATTGATATCTCCAAGACGGCCTTTTGAAAGGTTCACAAGAAGAATTTTTTTCTGATCCATGATATCGCGGAAATTGAATACTGATTTTTCCTGAAGAACAACAGGGCGCATGATATCGTTCGATATGAAATTATCGAATTTTGAAGTAATGTACGGTACGAAATTCGCAATAGACTGATCCCCTGTTGTTTGCTCAGCACTCTTCCAGAATTGGGTGATGATCGGATTCTTGCAGTGCGAAAGCTTCATGTCGCGGAATTCCTTGTCTGCAAGGACGCGGCCAATCTCGAGGAGTGTCGCACCACTCTCTGGATGCTCCATCACGAGAAATGCTGAGTTCTTGAAATATTGTTCGAACATCGGACCGCCAGATGTTTTCATATCAAAAAGTTTATTGAATATATTCATGAGTTCGTTCACTACGAAGGTCTTCTGTTCGGGATATTTTGGATCATATTCAAGCATGTTGAGCCCCATCGGACGCGCAGTATACGCCGGATCAAAGTAAATCACGTCATCGATACGTTCCTTTGGAATATATGAAAGGATATCTTGAATATCCGTACCGTGCGGATCGATATAGCAGACACCATGACCAGCTTTGATATCCTGAGCGATCATGTTCTTCATGATTGTCGTCTTACCGGTACCAGTCTGACCGATCACATAGAGGTGGCGCATACGATCCTCATCAGCAAAGTGAACTGTCGTATCTTTACCTCGATAGCTATTTACTCCAAGCGCGACACCTTCGCTACCCATCTCCATCGGTGCAGGAGCAATACCAGCCTTAGCCTGTTTAAGCTGTGGAGAAACAATACCGTATGGGAAGTGATAGATTGTTGCAAGTTCTTTCAAGTTAAGCGGCATTGAATAGCTCTGCGAAAAAGTACGATATGAGAAATCATGCACAAGCTCGCTCAATGCGGAACCTTTTGGATGAGTAAAATTAAATCCATTCCGCTGTGCTTCGGTGAATTGATTAAAGGATGACTCTACATCATGGAGTATCTGCTCCGCTCGTTCTTTCGTTTCAGCAGATGTGATAATGCGAATATTCGTAGCCATAATGGTACTTTTAAGTTTCTCCGTGATATTCGCAACTGCTTCATCATTTACTTTTTTCTCTTCTTTTTTAGCTGATCCTGTTACGAGTTCGCTCACAAGGGAACCTAACCCTTTGGCGAATTGGCGTGTCATGCTCGCGGCATCTTTCACCGACATACCCTCTTTTACATCACCAAGCATGATGTGGAATTTCCGGAGAATATCATCATCCTCAGGACAAATGGTGAACTGGATAGATGCACCTTCACCGGACTTTTTGAGTTTAGTAAAAACATTCAAAATTATATTGAGTGGATCATGATCAATCGCATCATAGAGCTTGATCGGAAAAACTTCATGGCGAGCGAGTGTCGCATATGAACCTGCCATCTGGCTTCCCTCTGTAAAGATATTGTAGTCATCAGGAACTTCGACAATTTTTGCATGAGGATGGACTCCGAGCAACTGTTTTTCAAACAGGTCTGCCTTTCGTGCTGGAACTGCAGTGTAAAAGATAAAGTGATCAGTATTTTCTGCAAGCGCGATCTCGAGTGTGAAGTGATTACGGCTAAAATTCTCGCGACCTTCACCAACTGAGTGCATCCCTGCATAGAACTGCTCCATAGCGGAGAGCAATTCTTTTAGTCCTTTTTTGTTTTCTGCGTCATCATCGGGATCAGGTAAAGTAATCTCGAAAAGTTTCATATCGAGCGATTTAAAAAGTGGAGTATTTTCCTTGAGACCTGGAATTTTGTGCGTACTATAGAGATACTGTACGAGGAATCGATGGAAATCATCATCAAGATGCGGATTGTTCATCTTCCCTACAATCGAAAGCGCACTTGAGATTCCCTTACTCAAAAGTACTCCGAGCATCTCTTCCATCTTGTTGTCATGGGATTCTGGATGAAGGCGCAAGACAAGATTATTCGCCTCTTGTACTGGGATAACAGCACTTTTATGCATTACTTCTTCTGGCTCATATCGTTTGTATTCTTTGATGACATCGTGCGCGATTTCAGCTTTGGAGTATTCAGTCCCAGCTTCCGCAAACGCTTTTTCTTTTTCCGCAATGTGCGCACGCAAAAATTCAAGCTCTTCTTGGGGAGTCTTGAATTTGGGAGCGCTGTTTAGATTAAAACCTTCCATTAAAACTATTATATCATAGTTAAAATTTCTGGCTCACCCTCTGTGATCAAAATTGTATGTTCGAAGTGTGCACTACGAGATCCATCAGCAGTTTTGATAGTATAGCCATCAGACATACTCACGATATCTTGCTTACCACTATTGAGCATTGGCTCAATAGCTACCACCATACCGGGGACAAGCTTTTCTCCTTTCCCTTTTTTCCCATAATTGGGAATATAGGGATCTTCATGGATATGTTTTCCTACCCCATGACCCGAAAGTTCTCTGACTATTCCGTAACGACCGGCTACGAATTTTTCTATCGCATACCCAATATCACCCACGGTATTCCCTGCTTTTGCTTCGGCAATGCCGACAAAAAGCGCTTCTTTTGTAGTATGTAAAAGTTCTTGTGATGCTTTTGGTATTTTTCCAACAGCAACAGTAATTGCATGATCAGTAAACATTCCTTTATGTTTGAGTCCAAGGTCTATGGAAATTGTATCTCCTTCTTTCAGGACTTTACTCGCCTTTGGTATACCGTGAACTATTTCATTATTGACTGAGGTACAAAGAGACGCTGGGTAGGCTTTCGCATGACCTTCAGGCTTGTATCCGAGGAATGCCGGCTCATCGCCACCTTTTATAATAAGTTCGTAAGCATATTGATCGAGCTCCTTAGTTGTTACTCCAGGCTTCACTTGAGTAGCCACTTCTGCCAAAATAGCAGCAAGTCTTTTACCGCCTTCACGTAATATCTCTATTTCTTTCTGAGTCTTTATGATGACTGCCATATACGGCTTATACTATCAGAAACAGTATTTTATACAACTTCCTGCTGATAGCATGATTCGCAATACAAAATCTCTGGTCGTTCTGGATCATACGAAGTTTCAAATTCATTTTGGCATTTTGCAGTGTGGGAATGATTTGATTTTTCACACATACAAGATCTTTTCCAAAGCTTGGTAGGGCCTCTTTTTTGTAACAAATTTTGCTTTCTGCAAAAGAAACAAAGTCGCGGGATTGGAATTTGATTAAACTTATAAAACTGTAATTCACTTGGGATGATTTGATAGTTTCTACTGCAATCTTCACATTTCATGATTTCTTTAGTAAATGAATCAGAAACATCGTTTATAGAATCAGGTATTTCTTGTATAGTTTCTAAACCTGTAGTTAGGGGTAATGAATCTTGCCATGTATATCCTTTTTTCAAGGCTTGATCTTTGGTCAATGGATATTGTTCTTGTGCAATTGTCTCATTATAAGAGAATTTCGAAAGCTCTGTAGGAAAAAATTCTCCCCACTCTCCTAATTCTTTCATATCAGAAATAATTTGATCTCTCAGTTTAAAATATTCTGTTTTTTCATATTGAATATTAAAAATACAATATTTTGCGCTTTTTAAGCCTACACATCCAAATATATCTTCGCATGACTGACATGAGTCGCTGTAGTATACATTTGTATCTTTATGACAATACATAGTGAAACATGTTCGATTTGAATTATCAGGATTAATACACTCGTAGCAGAGCTCCTGTTCGCCGCCACTCAGACAATCATAGCTATCCTTTACAGTGTCTCCTCTTTCAAAATACTTTGTATTTTCAGCTCTCACAACAATAAAGCAATTCTGTGAATTTTTTGAATTTACAAGGTAGTCACCGGTACAGTCAACACAATTTTTGAGACTCGCAAATCGATGAGGGAGTGTAAGGCGAAATTCTTCAAATTCTTTCTCTATTTTTGGTAAGGAAGTTGCACAATCAAATTTATATCCTTTTACTATTTCCATATATTCTTCTTTGGTATATTGAATATTCTTGAAACAGTATTGTTTATTGCGAAGGTCGACACACATAAAGCAATTAGTACAACCCTTGCAGTCAAAACAATACGCACAATCTGTCATTGTCGATGATCGATATACATTCTTGCATTTATATGAATTATCTAGATTTATCGAAGAGTAGATATGATTACAATTGTCTTGGAGACCAATACAATCGACTATATCTTTGCCACCAACAAGACATGATGAGTAAAGGGCATTCTCAACTTTCCAAGAATTATCCGTTAGATAGCAGTCTTTACCGCGTGCAAAGTAATTTGTATATTCGCAATTTATGCTTCCGCTGCCATTGTCATTGAGAATTGCAAGTGCTGGAACTTTGTCGAGAAGATCTTTGAATTGGGAAAAGAAGGGTTTTGAAGAATCATATTTTTGTCCATATGAAAAGGGATCCCATCCGTCTTTCCACCAGCAGTTTGAGCAATAGATCGGCAGGGTCTTATCTGGAGAGTAGATAGAAAGCGTATTATCAAAGCAGAGATCACACTTTCTTTTATAAAAACAATAATCATTACGCCAGCTCATCCTACGTATACTTCGACACTCCGGACACCATGTTGGCGAAGGAACTTTTATCTTTTCGTAAAATGAGAGGTCATCTACTTCAAGAATAAAGTCCTTATTGCAATTTTGACAGTTGCGGGTTTCCATAATTACACAATCTCTTGTTGATAACACTTTTCGCAATATACGATATCACCATCTTTTGGATTAAATCCTGTTCTAAATAGTTCACTACATGGCACATCTCCATGGATATGCTGCACGGTGTTCGTGAACTGCCCTGTTTCATCTTTCTTCCCAGCACACATACAGTGATTATCGTAGAGTGATATCTTGAATCGATCTGAAATTCGACGTTCGTGTCTGCACTCACTGCAGTGTGACGGTATTGGCAGGCTCTCACTTTTTAAGAAATTAAATTCATCGGCGAGAATCCGAAACGGTCTATTACAAACGCCGCACTCTAAAATCTCTTTTGTTATATCTTCTCCTACTTCACCTATTGAATCGGGTATTTCATCAGATTTCTTTGTAACAGCATATTTTCCAGGCTCTTCGTCTATCCAACCGTAATTATTAGCCACAATTTCTTCTTTGTCTTTGAGGAAATGCTGAAACGCTAAAGAATTATTATATCCAAAAGATGCAAACTCTATAGGGAAAAATTCTCCATATCTATATATCAAACCTCGGGAATCAGTGTACGGCAATGCATTCATGTGTTCGATAATTTTTTCTCGGAGTGCCATATATTCCTCTTTGGTATATTGCGTATTAAATATACAATATTGCTTGTTGCGCAATCCGACACAACCAAAACAATCTTTGCAAGATTTTAAATGAGTAGAATACTCTATATTGTTGTTATTTGGCCAGCAGTCCCAGGAAAATCGCACGTTATAGACATTCTCTCCGCAGACTGAGGTCTCGTAACAGAGCTCGACATCCTGTCCCCATATAGAATAATCAAGGCAATCTTTGATTTTTGCTACTGAAGCATATTGACTATACCGCACATCCTCTCCTCCTTTGACCATGTATGATTCAGTCACATTTTTTGAATGACTGACATATGAACCAGAAAAGTTTAGATTTTGAAGTCCTTGATGGTATTTATTTATCTGAGTTTTCCAAAAAGCTCGAGCATTAGTACGGGCTTCATTGATACCAGCTTTTGTATCTAGGCGCATTTCGGAAAGAATCTTGAAATATTCTTCTTTGGTATATTGCTGGTTGAAGATACAGTATGAGGCTTTACGCAAATTCGTACATCCAAAACAATCATTGCATCCGAGACAATCTCTTGAGAACCACATATTGTGACACTCCACAGACATGATTGTAAAATAGCACTTATAACAATTCTGCAGCCAGAAACATTCGTAACACTTCTCAGAAGAGTTTACGTGTGAATCATCAATACAATTTTTTGAAAGAAAAAAATCATTACCATACAAACAATTCTCCGAAGAGTTTGAATTAAAGCACAGATAACAATCTTTAAGCGTAGCTGCATTTGCTGCATATGGACTATCAATCATACGCTCAACATTAAGTGCATATGCAGGGACATCTTTCTCAAGCTCGAAGAATTGACTGAAAAAATCACGAGAGAAATCAAACTCTCTTCCATACTCCATAGGATCCCAGGAATCACTGAACCATTCTTGATCCGTCACGACTTTTCGCAGAGCGGAAGGCGGATATAAGGAGAAAATATTTTCACCTGTGAATGCACTTTTTGCCTTAAAAAGCTTTCGTTCGTTTCTAAATGCAAATCGTCGTTCTGCTCTACAATATGAACAAAATGTTGGTGGTGGAACTTTAATCTTGTCGTAGAAAGAAAAGTCTTCGGCTTCGATACTGAAACCTTTTTTACAATTCTGACACGTTCGAGTTTCCATATAGGTTTATTGTATCACTGTTCCAACAAACTTTTTACCATTGAGGTAATTATCTAAACTTTCAAGATCGCGGCCAGCGATAAAGGATACTTCGAGCCCAAGTTCTTGTGCTTTCTGGGATGCCACAGGGTCAAATGGTGTATTCATTCCTGAGGTCCAATCTTTTGGGATAAATGTCAGGTATTGCGACCATGAAACCTCCTCGAACTTCTGTGCATTTGGATTGGTTTTTGGATCACTATCATATACATAACTTACATTTGAAAGATTAATGACTTTTTTCGCACTAATCTCTTCAGCGGTAAGTACAGCATCCATATCTGTCGAACATCCTGGCTTCCAGCCTGCCCCAATAATAACTTTCTGTGAAAGTGATGACACAGCGGATGGATCTGTGATGATATCTTCCGGTGCATAGCTTCCAAAAGACATCCGAACAAGTTGGGCATTAAGATGAGTACTATAAATGCCGATCCAATCTAAATCCTCAGTTTTTGTATCTATAGTAGCTGAGAGTGCATTTTGATATACACGACATGTTTTTCCCCCACCAACAATTATGATAAAACGCTTGCCAGTTGCTACATGTCTCAAGATGAGCTCACGAAAAGAGACGATAAATTCTGGGTCTGGTGCATCAGGAACAACCATAGAACCGCCAAGTGATATAACAATAAACTCTTGAGTTTCCATATTATAAATTGAGATTTTTAATTATTTCTGAATGAACATCTTCAATCGACTGATTACCATTTATGGTATGAAGCGTATATCCGGGTTTGTTTTTAAAATAGTTCATCGCTGGAATTACATTATTCATATATTCATCAAAACGCTTTGTAATCCCTTCGTCGGTATCATCAGTACGACCACGGAGTTTCATGCGCTTTGTGGCTTCTTCTTTTGAAAGTTCAATATAGATGATATGCACTTCCCTACGATTATAATAATTAAGTATTTCTTCAAAGGATTTTGACTGTAAGATAGTTCGAGGAAATCCATCTGCAATAATGGATGAACCGACTTTCATCGAATAGGCAAGGCTACTTGCCACAAGGCCGGTTGTTAAGAAATCTGGCTGAAGATGACCTTTCTCAAGGCTCGTTTTTACAATTTCCCCCGTATAGTATCCTTCATTAATAAGCTTTCTATAGAGAGCCCCTGTAGAAGCAAAAATAATGTCATCGGTTAATTTCTTTTCTTTTAAATATTTTTCAAGAAGTTCAACTTGAGTTCCTTTTCCAGAACCAACAATTCCAAAAAATACAAATGTGTACGGTTTATTCATATAATTTCATTATATACTAAAATCATTCAGGCATTAAAAAAGACCTTCTTCAGGCCTTTTTTAATATTCTCTCATTGATAATTGCGCTTCTACTTTCTTAATCAGATCAAGGACAACAGAGACAACGATAAGAAGTGCTGTACCTCCAACGGCAAATGCGGTAATACCAGTAACTGCTTTAACGATAAGCGGAATAACTGCAATGAATCCAAGGAAGATCGCACCCATAAGGGTAATGCGGTTCAAGATCTTTGCAATGTACTCGCGAGTAGCTGGACCCGGGCGAATGCCTGGAACGAATGCGCCGTTCTTCTGAAGATTTGTGGAAAGTTGATCTGGATCAAATGTCACTGCAGTGTAGAAGTACGTAAACAAGAATACAAGGATAAAGTATGCAATTGCATAGACCCATGTATTGTTTACAAACCAAAGCATACCGTTTGAAATACTAACTAACACATGATGGCTACTACCAGCAAGAGCATTACCGATCAATTGAGGGAAGAGTAAGATTGAGAGTGCAAAGATGATTGGAATAACACCAGCCTGATTCACTCGAAGTGGCAAGTATGTCTGTGTACCACCAGAAACTTTATCTCCTCGTACTTGTTTGGCATAGGTGACTGGAATCGGACGCTCTGCTTCAGTGACAACTACTACACCTGCGATGATGAGTAATCCTACCGCAAGGAAGAGAATATACACTGGAAGATTTGCCATATCGAATGTAAAGAGGAATTGTGAGAATTCAGTTGGAAGGTTTGCAACGATACCAGCAAATATTATGAGTGAAACACCGTTACCAATACCAAACTCAGAAATAAGCTCACCGATCCACATGAGGAACATTGATCCAGCAACAACAACAGATACGTTGGTAATCATTCCGAATAGAGTAAGATCCCCCAAGATATCCTGACGCTTCAGTACAATAAGAAGAGAAAGTGCCTGAATGATCGCAAGCGGGATTGTGATCATGCGTGAGATCTGAGTGAATTTCTTGCGGCCAATCTCGCCATCTTCTTGGTACATTGCCTTCAATCGTGGAGACATGATAGTCAAAAGCTGCATAATGATAGATGCAGTAATGTATGGACCAACACCGAGCATGAGTATGGATAGATGAGAAAGTCCGCCGCCAGTAAAGACATTGAGAACACCCAGGAATTGGTTGTTATTTACGAATGCCTGGAGCTTGAGCGTATCGATACCAGGAATCGGAATTGATCCGAGAAGTCGAAATACGATGAGCGCACCAAGGACAAACAAGACACGCGAACGCAGTGTCTTGTCTGTAAATATCATCTTTATTTTGTTCCAAACTATTTCCATTTTATTTTACTTCCCCACCTGCTTTCTCGATCTTTGCTTTTGCAGCTTCTGATACGGTACATCCTGTAACGGTGAGCTTGATTGTAACATCACCACTTGCAAGGATTTTTACCTTTGGCAATACTCCGCCTACTTTGCGAACGAGCTTTTTCTCAAAGAGTGTCGCAGGGCTGACTGTTGCACCAAGAGCAAATATATTAAGTGCTCCTACATTTACTGGAGAAGGCTTTGCCACATGTGAAGCAAATCGGTATCCGCGAAGTTTCGGGATCTTTTTGATTATATCACGCATCTGAGGACGACGCTTGTTACCCGCGCGAGCTGTCTGACCTTTGCCTCCGCGACCAGATTGCTTACCACGTGTACCACCACGGCCTACTTGGCGTGCTTTCTTGTTTGGGTGTTCTCTTTTTAGTGTGTGTAATTGCATATAAATATATTATTTAACCTCTTTATCTTCTGCGAGTGCTTCTGTTATCACAGGAGCTACTTTCGGAAGTGTAGAATTTGCACGAAGCTGGTAGAGTGTTGCATAGGCTACGCGAGCATTGTTGAGTTTGTTCTTTGAACCTGAGTGAAGTTTTGCGGTGACATTCTTGAGTCCTGCAAGTGTAAGCATATCTCGAACAGTACTTCCTGCTACGAGACCCTTGCCTCGATTTGGCATCATTGTGAGTTTTGAGCTTGAGAATTTATCAGATACCTCATGAGGGATAGACATTTCCTTTGTAGTTTTTATCTTGAACATGTTCTTCTTTGCCTGGCGTAGTGCTTTGGCAATGGCGACTGCTGTGTCACCTCCCTTTCCTGTACCAAGACCGACTGAACCTTTTTTATCACCGATCGCAAGTGCAACAGCAAATGTCATACGACGTCCTCCTGCAACCACACGAGTTACGCGGCGAATAGAAACCATTTTCTGATCAAATTCAGGCTTTGGACGCTCAAAGAAAGCGCGTGGCTTTCGCTCACCTCCATCGCGTCCTTTGTATGCTGGTCGATCTCCTGATGTATTTGGTTTTTTTGTTGGTGTATCCATATATAAATTAATTAAAACTCAAGTCCTGATGTGCGAGCAGAATCTGCAAGCGCTTTGATGCGACCAGTATATTTGAAACCGTTACGATCAAACACTACAGCTTTGATGCCTTTTGCACTTGCTCCCTTTGCAATTTCAGCGCCGACTGCTGTTGAACGCTCTGTCTTTGTACCCTTCTTTGCTGCAATGTCTGATGCAGAAACGAGTGTTGTACCAGTTGTATCATCGATGATCTGAGCATAGATGAATTGATTTGAGCGGAATACTGAAAGGCGTGGTCGTAGAGAAGTACCGACAACCTTGGTTCGGATTTTCTTCTTCAATCGTATTCTTTTTTCTAATTTCTTGTTCATAATTTTTCTAGTGGCTAAGGCTAATGCTATTTTATGCAGCTTTCTTACCTTGCTTGCGTCGGATAAGTTCATCAGCATAGCGGAACCCCTTGCCTTTATATGGTTCAGGCTTTTTCATCGCACGAACTGATGCTGTGAATGCACCAACGAGCTCCTTGTCGATACCAGTGACTGTGATGACATTCTTCTCTGCAGTAACAGTAAGGCCAACAGGAATGGCAACTTTAACAGGATGAGAAAAGCCGAGAGCAAGATTAAGCGTAGTGCCTGCGACATCTGATTTGAATCCCACACCTTCAAGTATAAGCTTTTTAGTGTAACCTTCGTTTACTCCAGTAACCATGTTTTTGACATGTGAAGCATAGGTACCCCAGAGTGCATTCAATGTACGGTCACCTTCTTTTCCTGCTGTAAATGTGATTTCATTTCCATTGATATTGATAGCGATGTTGCCTGGGAATTCGCGAGTAAGTGTTCCCTTTGGCCCTTTTGCTGTGAACGTACTACCAGAGAGAGTGACTTCTGTACCTGTAGGAACTATAACTGTTTGTTTACCAATTCGTGACATATAATTACCAAAGCTTAAAGAGCACTTCACCGCCGACCATTTCCTTGCGGGCTTGCTTGTCAGTTAAAATTCCTTTTGGTGTTGTAAGAACTGTAAGACCATATCCATTGCGAGTTGGCTTGATTTCCTTTACTCCTTTGTATACACGACGTGATGATTTTGAAACACGTTCTACTCCTGTAACACGAGGCTTGCCATCTTTGTATGCAAGGCCAAGTTCAAGTGTTGGAAATCCTTTCTTTGTCTTCTTTGCAACGGAAGAGAGAAAGCCTTCACGTGCAAGACATTCTGCGATAGATTCTTTGATCTTTGAATACGGAACAGTAACGAACTCGTGCTCAGCACGATTTCCTACTTTTATCATATTTACCATGTTTGCGATTTGATCCATATAGTGTGTGATATTACCAAGATGACTTGCGAACGCCTGGGAGCATGCCTTCATTTGCAAGCTCGCGGAAGCAGATACGGCAGAGACCGAAATCCCTCATATATGCATGGCCTCGGCCACAGCGAAAACAACGATTTGTTTCTCGTGTGCTAAATTTTGACTTTTTGCGATGTCGAGCTAATACTGATGTTTTTGCCATATATAAATAAAAGGGGTATATCCCCGGTGGATCGTGATATCTCGTTCTTTTTCTCAAAAATCCTTAAACCTATTGATTCTTAAGGAGAAGCACGGATCTACGACTCACGTTCCCCTATACTAGCAGATCGGAGTATCTGTGTCAACAATAAAGGCCATCATAAGAGATGGCCTTTAAAATAAACGATTGTATGTCAATTAAATACTTATTTCTTTTACCCCTTCTGTTAGAGGTTGAGGTACGTTTTCACGTTCTTGCATATACTTAATAATCAGAAGATTATTTTTTTCAACTTCGTTTTTTCGTTGATCTTCTCTCTTTATAAGCCGCTTTCTCATGAAGAATAAGGATTCCGTCTGGGCATCAGGGATAAAAAATCTGGATCGGATTGCCGTTTCTACTGAATCGAGTGTAGTTTTATTTATTATTCCTTCCCTTTCTTTTACCATGAGGTCAGTGCATAGAGAATCAATCATCTTTGAAATAACGGCTGATCGTATTTTATATACTTGCCCAACTGTTTGAGCAGTAGCATTAAAAAATACAGTGATAAGTGCAAAGAATAAGATTACTTTTTTCATAAACAGTTATTTTGATTAGAAAATTAGGTGGATCCTATCAGGGAATATTCCCGGAGAAAATCCGCCCAACTTTCTCGCAAAATAACCTATGTAGAAGAACAGTAGTCTGTTACTTTTATAGTAAGACAGATCTAAAAGGAAGTCAATGGTTATTTATTTACACCTAACTCCAGATGTATACCCTTCTTCATCAAGAGCTGTGGTATAGAAACCTGTGCCATCAGCACAATAGTATTTATTGGTAGCAGTTTTAATACGTGCGGTGAATGTGTGGACTTTTGCTATGCATTCAACTGGATTATCGATGATTTTATGAAGCGTATCGAACTTTGATTGAAGACTCGTGCAAATATTATTCGACTTCGAAACGAAGTAATTGTTGTGATCGTAGAAGAATTTTTTTGCTTGGGATTGGAGTTGTGTAGAAACAGCATCTTTGACAACAGTCTCTGCAGAATCATAATCCTTATCTTTGACGGATTTCTGAAAAGCAGGGTTCTCATCAAGCTTGAAATACTTATACCCGATAAAGAGAAGTATCAAAACGCCAATAATAAAAGCGACAGTTTTGTTCATGTTTTAATTATACCCTGTCTTAATAAATTAAAAAGCCCCTTCATGGGGCTTTTTAATTCTTTATTTCTTGAATGGGATACCGATGAGTTCAAAGAATTCAGTTGCTTCAGCTTTCGTCTTTGCAGTAGTAACAATTGTAACTGCGAGGCCGAAAATGTCTTTGATATCTTCATCGCCTGTTTCTGGGAAGATCGTGTGTTCTTTGATGCTCATCGTGAGGTTACCGATGTCATCTACAATCTTGCGTTCAATTCCACGGAAGTCCTTTGTACGTGGGATAGCAACATTGATGAGTTTATCGAGGAATCCATACATACGTGCACCACGAAGTGTAACCATTACGCCGATCGGGTCACCCTGACGCATTTTGAATGATGCGATAGATTTCTTTGCACCGCGAACAGCAGGCTTTTGACCTGTCATTTTTGCAAGGCGCTCCATGACGAATTTATTGCGATCTTTATCCTTTTTGATTCCAGATCCTGTACCGACAGCAACAACAACTTTCACCAAGTGAGGCGCAGCCATAGAGCTCTTGTAGCCGTATGTACCCTTGAGAGTACTGAATGCTTTCTTTTCTTTTTGTTTGACTGTTTCCATAATATAAATATGTGCTTATTACTTCTCCAACGCTACGTTTGATACGTTGATTGGCATTGCGATCTCGAGTATCTGACTCTGGTCTCCGCGCTTCTGTGACTTGTGAGATTTCTTTCTCATGTTTACGCCTTCAACGATCACCTTATTCTCGGATGGGATTGCTTTTACCACTGTGCCCTTCTTTCCTTTATTTGCACCTGCGATAACTCTTACTTTGTCTCCTTTCTTGATTTTCATATATAAAAATAATTAAATAACTTCTTGAGCTAAGGAGATAATCTTCTGGTATCCGCGCTCTGCGAGCTCACGTGGAATCGGTCCGAATACGCGACCACCCTTCGGATCCTGCTTGTCTTTTTCAAGGATTACAACAGCATTGTCGTCAAAGCGAATGTATGAGCCATCCTTTCGGCGATATGCTTTTACTGTACGAACAACAACAGCCTGGCAAACATCCTTTTTCTTTACACCCTTGCGAGGTTCTGCAATCTTTACTGAGATGATGACTTTATCGCCAATACCAGCATAGCGGCGCTTTGATGAGCCGAGTACTTTGAAGACCTTGCCAACTTTACCGCCGGCATTGTCTGTGATATTTACTACTGTTCCGTCTTGTATCATATAATTTAAGGTAAATATTAACTATAGCACTTTAAACTTCTTGTCTTTTGATATTGGGCGTGTTTCTTCGATTGAAACCATGTCGCCTACTTTCTTACTATTGTTTTCATCATGAGCTTTGTATTTCTTGCTCTTCTTGATGCGCTTGCCGTATTTCTTGTGTTCAACAAAGCGAGTCACGTTCACCACGACAGTTTTATCCATCTTGTCTGAAACGACAATACCTTTAAGAACCTTCTTTGATTGTTTTGTTTCTTTTGTCATATAGTTTATCGTGCAACAATGCGAGTAGTAACTGGAAGCTTTGTACCAGCCTTGCGAAGTGCTTCGCGAGCAGTAGCTTCAGGAACTCCATCAACCTCAAATAATACGCGGCCTGGACGAACATCGAGGCAGTATCCCTGTGGATCACCTTTACCCTTTCCCATTCCCACTTCTGCAGGTTTTGCGGTAAATGGTCGATCAGGGAATATACGGATCCACATGCGGCCTGTTTTGCCGATTGTTCGTGAAGTTACCTTACGAGCAGACTCAATCTGATTTGAACGAATACGTCCACCAGCTGTCGCCTTGAGACCATACGAACCGAAGGCAATAGTAATACCGCGTGTATCAGGAGTTACTTTCCTCATATCTGTACGGCTTGTCTGCCACTTTCTAAATTTTACTTTTTTTGGTGTTAACATAAAATTTTCTTATTTCTTCTCTGCATTAAAAACTTCACCACGATAAATCCAGACCTTGATACCGATATCACCATAACTCATATGAGCTTTTTCACGAGCAAAGTCTACATCTGCGCGGAATGTCTGAAGTGGAATTGAACCACGCTTTATCTGCTCAGAACGTGCAATTTCAGATCCAGCAAGTCGGCCACCGACATAGATACGTGCTCCTTTTACTCCACGAGCGCTCATTACTTTTTCGATAGTAGTCTTGATAACACGGCGGTATGGAAGGCGCTTTTCAAGTCCTTCAGCGATCATACATGCAACGATTGCAGCATCTGCATCTGGATTTGTAACTTCAACAATATCGAATTTGAAATCTTCAGGGATAGTGACACCTTTCTTTTTGAGCGCTGCTACGAGATCTGTTTTAAGTTTTGCTGCACCTTCACCAGAGCGACCAATGATCATACCAGGGCGTGAAGTGTGTACCATGACCTTTGTTGCCTTTACATTGCGCTCTATCTCAATGCGAGATACATAGAAACCACGGAGTTTCTTCATGAGGAACTCGCGGATAACAACGTCACTCTTGAGGAGGTCTTTGTATTTCTTATCAGCAAACCAGCGTGATTTCCAATCACGGAGGGTTACAAGTCTATGAGCGTATGGATGGACTACTTTTGACATATATTTTACGGATAGCGATTAGCTTTTAGCGGCTAGCTTTTTAGGGGTCGACTTTTGGACTTTTGTTTTTGCTTCTTTTACCTCTTTCTTCTCAGCTTTTACTTTCTTTGCTTCTGTCTTCTCTACGAGAGTAAGGGCTACATGACTTGTGCGCTTGTTGATTCGTGATGCTGAACCCTGGGCTCGAGGCATAGAACGCTTGAGAACAATGCCTTTATTTACAGTCATATTTTCTATGTATAGGTTCTCTTCATTCACTCCAGCTTGCTTGGCATTAGCGACAGCCGACTTGAGGAGCTGCTCCATAGGGCCTGTAGCGCGTTTTGGGAGTGCTCGCAATTGAACAAAAGCATCGGCAACCCTTTTGCCTTTGAGGAGTCCAGCTACAAGGCGAACCTTGCGGGGAGACTGTCTGTAGTTTTTTAAAAATGCTTTCATACGTTAATTATTTCTTCTTTGTATCGGTCGAGGCTTTAGCGGACTTTGCTGCGGATATTTCGGCTTCTTTCTTCTTCTGCTCTAATTCCTTCTGCATCTTACCTCCGTGTCGGACGAACTTGCGGGTCGGGGAGAATTCACCGAGTCTATGACCTACCATGTCTTCACTGACCAGGACTTCCACGTGTGTTTTACCATTGTGGACTCCGAACACGAATCCTACCATTTCTGGAGAGATAACGCATGCTCGTGACCAGGTCTTTATCATACCTGTCTCGATCGGCTTTTTACCGGCAATCTTCTTAAGAAGCCGTTCGTCGACGTATGGACCTTTTTTGAGTGATCGTGTCATGTGATTACAATATAAATAAGCTCGTGTGAGCTCGTCCGTCTATACTAGCAAATATAGAAATAATGTCAAATTATTGATGACAGGGCATCTGAGATGCAATCTTATTTGACAAACACTCCAAGAAAGGTAGGATTACTAGAAATTCACTATATTTTGTAAACACTTAAAAGTATAAATTATGAACTTCTTTGAAAAAGACCAGCTGCCCATCGGTAACGGTGGTGGCACATGCAAAACGATTAAGGATGTTGAAAAACTTCTGGCAACCGCCATCTCTGTTATAGAAATTGGTACTATAACATTCGAGGCAAGGCTCGGGAATGAGGGAAATGTTCAACATGATGGAATAACCTATACTCTTAATTCATTGGGTATGCCTAATCCTGGAATAAAGTACTACAGGGAGAATCTACCTAAGATGATAGAGATGATTCATGAAAAAGGGAAAAAGGTAATAGTTAATATTGCCGGATTCTCAGGAAATGAATGGATAGAACTATCCCGATTAGCTGTTATAAGTGGCGCTGATTTTACACTTTTGAATTACGGTTGCCCAAATATTTGGGTTAGGGGTAGCCAAAAAACTATTTTAAGCTATGATTATGGTTTAAAAAAATTTGATGAGATTACCCGGATTGTCATAATCAACAACCAGGAATATGCAAAGCAAGGCAGAATTGGAATAAAACTTTCACCTATAATTGACCCCGTGCATATGAGCACTGTAGCAAATCTGATTAATAGATTTTCTACTCTTGGGTATGGTCATATTGGATTTGTAACAAGCCAGAATACTGTTCCCAATTGTTACGATGAAGATACTACTGGTAAATCTTTCGTCGACCCTGCAGGCGGATTGGCAGGTATGGGCGGCAACGCCATACTTCCAATGGCGTTAGGCCAGGTACGACAACTAAGAGCATTGCTCAAGCCAAATATAAAGATCATCGGCGTTGGGGGCGTAGATTCAGGCGAAGGTGTAATAAAAATGCTACACGTAGGAGCGGATTTTGTGCAGATAACATCAGCATATTATTTTAAAGAAGATCCTGGTGTATTTAACTACATAGGGGCAGAATACATTGAGCTAAAGGCTTTTTCGTAAATAAACAGGTTAATAATAGAATTCCTCCCGTCTTTGACTGGAGGAATTTTTGTTTGCATTTTAAGCTTGAAAAGCATAGGATAAGTAAAATTTGGCTTTTGGGATATCCCATTTAAACTTTAAAAATAAATATTATGAAAGCAACGCTTATTCGGAATGTACAAGTTGTGTTTGGGGATGCTCCGGCACGAAGGGCTGATGTGTTGATAGTCGGCTCATATATCGCAAAGATCGCTGATCCGAATTCAATAAACGTACCGAACATACACGTCATTGATGGAAAAAATTTGTATTTATTCCCCGGAGTGATTGATGATCAGGTACACTTTCGTGAGCCTGGACTTACCCATAAAGCTGAAATTCAAACAGAAGCGAAGGCGGCTGTTGCCGGTGGAGTAACCAGCTTTATGGAAATGCCAAATACAGTTCCGAACGCTGTTACCATCGAATTATTAGAGGAAAAATACACCCGAGCTTCACAATGCTCGCTTGCAAATTATTCTTTTTATATGGGAACGACGAACGATAACTTGGAAGAGTTATTAAAGGTTGATCCTAAAAATGTGTGCGGTATAAAGATCTTTATGGGAAGCAGTACAGGCAATATGCTGGTAGATAACCAGGAAGTTTTAGAGAAGATTTTCTCTAGCGTAAAAATGCTGATCGCCACGCATTGCGAAGATGATTCGATGATACAAGAGAATTTGGAAAGGGAAAAAGCAGAACGTACCGAAGAAAGTTTTACAGCAGAGCTTCATCCTATCATTCGTGATGACAAAGCATGCTACAGTTCATCTTCTTTTGCCGTAGAGTTAGCAAAAAAGTATGGGACAAGGCTTCATGTGCTCCATATTAGCTCTGGGATAGAAACAAAATTATTCCAGAGTGATATTCCATTGGAAGAAAAAAAGATAACTGCGGAAGCATGCGTGCACCACCTTTATTTCTCAAGTAAGGATTATGCGGAAAAAGGTAACTTTATAAAATGGAACCCTGCAATCAAATTACCAAAGGATCGTACAGCTGTTTGGAATGCTGTACTCAACGGTTGGATTGATGTTATTGCGACAGATCATGCTCCTCACACTGAGGAAGAAAAACGGCTTCCCTATTTACAAGCTCCATCCGGTGGACCATTGGTGCAACACGGATTAAACGCGATGCTTGAATTTGCATTTGAAGGAAAAATCAGCAAGCAGAAGATCGTACAGATGATGTGCAATAATCCAGCTACGTTATTTCAGATTGAAAAAAGGGGTTTTATCCGGGAAGGATACTATGCTGATCTTGTACTGGTTGATATGAATACTGAGTATACGGTCAGTAAAGAAAACATCTTTTATAAGTGCGGCTGGAGTCCCTTTGAAGGTAAGACATTTCATTCTGTAATTACGCATACTTTTGTAAATGGTAATCTAGTTTATCATGATGGAAAATTCAATCCCCACATCATGGGAAAGAGATTAACATTCAACAGATAGAACCTATGTGCAATTAATTTATATATTCCTGCTCAATTTGAGCAGGAATTTTTTATTTGACAAAAAATAGGATTACGGTAGGATGAGGAAAAATTCTAATCTAACAATTTTGATAACACGTAAACCAAACGATTATGAACAGTTATTTGAAAAGTCTCGCCCGTATACTTGGGCGTACAATGCTTCTTATAAAAGCAACGACGTACAGAAGTGAACCTTACAAATGGGCTTCCGGCATGTTGATGCATATCTACAATGACAACAGAATGATGTTGGGAGTCTACAGCCACCGCTGGCGCATAGCAGCAGGCTTTGCTGAACTGATAAAAGGTCACAAAGTCTCACCCACATACATACTGGGTACCAGCACTGCTGGTATTGCTCCCGCAACTTCTGTAGCCCAATATATGAAAAAGAAAATGTTGATAAATGAAGGAGGAAAATTCTACCTTTATGAAGAAGGTTTGCTGAAATCTGAAACTTTCAAGTATCAGTGGTTCAAAGAATTTTCTACTATCAAGCCAGGGGACAGAAGTAGGTATGCTATTGTAACAACATCACCGCTCGCCATACCATATGGCGTCCAGTATGCCAATGAATTTAAAGTTGGATTTGCGTATGTACGCAAAAATGCAAAAGACCACGGTAAAGAATTACAGGTTGAAGGAAATTTAAAACGTGGAACAAAAGTTGTACTGATGTTCACTGGAACATCAGAAGACGATGTTACCACTGCACACAATACCACTGTAAAAACATTAGAAGATATGGGATGTATTGTGTTGAGTGTATATGGGATTGATCTTTTAAATGGATCACGACACAAGGAAGCAACTTTGGAAGATTTGCGGAATAAGAAAACTGCTGTAATAGAAGATCTGTTTTCTACCGGCGGAAGTGCAGCATATGAAGTGTTCCAACTTCGCCAGGCAGGTGCAATTTGCAATTATTGCTTTTCCATTTTCAGTTATGATTTTGATGTATTGAAGAAGCAATTTTCCGGTGAGTCAGAAATTGGCACCAAGAGGGTGTGGCTTTCAATGTCATGTATAACTGATACCTTATTACCATTTTCTATCCTTTGTGAGGAAATGGAAAAATTAGGATTCTTCTCAGAAGAGATTAGGATATCAATGAAGGAGGAGATTGAGAATTTTGATCTGAATTATCAAAAATTCCTCCAAACTAATGGAGCCTCTTAAGGCTAAGAATAAATAGTAAAAAACCGGGATGGTAAAATCCCGGTTTTTTTATTTAAGATAAAACAACGTTACATTAATTCATACAGTTCTTAGCAAGGGGCTGCACAGCTAAGACCATTTTTTCATAGTTTTCTTTTGCTTTCTGTTCAGCAGCTTGAGCAAAATCTTCACCTTTACTTGCAAAAATTATCTCAGAGCCGTTATTTATAGCCATACTCCCCCAGCCGGCAAACCCACCAGCTATAGTTTCAGCAATAGCACCACCTTGTGTACCTACGGCTGGCACCAAAAACCAAAGCTTATCGCCGACAATATTACGACACTGCACCAAATGATCATTGTGTATATTCCCAGAACCTTTCGGGTTCTCGTATGCTGCAGCCATAACCAGGCCTGCATCTTCAACAATTTTCAATTCTTCGGCCCAGGCTAAAGTGCGCTTCGCAATAAATTGCCAATATGGTTCACCAGTAGCAAGTAATGGGTCCTGAACTTCACGGGCATCTGGATTGCTTGTGTAGCACAATCCTACAATTGCTCTTCTCGGATAGTCTGCATTTATCAATGCCTTCATACAGCTTTTGCCCATATACGGAGAAAAATTCATACCCTCAGCACCATCTTTTTCGAAATGGGCGATCTGGTACATTTCCTGCGTGGCATCGATATCACCACGTTTGCAATCCAGAAAAACGGGAATATCAGGATAATTCTTTTTAATATAGTCAATAACCATTTTCAACGCATACTGCCCGTATTTTCCCAAAGCTTCGTAGTGTGCTTTCTGCAGTTTGAACATACAGGCATACTTTGCTGTAGCATCAACTATTTTAATCATCCAGTTGGCAACGTCTTTTGCTAGTTGTAATCCATCATCAGACTTTTTCAAAATAGTTTTCAGATGTACCGGCATATTTGCTACTTTCGGATCTAACCCTACACAAAGCAGGGAGAGTGTTTTGCGCTGTCTTATAGTAAGACGATAGCGAAAAGAATCAGTAATGTTGGTCATAAATTGTTTTTTAAGTTGGTTTACATTATTGTTTGATTTGAAAGCCTAAATGGCACTCAAATCAAACAACAAAAACCATCACAATTTGGTGTGATTCTACAGTAAGTATTTATATTAGTCAAATAAAAATTAAAGGAGGGAAATTATCTTCGGTAAGAATATAAGAATACCAACTATACCAGCGATTATAACTGCAACAGAGACTGCTCCAGCAGCGACGTCTTTTGTATCGCGAGCATACGGATGGTATGTAGGGGATGTAAGATCGATATCTATCTCTATCGCTGTATTTATCATTTCAAAAAGAATTACAAGACCAATAACGAGAATAATAAAAATCCATTCAGTGTTTGATATATGTAATACAAAGCCCAAATATATGGCAAGTACTCCAAAGAAAAGATGCATCCATGCATTGTGAGTAGTTCGGAGAAAGATAGTAATCCCCCGGAATGCATGAGTTGTACTCTTGATCCGAGCAACAATTGAAAATCGTTTCTTTTCTGGCATTTCTTCCATATAACTAGTATACAACAAAAAATACCCCCAGGGGGTATTTTTTGTTGATAGAGAGTATTTGATGCTATTTCTTTGACTTTCCAACCTTTCGGCGAGAAACGATCCACATGTTTGAGTACTTCTTTGGGGTACGAGTCTTCTGGCCTTTTCCAGACGGCTTACCCCAGAGAGTCTTCGCGCGGCGGAGACCTCGTCCTTGTGCACCTTCACCTCCTCCGTATGGGTGGTCTACTGGGTTCATGGCAGATCCACGAACTGTTGGGCGGATACCCTTCCAGCGTGAACGCCCTGCTTTACCAAAGTTTTGTAATTTAAATTCAGAGTTTGAAACTTCACCGATACATGCGTAGCAGTTTTCAGAAACCTTGCGGACTTCTGTTGATGGCATCTTGATGTTGGTGTATCCGAGGTCGTTCGCCACTACCTGACCGAATGTTCCTGCACTTCGTGCAAGCTTTGCGCCATTGCCTGGCTTGATTTCAATGTTGTATACAAATGTTCCAACAGGAATGAATTTGAGTGGAAGACGATTCGCAGTTGTGAGAGGAACTTTCTCACCGACGATAAATTTGTCGCCTACTTTGACTGACTTTGGAACTACCACATAACGCTTCTCGCCGTCAGCATATACGGAAAGACCGATGAATGCATTACGATTTGGATCGTATTCAATCGATGTGATCTTTGCAGGAATATCGCGCTTGTCATACATGAAGTCGATGTCGCGGTAGAGACGCTTGTGTCCGCCACCTTTATGACGAGTTGTGATTCGTCCTTGGTTGTTGCGTCCGACAGAGCGCTTGAATCCTTTGGTCAAAGATTTTGTAGGCTTTGTTTTGGTCAAAACATTACGGTATGAAACCGTTGTCTGGTGACGCTTTGATGGTGTTGTTGGTTTATACGTTTTCATAATTATGCAAATGTTATCTTATCACCTTTTTTGAGATGAACGACTGCTTTCTTGCCACCACCTTTGACTCCAAGGATGTTGCGTCGCATTACGACTTTTGATGTGATCTGAGTGATAGAGATTTTCACTGGAGTAACTCCATAGAGCATCTTTATCGCTTTCTTGATCTCGCTCTTGTTTGCTGATGGAAGAACGTTAAATGTGTATGCACCGCGTTCTGCATCAAGCGCAGACTTCTCAGTAATGCGAGGACTCTTTATGAGCGGATGTGATGCGACTTTTTTAGTCTCTGCCACTTCTTTAGTGCTACTTTTTTTAGTTTTTGTTGTTTTATTATTCATGGCCATAATACCTGCCTGCGCAGGCAGGTTATTTTAGTTTCTTCTCAGTTTTGCCTCCCAAGAAAGCAATACTCTCTGTAGGCTGAGCGATGATAATGTATCGGTATGAAAGAAGATCAACTGGGTTGATATTGCGAACTTCATCGATCTCTACCGTTGGGATGTTTGCAAAACTCTTCTTGAGCGTATCTCCTTTTGCAGGAACAGTGATGTATGTATTTGGTTTCTTGCCACCAACGATTCTTTCGAATCCTTTGATACCTGAAAGATCTTTCATGACTGCGACTGCGTCTTTTGTCTTGATGTTCTTGAGTGCAAGTTCTTCTACGAAAATGAGCTGACCTTTGCGGAGCTTTTCAGATAAAACAGTGTAGAGAGCCTTTGCGCGCATCTTTTTGTTGATCTTTTGTTCGTAACTCTTTTCGTTGCGTGGACCATGTGTAATACCTCCACCTTTCCAGATTGGAGAACGAGATGACCCATGACGAGCACGTCCTGTTCCCTTTTGTTTCCATGGCTTCTTACCTCCACCGCGAACTTCACCGCGAGTTTTTGTATGCGCAACAGGAGTACGAGCATTTGCTTGCATCGCAGTTACTACCTGGTGAACAAGGTCACCATTCCATGCAACACCGAAGATTGATTCAGGAAGTTTAAGAGAGCCGACAGATTTTCCTTTTTGATTGTAGATTTGTGTTTCCATACTATTTTAGCCGATTATTTCTACAAGCGTTCCCTTGCGTCCTGGGATCGCGCCTTTAATAAGGAGCTGATTGTTTTCTGCATCAACACCAACGACCTCTAGATTCTTTATTGTGATTCGGTCACCTCCAGTACGGCCCGCCATGCGCATTCCTTTTGGAACTTTATTGCGAAGACCGCCTCCGATAGAACCTGGCTCGCGCTCAGAGTGTTTCTGACCGTGAGAACGTGGTCCTCCGTGGAATCCATGGCGCTTCACAACGCCCTGGAATCCTTTACCTTTTGAAAGTCCAGAGATTGTAACCATGTCGCCTTTTGCAAATGCACCGACAGTAATTCTGTCTCCCACTGCAATTTCTTCGATATCGCGGAATTCGCGAAGATGCTTGTATGCACCTGCCTGCGCAGGCATGCCTTCTTCGTTTTTTGCTGATTTTGATACATGACCGAGATGCGCTTTTGTTGCACGGCTTGTTTTCTGTTCATCGTATGCTACTTGTACTGCAGTATAGCCATCAGTATCAGGATTCTTGACCTGAGTGACAACAAGTGGGCCCGCCTGTATGACAGTCGTTGGGACCACTGTGCCATCAGATAGAAAGCACTGCATCATATGCTGTTTTTTACCAAGGATAAATTTCATAATTTTAATTCTTATTTTCTAACAGCTAATAGCTAGTTGCTAGAAGCTATTCTTACATCATTTTCACATCAATATCGACACCAGAAGGGAGCGATAGATTTGTGAGTGCCTCGATAGTCTTCGGATTAGGATTCAAGATATCGATAACACGCTTGTGGATTCTGATCTCAAACTGTTCACGTGCATTCTTAAATACGAATGATGCTCGGTTCACAGTGTATTTCTTGATCTCAGTTGGAAGTGGAATCGGGCCGACAATCTTTGCATCATAGCGGAGAGCCGTATCAATGATCTGCTTGACGGATGCGTCAAGGATCTTGTTCTCATATGCTCGCACGCGGATGCGGAGAGAGACGACTGCGTCATCTTTTGCTTTCTTCACAACCTTCTTTTTAGTTTTTAATTCTGTTGCCATAATGGGGTAGCGTTTCGCTTCTAGAGAGTAGCTCGTTCACATTTCTGTGATGAGCTACTCTCTAGAGGCTAGTAGCTATTATTTGATGATCTTTGTTACAACACCAGCACCGACAGTCTTACCACCTTCACGGATAGCGAAGTGCTGCTGCTCTTCAAGAGCGACAGGAGTTACGAGTTTTACTGAAAGCTTTACTGTATCACCTGGCATGACCATCTCTACTCCGGTTGGAAGTGTAGATTCACCAGTAACGTCTGTAGTACGAATGTAGAACTGAGGCTTGTATCCAGTAAAGAATGGAGTGTGGCGACCACCTTCTTCCTTCTTCAAGATGTATACTTCACACTCGAATTCTGCGTGGGGAGTAACAGTGCCTGGCTTACAGAGAACCTGACCGCGAGTGATGTCTTCTTTCTTGATACCACGGATTAGTATTCCAGCATTATCGCCAGCCATACCCTGTTTCAAGTTCTTGTTGAACATTTCGATACCAGTAACTGTAGTCTTTGCAGTATCCTTGATACCAACGATTTCAACTTCTTCACCGACGTTTACAACGCCGCGCTCAATTTTACCAGTTACCACTGTACCGCGACCTTCAATTGAGAAGATGTCTTCGATCGGCATAAGGAATGGCTTTGTAACATCACGCTCTGGTGTAGGAATGTATGTATCAAGTGCGTTTGCAAGATCAAGAATCTTTGTTGCCCATGAATCAGAGTTGTCTGCTGATTCAAGTGCTTTAAGAGCTGAACCACGGATAACTGGAGCAGTTGCGCCATCAAAGCCTTGTTTTGTAAGGAGTTCACGAACTTCTTCTTCAACGAGGTCAAGCATATCTGCATCATCAACCATGTCGCACTTGTTGAG
The DNA here is from genome assembly GCA_965656375.1 of Minisyncoccia bacterium. Lineage (GTDB taxonomy): Bacteria > Patescibacteriota > Minisyncoccia > Phycocordibacterales > UBA9973 > UBA8515. Next base: position 604,513 of record CBFHKH010000001.1, read on the forward strand.
GAATACGATGATCTTTGGAACACCAACCTGCTTTGCAAGAAGAATGTGTTCACGAGTCTGTGGCATCACGCCGTCAGTAGCAGCTACGACGATAACAGCACCGTCCATCTGGGCAGCACCTGTAATCATGTTTTTGATGTAGTCAGCGTGTCCTGGAGCATCGATGTGCGCATAGTGACGTGCTGGTGTCCAATACTCGTTGTGAGAAAGAGCGATCGTGATACCACGAGCCTTTTCTTCTGGAGCTGAGTCGATTTGATCTACGCCTTTAATTTTAGCACCATATTCACCACCCTGTCGTGAAAGAACATGGAGGATAGCCGCTGTTAATGTTGTCTTTCCATGGTCAACGTGACCAATGGTTCCCACATTTACGTGTGGCTTATCTCTGTTAAACTCTTCTGTTGCCATATTGTTTTATTGGTTGATATTCATGACAGAGCATATGAGAAATGGCTCTATCCTAAATACCAACATAAATTACTAATAAATTAAAAACGCACATTCATGCGATTGCTCTATACTATCAGATATAGGAATAAAGTCAAATACACCCCACCGAGTATCGGTAAGGGTGTATTTTAATTATTTAACCTTCTATATAGACTGGTCTAATACATTTTTTTGCTTCGGTAGTGAGGGTAGATTTATATGATGCAGTATTTGTAGCATTACAGTCAGTATGACAACTTGGATCATTTATATCAATCCACAAATCTCCGTCATTATCCTTGCCATCAGCACATTCTGCTTTTGGTGGAGGATTGTCCCCACCGCCGCCATCACCAGGACTTATTGGTAACACAATAACTGTTGCTTGAGCTTGTGCAGAGCCTGCTTGGCCTACACATGTAACCGTATATGTAGTTGTCATAGTAAGACTTGCTTGCGTAGTACCAGCCGTTGCTCCATTTGTATTGAAGCCCGCACCAGTACATGAGTTTGCGTTTGTTGAACCCCAGGCAAGCGTAGTAGTACCTCCGCCAAATGGGAACGCGCTCGGATTCGCAGTCAACGTTGCAGTGATGCTGTTTTGATTTTGAGAATTTACAACTACGGTCACTTGATCTGAAGCGTTTGCGGATCCTGCTTTAAAGCAGACAATCTGGTACGAATATGACCCAGCGGAAAGTCCAGACATCGTTTCGCTTCCACCCGCTGCTGCTTTTAATCCGCTCCATGAAGCGAATGCACTACAGCTATCAGGCGTTCCCGTTGTAGTCCACGTGAGGACTGTCTGATTCGTCGGAAGCGTCATCGAAGCAGGATTTGCCGTTATATTTACGGTAATAACTGGAGGAGGAGTTGCTGTTACACTATAGGGAATACTGTGACTCGTATAAACCCATGTTGCTGAAGCAATCTTTGGAGTAGTAGCGATAAAGAAAACAAGAACGCTAAATGCTAGGAATGTAATTGTGTGTAGTGTTTTTTTCATAATTATATTCATAGTTATTAATTACATGCCCCAGCAGGAGTTGGGCAATAGTTACTTTGAGTAAATGGTGCATGTCCTGGGCAGAATGGTCGATTTTGAGGATTAGTAAGGTATCTACATGCAGTTGGAATAGTTCCTTCAGCATTAGGATCCATTATTCTATATCCACCCCCATCAACACATGGCTTATTGTTACCTGCTGTAATAGTTCCATCACATACTTGAGTACCAGGTTGGTAGTTCTGCGTAGCATCTCCACATGCCCATGAAAGACTAGTGTGATCAACCCAACCATGATCGAATCCATGTACTCCGTAAAATTCTCCCATCACACTTTGGCTTGCATTTGCCGGTATGATAAAGTCGGCATATTGCGGAGGGTTGTTTGTTGTTTGAAGACCACCTGGTAGAGCTCCACTTGCATTACCCACAAGAGCAACAGTGACAGTCACTTGTGGGTGTTGTGCTGGACCAATCCAGATCACACCTCCAAAGCGGAATGTTCCTACGAATCTGACATATGCCTGACATGAGCCTGGTGGTACAATTATTTCTTCATCATCTACACCGGTTTTGAACGTGACTGAATAGTTACCAGCAGGAGAAGGTGAGGCAAAGTTTACAGAATCATAAAATGGACCAAGGAATCCTCCTTGATTGAGAGTCTGAGTTGGTATAAGCGTATAGCTTGTTCCACCATTATTCTGAGCGACAAGATTAACCGTCTTTGTAGTACATGTTGAGATACCCATAAAAGCTGAAACTTCAAATGTAGTTGGATTTCCTTCTTGATACGGACCATTTGGCGGACCAATAGTAACAACAGAAGGAATATTCCCTCCATCAGAGCATGCATATGAATAGGTATCAGCATGCGCAGTTTGTGCGACTACTAACCCTGTAAAGAGTACTACGAGCGTAAAGAAACTATATTTAAAATTTGTTAGAAGTTTTTTCATAATTATTACATTTCTGCCTTAGAACCTTTTCTCTTACTAATATAAATACCAACACCAATAACAGCGAGCAGTGCTACAATGATACCTACAGTCAGGCGCTTGCTTAATGGTTTCACTTCGGGTTGAATTCCACTTGTAAATGCAAAATCTTTTTGATCGAGCGTGTTGCCGTCCTTATCTGTGATTGTTACCGCAAGTTGTGGGTTTTTACATGTTGTTTTTATAGTAAACGGTATCGTTGTCAGTGGATTGTTCCGATCTTGCTCTAGTACTTGTGAAATAGGATCTATACATTCTCTTCCATTCTCATTTATCATCTGAGCAGATACAGTAACAGCTGGAAGATCTGTCGCTTTCGTTATGCTTCGTGCAAAAGTACCTGCTGAAGCTGACCAGAGGAGTGAAAATGATCCTGATTCGTTCGCTCTATAGTAATCCTTGCTAAGAGATACATTCTGGATAGTCGCATTTACACCCTGGATGATGTAGCGAAGGAAAATAGCATTTGAATTAACAATACCATTTGTGAGAAATACTGAGAGATTATAGAACTGTGGAGTTGTCCCTTTTGGCAATACAATCGAAAAACTCTCGTTTTTTTGAGCACCAAATGATATTGGCATCATATCTCCTCCAACCTCAGGAGAAAGTTTCCCTTGAGCGAAAGAATATTCTGTTTTAAAAACAGGAGTTAGTGACAACGCATCAGTAGAGTTGTTTCTCGTATTACAGGTAAGTCGAAGTTGTTCATCTTTTGAAATATCTACATTCTCGAGCAAATTGTAGTGCGTATTCTTAGCATCTCCTTCAATTTTTAAATAACAAGAATTAGGTAGAATTTCGAACCCTTTTGAAGATGACTCCAAGGTTACTTTCCCAAGTGAGACTACTCCAAACGGAAAGTTACTCTCATTGCTGCTTATTAAATAAAGATTATATGCGCCTGTAAGTTGGCTTGGGGCGACATATGTAATTTCCTCATTGAGAGTACTATTCTCATATAGTGTTATTGATTCATCATACAATTTTTGATCAGCGATATACTTACCGTCTGAAGAGAGGAGCTGCACTCCATACTTAACTCCAGTCTGCAAGCCTTCTCTATTACTCAAACTAAATGAGATTAAGAAGGTATTTTTTTCCTGAGAAATTATCTTTTGATTTAAGATATTTACTGTTGCTACTGTAACTGATTCAGCTGCAAAGAGAGTACTTGTAGTAGATAAAAAAGAAAACAGGAGGAAGCTAGCAACGATACATTTTGATACTTTCATAATAATAAGAGTTAGAGTGCGTTAATAATACTCTGTGATTATATCATTATTAGAATATGTGCGGTAGTAAAAAGTTATCCCCAAAAAGCAAAAAAGTGCCTCTGAAATCAGAGACACTTTTAAAGTATAGAATAAAACAAAAACTACAGCTATAAAATCTTTCCAAACTCCTGGATGCGGATACGTTCGATGCCATCAGTATCGGTTTTTCTTTGTGATATATGCATTATGTTGTCATTCAGTAAACCTATTCCCCATGTGTTTGGCGGGCTAGTTGTATAACCGAAATTGATTTTCATATTTGTATCACCTGGGTTTAAAAGCTGGTACCCATCTGTTCCAACACCTGATCCGGGAATTATTACTTGCCTGAGTGTAGGAGTTTGATACATATATACATTGTTATCCAGAGTACCATTGGTCATAGCGCCTGTACTTACTACGGTAATTGTATACGTTAGCATTTTCCATTTGGCATAACAGTGCCTGGCACTGTCCCATGATAAATAACTCTGGTCCTTATCGTAGGTCTGCAATGTAATGCTTTTTGATACTAACTCGCTCATCGTTGATCCGTCAGCGCTTTTATTAAATGCGCTGAAAGGTAGTGTCAGGCCATCAGTTACATCTTTAATTATATACATATTCGTTCCGGGAATTTTCTGTACTGATGTTGGCACATTAATAAATTGCGCATCTGTTGCTATGGTTACAGTATCCGGCTGATTTTTGTTCACTATTCCGCCATTATTAGACGTAACAGTCAGATATGCTGGCTTTGCAACAATTGGAGTGCCACCTGGGCCTCCTGTTCCGCCGGAACCGTTCTGGTTTAAGGCCTGAACTTCAGACTTTGGATTGCAGCTGTTAAAGCCCCACAGCATTAAGGGGATTACGATAGCCAAAAGGCTGTAGTTTAACTTTTTCATTGTTTTTATTTTTAAAGGTTTATAGTTTGTGAAAAAAGCAACACTCACCTTTGTAAAAAGATGAAAAATGCTTTTTCCACAAATAACCCTTATTTTTCAATGAGCTACGGGTGTCAAAGGCAAAGCCTTGACATCTAGCGGAATTATGGGCTATTTTCCTAGAAAAGTCAAGTATTTTGTCCACATTTTATCCCCAGATTTTCAGATCTATCCATATACCATAATGCCCTATTGACGGAGTTAGCTTCGTATAGTAAGATCATTATATTACAGTCCGTTTCGAACCGGACTTTTATTTTTAGAAAATTTAATAACAATTACATATGGTAGACCTAAAAACAATGAAATCAGCCCTCGAACAGCTCGAGGCAGAACGTAAAATCCCCCGTGAGAAGATCATCGACGCTATCGAACAAGCAATCGCAGCAGCATACAAGAAAGATTACGGTAAAAAAGGCCAGATTGTCCGCGCAACAATAGACCTTGAAAGCGGAAAGATGGAATTTTACCAGGTAAAGATCGTTGTAGATGAATCACTTGTCCGCATGACAACTGATGAAGAAGATGAGGAAACAGAAATTGCTGAAGACGATGATCGTATTCGGTTCAACGAAGAGCATCATATACTTATAGAAGATGCGAAGAAAATAAAGAGTGACGCAAAGCTTGAAGAGGAAATCGTATTCCCTCTTGAGACACAAGAAGACTACGGTCGCATTGCTGCTCAGACTGCAAAGCAAGTCATCATCCAGAAAATCCGCGAAGCAGAACGTGGTGCTATTATCGACGAGTATGGTTCAAAAGAAGGTGAAATAGTAAACGGTTTCGTTCAAAAAATGGAGCGTGGTATTGTGTATGTCGACTTCAACCGTGCGACAGGTATCATTCTTCCAGAAGAACAGATTCCCGGAGAATTCTATCGACGCGGTGAAAGAATCCGTGCATATCTCTATAGTGTCGAGGAAACTCCACGTGGAGTAAATTTGAAACTCTCTCGCACTCATCCGCAACTTATCGAAGGACTCTTTGCAATGGAAGCTCCAGAAATCGCATCAGGAACAGTTGAAATAAAATCAATTGCTCGTGAAGCAGGTGCACGCTCAAAGATCGCAGTATATTCAAATGATGATCATGTTGATCCCGTCGGATCATGTGTTGGACAAAAGGGTATCCGCGTCACGACAGTGATGAGCGAACTCGGTGGAGAAAAGATTGATATCATTCCATGGTCAGCTGATCCTGCATCATATATCTCAAGCGCGCTCTCCCCTGCACGTGTTCTTGATATCCAAGTTTCTGAAGAAGAACACAAGGCAACAGTAGAAGTTGCTGCTGATCAGCTTTCACTTGCGATCGGCAAGGGCGGTCAGAATGTTCGCCTCGCAGCAAAGCTTACTGGTTGGAGAATCGACATCAAAGGTGTCGAAGGTGAGGTGGTATCAAGCGACAGTGATATAATTGACGAAGGTCTCGTCGATGACGGAACTGAAGCGTAATTAGTAATTAACTATAAAACTACTATGAACTTATGGCACGATGTTTCAATTGGTAAAAATATTCCTAATGAATTCAACTGTATTGTTGAAATTCCAAAAGGATCTCATAATAAATACGAAATTGATAAGGAGACCGGCATGATTATGCTTGATAGAGCAAATTATAATTCTGCTCCATATCCATGTGAGTACGGATTTATTCCACAAACTCTCTGGGAAGATGGTGATGCAATTGACGTTCTTTTGCTTGCTACGTATCCAATTCATCCAGGTATTCTTGTTAAAGCGCGCCCTGTTGCCCTTATGAAGCTAATCGATGATGGAGAGTCGGATTATAAAATCATCGCAGTTCCTGTAGATGACCGACGCTGGGAAGATGTAAAAGATCTAGAAGACTTAAACAAGCATACATTACGAGAATTCAAACACTATTGGGAAATAATCAAGCAACTAAAATCAAAACCATCGACTGGAATCATTGAAGATTTCGGAAACAAAAAAGAAGCAATTGATGCTATCTATAGATCAATGGAACTCTACAAAGAAAAGTTCGGTAAATAATCTAAAAACACTACTATGAAAACAGAAATAAAAAAGCTTGATAAGAGCGAGGTTGAAATAGTCGGCACACTCGAGTGGGCAGACTTTGAAAAATACGAAGGTAAGGCTCTCAGTATCATTGCTGAGCGACTTGAACTTCCAGGATTCAGAAAAGGTAAAGCACCTGCAAATGTCGTGAAAGAAAACGTGACCGAAATGATGATCCTTGAAGAAATGGCGGAGCAGGCTCTCCATATTGTGTACCCACAAATTCTTGAAGAGAATAAAGTTGATGCTATCGGCCGACCACAAATCGCGATCACAAAGATCGCCAAAGGCTCTGATCTTGAATTCAAGATCATGACTGCAGTACTTCCAGAGATGAAACTACCAGATTATAAAAAGCTGGCAGAAGAACAAAACAAAAAGGGAGACTTCAAGAAAGAAATCATCGTTGATGACGCTGACGTAGAGAAAACAATTCTCGAACTCCGAAAGATGCGCGCAGAACAAGCTCGCGGTGGACATGAAGGCCATGAGAATATGACTGAGGAAGAGCACAAGAAAGCTCACGAGATCCCAGAAAGTGAGTACCCAGCATTCGACGATGAATTCGCAAAATCATTCGGTGATTTTGCAGATGCTGAGGCGTTCAAGAACAAGATCAAGAGTAATATGAAAATTGAGAAAGAAACTGAGCAAAAAGACAAGCTCCGCCTCTCTATCATCGAAGAACTCGTAAGTAAAGCAGAAGGTGAGATTCCAGAAATACTCATCCAAAGCGAAACAGACAAAATCCTCTATCGTCTTGAAGCTGACATCACAAACATGGGATTCAAATTCGAAGATTATTTGAAGCAGATCGGCAAGACTGAAGTAGAGCTCCGCGGAGAATGGCGAGCAGATGCAGAAAAGCGTGCAAAGCTTCAGCTTATCATCAACACTATCTCCAAAAAAGAAAATCTTGCGCCAAGTGAGGAAGATATAGAAGTTGAAGTACAGAAGATCATTACGATGTACAAAGATGCTGACCCAATCCGTGCTCGGGCATATGTTGAAAACATGCTCGAAAATGAAAAAGTGTTTACATTTTTAGAAAGCCAATAAAGATAGCCGTTAGCATCTGGCTTTTAGCTTCTAGCCAAATCATGATATAATGGCTCCGCTAGTCGCTAATTGCTAACAGCTAGTCGCTAAAATTATGTTAATCCCAACAGTTATTGAAAAAACAATGAATGGAGAGCGAGCGTATGATATTTACTCTCGCCTCTTAAACGATCGCATTATCTTCCTAGGTGGACCGATTGATGACCATGTCGCAAATCTCGTCATCGCCCAGCTCCTGTACCTCGATCATGCTGATTCAAAAAAAGACATCCAACTCTATATCAACTCCCCTGGTGGTTCTGTTACCGCAGGACTTGCCATCGTTGATACCATGAATTTCGTAAAGTCTGACATCTCGACTATCTGCGTCGGTATCGCCGCTTCGATGGGTGCAGTGCTCCTCTCTGCTGGACAGAAAGGCAAGCGATTTGCTCTTCCGAATTCTGAAGTGATGATCCACCAAGTTATGGGTGGTGCAGAGGGTCAAGCATCTGATATCGCGATCAATGCAAAACATATCCTTCGTACAAAAGAAACACTTAACAAGATCCTCGCAAAGAATACTGGTCAGAGTGTAGCGACAATTGATAAAGATTCCGACCGTGATTACTACATGACTGCTGATGAAGCTAAAAAGTACGGCATCGTCGATGAGATAGTCGCAAAGCCAAAGAACCTAAAATAGTCTTATACTAGAAAGACCGCCTTCTTTACAGAAGGCGGTCTTTCTAGTATTATGAAGTTATCGAATTTTAACAGTTTTATTTAGTGTCTACTTTCGAAATACAGTTTTATCCGGCGCTTCAAGAACTATTTATTTATGAACAAACGTTTTGCTCCAGTCTCCCCTGTGCATAATAATATACGCATTTCCCCGCGCGAATAACGCTCGTGTTTTCCAAGTGACACGGTCACATATATGAGTTTAACAGCAATAATAATTTCTGTGCTCGCCCTTATCGCAGGGGTCGGAGTCGGATATTATCTGCGCCTCATTATCTCGCTCGGCAAAAAGGGCTCAATGGAGCTCGAGATCAAGCAGATAATGCTCGGTGCAAAAGAAGAAGCGCAACGCATCGTCGATGATGCGAAGAAAAAGGCAGAAGAGAAGCTCGAAGAATCTCAGACAGAATTCAAAAAGAAAGAAGTCGAGTGGAAAGAGACAGAGCATCGCCTCATCAAAAAGGAAGAGCTTCTCGACGCACGCCAAGTCGAGATTGATCGCGAAGTTGAGAATATCAAGCTCAAAGTCGAAGATGTGAAGAAGATCAAAGATCGAGTCGACAACATGCAGAATGAAAAAGAGAAAGAACTCGAGAAGATCGCACATCTTTCAGTAGAGGATGCAAAGGGGCTCCTTTTCCGCAACATCGAAGAAAAATATGAAGAAGATCTTCTTGTTCGCATGCAGAAAATGGAAACAGCAAATACTGAGAAGCTGGATCGCCGTGCAAAAGACATCCTCGCTGCAAGTATCAACCGCCTCGCTGCATCAACAGCATCAGAAATGATGACAACATCGGTCAATATTCCAAACGATGAAATCAAAGGAAAGATCATTGGAAAGGAAGGCCGCAATATCCGCGCATTCGAACGCGCTGCGGGGGTTGAACTCATCATCGATGAAACTCCGGGGGCTATTGTTATCTCATCATTTGATCCAGTCCGCCGACAAGTCGCCCGTCTCGCACTCGAGAACCTTATCCTTGATGGCCGTATCCAACCTGCAAAGATCGAGGAAGTCGTCGCTAAGGCCCAGGAAGATATCAACAAGATTATCAAGGATAAAGGTGATCAAGCAGTGTATGAATGCGGAATATTTAACCTTGATCCGCGTATTGTCGCCATTGTCGGACGCCTCTACTTCCGTACCAGTTACGGCCAAAACGTGCTCCAACACTCTATAGAAATGGCTCACATCGCAGGAATGCTCGCAGAAGAGCTTGGAGCAGATATTCAGATTGCAAAAGCTGGTGCCCTCGTCCACGACATTGGTAAAGCTCTCGACCACGAAGTCCAAGGTACGCATATCGACATTGGTATCCGTATCCTACAGAAGTTCGGCGCTGATCCACGTATCATCACATCAATGAAGAGTCACCATGATGATTGCCCACATGAAACAATAGAAGCGATCATCGTTCAGACTGCTGACCATATCTCAGGAGGCCGCCCTGGCGCCCGCCGTGACTCAGTTGAGAACTACATCAAGAGATTGCAAGACTTGGAAGCAATCACAAAGACATTTGAAGGCGTCGAGAAATCATATGCGCTTGCTGCAGGTCGCGAAATCCGAATCTTTGTGACTCCAGAGAAAGTAAACGATGTTGAAGCAAAAGTAATGGCACGCGACATTGCCAAGAAGATAGAACAAGAACTCAAATATCCAGGTGAAATCAGAGTCACCATGATCCGAGAGAGTCGCATTATTGAATACGCACGATAAAAGTATAATAAAACCCCCTCAGCTGAGGGGGTTTTATTATACTGCTTCTCTTTTAAGTATCAAAAGATTCATATGGAAATGCTCTGGTTGAGTCTGGCCTTTCGGTAAATTTTCCCAAATTGCATCATACTGTAAACTCAAATATTCTTTTTTGATTTGTTCAAACTCACTTTTTTCTTCCGTAGTTAATAGTTCCCAATCAAACGCTACTTTCCGCTTTGTCGCAAGCATATGAGTAGTGGTAGCAATGGCATCATACGGGAATTGATTATCTATAATAACCCAATGTTCGAATTCTTTAATCGGCGGTTCATCAAATGGGCTATACTTTATTCCGCTTGCTTCCCTCTCCTTCATTACTTCCATATACTTTGTCATCATCTCATCTGATCGGAGGAATGTTCGTGTGATATTTGCCATATGCGGGATTATAACATACGTGAAAGTTTACTTTTTATATACAAAAAGTAAAATTTTACTGTTTTTAATGATAAATTAAAATATAAAGTCAAAAGTTGTCAATGTTATAATTTGCTTGCGCTAAAATAACCTTGGTATATAATAAGATTATCCTGTTTATAAGGACACGTTTGCAAACGGTCGAATATTATTTAGGTAGTATCCGTATATTTTTTGAAAGAAATATATACGGACAGAAAATAATGAATAAACAAGCATTAGTAGAATGGGTTCACGGCAAGATCGGCGGTACAAAAGTACAGGCTGAAGAAGTTGTGAACGGTATGTTTGATGCTATCGTCGCTACTTTGAAAAAGGGCGGTGAAGTATCAATCGCAGGAATCGGTATCTTCTCTGTAAAGGCACGTGCAGCTCGTATGGCTCGCAATCCAAAGACAGGTGAAGCAGTAAAGGTTGCTGCTACAAAAGTTCCAAAGTTCCGAGCAGCGAAAGCTCTCAAGGACGCAGTTAAATAATTCGTCTCGCGAGAAGAATTAATAAAAGAGCCACTCTATTCTATCTATGAGTGGTTTTTTTATTTTTATATTAGTTACTTTAAAAATTTTACAACCTATTCAATAAGAGCAAGTATGAGCATGAGTACTACCCCTAAAATAACTGTCACGATTTGGAAAAATGAATTCACATTCCCTTTATGCTTATGTAGCTCAGGAATTAAATCTGCAACTGCTATATATATAAATCCTCCAGCGGCAATTGGTAACAACCACAACACTGAAGCTTCAGCGATATTTCCTAAAACAAAAGCAAATATCATTCCAACAACAGAAAGTAGGGCTGAAATAAAGTTAAGCCACAATGCTTTTTTCTTGGTATACCCAGAGTGAATAAGAACAGCAAAGTCCCCTATCTCTTGTGGAATTTCATGAAGTATAACTGCGATCGTAGTCGCAATACCGATAGGAATGCTAACCATGAAGCTTGCACCAATAAGAATTCCATCAATTAGATTGTGGACACCATCAGAAAACAGTATTAATTTACCAGCAGGATGAATCTCGTGTACATCTTCTTCTTCAGCATGGTGATGCCAATGTAAAAACTTTTCTAATATAAAAAATATGAGTAAGCCACCGATGATGAGTAAACTTGTGCTGACTGCATTTGTGCTCTGTTTAAATGCTTCAGGAATAATATGAATAAATGCATCCCCAAGCAATGCACCGACGGCAAGACTAATAAATACTCCGATATATTTTTTTAATATGTCCTCTTTGAGTGCAAGAGTAAAAACTCCTACGAGCGATACGAGGCTGATTACGAGAACGCTTCCGAGCGCATATAGATATGTGATCATGCTGTGCGGGATAAGAGAATCGAACTCTTGCCAACAGTTTGGAAAACTGTAGTTCTACCACTAAACTAATCCCGCGTGATTTTAAGGAATTGGCTATTACATAGCCACTAGTACAGGGATTGTGAGTACACATATTGATCCTTACAGGATCTGTACACCTTTCGTATCGTACTCGTTCCACTCCGTTCGATATACTCAAGGTTTTCAATTCCCTGCCATACGTAACATAGTTATGTATTCACCCCTCCAAGAAAAACCTACAAAGGTTTTTCTCTTGTCGGGGTGCAGGGAATTGAACCCTGTTCTCACGGTCCCAAACCGCGTATACTACCGGTGTACTACACCCCGAAATCTAACAATTCTTCTATAGTAGCATACTATATATAAAAAACAATTATAGAATAATGTTCTCAATCGTTTTGACCCGAGCTCTTCGCTTTTCCATGTCGATATAGACAAACAAAAGATCAAACTGCCATGGAGTATTGCCTATTCTATTGTGGATCAAATAAGTCTCGATTGTCCTTGATAATCGTTTCATCTTCCACGGATGCATATTCTCTTCGGGGCGTCTTATAAAAGGGTTTGTTTCTCGTGTAACACTTTGATTATTACTTTCCTCCCCATCTAACTCCTCTAAAGATTGAGAGACTGACTTAACTTCTATAAAATACAACCTCCCTTCTTTTTCTGCAATAATATCGATTTCTCCCCATTTTTTTGTATAATTTCTCTCTAGAATTTGAAATCCATGTTTCATGAGAAACTTACATGCAGTATTTTCTCCAATTTCTCCAATTTTTTGCGATTTAGAAGTGAAATTTTTCATATGTTACATGTGTAACTATATTCTAATGTTTCACGTGAAACATTAAGTTAGTTTATAGGACAAATTATGCTATTTTAAATGTCTTTGTATAAATATCATTAATTTATAACACTTTTTATGAAGAAGACCTAAATAATGATGTAAAGTAAATCTGTCTTTTATAAACAATGCACACAGTCTTATCCACAGAATCTTATTTTTAAATGATATTTATTGTGTATAAAAGACTGATAAAGGTCATGAGTCTTGTTTGATGTGCGCTCGGAGGGAATCGAACCCCCAACCCCTTGTTCCGAAGACAAGTGCTCTATCCGTTGAGCTACGAGCGCATATTAATTTCTAAACCAATTAAAATCTCTAGCTGTTTTCTTTCGATGACAATTTGCACATCTTACATCGCACTTTTCAATTTCCTCTTTTATTTTTTCGATAGGAAATTGTAATCGTATCATAGAAGAAACAGCTTTAAATTTTGTAAACTTATTCTTATGATCGAATTCTAATACCCTTAGATCAGATTCTCCGCAATCAATACATGGTCTCTTTTTGAAGAAATCTCTTAAAAAACTATGTATTTCAAGCTTAAATTTATTATTTCTAGTAGCTGCTTTCTCTAAATAATACTGCTTGTTCTTATTATAGTGATTTTTGATTAATAATCTAGTACATTCTTTACAATGAAGATGCCTTACTCCGAAAGCCTTATTCTTAAAATTGAATTCAGTATCAATTTTTTCTTTCTTACATCTTGAACATTTTTTCACATAAAAAATTATATCAAAAAAGTCTTCGAAAAACAAAGCATATCCGAATATTTTATTGCATTATTTAATGGAAAATACTATAATCTAAAACGTTATACATAATCTGCGGGGTTGGTTTAGTGGTAGAACACGTCCTTGCCAAGGATGAGACAGGAGTTCGATTCTCCTACTCCGCACAGAAGCATATGGCCCAAACTAATATAGTAGTGCCTATCGATAACTCAAAAATACCTTCATATGTTACACATGTAACAGACACTCTCGAAAAAGCAGGATTCGAGGCTTTTCTTGTTGGTGGGTGTGTCCGTGATATTTTAATGGGGAGGGAACCAAAAGACTGGGACATGACAACAAATGCAACCCCAGAAGAAATCATTCCTATGTTCGAGAAAACTATATATGAAAACAGTTTTGGAACAGTTGGGGTATGTGTTACACATGAAACTGATGTTCTAGATATTACTAACCTGCCTGCGCAAGCCGGTGAAACACCAAAATACGACATTGTTGAAGTTACACCATACAGAATTGAAGCAAAATATAGTGATTTTAGACATCCTGATCAAGTAGTATTCAGTAAAAATATAGAAGACGATCTTAAAAGGCGAGATTTTACTATTAATGCTTTGGCATACAATACCTCTAAAGGACACATAATTGACCTATATAAAGGACAAAGTGATATAAAGGACAAAGTGATCAGATGCGTAGGAAACGCTTCAGATAGGTTCAGAGAGGATGCTCTGCGCATGCTCCGTGCAGTACGTTTTTCTACGGAGCTCGACTTCGCCGTTTCATATGAAACCATGGCTGCAATCACAGAAAATGCCGAACTTCTGAAAAATATATCAATGGAAAGAATTCGAGATGAATTCACAAAAATAATCGAGAGTCCTAATCCCGCCCAGGGAATTGGATTACTTCAGAAATTAGGATTGCTTACATATATTATTCCCGAACTCGAAGAGGGCATTGGTTGTGAGCAAGGCGGTGCACATATCTACGATGTCTTCGAGCATTTACTCGGAGCGCTCGGCCACGCTGCAGACAAAGGCTATAGTACAGAGATCCGTCTTGCAGCGTTATTTCACGATATCGGCAAGCCTAAAAGCCGCCGACCGGGAACCAAAAAAGCGTATACATTCTACGGCCATGAGGTCATCGGAGCTCGAATGGCAAAGGCTATTATGGAGCGACTAAAGTACCCGAAAAGGACGACTGATCTCGTCGTCTCGCTCGTACGCAATCATATGTTCTTCTCTGATACAGAGCAGATCACTCTTTCAGCTGTACGCCGAATAGTACAAAAAGTAGGAAAGGATCATATCTGGGAACTCATGGAGATCCGGGAATGCGATCGTGTAGGTATGAAAAAAGCAGAAGCTCCATACCGCCTCCGCAAATATCATGCGATGATCGATGAGGTACTTCGCGATCCGCTTTCAGTCGCACAGCTTGCTATTGATGGGGAAGTGTTAATAAAAGATCTCAACATGAAACCATCTCGCCGTATGGGGTGGATACTTCATGCACTTTTAGAAGTTGTGCTCGAAGATCCTAAGAAAAATACAATCGAATATTTAAAAGAAAAAGCCCTAGAGCTTGATACGCTTTCAGATAAAGAATTAGAAGATTTAGGCGAAAAAGCGAAAGAACAGAAAGATATCCTTGAGCAGGAAGAAATTTTAAAATTACACAGGAAACATAAAGTTTAAAGATTTGTCTTCACTTGGTGGCAAGGCCACCAAGTAGTATAGAGAAATAAAAAAAATACCAGAGCGATGAGCAATGATATTTTATGGCTTTGGTTTCTTAAATCTTTTTTTTAGAAATGGTATGAACCATTGAAGGAAAATGAGGAAGGCTATAACAATCATAGTTATGGCCGCTTGTTTAAAGTGATATTCAGGCGAGGTCATAACTCTATGATTTAGGTTAAAAATAACGATTCCAATTATATTTACAGTAAATCTTTTATTTGAAATAGTCAATGAATCTATATGCTATAATCAATATATTATTAATATGTAAACACATATGATCACAAAAGAACAATACGTAGAGGCATTGATAGGGGAGATTAATATCATGAAACACTTGGCAGAGAAAATACAACCAGATCAGCTAGCTCATAAGCCAACAGAATCTCAGAGAACACTTTCAGAATTACTGCATTATCTTACCTATATATTTATCGCAGGAACAGATGGTTCAGTAACCGGTAATCCTGATGCATGGAAAAAGTACGCAGACGCACCAATGCCAACACTTGAGAACTTCAATGAGCTCATGAATAAAGAAGCTTCTGAAGTGAAAGCCCTTATCGAGCCAATGACAGATGAAGATTTGAAACAAGAAATACCGATGTGGGGAAGAACACAAAGTAAAGCTATGCATTTGCTCGGACTTCTCAAGATTGCTTCTGCATACAAAATGCAACTTTTCCTCTATATGAAGCAGTCAGGTACCACAAACATTGGCACCATGAATCTCTGGGCAGGCATGGATCAGCCACCAAAAGTAGAATAAGTAAAAAATAAAATCCCCATATGGGGATTTTATTTTAGACAAATTCTTGCTGATAGCACTTTTCACAGTACACAGTTTCTGGTCGTTCTGGAGCAAACGCAGTCATGATAGAAGTTTTACACTTTGCGCATTCTCGGTTCCATAAGCGTGGAGGATTGAGCCGGGCAAAATGAGCTTTCTGCCGACAGTGAGGACATGAGTGGGGTATCGGCAAATTCATCTTCTGTAATAAATTAAATTCTAGCGGACCAATCTTGTATCCTCGATTACAGAGAGAACATTTAATAATTTCACTCGTAATAGCGTCTTTTGTTTCTTTTATTGTTTCTGGTAAATCGCTCGCATCAAGAGTTGTTGTGTATTCAGTTTGTTCTCCTTCATACCAGGAGTATCCTATAGAAATAGCTTCCTCTTTCGTCTTTGGGAAAAATTTCATTGCGTTTGATTCATTATAGGAAAGAGGGCTAATAAAAAGAGGGAGGAATTCTCCGTAGCTCCATACTCGACCTAAATCATCTACATAAGGATTTTTTTTCATATCTTCTATGATATGGGCTTTCATTTTTTCGTATTCCTCTTTTGAGTATTCCTTATTCAAAATACAATATGATTTACGTTTTAAATTAACGCAACCAAAAACATTTTTACAGGCTGAAGCCCAGATCGAGTATTCAGCATTTAATCCATCTGGATAGCAGTTTTGAGAAAATCGCACACCACTTGCTTTTTCTCCAGTAGAATGGGTCTCATACATGAGTTCAACATTTGCTCCCCAGCCCGAATAGTCATAGCAATCTTTTGCAGATGGGACAGTAATAAATTGGCAATATCTGCATTCTTCGGCGTTATTACTCAAATACATATTTTGAGAATTTTTTGACTCGTATGTATACTCACCAGTTACATTAAGGTTTAGAGAATTACCACTGTAGACTCTGTAAGGTTTTGTTAACCAGAATGCCTGAGCTTTTTCTTGCATATCTTGTAATTTCTTCCATGAATCAAGACCGAGCTCTTTTATTTTTTCCACATAGTTTTCTTTGGAATATTTTTGGTTAAAAATACAATATGATTCTCCGCGTAAATTGGCACAGCCGATACAGTTTGTGCAGTTATAGCAATTGCGAGAGAACCATACATCAGTACATGCATCACACTCTTCAGAGAAATAGGTTTGGTAGCATTTATTAATACCCATTGATTCATAACAAAGCTCAGACTCTTGAGCTCGCATACAATCAGAGGAATCCTTGAGTTGGAAAATGATAGATGAATGCGTAATATTCTCACAATAATCTGCCCAAAAAGTTAGATAGCAATTTCGAAGCCATGTTGCTCCGTTACAATATTCAGAATTTACCATTGTAGGACCAATAGTTTCTGTAGCTACCCAAGGTGATTTACGAGAAAGTTCGTAAAGTTGTTCAAAAAAATTACGATTAGGGTCATACTCCATTCCATATTCTGTACCGTCCCAATCATCAGCCCACCAACATTCAGAGCAAAATACAGTGATAGGCTTTTCTTTATGATACATGGAAAGTGTACGCTTTTTACACTTATCACAGTCTCTCCAATAAACAGTCCACACGCTATATGAACCGATGCGACGAATAAGCCGACATTCCGGACACCATGTAGGGTGGGGAACATTGATCTTTTTATAGAAAAGCTGGTCACGTTCATCGATCACGAAATCATTTTTACAATTCTGACAGGATTTTGTTTCCATAGGCCAATTATAGCCCAGATAAAATAAAACACACAGCTAGTCTGTGTGTTTTATTTTTGAGATGAGGTAAATTATTTCAATGGTGCAGTTACGGTGAGCTCTACCACTTCGTTCGCGAGCTTTTGATCGATACCAAATTCTTTCATATCGATATTGAAGGTTGAACTAAGCTCGGTAGCAGATGATTTCACATCGACAGTAACGTTCTTCGAAACACCATGTACTGTCATGACACCAGAGAGCTTATTATCCTTAAAAGAAGTAACTTTGAAAGTTGCAGTTGGATACTTTGATACCTCAAAGAAGGTTTTTGACTTAAGATCTGTAGTTACCTTTGAAATTTCGGTTGAGAGAGAATTCATATCAACCATTACCTCTCCTTTTATATCACTACCGTCAAAAGCAAGTTTAGAATCTACTTTGCCAAAAGAACCCTCATGGACTTTTCCAGGACCAAAACCTTTGAATGTGATTTTCACATTTGCATTGTCGATTTCTTTATCAGAAGCTGTCTGCGTGGTCTCATTTTCAGATGCTTTTATTTCTGATTCATTATTTGTAGTAGTAGTTACATCACTTACTTGCGCCTCTTGAATAGATGCATCAGGTTTCGTTTGGATTGCATACCATACCACTCCACCGATAACAATAATTCCTAACGCGATTAAAATTGATTTCATATTTTAAAAAATTATTACTGATAGACTAGTATTATACCGTAATACAGATAAATAAAAAAAGGGCTACATTACTGTAGACCTTTCACCAGTCAGGGTGATACTGTTTTAGTGACCTGCGGCAATGGCCATGTCAGCCATATTGGGTAAATCTTTCTTCGAAGGATTTACATACAGGCTAGCGATGATAATTGTTACAATTACCAAACGCCAGAACCAATTCTTGTTTAACATTCTTTTTTATTATAGCATAATCTGCTAAAAAAGCAAGCTATATAAGCTCTAAAACGATAGGGCAGTGGTCAGATCCGTAGATTTCAGGAAGGATATATGAGTCGCCAATTTTACTTTTTAGCTTGTTTGAGACGCAGAAGTAATCGATACGCCAGCCGACGTTGCGCTCGCGTGCACTTGCAAAATGACTCCACCATGTATAATGGCCATTACCGTTTGTAAACATTCGAAATGTATCAATAAATCCTGCATCAAGAAAATTCTGGAAGCCTTCACGCTCTTCGTCTGTGAAACCTTTATTGCCGACATTTTCTTTTGGTCGCGCCAAATCATCTGGTGTGTGAGCAACATTGAGATCCCCGCAGAAAATGACAGGTTTGTGTTTCTCAAGCTCTTTCATATAGGCAAGAAACGCTTTATCCCAGATCTTGTGCCGAAGAGGAACACGAGAAAGATCATCTTTGGCATTTGGAGTATAGACAGTCACTATGAAGAATTTTTTTAGCTCAACGGCAATGACTCGACCTTCGGCGTTTGCATCCCCATACTTGTCAGAGGTGAGTTTAAACTTCTTCGCGATTTCAGGTGGGATATCATAGAGCACTGAAAGTGGAATTTCTTTGGTAAAGATTGCTGTGCCACTATAGCCCTTTTTCGTGCGCGATGAATTCCAATATTCTTCGTAGTCTGGCAGATCTACTTCGGACTGATGCTGTTCTGCCTTCGTTTCTTGGAGACAGATAACATCTGGCTTGTACTTGTTCACAAAAGGAATAAAGAGGTTCTTTTTATGCACTGCGCGTATTCCGTTTACGTTCCATGAAATGATTCTCATATATTATTTTGACTTACTGTGAAACTTTTTGTGTACATCTCGCAATTGAGCATCCGTCACATGCGTATAGATCTGTGTGGTAGCGATATTAGCATGTCCCAACATCATCTGCACTGAACGTATGTCGGCACCATTTGAAAGTAAATCAGTTGCGAACGAATGGCGAATAACGTGGGGTGTAACCTTTTTTGATATTCCAGCTTTGATCGCATAAAACTTTACGATGCGCTCAATCGAGCGCGGGGTGAGTCGATTGCTCTTTGCGCCATTGCGTGAATATTGGATGAACAGAGGACTATCAAGATCTTTACGAGCTTTTAAATAAAGGCGGATAGCATCCTTAGCGGTATCTGAGAGAAATACAACTCGAACCTTTTCTCCTTTTCCACGAATTGAAAACTCATCTCGAGATAGATCAAGATCCCGATCAAGTGAGCAGAGCTCTGCTAAGCGAAGTCCTGTTGAGAAGAAAAGTTCAAGGATCGCTTTATCACGCAATCCCTTTGGAGTAGTGGTATTTGGGGCACTGAGTAACCGATCTAGTTCATTTGTAGAGATCAGATCAAGCGAGCGCTCTTTTACTTTGGCAAGCTCAATCCGATCGGGAGCAAGGGAAGTGACATCACGCTTTATCAGGTATTTGAGAAATGCCCGGAGCGCGATCAGGTGATAGTTTTGAGTATTCTTCTTGAGCGTGGCCGCCTGTTGCCCGCGAATCTTTACTCCTGGCTGACGATTGAGATACAGTCGAAACTCGCGGATCTTGTCATCGGTGATCTCTTTCGGATCTGTGATCTTCGCAAACTCAAAGAATCGAGAGAGGTAGTATTCATAATTCTCTACGGTCCTCAAACTGTTTCCTTTCTCAATTTCTACATGTTCGAGGAATTCTCTTTTTAATTGTTCAAGCCGTGATGTCATATGAATGTCGTACAATAATTGTATCACATTCCAATGAATACTCTGCTGGTAAGGTATTCTAATTTGACATTTATGAAATGATGTATTAATATCATCAAATATTTAACCTGATTTTTGAAAATTAAAAACACTGATATGAAAAAAACTAGCACTATCATCAACGGTTTTGTGTGCAATACTTTGTACACTAAAAAGAGAATTCAAAAGAATATCAAACGTTTAGCAAATGTCATTTACAATGACTACAAAAACAAAAAAGATATTGTTTTGCTTATGGTTATGAATGGCGGCCTGGACTTTGGCCTGGACCTTTCACGAGCCTTAGAAAAAAGAGGGCTCAAACATAGTCGGGAAACCATCACGGCGACCCGTTATACGAGAGATGGAAAAGAAACAAATAGGGTGCGGATTTTTCACAAAGGCGATTTACAAATTGCCGGTAAAAATGTAATTGTTATTGAAGACCTGATAGATAAAGGCATAACATTAGAGAAACTTTATCTGTATCTGAAAAACAAAACTCCGAAATCTTTGAACTTCGCCGTGCTGGGAATAAAAGAAGATCATACCTTCACTGGCAAGATTATGTACAAGCTTATTGAAGAGCCTTTTCCGGACTTATGGCTGTTTGGGTATGGCATGGATTGGCGTGAGGAATTCAGAAGCCTTACTTCCATACTCTACAACACTGAAGAAAAAGCAAAACATTCCTAACTTAAAAAAACAAAACCAATGGATTACTTAAATGCAAAAATCTTTAGCGATAACTCTTTTATCGCTTATCTAATGGGAATCTTACGAAATAGGGAAACTTCTTCTCATGATTTCAGAGATACCTTGCGGACTATAACAGTGCTTATTGGCGGCGAGGTTTTTAAAAACTTGCCATTAACAAGTAAAAAGATATGGACGCCTTTGTCTGAAACAGAGGTGCCAGAGATTAAAAGGATTCCATGCATAGTGCCAATCCTGCGTGCAGGTTTGTCCATGCAAGATGCCATGTGGACGCTGATCCCAAATATGGCAAGTTACGATATCGGTTTACGGAGGGTAGAAGATGATTCACCCAATGTAAAAATTGAAGAATATCTGAACAAACTTCCAAAAGCATTAGATCCTAAAACGCCGGTGATCATGCTCGACCCGATGATAGCAACTGGTGAATCCGCTTGTCATGCTATTAATCTGGTGAAAGCAACCGGGGCACAGAATATTACGTATATGGCTATTCTAAGCTGTGATCAAGGGCTACGGAAGATACAAGAATCACATTCAGATGTAAAAATCTTCTGTGCCGCAATTGATCCTGAGCTAGGGAAAAATAATTACATTTTCCCGGGACTTGGTGATGCTGGTGACAGATATAAAAACACCAAATAAAAGAAAAAGAGAATAGGCCGCTTGCTACATTAGTCAGCGGCTTTTTTGATATATGAAGACAACAAGAGGGGGCTTGCAATTTTTTATAATATGTGCTAGTATACGAGAACAATGTTAACCGTAAAGAAAAAGCAAAATATTATAAAGAAAAGCCAGATACACGATAAGGATACAGGATCTCCTGAGGTTCAGATCGCTATTTTGAGCAAGCGTATTGATGAGCTCGCAACTCACTTGAAAGAACACAAAAAGGATAATCATTCTCGCCGTGGACTTATCAAAATGGTTGCCGATCGCCGAAGTCACCTGAAATATCTCGAAAAGAAAGACAAGACACGACACGCTCAGCAATTAAAATCATTAAAAGCTTAAACATTGTCTCCCGACTCCAGTCGGGGGATTTTGTTTTGAAAAATCAACAAGGTACAATACATAGTATATGAGTGTAATTAAACATAAAGAACAAAGAGTGGGGGTTTTCATTGACACATCAAACCTCTATCATAGTGCAAAGAATCTCTATAAGCGGAAAGTGAACTTCGGTTCCGTTCTCAAAGACGCAGTCGCAGGGCGCAAACTTGTACGCGCGACCGCTTACGTCATCACAAGTGAAGGGGAAGGTGAGAAAGGATTCTTTGACGCACTGACAAAACTTGGCATTGAAACAAAGACAAAAGACCTCCAGATATTTTCTGGAGGTGCGAAAAAAGGCGACTGGGATGTAGGAATTGCCGTTGATGCCATGAAAATGGCTCCTCGCCTCGATGCGGTCATACTTGTAGCAGGGGATGGAGACTTTCTTCCACTTGTCGAATATCTCCAGGGGATGCTTGTCCAAGTTGAAGTTGTTTCATTTGGTAAATCAACATCTATGAAATTAAAAGATGCTGCTGACGACTTCCTCGATCTCTCCAAAAATCCGAGAAAGTATTTAATATACTAAAAAATGCCCTCTGTTACGGGGGCATTTTTATTTTACATCTTTACCTATTGTTAGGAGAATACAACTTCAAGTGTGAAATTCCATGGTGATGGAAATGTATCTCCATATACCTGGCCATCATCAACTGGTAATCCTTTCTGAAAGCATGGAATATTAACAGCAAATAAATAACCATTTTGTGAAACAAACCTATGATTTTTCTTTCTGGAATGAAGCAGGGGTCCACCTGATACTGTTTGGTTATTGATTACTTTTATTTCATTGTAATCTTCCATGAAAATATTGCCTTTGTTCACCTGTATAAGTTCACCGTGTACAACTGAATAGCTGCCGTCTTGGTTCTTATAACAAAGTTGAATACAATTGCCTATTTCCTCATTCAACATCTCTCTCACTGCGGTAATGAAATTCTGGTATGATTGCAAATCTTTACCAATTTCAAAAAATTTCGGCATAGTTTCATATCCAGGTAAAATAGCAATTTCACCAAATGGATTATCAAACCTGATTGTTTTCTGTATTGGCAATTTTTGATCAGTAGTATCAAAATAGTCTCCGTAATAACTTACTTTAAATTCATTCTGATTCTCACCCTTTTGTACATCAAAAAAATGAGTAATTTTTGGTTCAACAGAAAATCCAGTATCACTTAATCTGCCAAGATACAGATCAATCGTTTTACTTTCATTTAATTTCATTTTTATTTCTTTAATCATCCTTTCGTAAAAAGGAGTAAAGGTGACAATACCGGCTTGTCCCGTTGTGTGATAGTCAGGAAATGTTAACGGTTTCATGATGTAACTTATTTTAAATTTTAAAGAATTGGGTTAGTTTGTTATCTTTGTTAGTCTTCACTGTATTACAAAAAGGGTTAATTGTCAATTCGAGATTTACTTAGAGGAGAGGTTTGATTTCATCAAAAAGACTATTGATACGCTCTTTCGTTTTCGCTTCACCCATGAGGCGTACGATTGGTTCTGTATTGGATGGACGTAGATGGATCCAAGAATTATCTTCAAAATCAAGTCTAAGTCCATCAAGTTCGTTGATAGTAGCAGTGTTGAAATGTTTTTTAATTTTCTCGTATGAGTTACTGATATCACCTGTAATCGGCATTTTATCTTTTCTCATTTCATATTTTGGAAGAGAAGCAACTACCTCACTAAGAGAAGTATTTTTTTGTCCGAGCAATTGCAAGATGAGCGCAATACTCGTGAAACTATCGCGCGCGGTATTGATAGTTGGATAAATGATTCCGCCACCGCCCTCACCTCCAATAACTGCGTTGTATTCTTTGATACCTGCTACGACATTTGGTTCACCGACTTTTGTTCTAATTACACTTCCTCCATATGTACTAGCAATATCAGCATTCATTTGTGATGTAGACATGTTGATAACAACAATTTTATCTTCGGCGGGAGAAGCAGTCATTTTTGAAAGAACGGCTTCGACACCAAGAGAAAGTGTGTACTCTTCAGAAAGCACTTCGCCATATTCATCGATCACTACGAGTCGGTCAGCATCAGGATCCTGTGCAAAGCCAATATCTGCGCCTCGGCTTTTTACAAGAGCGGCAATTTCTGTGAGATTCTCTCGAAGGGGCTCCGGCATATGAGCAAACGCACCATTGGGGATATTGTTAAGGGGAATCAACTCAGCACCGAGCTGTTCAAACAAATATGGATCAAGCACACATGCAGATGCATTAATCATATCAACTGCGACTTTAAATTTGCGAGATCTAATTTTTTCAACATCAATATTTTTTATGATATGGTCAACATGTTCGGTTGCAAAATCAGGAATTGGTGTATTCCCCTTAGAATCAGAAACTGAGAAACGGTCTTGCTGTTCTGACTTTTCTTCACTACTGTATTTTTTAATTCTTTCTACTTGTTCTTTATCTATAAATAGTCCCTCATGGTTTACAAACTTGAGCCCGTTGTATTCGATAGGATTGTGGCTTGCGGTAATAATGATAGCGCCATCGTACTTGTGTGTACGAACAGCAAAGAGAACAGTAGGGGTTGGAAGAATATCGCCTACAATACAACTAACTCCGAGTCTTTCTAATTCGTTCCGCACGCCATCAAGAATTTCAGGTCCACTTTCTCTTCCATCACGAGCTAAAAGTATCGTTAGTGTAGTATTAGTATGTTCTGTTAGAGATTGTATATATGCACGTGCATACGCTATTGCAATCGGCACTGTTAGTGTTTCTCCCCATATTCCTCTATATCCAGAAACGGTAAGATTTGGTTTTTGTGATGACATATTCACATAATAGCATTTTAACCTTCTCATTTCTCTCTTTATAAAACTCCCTATTTCTGCTATGCTTTCACTATTAATACGTAACACTGTTATTCTCCAGACGGATAGAGTTGAAACCACTACATATCACTGTGTTTCAAAACTAGGGTCTGGGGATTAGCTCATATATAGTATGCATAATAAAGAATATGAAGTAGAGATAGGCGGTAAAAAGATCACCGCAGTATTTAGCGATCTTGCAGACCAAGCCAATGGCTCAGTCATGCTCAAGTGTGATGGAACAGTCGTCATGGCTACAGCAGTCATCTCGAGCGACGGAAGCAAGAATCCAGGATTCTTTAATCTAACCGTTGAGTATTTGGAAAAGTTCTATGCTGCAGGCAAGATCCTCGGTAGTCAGTTCATGAGAAGAGAGGGTCGTCCATCTGATCAAGCAATTCTCGCTGCTCGTATGACAGACCGTACGATCAGACCGCTATTTGATCACCATATAAAGAACGCAGTTCAGGTAATCATCTCAGTCCTTGCGATCGGAAAAGCTGATCCAAAAACACTCGCAGTCAACGCAGCATCGATCGCGATTCATGTATCCGATATCCCATGGAAGGGACCAGTTGGTGCAGTTCATGTGAGTAAAACAAAAGAGAATCCAACAATCAAAATCAATGACTACATTCCGAATGCTGATGAACCAGTCTATACACTTGATCTTCTCGTCTGCGGAAAGGACCAGACCATAAACATGATCGAAGCAATGGCGTTTGAACTCTCTGAAGATGAGATGGGTACATGCTTTGATATGGCAGTCGCTGAGATCTCGAAATGGGAAGCATTCCAAGAAACGCTCCGCAAGGAACTTGGAAAAGAAAAACTGTCATTCCCGAAAGTAGAAGTACCGAGTGAAGTAATCTCACTTTTTGAAGAAAAGATTCAACCAATGCTTGAAAAAGGATTATTCAGTAAAGACGGCAAGAAAATAACAGCTGAAGCAGAGCTTCTCTGGAAAGCAATGATTGATGAGAAGTATGAAGCATATGATGAGAAAGACAGATTCGTCGCTCATGACTATATGCACCACTATCTCGATAATGCATTCCATACAAATGCGATCGAAAAAAACGCACGTGCAGATGGCCGTGCTCTTGATGAAGTGCGCGGACTTTACGCAAAAGCAGGAGGTATTTCAGATGTGCTTCATGGCTCAGGCATTTTCTACCGAGGAGAGACTCATGTGCTCTCAGTACTTACTCTTGCTGGCCCTGAATCAATGCACACCATAGATGGTATAGAATTTTCTGCAAAGAAGCGCTTCATGCATCACTACAATTTCCCTCCATACTCAAGCGGAGAAACTGGTCGCGTCGGCGGTCTCAATCGCAGAGAAATGGGTCACGGATTTCTTGTAGAAAAAGCACTTACTCCGGTCATCCCTGATAAAATCTCATTCCCGTATACGATCCGTGTTGTTTCAGAATCTGTCGCTTCAAATGGTTCTACATCTCAAGCATCAATCTGTGCATCAACTGTTGCACTCATGGATGGTGGTGTACCGATCAAGACGCCAGTTGCCGGAATTTCTATCGGTGCGATGATTGATACAACTGATAAGAATAAATATGTACTTCTCTCTGATATCCAAGGTCCGGAAGATCACTATGGTGATATGGATTTCAAAGTAGCAGGTACTAAAGATGGAATCACTGCGATACAGCTAGATGTAAAAGTCGACGGTATTAAAGCATCTATTTTGAAAGAAGCACTTCTACGTGCAAAAGCTGCTCGTCTGAAAATTCTCGAAACTATCACGAGCGAGCTTGCTACTCCGCGTCTCTCTATCTCTCCAAATGCACCGATGATCCTCGTCGTGAAAATCAAGAAAGATCAGATCGGTATGGTTATTGGTCCAGGAGGCAAGAATGTAAATGCAATTCGTGAAGAAACAGGTGCCGAGATTACTATCGAAGAAGATGGAACAGTCTTCATTACTGGCAAGAACGGCGGAGCAGAAAAGGCAAAAAAGATCATCGAAGACATGACCCATGAGTACAAAGTAGGAGATGTTGCAGAAGGTGAGGTCGTGAAACTCATGGACTTTGGAGCATTTGTTAAAATTGCAGCTGGAACTGAAGGGCTCGTTCATGTATCAGAAATTGCGCCGTTCCGCGTTGAAAGAGTTTCTGATATCCTTAAAGAAGGCGATAGAGTTCCAGTAAAGATAATTAAACTTGATGAAAAGGGGCGCTTGAACCTATCGATCAAAGAAGCAAACAAAGAATTCTTCAAACCAAAAGCATAGCTACATCGTATGGATGAGAACAAGAATCAACCAATAAAAGAAAATATCAAGACAATTCATACATATTCATCTGATATGGCAGACGCTGTGCGTATCAATGAAGCATCAGTAATAAAGATAGCCTTGGCTGAACAAGCAAAGAAAGAACGCGAAGCTCTCTATAAAAAAGCTGAGGGATCAAATGGATCAAAAGTTCTCATGCTTTTGGGCGGACTAATCCTGATTGGAGCGGCAATCGGTGGAGCATATTATTTCGCCAATAAAAAGAAGATCGAGAATACTCCAGTAGAAACGAAAAAGAATATCGAAGCACTTATCTCATATGATGATCAAGCATTCCTCGATATGACAAGTGCAACAAGTGCTATCGATGCTGCAAATATCATACAGACAGAAGTGAAAAAGGAAGGGAAGGCGGGCCAGATCAAATCACTTTTCCTTACTCATACCATAACTGGTAAACCAGAACTTGTCGGACTCGAGAATTTCATTTCTCTCATACGAATCACTGCTCCTTCATCCCTTATTCGATCGCTTACTGATGAGTATATGGTCGGCACCTATCAAGGGGTAGGTACAGGCGCACGATCTCATCTTTTCCTTGTATTTCAGACAAAAGATTACAATCAGTCATATGCAGGGATGCTCGGCTGGGAACGTACGATGTTCGATGACTTATTTACCCTATTTAATATAGATATAACAGAGAATCGAACCGATATTTTTGAAACTCCATGGAAAGACACCTTGATCAACAACAAGGATGCCCGTGTGCTCTATGACAAAAAAGGCACTCCTCTCCTTTACTATATTTTCTTCACTAAAGATGCCTTTATCATCACCGATGACGAAAATACAATAAAAGAAGTAGGGGGTCGTTTGCTTACCAAACAGATAAAACCATTATAAGATTGCCATTTATTGTAGTAATGATAGTATACAAGTATGAATACAGAAGATAACAAGAAAAAATTAGAGGAAGAAAAGAAGGTTCTCGAGGGTGAGCTTTCTTCAATCGGACGAGTAAACGAAACAACTGGCGAATGGGAAGCAATTCCAGAAGAACAGAGTGCGCCCGAAGCTGATCAGAACGATCTTTCAGATCGTGCAGAGGGCTATGAAGAGCGATCAAGCCTGCTTGCAACTCTCGAGATGCGACTTCTAGATATCAATCACGCACTCACAAATATAGAGAGTGGAGCATATGGCGTATGCGAAGCATGCGGAGCTCCGATTGAAGAAGATCGATTGGAAGCAAATCCAGCTGCACGAACATGTAAAGCATGCATGGAAAAAATAAATCCTGCGATTTAGGAAAACTTTAATATAAAAGGGTATCATAAAAATGAGGACATATGTCCTCATTTTTATCTATGTCATTTTCACGAATCTATTCCGCACAAACACACCTCTTGAAAGGAAAAATTGTTACCGTTGAAGTTGATATTACTAAAAACACACTTCACGCATTTACACTTGTCGGGCTTCCTGACAAAGCTGTCGATGAATCAAAAGACCGAATGAGTTCAGCACTCAAGAATTCCGGCTTTGCTTCACCCAAAAATCAAAATCAGAAAATAGTGATTTCGCTCTCACCAGCTGATCTGAAAAAAGAAGGTCCGTATTTTGACCTGGCAATTGCTCTTTCGTATTTACTCTCGGCTAGTGAGATAGATTTCCATACAGAAGGACGGATATTTCTTGGAGAATTATCACTCAACGGTGAACTCCAACCGATCAAGGGTGCACTGCCACTTGCTCAAGAGGCTAAACGACTTGGGTACACGGAAATATTTGTCCCCATAGCAAATAGTGAGGAAGCAGCTCTTGTCGAAGGTATTACCGTTTATGGTGCACGCTCACTGAAAGAAGTCATCGATCATATTTACAAAATCAAGCGCGACAAAAAAGGAAATGCCTTGGAACCTGAGAGGCAAAAGCTTATACCTGTGCCTAAAACGATCATCAAGATAGAAGCAAAAACACATGATATCGATTTTTCCGATATACGCGGACAGGAGGGAGCAAAGCGGGGACTCGAAATCGCTGCAGCCGGCGGACATAATATCGCTATGTCAGGACCTCCAGGCACAGGAAAAACTATGCTTGCCAGGGTTTTTTCTCACATTTTACCTGATCTTTCAATGGACGAAATCCTCGAGATCACCGGAATCCACTCCATCGTAGGACTGCTTGATGAGAAGCTTATAACCGACTCACCGTTTCGAGCACCGCATCATACCGCAAGCTATGTCTCGATGATTGGTGGTGGCGTACATCCAAAACCAGGAGAAGTAACGCTTGCACATCGAGGTGTACTCTTTCTCGATGAATTTCCAGAATTTGAAAAACGAGTACTCGAATCCTTGCGTCAGCCTCTCGAAGATAATATTGTCTCTATTTCTCGCGCTCGAGGATCAGCGATATTTCCATCGAACTTCATTCTCATTGCTGCTATGAATCCTTGTCCGTGCGGCAACAAGGGAAACAAGCAAAAAGCCTGCCTATGTAAACCAGGCGATCTCGATCGATATGTGCGAAAGCTTTCAGGTCCGATCATGGACCGTATCGATATATGGGTGACTGTTAGCACTGTTGATTATGACAAGCTTTCTAGAACCGAA
Organism: Minisyncoccia bacterium; assembly: GCA_965656375.1. Classification (GTDB taxonomy): domain Bacteria; phylum Patescibacteriota; class Minisyncoccia; order Phycocordibacterales; family UBA9973; genus UBA8515. The sequence goes on from CBFHKH010000001.1 coordinate 634,520, forward strand.
CAAATAGGAACTACAACACAAACAATCAAAGAAAGAGTTAAAGATGCAAGAGATATTCAATTAAGACGATTCAAGGGTTCAACACGGAGTATACGCACAAATAGCGAGATGAATGTAAAAGACCTCGCACACTATGCGCCCCTTGAACCAGATGTAAAGAAGCTTTTGAATGATTCAGCAGAACGATTGCAACTTTCCGCTCGTGCATATCACCGCGTTATCAAGCTCGCCCGCACAATTGCCGATCTTGAAGGTAGTGAATTAATCAACGCTTCACATATCCTCGAAGCGCTCCAATATCGCCCAAGAGCTCAGAATTAAATATATATCATCATCCTAAGCGATAGCACACAATGATGACACTATCAGAAAAAATATTAATACTTTTAAATACAAAAAATTCTAGATATAAAGGAGTTCCAATAAACATCTTTGGATTGCCCGTATTCCAAGAATACAACAAAAGGTCAGTCAGAAACGCTTTTTCAAAACTTCGTTCGAAAAACTTAATAGTATATTATGGTTCATCGGTGAAAATAACAAAAAATGGAGAAAAGTATCTCAAAAGAAGGAGTGCTCTTTTTGAGACTTTTGAATCTCCGTATAAAGATAATGAAGAAAAGAATTTATTAGTCTTATTTGATATTCCGGAAGGGCGCAAGGCTGAGCGAGAATGGTTTAGGAGACATTTAAGAATACGATATGATTCAGAAAAGTGTCTGGGTTGGTCCATCACCCCTTCCAAAAGAATTTGTTGTATATATAAAGAAAATAAAATTGGAGGATTCTATAAAAACTTTCAAGCTTGCAAGGTCATACAACACAAATAAAATATCATCAGTGTAAGCGACCGCTTACACTGATGATCATTGTGTCAGATAGTTTCATTTAATCTTTTTGATTCTGCCCATGCAAGCTCATAGATCTTTTTCATAGCATCGGCAATTTCGGCAGATTCAATGATGATTCCAAGCTTTTCACGCCATGATGCAATCATTACTTTATTATCATAGATATTTATCTCGGGATGGAACCCATATGTATCAGGAACGATGAGCGATTTGCGCATTTCCTCTGTATCAAGACTCGCTCGCTCCCGAGCATCAGCTGAATTAGGAAATATAGCTCTGATCGAAATCCCTTTTTTCGCTCGTCGTTTGTAATATTCAGGGAAATAATGAGGCAGAGTCGGCTGTATATCTTCTACACTTGCATAAGCAAGGATTTCCTCAGTCGAACTCAACGTATCTTCGTAGACTGTCTCTAAGCCATCTTTGCCTTCATAAAATTTAATCTTTGGTCGATTATCCTTATTGTGGATTGATATTAGCTCAGGAATTATTTCTTTTGCTTGTGTAAGTGCAGAAGTGTACTCTTTTATTTTTTCTTGCAGGATTTTCTCGATATTCTCTGGAGATTCTGCAGTATACTCCTGTTTCGGCTCTTTACCGGATGTACGAACAAGTTTTTTAAGTTCAAGAGAGGCAAGCACATGGTAGGCAGTAGGGCGATTGATGCCTGCTTTACGAGCAATCTCTGTTACAGTACCTTTTCCAAGTTCAAGTAATGCTAAATAGACTTCAATTTCTTTTTCCGAGAAACCGATACTTAGAAGACTTTTTTTGATATTGAATTGGGTATTTTCCATATAATCCATTATATTCAAACTACTGAAATCTGTCAATATCTATCAACAAAATAAGTATAATTTAATTATAACATTAAGAAATATAGTAAATTATTAATATTATTGATCATATATATTGACAGATAAAGCCTAGTCTGCTATACTATGAAAAGAAATGATCCTTAAGAAAAGTTTTAATTGGTTGCCCGGGGTAATTCTAGAAACCCCGATTAACCAATTAAAACTTAAAAAATGAAAAAATTAGTTTTCTTCGTGCTTACTATTATTATAGTGAGCTGCAACTCAAAAACAGAATCAACAGATTCTAAAGAAGATATCTCAAAATGGCAGATATATGTAAGTCCTATAAAACATCATATGCCTGATGGATTGAGTACATATGAAGTATATAGATGCCAGCATTGTAATTCTGAAGAATCAATGGATCAGGTTGTAGAAAAAGAGATAGATAAATTAGTGATCAGAATTGATTCTCTGTGGAGTTCACAAAAAAAGACAGCACTGCGGCAGTTACCACTTTTGCAAAGCAAGCTTGATGGCTTACGATATGAGCAAGCACTCATCAACCAAGCTATCGCAGATTTTAAGAAAAGTGAATACTAATCTTATTGTTCTTTTTATTAAAAGCTTAAAAAATGAAAACAGAAAACAATTTGACTTTCACGCTAAAAAGTAGAAAAGCTTTCAATCGCTGGAAAAGAGTTGTGAAGAATGATCCTAATCTCCAAGAAGTTCTTGAGGAAACTATCAAATGGGGTTCCTTAATGGAAAGAAGAATTAGAAAAGGATGGTGGAGTCTATGTACCAGTGAAACTTTTGAAAAAACAGAGCTTGCAAAAACCTATATGGGATTTTTGGCACCTGCAATTTTGATTGAATGCTGGAAATATAGCGGTCGCTTATTTTCAAAAGGGGAAGAGCCGTTGAATATTAAATTTGAAGATTAATTTTTTGAACATAGAAAGAGTTATAAAAAAATTCTTTCTATGTTTTATAAAGTTAATAAGAGGTATATTATTAATTAAGTAAGAAATATGACTAATCAAACCTGCAACACATGCGCTAAAGAATTTGAGGTCACAAATGATGATCTGGCCTTTTATGATCAAATGAAGGTTGAAATACCTAGTTTTTGCTCGGAATGCAGGCTCTTGCAGCGTCTTATATGGAGAAACGAAAAGACACTCTATCGCAGAGAGTGTGACATGTGTCATAGGCAGATGATATCAATCTATAGTCTAGATTCAGAATACACTGTCTACTGTCGTGAATGCTTTCATTCTGATAACTGGGATCCTCAGTCTTTTGGCAGACAAATAGACTTTTCCCGTCCATTCCTTGAACAATTTCGCGCGCTTCAATTACAAGTTCCTCGAATTTCTTCTTTCGTATTCCAAAATACAAAGAGTGAATATGTAAACGGAGCAGCGTATAATAAGAATTGCTATATGATCTTCAGAAGCGATAATAATGAGGATCTACTCTTTAGTTATTCGACATCGAACTCTCGTTCATCGTCAGATCTTTTAAATTCTACCGAGTGTAACATGTGCTATGGTTGCGTCGGATGTATCAAATGCTATCGCACGATATATTCCGAGGATTGTTCAGCTTCGCAAAACTTGATCGCATGTAAAAATTGTATAAACTGCCAGGATTGCATAGGGTGTGTTAATTTGCACAATGTTCAATACGCGATTTTTAATGAGATCTATACAAAAGAAGAGTATCTAAAGAAATCCAAAGAACTTGGATTAGAATCTCGAATTAATCTTTCTTCACTCCAGAAGAAAATAAATGAGTTCCAAGCAAAATTTCCAGTAAAATATTTACATGGGTTGAAAAATGTGGAAGTTTCGGGAGATTATATCTTGAATTCAAAGAATGCTCATATAGTGTTTGATTCGCAAGAATTAGAAAACTGTAAGTTTATAAATCATGGTGAACATGCGAAAGATTCATATGACTCTTATGTCCTTGTAGATAAAAGTGAACGATCATACAATGTGATAAGCGGAATTGCTTTAAATACTGTACTCTCGGGGAATTGCATTTGGCATGGGTATAATATCTCCTATTCGGACACCTGCGAAAATTCTCATGATCTTTTTGGTTGTGTCGGATTAAGGAAAAAGGAATACTGTATTTTGAATACACAATATACAAAAGAAGAATACGAAGCGCTTGTCCTAAAAATAATCGAGAACATGAGAAGCATGCCATTTAGTGATGGAAAAGTAGATTATCAATATGGAGATCCATTACCAGCGACCTTCTCTCCGTTTGCATACAATGAAACAGTCGCTCATGAATATTTTCCTTCCGATAAGGAAAAAGCGGAACACAGAGGATTTTCTTGGAAAGAAGGAGAAAAGAAAAAGTATGAGGCAACCTTAGAAGGGAACTCTACTCCGGACGAGATAAAGAATGTAGAAGACTCAATTGTCAAAGAGATCATTGCTTGTGCTCATAGAAATAATTGTGCTCACCAGTGTACAGATGCTTTTAAAATAACAGAGGATGAATTACACTTATACAGAAGGATCAACATCCCACTTCCTACCTTGTGTTTTAATTGTAGAAATGGAGAGCGGATTGAGAAACGCAATCCATGCAAGCTATGGCTACGGTCATGCATGTGTACCATAGAAAACCACCACAATCACAAGGGAGCAACTTGTATGGAAGAATTTGAAACAAGCTATGCTCCAGACCGAAAAGAAATCGTGTATTGTGAATCATGTTATCAGCAGGAAGTATCTTAATTATGATAAAACAAAATTGTAAAACATGTTCGAAAGAGTTTGAGATACGTGATGAAGACGTAGTGTTTTATGAGCAGATGAAGAGCCCGATGCCACAATATTGTCCTGATTGTCGAATGATGCGAAGACTCGCATTTCGCAACGAACGAACATTGTACAAGAGAGCGTGTGATCTTTGTAAAACTGATGGAGTATCGCTATATCCAGCAGGTACACCATTCCCAGTATACTGCCATAAATGCTGGTGGAGTGATAAATGGGATCCACGAAGTTTCGCTATGGAGTATGATTCATCCCGACCATTTCTCGATCAATTCAAAGAATTGCAAAGTAAAGTTCCGCGAATTGCACTCTTAGTCATTGATTCTGTACGATCCGACTATACAAACAATGCAGGAGAAAATAAGGACTGCTATCTGATATTTGCAGCCGAGAATAACGAAGATTGTATGTATGGACGCCTTGTACAGAGATGCAAAGGATGTAACGATTGCGCTTTTACCTATGACTCAGAATTATGCTATGAATGCATTGATTGCCGTTCATGCTTCAAATGTATGTATAGCGAGCAATGTCAGTCTTCAAGCGACCTATTATTCTGCTACAACATGCGAGACTCGCAAAATTGTATTTTATGTACAAATGGCAGGCATGTTTCGTACTCGATACTCAATGTAAAATATACAAAGGAGGAGTTTGAAAAAAGAAAAGGAGAGATTCTCTCAAGCTATGAGAATATTGAGAAAGCAAAGAAAGAGTACGCCGAACTCAAGAACCAATGTATTGTAAAAAATGCGTGGCAGACAAAGTGCCACAATACAACAGGGGACTATATGTATAACTGCTACGATGGGATACGGCTTTTCGATGTATCGGATGCAAAGAATTGCTCATATATGGCTGACAGTATGGATGTAAAAGACTCTATGGATTGCAATAACTTTTATATAAAGTGTGAATTTGAATACGATATGATGGGAGTACTGGGTGGATCTAAAAATAAACATGGTTTTTATGTGATGTGGTGTACGAATACAGAATATTGTGATTCATGTTATCACTCAAATGATCTTTTTGGATGTATCAGACTCAATAAAGAAAGTTATTCAATTTTAAATAAGAAATACTCAAAAGAAGAGTATGAGATACTGCGTGATCAAATCATTGAAGCAATGAAAGCTGACGGATCATACGGGCAATTTTTCCCTTCGTCTTTATCTCCATTTGGTTACAACGAGACTCTTGCAAAAGAATATTTCCCGCTTACACGCGATGAAGCAATAGAGAAGGGATTTCGCTGGCAAGAGCAAAACACAGGAACATTTGGAAAAGAAACGATGAATGAAGATGCAATTCCTAAAACAGTAGAAAATATACAAGACTCAATCCTAGGAGATATACTTGCATGTAACGAATGTGGGAAAAATTTCAAAATTACACAGATGGAACTCGATTTCTATAAGAGAATGGATGTTCCGCTGCCACACAAAGATTTCGAATGCCGGCATCAAGATCGAATGAAAAAAAGAAATCCACGAGCTCTCTGGTTACGTTCTTGTATGTGCGATAAGGAAAATCATGTGAATCATGGTAGAGCAGTGTGTGCTGAAAGATTTGAAACGAGTTACTCTCCAGATCGTACGGAGATACTATATTGCGAATCATGTTATCAGCAAGAAATATCATAATAAAAATCCCCTTTAGGGGATTTTTATATTTTCTTTTTTACTGTCTTTTTTGTAGTAGCTTTTTTCTTTACTTTGGCTGCAGGCTTTGGAGAATGAGGGGCTGTTTCAAGAGTGATAAGTGGAGGATCAAGGTCAACACTACTTTTTTTCTTTATTACCTTCTTCTTGGTTGTTTTCTTTTTTGCTGTTGTCTTTGAGGTTGTCTTTGTCGTCGCAGCAAATGCAGTACTTGGAATCAAAGCAGTCGAGGTGAAAGCGAAGCTAATGATGAGAGAAAATATAAATGTAAGTGTTTTATTCTTCATATATTAAAAATCTGAGCTTGTGTTGCCTTTCTTGAGACTAGCATAGGGATTCTTCATACCACGGGCACTCAAGTGTGTATGATTTCCAGTCGAGCTTCCAGTTGTTCCGACGAGACCGATTATCTCTCCTTGCTTCACTTTTTGTCCGGCAACAGCAATAACTTTGCTCATGTGACCAAAGAGCATCTGTCCACCTTCATCAAAGTTCAAAACGACATACTCCCCATACCCACCATTGTATCCAACCCCGTCAGCAATAAGCACGGTTGCATCCTTGATGGCATAGATCGGGGTACCTTTTGGTGCGGCAATATCATATGCATTATCATCATGAAGACCTTGAGAAACCCGACCAATTCCAGCTGGGAACGGCCATATAAATCCATTTGTAGAAGGCGTTGTTGATGTTTGTGGTGTTTGAGGCTCTACTTGAACATTCACACTTGCGTCTGGAGTGATAGGTGTAGAGGCAGAAACTGCAATTTCTTTTTCAGGAACTTTTACTTCCACTATTTGCTCTTTTTTCGCTGGCTTTTCCGCTATAACAGGCTTCTCACCACCGGGAATGACTATAGTATCACCGACCTGTAGATCAGAAGAATTCTCAAGATCGTTGTATTCAAGAATATCTTTTGTTGTAGCGCTGTATTTCTTCGCGAGACTCGAGACAGTGTCGCCCTTCTTAACCGTATAAGCTACTCCGTCGATAGGAAGAATAACAAGGACCTGACCGACGGTTACCGTACCCTTTGCATTCAAAGAATCATTTGATTTGATAAGAGTATTCTTGGAAATACCAAGGTTTTTAGCAATTTTTTCGATTGTATCGCCCTTTTTAACTGTATACGTAGTAATTTCTGCTGAGGTAGCATATTGCTTACTAATGGAATCCGTTCCGATAGGTCCGTTTGAAGCAAGAGCCTCGTCTTCGATTATCGTAACAGTCGGCGCTGCTTCCTGGATACTCTTTACGTCCGGATTGAGAGAAGCTTCTGGTAACGGAAGTGTCTGAGAATTATGAACAATAGCATTTGGATCAATCGGTAGTTCGGCTGCTTGAATTTCTGGCTTGAAAACTTTTACCAAATCAGAAAAAAAGCCAGCATAGGTATATGTTGGCATACTGATAGTAACGAGTATGAGTAGCAAAGAAAAAGAAACCTTTCGCATAGAAGGCTTGATAAATAAAGCTATTTTCGTCCAGTAGCCCCGTTTCGGCAGGGGAACGTCGCTGGAGTCTATTATTTGAGGTTTAATAAGACTAATTAAGTAATCACACGGGAATCACCCCATCTGGGAATTACAGTACGACCACAAATGTGAGGGCTGTAATTATCTAATGATTCGAGCGCGATTGTTACGATCTCTACGGTAATACTTGCAATATAAAGCTTTTCTGTCGTTCTGTAGGCTAGGTCACCTCTATAGAGTAGACCTAAATATAAGGGTATCGTATATATATGGGTGAGTCAACAAAGTAGTACACAGGTAGTCCACACCATTGTCATCGTCCAAGTAAAACCTATATATAGGTACATTTTACAGACTTTTGACACAATTAGTGTAATTGTGGTATAATTTATAAGTATAATTCTAAAACTAGATTTGACGCATTAGCTTCTTTCGAAGAAAAAAATGTATAATGAGGAAACTAGAGTATGAACTCTTCAAATACAAAACTAAATGATCCTCCATTAAATACTTCTACCGAAGAGATTGAGAAAGTAGGAGTCGTAGATGAATCAGAAACGGAGGATGCATCCGTAGAAAATACAACAACTAGTCCTCAAGAAAAACCAGCTGAGAAAAAAGAAAATAGAACTCCGGAAGCAATCAGAAAAGATCTGGATGAAGCTCGTGAAGCTTACTCAAAAGAATTAAAAAAATGCCTCGCTAAAATGCGCGAGAAGGTTACCATAGATAAGATCCGAACCAAAACAATGAACATTTTCACAAAGGCAGAAAATGCTCTTTGGAGTGAAAAGAAAGAATTAGCGAAAGCAAAAGAATATAAAGAAGAAGATTTTTATACCAAGGAACATAACGATTTACGGAAGGAATATATACAAGCCAAAAAAGATCTTGCCGCAAAACTCATGCATGATAAAACAGCAGAACTCGAAGCTGCTGGCTTTAAGGGTGAGGAACTTGAAAAAGCACTCACACGCTACAAGGCAACTGGTGTTTTCAATGAAACTATCTTTGATGAGCGCCAACGGCTTATAGACGAGAGAGCAAAAGCTAATAAAAATATTTTCACAAAGACATGGCATGCATATAAAAATATGCCACGTCATTACAAAGTATTGCTGACTACGACAGTACTTCTACCACTTTCTACAACAACAGGGCTGGGCGCAATCGCTGCTGCAAAGTATGGGGTTGGAGCAATGTTCGCTGGTAAAGCACTCTCAAGCTATGCGATAGGAGGGTTGACGACAGGAGTCACCGCAAAAATATTTGATAAAGTCTATGGTAAGAAAAATAAATTATTCGAGGAAAAACAGGCAGAAAAATATGAGAGTCTCAATAATGATTTTGTATATGGAAGAATACAAGAAAGTAAATATATTCATGACAAAAACATTCTTGCAAAAGAGAGCAAAGTGCGCGCTCGAAATCAAGCAATAGCAAAAGCAGCTACAAGTATATTTATAGGTATGGGAGCTGGTATAACCTCAAATGCTACTATCGGAAATGCATTTGATTTACATGCAGACTCTGCAGTTGGAGCGGTACATCATTCAGGAGTAGCATTTGAACATCCTACATCTTCATCTTCTATAGACAATACTCATGGTGATACACTGAAAGTACACACAGGAGTCATAAAAGAACCAGATGCTACTCTCGCAAAGAATATATCTGTTAAACCTTCCGTAGAAGCACAAGATATACCGACAGGGTCGAGTACTGAGGCACAGGATATTCCAACTGGTCCTGAAGTAGAGGAGGTTAAAAGTATTTCTCCTACAAGAGGTATCTACGAAACAGGAGGACAAGGGAGTATTTCGCCAACACAAGGTATCTACGAGCCTACTACTATACACGATATTCCATCTGGGCAATCAGTCCAAGAAATACAAACTGAGGTTGATTTTAAAAACGCACAAGATATACCGACGGGACCTGATTCAAACGTACCTACAACATCTTCTGAACCAACCGATATAAAAATAAATACAAGCGGGGCAAAAGATATCCCAACTGGACCTACGAGCACTGAGGCACAAGATATACCGACAGGACCCGCAACAGAAGCATCTGGACAAAATATTACTGAGCAGTCAGGTATAAAACCTGTTGTTGATACCGAACATGCGAAACCTATTCCTACAGGAACAACAGAGGGAGTAGGAGACGCACAAGCGATACCTTCAAGTGAGCAACCAATCGGCACTACAAATAGCCCAACTGTTCCAAATACCAATGAAGTAAAATATGTTCCGGAAGGTTCAATTGCGCCAAACCAAAACATTTACAGTACAGAAGCAGGAAATACAACTAACTTCAGTAATCAAAGTACGTTAAACGGTGAGCCAAACGCAAGCAATGGCTTTACTCGGGAAGTTCCAATGACAAAGACTGAGGAATATGAATACACTACTGAGTATGAAAATAAGACTGAGTACACTCCTCGAAATATTAACAATAATGAAGGGAATAAGATATATGAAGTCGGAAGCGAGAGTGGTAATCAAAGCATAGAGAATGATCCACGACATCTAGAGACAGCAAAAGATCTGCGCAAAGAGATTGGCCGCTATAACTATAAGAACAACACAGTAATCGAGAAACCGCTTGATATCAATAACAATGCACTTCAGATTAACGATCTTCCATACAAAGATGTACATAAAGCGATTGATTACAACTTTGATCAGAACAATGTAAAGTTCAAATCATACGAGATGTACGAGCGAGAGCGAGAAATGCAGTTATTGTTTGGTAAGAATTTTTATAATACAGATACCGAGACTATCCGTGTACACTATTTCCGTTCAATGCCTGAGTGGAACATTCTAAAAAAGATTCCAGCAAAATATTTCTTTGAAGATCTTGCAACTGCAAAATCATTAAGTGGCACTACGCTTACAAATATTCCTCAAGCAGATCTCGATAAACTGGTACGTGCAGGAATAGTGACAGATCAAGTCGATGAAATCGAAGGCGTCTTAACTCATAGATATGTACTTGCAAATCAAACAGAATTACTCCGTCTCTCCGACATATATGAAAAGTCAGGTCTTTCAAATCCACGCCCACTAGATAACGAGACAATAGCAAATTACATGAACAGAGTAATGTCGAAAGTACACGAAACAGATGATGGAACACTCTTTGTCCTCAAAAATGATGTACAGATCACAAGTAGTGCAGTAGAGAATACCGATGGCAGTGTAGTCCAGTCTGAGAGAATTCCGTCAAATACTATGAGAAGAGCGACTGTAGTTTCTCCGCGAACCAATTCCTATCCAGGATCGTATAGCCCGAATCGTCCACTCGCAGTGAGGACCGCCGAATACTTTATGAGAAGTGCAAGTAGTCCAGTTCGGATGTTTAGATAAGTAACATCTGTGCTATAATTATCATGTAATCCTAATATAAAGAATATGTTCGACACTACGAATAAAAATATAATAAAAATCCTCGGTATCGATGCACTCCCTGTAGAACAGCAAAAAGAAGCAATGGAGAAACTTGGTGCTATTGTTTACCAGGAAGTGATGCTCCGCGTACTTGATATCATGAGTGATGAAGATAAAAATGCATTTGAAGCATTGATAGAAAAAAACCCTGATCCGGAAGCAATGTTCGCATATCTTGCTGAAAAAGTCCCAAATATTGATCAAATCGTTGCTGAAGAAGCAGAAAGCTTGCGGGAAGAGAGCGCCGAAATACTGGCTGATCTTGGGAAAAATTAGTTTTCAAATAATGCTATACTAGGATTCATGCACTATCTCGAATCCTTAAATGACAAACAGAAAGAGGCCGTACTGTATACAGATGGGCCTCTTTTGATTGTAGCGGGGGCAGGAGCAGGAAAAACAAAGACAATCACGCATCGCATCATCCATCTTATTCACCAGGGTGTTACACCATCATCGATCCTTGCAGTTACATTTACAAATAAAGCAGCGAAGGAGATGCGAGATCGAGTACATGGACTCCTTGAGCATTCGATCCATGGTACCGCACCGTCGGAACTGCCATTTGTTTCAACATTTCATGCGCTCGGGGTACACATCCTAAAGGAAAATGCTCATCTCTTAGGGCTTACAAAGCATTTCGCTATTGCCGACGAACACGATGCGCTTGTGATTATAAAAGATGCAATGAAAACGCGTGATATAGATCCAAAACAGTACGAACCTCGTAAAATAAAAAGTATTATTTCAAGATCAAAAGGAGATTTTATTACAGTCGATGCATATAGAGAGAATGCTACAAGTGCTCTTAGTAGTGTGGTCGCAGCAATTTGGCGTGACTATGAACAAGCTCTTAAAAAAGAGAAGGCTCTCGATTTTGACGATCTTCTCCTTGAGACAGTGCTGATACTAAAGAAGTATCCGGAGATACGGAAGAAATATCAAGAACGATGGAAATATATACACATTGATGAATACCAAGATACGAATGAAGTTCAGTATGAACTGACTAAATTGCTTGTTGGTATAAACGAGAATATTTGTGTCGTCGGAGATACTGATCAAAATATCTACAGTTGGCGAGGGGCAAACATTAAAAATATGCTTCATTTTGAGAAAGATTATCCAAATACAAAAGTCATACTTCTTGAACAAAACTATCGTTCCACAAAAAATATTATCGAAGCCGCAAATGCAATTATTGATAAGAATACCTATCGTGTTGCAAAAACATTATTCACTGAGAATAAATTGGGTGACCACATCAGTATTTATGAAGCATACGATGAGGCGAGTGAAGCATACTTTGTAGCCGATACCATTACTGAACTTCTTAAAGACACTGATCCGACAGATATTGCAATACTCTATCGAGCAAATTTCCAATCCCGTGTTATAGAAGAAGCTTTGCTTTCTAAACAGATTCCATATCAAGTCCTCGGAGTAAAATTCTTTGATCGAAAAGAAATTAAAGATGTGCTTTCATATATTCGAGCGGCGTATAACAAAGAATGTCTCTCTGATATAAAACGCATCATCAACACTCCGACACGCGGAATCGGGAAGGTGACACTCCTAAAGCTTTTTGCAAATCAGTTTTCTGATTTACCAAGCGCAATGCAGCTGAAAATAAATACATTCTATGCGCTGCTTGAAGAGATTCGCGAATATGCAGATGCGCACACACCATCTGAAACGATCAAATTCGTTATAAAAGAAAGCAGGCTTGAGGAAACACTCGGCCAAGGTACTAGTGATGAACAAGAACGTTTAGAAAATATGAAAGAATTGGTGACACTTGCAACAAAATATGACGCATTACCACAAGGGATAGGTATAGAAAAGCTCCTTGAAGATGCATCACTCGCAAGCGACCAGGATACGTTACTGCACAAGACTAAGGGAGTACGAATGATGACAGTCCACGCATCAAAAGGACTCGAGTTTAAATACGTATTCATCACCGGGCTTGAACAGGATTTATTCCCTCATACACACGGAGGTACAAAATCGAGAGAAGATGCTGAAGAAGAACGTAGGCTGTTTTACGTCGCACTCACGCGCGCCGAACACAAATTATATTTATCATACGCGCAACTGCGAACCATATTCGGAATGAGGCAAGTGAATACTCCAAGTGAATTTATTTATGACATCCCCGAACATTTAACAGAATTCACTCAAGGAGGACCTATGAGTGGAGAGACAGTGGTATACCTATAAAGATTTTTACTCCATACGCGGTAACATCCACGGACTCACTACGCATAAACGTGCTCGGTTTTTGCTTTTCTCACGCCGTCGCGTTGCGAAGAGAGTCGCTCGTAGGTATTTTCGCTCCTGGAATAATAAATGTTACTATAATAACGTGATTCACAAAGCAAAAAAATCAATGGGGCAAAACTTTTTGAAATCAGAGCCCGCTTTGCGAATGATGCTTGAGGCAGGCAGTGTTACAGGTACAGATGTAATTCTCGAGATCGGCCCTGGCAAAGGAGTACTTACTGAAAGATTACTTGCAAACGCAAAAAAAGTTATTGCTATAGAAAAAGATCGCGACCTGATAGAAATTCTCAAAGAGAAGTTTAAAGAAGAGATCGCACAAAAAAGATTAGAACTTATCCTAGGGGATTGTCTTCTATTTGATCCAAATGATCATAATATTAAATCAGGAACATATAAACTCATCGCAAATATTCCTTACAATATTACTGGAGCAATTATAAAAAAATTCCTCGCTGAAGTTGTACAACCAAATACTATGGTGCTTTTAGTACAAAAAGAAGTTGCAGAGCGTATCGTTGCTCGAGATAATAAAGAAAGCATTCTATCACTAAGTGTAAAAGCATACGGAGATCCAAAGTACATGATGAAGGTTGGAAAACGTTTCTTTTCTCCGAGTCCAAAAGTTGATTCTGCTATTGTAGCGATCACTAACATTACAAAAGATCGATTTAGATCAAAAAAAGAGGAAGAATACTTTTTCACAATTGTAAAAGCAGGGTTTGCTCATAAGCGTAAGGTTTTACGCAAGAATTTAGAAGAAATAGCACCCAAGAGTAGGATAGACATAATGTTTGAAGCACTTACTCTAGGAGTAACTACCCGGGCTGAAGATATTCCTATTACTCTCTGGTTTAAAATTCAGAGCTATCTATCCACACATATATAGTATATTTACCCTATACACTGTATAATGGGCATATATGAAGAAGGAATTGTTAAAAATTGCAGTCGTACTACCACTTCTTGCGATATTGCTCGTCGCATTCAATTACGTACATGCTGCTTCATCTCAAAATCCCTTCGGTGGAGTGATAATAAACACGAAAGCAACAGAGATACAGCAAAAGGAAGCTCAAAATTTCAAGTGTATCGTACCTGGACAAACGATAACCATCCGCCCAAAGGGTAGAAATTCAAGAACAACCTTCTTCATCCCCGCTGCAGTAAAACAAAGAGGTGGGTCATCACTCCGAGCTAATCAGAACATACTTGGATATTTCAGCCAATCAATGACAACAATATCGTGCATATATCAGGGCTATCCTACACGAACAGAAACTGTAACTCTTCCCTCTATAACTCTATTTGGAACCAACAAGTAACATGAATAAATATCTTCCAAGCAGACAATTCGTAATTCGCGTGATTGTGATTGTAGTCCTTCTTATCCTTGCGATCAGCATATATAAGATCACGATATTTATAAAAGGAAAGCTTAGCCAAAAAAAACAAACAGAGCTTATTGTAAAAGCAGATGTTATTCAGAAAGACAGCAATGACAATGGGATACCTGATTGGGAAGAATCACTCTGGGGACTTGATCCAAAGAAAAACGGACAATCAAATAAAGAATATATCCTTACAAAGCGCGAAGCACTTGCTCGAGAAAATAATATTCCTTTAGAAAGCAACGAATCCTTATCTGAAAACGAGACATTAGCTCGAGAATTCTTTTCTATTATCATGTCCCTTCAAGAGTCTGGTAATCTTGATGAAACATCTATGCAATCAATAGGAGATACGATAGGACAAAAGATTGTAGCAACACCAATTCCAGACATTTATACTGAAAATATGCTTTCAACCATAAAAGCAAATTCTGCAACCACGAGTAAATACTCTGATTCACTACTCTCCTTAATAAATTCTTATAAAAGTACCGATTTAGGAAAAGAACTCACATTTATAAGCGTCGGCCTTACCAATAGCGACCCACAGGCACTCGTAGAAGCTGGGAATGTTGCTACCCTCTATCGAACATTTGGTAAAAATCTCTTAAAAATACAAGTTCCGAATACATTTATTGCAGCTCATTTATCACTTGCAAATGATTATGAAAAAGTGGCTCAGTCTATAGAAGGTATGTCTAAATTACTGATCGATCCGATAATAGGTATGAAAGCTATTGTAAACTATAAGAAATACACAGATGGAATCGTAACTGATTTTGATACACTTTCAAAGAATTTGGAATAGATGATATACTAAAGGCATTACTCTAATGAATAAACCACTGATTCAAAAAATAACATCCTTCCTAATTATAGGCCTATTTTTGTTGCAGCTACTTTCTCCATCTTCCTTATATGCTGCACCCCTTAATTATGATAATCCGAATAAAAGTGGAAATAACCCTTACCAACTTTCTCTCAAGGGTGTAGTTAGTAGCGGTTTACTTACATCTGTTGTCGGTTGTACTGGGATAGTTGATAAAGTTGCCAAAGTTACAACAGATTTTGCTCAAAAACTAGCCGTAAAAAAAGCAAAGTCAAAAGCAACTAGTGCCGAAGCAAAAAGCCATCAGTCTGATTCGGTCCCAGTCGTAGACTCTACAAGTATCAAAACCGAAGAACAAGGACACAACGACACACAAACAGATATCGAAAAAGATTCGTATACAGAAAATTGTTTAAAAGGTATTGCTATAACACTTGCCAAGAATCAGCTAACTGCAATGACAAAATACACCATGAACTGGATCACAACTGGATTCAATGGTGACCCGCTCTACGTACGTGATGTAAATTCATATATGGACAGCCTTACGACAGATATCCTTGAGAAAGAAAATGAACTTTTCAAAGATCCAGATAACGCAGATGAATATCCATGGGCGCGGAGTTATACACAAGGACAAGTAAATATATATAAATCTGCAAAAGACGCATACGGATCATTACGACAAGATTTAACCAATTACCTCACTCCTGGTTCGACTCCAGAGAGCTTCGCAAATGACTTTTCTCAAGGAGGATGGAATGGGTGGCTTGCGCTTACCCAGCGCCCTGAGAATAATCCACTTGGTTTTAATATAGTAGCGACTGAAAATCTTAATAAACAAAAAAACAACGCAGTAGAAACAGCAAGAGCAGAAATACAAAGAGGCAATGGAGTTCTTGATCAGAAAAAATGCGTTGAATATGAAAAGATAACCTTCTCAGGTGCTCGTACCTGTAATGGAGGAATTCCAGAAGATGAACTTATGCCTGGTACGACATGTATTCCTGACAAACCAAATAAAACTCCTACAAACAACGCGCCACGATGTATCAAATACGAAACTGTTACTCCAGGATCAGTTATCAAATCAAAGATCGATACATATATCAACTCACCTGAGCGTCAGATAGAACTCGCTAATACAATTAATAGTGCACTTAATGCTCTTTTTGCTGCACTTATCACGAAATTTGAAGACCAAGGTCTATCAAGTCTTGGCTCAAAGGTCAACAATTTCTCATCACCAACAATAAGTGGCGGCTTTGGATCTAATCGTCTTTTTGATTCACTCGGAAATCCAATTTCATCGACAAATATTTTTAATAATACAAGTAATGATGCAAGTGTTAATCAATCATTTGATATTACAAGAGATCTTGGTAATAAGTACGTCGAGGCACTCAATAGTGGTTCATGGGATGCTGATACGAATACTCCTGAGATCATTCCTGGAAAGGGTATAAAGCATCAGTATTATACTGTCTCAAAAGCAGGTGATACAAAACTTTTCCCTGGAACTCATCACTTTACTGTCGGAGAGAAAGTGTACTTTGACGGTACACTATGGAAAGTAGGAGTGCCAAAATACATTATAGGTACAAAAGGAGTCTTTCAAATACAAAAGGATTACGGAGCGTCAATCGCAAAAGCTGAAACTATTCTTCCACAAGTCATTCCTGCATTGGGTGAACTCGACTATTGTATTCCAGGTCCAAACCAAAATTGGATGATGACATCTACTGATGCGAAGGATGCATATAGTGATTATTTGAGTGGAGTAACTACCGAATATATACGTGATGTGTATGATGAGTGTCCATTTATCGGATGTGACGGTATTCAATTTATCGGGGGATTACTCAATGGGGGACTTGATCACTCATACAATGTTATCTCTCTTCCTGATGAAACTGAATACAAGGATTTATTCGATGATGCACGAAATCTCTGGGACAAGATCGTACAAGAAGAATTCTTCTGGATAGCTCGCAATGATATACATATGCGTTACACATTCTCTTCAGACCATTGGGCGGTTGACCCGGCATACGTAGACAGACAAGTCGCAAAATGGACTGAGCTTTCGAAAAATGCATGGGCTGAATACATTACAAAGGCAAAGGCTCTCTATGGTATCGGCAGCCCAATGCAAAGTGAATTTACATTTAATGGAGATTACAACACCTCCTACCTACCGATGGCTCAGGCAGGGCTTGATCTTGCAAAAGATATAGTAACAAATGCAAGCGACATCAAAGAAGCTATTGAAACGAATGAAACGAATATTGCTCAATCAAGTGCTACTGTATATAAACTCACAACTATCAAAGACAAAGTCAACAAAATCATCCTTGCTGCACAAAAGCGTCGCAAAGATAAGAGAGATGCAGATGGATTAGGAGCTATACCCCAGATCTGTCTTGATAATGAACAAGTAACCTACATCGAAAATGGTGTACTTAAACGATAATTATATGGAACATCATCCTAGAAAAACAAAAGCATTCATCATAACTTTCATTGCGATACTTATTCTTTTGATCGTTGGATATTTAGTATTCAGAAACACTGGTACTATCTTTGGGATAAAGAGTAGTGGGAATACGAATAAGATATTTTCTCCACTTCTTGGAACATCTAAACAAAACACAGTGGATGTGAAACCCGTAAATACAGGTGGAGATACTCCAATAAACAATACTTCGACAACGTTACCAACAACAAACCTCTCTGTCACAGATCCGAGTGGCATAGCTCCAGGCTCAGTTTCTGCTCCGATAGGTCAAGGTGGAACAACTAATCCAAATGGCGCGCCGGTTATCACACCACCATTTAACCCGCTCCCAACACCTACAACTGACTGTGTTGATGCAAGCGGTAATCTGATTCAATGTAACAATACTCCTACGATCACAAATCCAGAGTGTTCAGACTCTATAGATAATGATAAGGATGGGTTAAGTGACGCAGCTGATTCAAGCTGTCATACGGATTATAATGCTTCGAATATGCTTTCGTACGACAAGAATATCAACGATGAATCTCGTTTGCAGCCAATAACTGGAGATACAGAAATATCAATGTGTCCGGATGATCCACTTGTATTTACTGAAGAAGAAAAAGTTGAACTTGCGACACTACTCCGACAATATTACTTGCTTGCACCAACACTCAAGATTGAAGACGACGTTACTCTTGTAGACTATGACAACCAAACAAATGAAGAACTGGTCAAGCAGGCAACTTCGCTTACGAATGATTGTAATGCCCAGAAGGCATCTCCTGGATACACGGGGCCACAGGCAATCAAAGACAATCCATATTATCAAAATCCAGTGGCAAACAGCGGTGCAAAAGAGTACATACCAGGATACAGCTTGTATGAATTGATGTTCAATATCTGGTAAGTAGCTATTTCCTCAGGTACTGGAGAGGAAAAGTACTGGGATTTACTAGGAAAATTGGTATAATACTTGTGTGAGCAAAAAAACTCTCCCCCTCATTCTCATACTTCTCATCATCGCGCAAATGTTTGTGCCTTTTACTGTAGGACGTGACAAAAACAACATTCCCACAATAAAGAAATCTGTAACAGAAGCAGCAATAATGCAGGTAGCAGTTGACTATACGAGCACGAGTACCGCTATAGATCTTACATTTAGAATTCATCGAGAAACGTCAGATAATCATGGTGTTTTTTACATGATTACAAATAATCCGGGAACGACACTAAATCCTAATAAGGATTTTTCATGTACGATATCAACAGGACAAATCTCTACAGTTATTCCCTGCGACTTGAAAGGTGTCGTTGAAAATGAAAATGCAGATACAGAGATAACATCAGCAAGCCAAGTGTTTGTTCCTGCAAGTGGATCAACAGCGATGGTTACTGATCGAATAAGTAACAATCAATTAACCGCTGCTCCAGAAACAACAGGCAGTGATGGAAAAACATACAAGGATGTAACTATAAAGAAAGTTATAAGCCCACTTACTGCAAATACTACGTACTACTTGAATGTCTGGGCGTATAATGGAAATCTGGTACCTGAAGGAATTTCATTCTTCTTAGATAAAAAAATAACAACGTCAGTTGCAGGTCAAACTAATCAGACACCTACTACAGTCGGAACTGTCGAAACAACAGGCGATGGCATGCCAAGTTGTGTATTTGCGCACCCAATAGATGGAACATTTGTAGGATGTATAGCGCAGCTTATATATTACGTAGTATTCGTTCCTACTTCATATATATTTGGACTTGCAGGAATGTTTTTCGATACAACGTTTAATTATTCTATACAAGACAAATCGTACAACAATTCATTCGTGGTGGAAGGGTGGGGGATCATACGTGATTTCTGCAACATTTTCTTCATATTCGTACTTCTCTATGTAGCATTCTCTACAATACTCGGTCTTGGTCATAGTAAACCAAAGGAGATGATTGTAAATGTAGTAATTATAGGGCTTCTGATCAACTTCAGTCTTTTTACCGCTCAAGTCATTATAGATACTTCGAACATTTTAGCTCGAGTCTTTTATAATTCCGACGCAGTCAAAGTCACTAAAGATGGAGTGGATCAAGCAGGTGCAAATGGCGTTATACCGATATCAGCCTCGATAGTGAGTAAGGTTGATCCGCAACAACTTATCATAAATTCGAGTAGAGTTTCTGTCTTAAACAAAGCAACCGGAGAAGAAGCAAGTGCAGGAAATAAAAATTCCACACTTGGAGTAGGAGGATTTATATTGATAACACTCCTTGCAAGTGCGGTTAACGTTGTAGGATTCATTGTATTTCTCATGGTTGGAATTATGCTTGTATCTCGAGTTATCGGACTTTGGTTTGCAATGATCTTTGCTCCGCTTGCCTTCTTCTCATATACCGTACCTCAGATGCAAGGTATGTCGATGGTGGGTTGGAAACATTGGTGGCCGGAAACAATCAAGCTCGCCTTTCTTGCGCCTATTTTCATATTCTTTCTCTACCTCATCCTCAGATTCATAGAGTTAGGATTCGGATTAGGAGATGCGGCAAAAGAATCAGGTATCAACTTTGTCCTTCTTACTATGATTCCGTTTATATTTATAATGGTTCTTCTTTGGAAAGCAAAAGATGTAGCAAAAGATCTGTCCGGCAAGCTTGGGCAAGGAATAACCGGTGGTATATCTGCAGTGGGAGGTATGGCTCTTGGCGGAGCGGCACTTGGAGCTGCATTTGCAGGAAGAAAGCTTATTGGAAGTACCGTAGCTCGAGCATCACGAGGAGATACTCTTTCTCAAAGATATGAAGATCCTACAAAGAGAGCAAAGATGAATGTACTTCAAAAGAGCTTTGGATACATGGGTTCAAAAGTGGGACTCGGAAAAGTATTTGGTAATACATATGACGCAAAAACTCGAACAGTCGATAGTGGTATCGGTGGAGTTTTAAATAAGAAACAAAGAAAAGTGGGTGAAATTGACCATGCTCGACACGAGATGGATGCAATTAAAGAAAAAGCTGGTCTCAAAGGAGTTGATGATGATAGGATTTCTGGCGTAAATGAACAGAAGATGAAGGATACATATGTCAAAGAGAAGAAATCTATGGTTGAATCGGAACTTAGAAAGAATGGTGGAGTGGTTGGCGGACAGAAGGTTGAAAGTGAAAATGAATTCAAGGCAAATAATCGAAATCAACTGGTCACAAAAGCGATGAACGATCCAAACAACCTAGAGGCTAATGGTACTCTAAAGGATGAGGCAAAGAAACAGATTGAGAATACTCTCAATGCAAATTATGAAATCTATATTAAACCACAAGTTGAAGCAAAGGCTGCTCAGGATTATGGTCACCTTCGAGATGAATCGAAAACAAAAGTTAATCCACTCGATAGAACAATCGCTCGGTCAAATACTGCTTCATATGATGCTCGCAATATCTCACAGATGAAAGCGGATAAACGTGAAGGTATATTTACCAGAATGAGTGCAGGATTGATAGCTGGAATCGCTATGGGGGTACGTACAGGGCTCAAGAATAGTGGAATCAATCATGGTTCTGGCCAAAGTGACTTCCTTAAGGATATTGGACATACTATTACAGAAGCAATGAAGAGCGCAAAATTTAATGTGAAAGTAGAAGAAAGTCATGGACATGACGCGGGAGGTGATCATGGGCACGGCGGTGGAGGTCATCACTAAATAAGATATTATGGATCAAACACAATTACAACAACAAATAGCTCTCTATTACTCAAAACTCTCGCCAGAAATGCAGGCGTCATTTTCGAGCATGCAGTGGATGGAATCACTCAGAGAAATTAGTAGGATATACAAACTGACTGAAAATCAGATAGTTACACTCGGAACCGAAACAACCCTTGTTTTACTTGGGATAATATCCACAGAAGAATATGAAGCTACATTGAAAGATGAGATAAAAATAGACGATGCCGGAATGAAATCAATGCTTGCCGAGATTGAATCAAAAATACTCGGTGTAAATCGTTCCAGACTTAGAGAAGCATTTGAAAAGAATGTAGACGAATTAGGACAAGAAAAGTACGGTGGGGTACAGAAACTCGATGAACGATTCCTCAAGCTTCCGCAAGAAGTACAGCAAGCAATTAGAGAATCGAACTATCAACCTGTACTCTACAAAATTGCAGAAAAACATACACTTTCCATCAATCATATGGCAGCGCTAGAAGAAGCAACCACAAAAGTCATGCTTGGCATGATACATCCCGACAAATATGAACAAGAATTACAATCTACTATCGGCATTCCAAAAGAAGAGATTAGAGAAATTGTCAGTGAAGTAGATGAAGGAGTTTTAAAAAATATTAAAGAAATACTCAAGTCACATTGGGGAAAACAAGAAATAGCAACTACTGCGGATGATGTTCCGATTCCACCGTATAAAACATCTTCACTAGAGACTTTTTCAAAGGAATCTGACGCGAAAATATACGAGGCGTCTGGAGTTGAAATAGTTAAAGATAGTAAGCCTATACTTTCAAAACCCGAAGAAAAGAGCGTAACAGAAAGTGAAAGCGGGGTTTTAAATAGTTCGGGAATCAATATCGTACGAGACATTCCCATTGCTCCTTCTGAACACATACTTGCAAACAAAGAAACAGAGAAAAAACTCCTTGAAGGACTCGAGCATCCTGCCGATGTAGCAACAAGTATTATTGGGGATAAATTAAGCGGTGCGACTAAAAGTAAAGACACGGTTACTGATTATTCACTACCAAAGCTTGGAAAGGATGTAGCGGTGCCTCTGCCCACAAAACCTCACGATCCATACCACGAACCAATTGAATAGTTTGTGATACAATATATACATGCAGTTTAAGGTCCCACAATTCATTGATATTGAGGATAAGCTTTTCGGACCTTTCACGTTCCGTCAATTCGTCTATCTAGTCGGTGGTGCAGGAATGATATTCGTTGTGTACAAGCTTTTGCCGCTCTATATTGGTATTTTTCTCATCATACCAATCGCAGGCCTTTCTGCGCTTTTGACATTTTACAAGATCAACAACAAGCCTTTTATTTATTATCTCCAGGCAGCAACAAATTACGCCATTTCAAGTAAACTCTATGTATGGAAACAACGTCTTGCGAAACATACAGACAATATAAATACTGATGATATTGCTCTTTCTCAAAAAGTTTCTACCTTGCCAGTTATGACAGAGAGTAAACTCAAAGATCTTTCATGGAGTCTTGATGTACAGGCAAAAGACGAAAATGAATAGGTAGTAAGTTGTGATATAATTACATTATGGCAATCAACGCGAGGAGCGCACAAGAATTCGTACCAATCAAAGAAGTTCGCAATGGCGTCATCGTTCTCAAAGACGGAGGTCTTCGTGCAGTTCTTATTGCCTCATCTATCAATCTTTCTCTCAAATCAAGCGACGAGCAGACTGCTATTATAAATCAATTCCAGTCATTCTTAAATGGTCTTGATTTTCCAACACAAATCGTTATGCAGTCCCGCAGGCTCGATATTCGTCCGTATCTTTTAACACTCGAAGAGAGACTCAAACAACAAAATGAGAAGCTTTTGAAGATTCAGACAAAGGAGTATATAGATTTCATCCGCTCATTCACAGATGAGGTTAACATCATGACGAAAACATTCTTTGTCATTGTTCCCTATAGTTCGGCAGTACTTAAATCAAGCGATGGGTTGCTCGAAAAGATTGTCGGTGGAAATGCCGCTAAAAAGCAGATTGAAGATACGAAGAAAGCTATTGACCTCGCATCATTCGAAGAAAAACGAAGTCAGCTCGATCAGCGCGTTGGGGTTATTATCGGAGGTCTCGGCGGCATTGGTATTCGCTCAAGTCAGCTCAAGACCGAAGAGATCGTAGAGCTTTTTTATAAGACATTCAATCCAGGAGATATTAGTCAGGGAATTAAATTACAATAAGAATCAGTATGTCGATATTTTCATCACTATTTGGAGGAGGTAAAAACAAGACAGGACCAAAAAGCTCTGTCATGCCGGTACTTCCCGCTGAGATCTATAAAGCTGCAACACTCGAGCTTCAAGATATCATCGCGCCATCAGCATTACAAATAACTCCAAAATCTTTAAACTTGGGCGATAAAATTGCGCGAACATTTTTCGTTATTTCCTACCCCCGATATCTCTCGGATAACTGGTTCTCGCCGATCATCAACCTTGATAAAGTTTTTGATGTATCTATATTTGTTCATCCGATCGATACCGCAGAAGTTCTCCATATGTTCCAGAAAAAAGTTGCCGAGGTGCAGAGTCAAATCTCTATTCGCGAATCAAAAGGTCTTGTTCGAGATCCAATGCTTGATACTGCGTATCAAGATTTAGAAGGACTTCGAGATAATCTTATGCAAGCTCAAGAGAAAATGTTTGATGTTGGACTCTATATCACCGTATATGCCGATACAGAGAACGATCTGTTCAAAATTGAGAGTGAGATAAAATCCCTTTTAGAATCAAAGCTTATTTACCTAAAACCAGCCTTATTTCAGCAAGACGAAGCATTTAAAAGTGTTATTCCACTTGGTACAGATATACTCGGTATTCATCAGAAGCTCAATACAGAACCACTGTCTTCGCTCTTTCCGTTCGTATCATTTGACCTGACATCAGATAAAGGAATACTCTACGGGGTTAATCGTCACAACTCGAGCTTGATAATATTTGATCGATTCTCACTCCCGAACTACAATTCGATAACATTTGCCACATCCGGTGCAGGAAAATCATACGCGACAAAGCTCGAAATAATCCGCACACTCATGTTTGACACTGAGGTCATCGTTATCGACCCTGAGCGTGAATATGAATACCTCTCTGAAGCAGTTGGCGGGCGATATTTCAATATATCTCTTTCGTCAGATCACCATATCAATCCGTTTGATTTGCCTATACCGTCATCTGATGAAACGGGAGCCGATGTTCTTCGCGCTAACACCATAAACCTGGTTGGACTATTTCGCATTATGCTTGGAGGTCTCACTCCAGAAGAGGATTCTATAATCGATAGTGCTATCACTGAAACATACGCACTTAAAGACATTACGGCAGAATCTAATTTTGCAAACATTGAGCCTCCACTTCTCTCTGATTTTGAAATGGTACTCGCTGGTATGGAGGGGAGTGGATCACTCATCCAACGTCTTGCAAAATTCACTCACGGATCATGGGCATCATTTCTAAACCAGGCTTCAAACGTAGATATCAATCGTAAATTCGTCGTGTTCTCTGTTCGCGACATGGAAGACGACCTAAAACCTGTTGCTATGTATATAGTCACACACTATATATGGAATGCTGTTCGAAAGAATATAAAGAAACGATTACTTGTCGTCGATGAGGCCTGGTGGATGATGAAATCCGACGATACAGCTTCATTCCTTTATTCTATTGCTAAGCGCGGGCGTAAGTACTATCTCGGCCTTGCAACCATAACCCAAGACGTAGGAGACTTTATGAAGAGTCCGTATGGTGTGCCAATTGTCACAAACTCTTCTATACAATTACTACTCAAACAATCTCCATCAACAGTTGATGTGCTCCAAAAAACTTTTAATCTGACAGATGAGGAAAAATACCTGCTTCTCGAAGCAAATGTCGGAGAGGGTATATTCTTTGCCGGCCTCAAGCACGTCGCGGTAAAGACTATTGCTTCATATACAGAAGATCAGATCATTACATCTGATCCATCGCAAATACTCGCTATCAAGAAAGCAAAGGATGAATTGGCGGCATCTTCTGGGACAGGACGCTAAGAAGGTATTTCCGTGATTACCTACTTTCTAGTTATAGACAGATACTATATAATAGAGATGTGATTACACAACGAGCAAAAATAGCACTAAGTGTACTTTTCTTGATAAGTATCCTTTACGTAGGTAAGGAAACTTGGGCAGCAAACGAAATTAATCCAGGTGAAGGAGATATATCAGTCACTACTATTCCAGAGAATCCGGAACCATATCAGGATGTCACAATACAGCTTTCAAGCTATGCGACAGATCTTAATAGAGCAATGATACAGTGGCAAAGCGGGGCGCGTGTCGTACTCTCAGGATATGGAAAGACAAGTTATTCATTCAAAACACAGGGTCCAAACACTGCAACTATACTTACTGTCATTATCGCAATACCAGGTACTATCGACAATATCACGAAACAGATATTCATTAATCCGTCAGAAGTTGAACTTATTTGGGAGGGAGTTGATTCATATACTCCGCCATTTTACAGAGGTAAATCATTTCCGACAGCTGAAAGCCGTATAAAGGTAGTAGCTATTCCAAATACCACTACAATCAAACAAGGGAAGGGTTCAGTTTCGTATATATGGAAGTATGGTGATCGCACAGCACAAAGCGCGTCTGGCTACAATAAAGATTCATTTGTTTATCAAAATAGTGTACTTAATGATATAGATAAGATCACAGTCACAGCAGAATCTGTGGATGGAGGATACACTGCAACAAAAAGTATACAAATACCGATAAGAGAACCAAAACTCCTTTTCTATAAAAAGTCTCCAACTGAAGGGGTATTGTATAATCAAGCACTCGAGTCTGGATCATTTATTGAGGAAGAGGAAGCAACGTTTGTTGCAGTACCATATTTCCTTGCACTTTCTGGTAATGAGAATAATTTCAATTACACATGGAAGATAAATGGAAAAGAGATCGAAACTCCATCGAAAAAAACAGAACTCACTATTCGTCCAGCTGCTCGTGGGGGATATGCCACTATTGATGTACTTTTTGAGAACCTAGATACAATTTATCAGAGTGTGAAAGGTAGTCTTAAAATAACCCTCTAATATGAAAAGATTTTCATCATTGCTAGTCCTCACACTTCTTGCAATAAACACTTTTGTGCCATTTGGTATATCACTATCTTCTAATTTTTTACCAGAGATAGTGAAAAATACAGTTTCTGCTGATACCTGCACGATACTCTCAGCAGAATGGAGTCCGGCTGGTGAACAGAGCAAAAGTACTTTCTATAGAGACGGAAAGACGGCAGCAAATATCGTAGTGGGGACAAAGGGTTGTGTCGACCAACCAGGAATAACGCTTACTGTTTTTGAATCGGATAGCTGTCCTCAGAATTGTGATGATGCATTGATTGATTCGAATCTATTGCGAAGACAGATAAAGGTTCCGAGTGATAATTTCACTATACGCATTAGATTAGGAGAAGAAGAATGCGAAGCTGGATTATCCGGAAGCATCGGCTATGACTGTGATTTATTCTTCTATATAAGACAAGGTGATACCACGCTCTATAATTCATCTGGGAAAACCAATGGTGACATCTACTATGAATGTGACGGGCTTTGTTTTGACAATGCTGAATTATTGAAAATCTATGCCCAGGGATCAGACAGCAACCCAACCACTGTAGATATCAATACGAGCGCAATAAACGAAGATGTATATACTCTTCTTGCTCCTATCGGTAACATAAACTGTGTAAGTGATACTGGGATGGATAAGGATGGTAATCAGAACTGCATTGTGGGCAATGGAATCGGATACTATCTGAATGCAATTTTCCTCCTTGCTATCGGTCTTTGTGGAGCGCTCGCAGTTATTATGATCATCATAAGTGGTATTCAGTACATGGGTGATGAATCAGTATTCGGTAAAACTGAAGCAAAGAGCAAGATATTTGCTGCAATACTTGGTCTTTTGATCGCACTTGGTTCATATGCATTGCTTCGAACTATTAATCCTGATCTCACTGGTTCAGACGGAGTATCGATAAGCCAAGTTGAGGCTGAAATAGATGATCAACCGATACTCTCTGATGAAAATACAGTTGCTCCAATAGGAACAAATATTGCTAAGTGTCCGGAAGGAGTGGAACCAACACAAACTGCAACTGTAAAATTCATTACTTGTAAATCGATTTCAGTAAAGTTTAAACAAATGATTTCTGATGCATTAGCAGCAGGAATGAAAATAACTGGGGGAGGATTCAGAACCCGTGCTGAGCAAGTTGCTCTGTATCAAAAGAATTGTGGAGGTGGTACAAGAAAATGTAATCCACCTACAGCAAAACCAGGAAGTTCTATGCACGAAAGTGGGCTCGCATTTGATTTGAAATGCGATGGAAATTTAATCAATTTTGACGGAAATCAAAGAAAATTCCCAATTGTTACATCTACAAAAAAATGTTTTGATTGGTTAGCCGCAAATGCCTATAAATACGGACTACAAAATTTTAAAAGAGAAAATTGGCACTGGTCTACAAACGGTCACTAATAAATAATATATGCCTAGAAAAACAAAAATTATCTTCATAATCGTGTTTGCAGTCATCGGGATGGGAACGTTGAGTGCATATTTCTACATTAATCGTGCAAAAACAACCGGATCAACTGATGGTGCTTCATCTGGCTACAAACCGTTCTTTGGTAGTAGTAATACACCCGATACAGAAACAACATCACAAGATCAAACAGGAAACACCGATACCAATGTAAATACAGAATCAGCCGAAACCATAAATGCGACACCATCAGGTTCTTCTCGATTCAGTCAGATTGCTAATTTCGCAGTTGCAGGAGCGGTATTTTTCGAAGATACCCGACCAATACCCGAAGATGAAGTAGCCCTACCGGGAGGTGAAGAGCCAGCTAAAGAACCTTCTCCAGTGAAAGCTAAAACAAAGACAGCTCCTGTGAAACCACAAGCACCTAAATTTGAAATAGTACCGAGTCTTCGGTATGTAGAGCGCGCTACAGGGCATATACATCAGATGTATCTGGACACAAAAGTAACTGGACAAGTCTCTAATGGAACAATACCAACAGTATATGAAGCTCTCTTTGATGGTAAAGCAAACTCGCTTTTGTATCGCTATATCGGAGATGATGGACGGAGTATTACAAGTTTCTTAGCAACACTCGGAAGTGCAAATGGTGAATTTTTGCCGGCAGATATCCTCGATGTAAGCGTTTCTCCCGATAAAAGCAAATTCTTTTATTTGACAAAGACTGCTCAAGGGGTAGTCGGCACAACTCGGTCATTTAGAGATACGAAAAAAACCCAAATATTTAGCTCTTCTCTTACAGAACTTCTTTCAGAGTGGGTAACCGACCAGAAGGTATTTTTAACGACAAAAGCTGATTCCTCGGTAAACGGAAGTGTATTTAGTCTAAATACTGGGACTGGAGTCCTTACAAAGATCCTAGGAGGGGTAAAGGGGCTTACAACCCTTGCAAACAACGATGGGTCATTCGTCCTTTACAGTGTCTCAACAAATAGTGGTCCGAGGTTAGGTATTTTTGATGTTAAAAATCATACCTCAAAAGACCTCAATATAAATGGGCTTCCAGAAAAATGTATTTGGAAGGATACTTTTATTTATTGCGCTATTCCTAACAATGCTACAGGTACCGGATATCCAGAACTATGGTACCGAGGACAAGTATCATTTACTGATCATTTTGTTAAGATAAATACAACAACATATGAAAGCACTACGTTGGCGGATTCAGCATACGAGATACCTATCGATGGTACTCATCTTTTCTTGGATGATACAGATACGACTCTCTTCTTCATAAACAAGAAAGACTCCACTCTTTGGAGTCTTAACCTAAAGTAATTGCAACTTAGTTAGGAGTTATTCAGCGATATATTTTATAACTACCCGTCGATTTGGACCGGATCCTTCAGATTCAGTTTTAATATCTTTTGCTCCTTCAAGGAACATATGAACAATACGACGCTCATATGCAGGCATTGGGTCTATTTCAATGCTTGATTTAAAGTATCGTGCTCGCTCAGCCATCATATGTGCAATGGTTTTTAGATTATCAAAACGCTTTTTCTGGTATTCGTTCACATCAATAAAAAGCTTTGCTGATTGCTCCTCGCCAACTGTTTTCTCAACCATCTTTCTAACAAGATGATTGAGTGAGCGAAGTGTCTCGCCATCGCGACCGATCATAAATCGTGAGTCTGGAGTACTAATCATGCACCAGAGCATACCGTTTTCATCCGAGAATTCACATGTTGAAATAGTACACCCGGTTTGTGTAAATATTTCTTCTATGATCTTTTTAACAATATCTTTATCCATATATTATATGACTATTTTAGCAAGTGAGCGTCTGACATACCATTCTTGAATTATCGTGAATATATTACTTGTAATCCAATAGAGTGCAACTGCAGCCGATATTTGATACGCAATGAATGCAATAAAGACAGGAAGAATATATCGAACATTCATTTGCATACTATCTGAAAGCTGCTCTTGGAATGTTTTCGGTTCAGGTGTTTCCATTTCTTTTACTACTTCAACTTTTGGCTTTATTGGGGTTGCAAGATAGCCTTGGATAAATTGTGTTATTCCAGCAACAATAGCAAGAATAATACTTTTGCCATGAACATCGAATACTCCGAGGAAATTTGTATGAACAGTAAGTGGCATCTTTACAAAAGAGTATAGTGGACCTGCATCAAGAGAAAGGCCTTTGTAAAACACGTAATAGAGAGCAAAGATGACTGGAAGTTGCAACAGTACTACCAGACAGCCAGAGAATGGATTAACACCGTATTTTTTATATAATTCAAAGGTTTTCTTTGCTTGCTCTTCTTTATTTGGAAATTCTTTCTTGACCCGTTTTAGTTCAGGTTCAATCTTTTTCATAAGAATTTGACTCTTGATTGATTTCTTTGTAAGCGGGAAGAGGATGAACTTGACGATAATCGTAAGTATGATAATAGCAAACCCGACATCACCCCAGGTAATGTGGTGTACTATAAAAATAAGGGCATTATAGATTGGTTGGTAAAAAAGAGTATTCCATAGTGTGTGCATTGGTCTATTGTAGCTCAAAAATGCCCGTAATCAAAGAGGCGCTTATGTGAGGGGATCGTACCGATTTTTCTGCCATGGGTGGCATCGAGAGATCCGTCTTAGCCCGTAATAGACTCCCGTAAGAAGACCATATTTATTAATCGCTTCTTTTGTATATTCTGAACAAGTAGGTAAGAATACACATGATGCGTGAGACCTAAGTGGGGTTTTCTGATAGAGGAATATAAGCCAAAGAACAAACTTTTTCATAGAGTTATAGTATTCGAGCTTTCGCAAGAATGTATGCGATATCTTTTTTCATGTCCTCTCTGTGGGCATTTTTCCCTTCTTTTTTGTAAAAAAATATACCGGCAGCAGTTTTAATAGGGAACGAACGGAGGATTGCATACCCACGCCTTCTGAGTAAATTCCTCTCTACCGCCTTTTTAGCAAGGTTTTTAGGGACTACGAAAGCATAGTGAGGGGTGGTATGATTGTCGTATCGAAAAATAAAAAACGAGCCAGAGATACTTTTCCCGTGCTTGAGTAAGCTCTGGAATAGCTCTTTGGTAACCCGCTTTTTCTTTGGAACCATAGGAATCTATTTTTTTATAGAGACTTTTGCCCGACCCTTTTGACGTCTACGAGCAGTAACCTTTCTACCTCCTGGAGTTTTCGCTCGCACGAGGAATCCGTGAGATTTTGCTCTTTTACGTGTGTTTGGCTGATATGTTTGAGACATATGCAAAATATATACTAAAATAGGGTTTAATGCAATATTCCTAATATTGAAAAACTATCCACACGTTGTTAACAGGTTAATCCAGGTCTCTTTAGTATCAGCAATGTAAGAATAGAGTATAATGTCCACTATGAACACAAACGAGCTCTGGAATAACTGTCTTTCAGAAATTGAATCAGGAATATCAAAAGCCAATTTTACTACATGGTTTAAAAATACATCAATAGTAAAAGAGGATAATGGTACTGTCTATATCGGTGTCCCAAATGAATTTGTAAAAGATTGGCTCTATAATAAATTTCACAAGCTTATACTCAAAACAATAATTACTCACGAAGAGAGTATCCGAGGAATCGAATATATAATCTCTAAGCACGAGCACACAGCACAACGACAGAACGAAGAAAAGAATATGCCTCTTGTACAAGTAAACAAAGAGCTTCCGCTTAATGATCTCTATATAAATAAAGACGATAATCTAAACCCTAAGTATAATTTTAATTCTTTTGTTGTAGGGCCATTCAACGAACTTGCCTACGCTGTCGCTCAAGCGATTATAACTAACCCTGGTCAGAACTATAATCCATTTTTTATTTATGGGGGTACTGGCCTTGGAAAAACTCATATTATTCAAGCGATTGGCAATACAATTAAAACTAAACATCCATCAAAAAAGATCTATTATGTGAGTCTTGAACGATTCGCGATTGATTACATAAATTCGATACAAAACAAGAATCCTAACTCTTTCAAAGAAAAATATCGAAAATACGACGTGATTATTATGGATGACATCCAATTCATCTCAGGCAAAGATAAGACCCAGGAAGAACTTTTCCATCTTTTCAATACACTCTATGAGAGTAATAAGCAAATAGTGTTTTCTTCAGATAAGCATCCGAATTTTATCCCTGGTCTTGAAGATAGACTTAAATCTCGTTTCGCCTCTGGAATGATCGTGCAAATCGTAGAGCCTGATTATGAATCTCGAGTCGCTATTATAAAAGCAAAGTTCGAAACAACAAACTCTATTGTAGATAAAGATGTGATAGCATATCTCGCTGAATCACTCGAAGGTAATATTCGAGAGCTCGAAGGAAGCTTAAATACTGTTATCGTCCAATCTCAATTAAAAGGTAAAACTCTTTCAGTCGCTGAGGTTAAAACTCTTATAAAAAATAACATAAAACCCAAAAAGACTGTTGCAATTAAGGATATTGTTCGTATTATCGCACTCCAATATGGAATCTCAGAAGATGTTATTTACGAGAAAACACGCAGAAGAGAGATTGTCCGAGCTCGCCAAGTAGCTATGTATATCTTGCGTGAAGATTTCAATATCTCATATCCACTCATAGGACAGAAAATGGGTGGACGGGATCACACAACCGTCATACACTCTCATCTAAAAATACGAGATGACCTTAAAACAGATCCGTCATTA
Organism: Minisyncoccia bacterium; assembly: GCA_965656375.1. GTDB lineage: Bacteria > Patescibacteriota > Minisyncoccia > Phycocordibacterales > UBA9973 > UBA8515. The sequence continues at coordinate 667,604 of CBFHKH010000001.1, forward strand.
CTCCAAGAAATAGAAAAAATTAGAATTATGTTTAAATAGTGTGGAAAAGGTATGTATAAAAAAGTGGAGAAATGTGGAAAATATAGAACAGTGTATAAAAATTAAAAATTATGCACAGAAGTTGTTTTTATAAGAAAATAAAATTAATAAAAATATATTTATAAAACAATGACTAGATCACAATCCACATATTCACATCACTAATAGTAATAGTAATGTATTAATAGATAATTAGTAACATATATATGAAACTCGAATGCGGAATAGAAAAAATAAAAAAAGCACTCACAACAGTAGAACGCATTACTGGTAAAAATCTAACACTCCCTGTACTCAGTTCGATACTTTGGATTGCATCGGGAAAAACACTAAAACTTCGAGCTACTAATCTTAATATTGGTATTGAGATTGATATTCCTGCAAAGATAGAAAAAGAAGGCACTATTGCAATTCGAGGTGATATACTTTCTTCTTTATTTTCAGTTCTAGAAGGAGGTTCAACTGTTTATTTTGAATCAGTAAACGGAAATATGGTTGTTAAGACAAAAACAAACACTATTTTACTTAAAAGCATTCCACATGAAGATTTCCCTACAATTCCGATTGTTGAAGGTGATACATTTACTCTTTCTTCAAAAAAACTCATCGAAGGTATTAAATCCGTTTACTACAGTGCGTCTGTATCAGAGGTAAAACCAGAGATTGGAAGTATCTATATCTATCCAGAAGATGATATGCTTGTATTTGTTGCAACAGACTCTTTCCGACTTGCAGAAAAGAAGGTAAAGATAAAACAAAAACTATCATTTAACGGGATATTAATACCATTTAAAAATACTACAGAGATTTTAAAAGTATTTGATAGTATTGATGACGATATTAAAATCTGCCTACAAAAGAATCAAATATCTTTTTCAAGTGAAAATATATATCTCACATCGCGGGTAATAGATGGAACATTCCCTGACTATAAACAAATCATACCCAAGAATTCAACTACACAGGCAGTGGTTTTGAAACAAGACTTTATCGCATCTCTGAAAATTTCAAATATTTTTTCTGATAAATTAAATCAAATAACTATCGATATACACCCAAAAGAAAAAGTCTTTGAATTACAATCTAAAAATACAGATATTGGCGAAAACACTACACATATAAACGGAGCACTTACTGGAGAGGTGGTTTCCGCAAACTTCAACTATAAATATATTGTTGATTGCTTTTTGTCTATCTCTCTCGATAGTTTAACTCTCGAACTCAATGGAAACAATAAACCTATGATCATTCGTGCTGTTGGAGATAATTCATTCATGTATCTTGTGATGCCAATGAATAGATAATATGGATTACAATCATGTAACCTTATTTTTAGAAAAGTTCAAAAAACTCCTATTCCAAAAAGAGGGGTATACGCGCGTTATTGCGGAGACTATTACAAAGCATATTGGAACACCTATAGATATATCTTCAATTTCTACAAAAGGTTCTATAATCCATATACAAGGGTCACCAGTACTTCGTAATGAAGTCTTGATACATAAACAAGGTATTCTCTCGGATCTCGAGATGCTGATCTCAGGAGCTCGATTTACTGATATTCGCTAAGAAGAAAACCCACTACTCACTAAAAACGTCGTAGTATATTCTCCAGTATTGCCTGCTACATCGTAGCCAATAATACGTATTGTGTTTTTATCTTTTATTGTATTTACCTCGCTTGGAATGAACGATACTTTAAATGGATATGATTTAAGTGATGTTATATAGGTATCGTTTACGAATACATCGACTTTTCTCATTTGATTTTGACTTATAGGTGTAATTGAAAATGAGACTGCCTCATTTTTTTTATATGCGCCACTATTTAGCCCGGTAGTTGTAAAATTGATTCTCGATGTATTTGTGTGAATTCCATCATAAATGTTTGGCTGGTTTGCACTTGTGATTATTTTATATTTTCCACTATTTGCACTCCACCATTTTTGCACTCCATATTCCCAATTTGAATACTGTGAGTCACTTTCTGGGTTTTCTGGTCGCGGGCCCAAAGGATTATTTTTGTTGATCCAATAGAGGATAGTGTGCACATTTGTAATAGACTGCTCTGTTCGTGTAGTACTCGGAGTAAGGTCAGTCGCAAGTCCACCCGATACGCGATCAGTGGTGAATGTTTCACCTCCTTGCCAAAAACCGCGCAGTATAGGAGGAAGCGATGGATCTATAGGATCTGGTTTGTTAAAAGATTCTGCAGGTATATTTTTTAAGGCTTCTGATATAACTCCATTCCATATTGGACCGGCAAGAGCGGCACCTCCTTTTTTCATAGGAGTGTTGTCGTTATTACCGACCCATACTCCGACAGCAACCCCGGGAGTATATCCAATCGTCCACGCATCCTTGTTGCTGTTTGTGGTACCGGTTTTTACAGCGACCTCTTGCCCAGGAACTACAAGGCTTGAATTTGCTCCAAATGTCGGTGTACGAGCTGCGTTATCAGAAAGAATATCGGCAAGTACTCGAGTAATATTAGGTTCAAGAACTTTGTACGGTGCTTCCTTGTATTCTTCAAGGATTTCGCCATTACTATTTTCTACGGAAAGTATACCTGTGTAAGGATTTCTAACTCCCTCATTAGCAAATACACTATATGCCGATGTCATATCGAGAAGAGTGGTTTCTCCACCTCCGATAACAAGTGTTAGTCCATATCGTGTTGGATCATTTAGTGTGCTTATACCGAGATCATGAGCCATTTTAATCGAATCAGGTACACCTACAAGGTATAAGAGTTTTACTGCTACTACGTTTATAGATTGAGCTAACGCATCTTTCAAATTCATTGGACCACGGAAGCTATTATCATAATTGTCCGGATGATAACAATTACTTCCTCCCGTTCCGAGTGGACTACACGAGCTGTTGAATTCAGTTTTTACATCAAAGAGTACCGTATCTTCTGTATATCCTTCCTTAAATGCTTCAGCATATACAATAGGCTTGAATGACGACCCTGGCTGGCGCGCAGCGGTAGCTACGTTGAAGTTGCCATCGATCGTTTTATCAAAGTAATCTCGAGATCCAACCATAGAAAGTATTTGGCCAGTTTTTGGGTCAATAACTACAACAGCTGCATTTTCTCCATTCCAACTCTTTTCATTTTCTTTCGCATTCTTGAGGGTGATTTCTTCTGCTTTTTTCTGCAATTCATAATCGATTGTTGTTATGATTTTTAGTCCTCCTAAAGAAATAGCTTCATCACCATATTTCTTCTCGAGATAATCCATGATAAAGAATACAAAGTGCGGTGCCGATATATGAGTTGGTTGTTGCGGCATGAATACCACTTGTTCGTTCAATGCATCTACATACTCGGCATTCGTTATAAATTTCAGATCTACCATTCTCTTGAGTACGAGATTTTTGCGTTCATCAAGCCGAGCCTTATTTTTTCCGTATGGAGAATAGTAAGTAGGATAATTGGGAATTGCAGCCAGATATGCTGCTTCAGCCAATGTAAGATCTATAGGTTCTTTTCCAAAGAATGTTTTTGATGCTTCTTCGATTCCATAAATGTTTCCTCCGTATGGCGCAGCATTAAGATATAGCGCGAGAATATCATCCTTTTCCATAACACGTTCAAGCTTGATTGCTAGAATCCACTCTTTTATCTTGCGAGAAGGAGTTCTTTTTGGCGTAAGTAAGGTATTCTTGATCAATTGCTGAGTAATCGTTGATCCGCCGGTAACTCTTTTCCCAGTTAATTTTGCCCAGATTGTTGCACGAAAAATTGATTTGAGGCGAATACCTTTATGTTGATAGAATTCTGAGTCTTCAATAGCAACAGCAGCATTTCTAATGTTGACCCCCATCGCTTCATAGGGAATTATTGTACGTTTTAAGTCTTGATTAGCGTTATAAAGAAGTATTTTTCCTGTTCGGTCGTATATCTTGGTAGAGCTCTGAATTTTTTGTTCTGTGAATGTTTTGAAATCCGGTAATTTGAGTAAACTCACCCATATTATAAATATACCTATAACAAGTATCCAAAAACTGGCAATTCCAAGAATCCAACTTCGCAGAGAGACCTTTTTTAATTTTTTGCCAATAATTTTGGTATATTTGCTGACTGTCCGGTGGAATTTTTTAAAATATTTCTTTGCGATATCCATATAGTACTATCATATCATAGTTGGCAATGCCTACGGACAAAGCAAGCTTTTTATGATAGTATGCCTGTATGAGCAAGGTTATAAATACAAATATGATAGATGAGCTTCTTTCGCGCGGAGTGGGTGAATTTATTGATCCTGATGGTAAATTTCGCACAAATCTTGAGACTAATCCAGAAAAAGTAGTTATAAAATTTGGCGTTGATCCCACACGGCCTGACCTCCACCTTGGCCATGCAGTAGTGCTTCGCAAACTCAGACAATTTCAAGATCTCGGATGCAAGGTCGTTTTTCTTATTGGAGATTATACCGGGCAGATCGGTGACCCGACTGGTAAAAATGTTGTCCGACCGGAAGTAGATTTCATGGAAATAGAAAAGAATATGAAGACCTATCTTACCCAAGTCGGTAAAATCTTACGAGAAGACCCGGCTGTATTTTCTTGGATACGAAACTCAGATTGGTTTACATCTGTTTCTGATGTTATGCCAGGACCAGATTCGAAAACAACAATAGAGATACAAGAAGAAGATACGAAAAAAGTCATAGAGATAGCACCAGATTCGTTCCTTGGTAAAGCAATACTCCTTGATAATTCAAGGATGCAGAAGACGCAATTACAAAACAATCAAATTCAAAGTATCTCACTCTCAGGAGTATTAAGAACGTTACGGCACATAACTCATTCGCGATTGATAGCACGTGATATGTTCAAAGACCGCTTAAGTAAAGGTGAAGAGCTCTATATGCACGAGATGTTATATCCAGTTCTCCAAGGGCTCGATTCGCATGTTCTCGAAAAAGTTTATAATTCATGCGATCTAGAGATTGGCGGTACGGATCAGACATTTAATATGTTGATAGGGCGTGATGTTATGAAGATGTACGGACAAAAAGAACAGTCGGTCATGTCTATCAAGATTCTTGAAGGACTTGATGGCAAGGAAAAGATGTCTAAGAGTCTTGATAACTATGTAGGTATCACAGATGAACCATCAGATATGTATGGAAAGATTATGTCTATACCCGATTCTTCAATAGTAAATTATTTCGAACTCTGCACGTTTTCTTCTATGAGCGAAGTAGAGAATATTCGAAACGGACTTACAAATAACTCTCTTCATCCGAAAGAAGTAAAAATGAGTCTCGCGAAACAGATTGTATCGATTTATCATGGTGAACAAGAAGCAATGAAGGCAGAGGAAAATTTCATCAATACATTCCAGAAAAACGAAATCCCTACAGATATAGAAGCTATTTCCGTAGAACCTGACACATTACTTGTTGATGCCTTTCTTTCGACTGGAATTGTTTCATCAAAGAGTGATTTCCGTAGATTGGTAGATGAAAATGCTATTACTTATCTTGATACAGATGAGAAAATATCATCTCATACTGCGCTTGCAACTAGCGGAGTATATAGAATAGGAAAGAAACGATTCTGTAAAATTAAATAATATAAAATCCCCACAGCTCTTGTGGGGATTTTATATTTTAATATTCAGAGCCATCAAGACCAGCCATGCCTTCGTCGTCATCCATATCGTCCGCGATCATATCATCATCAAGCATTGGATCTTTTAGATCATCATCTAGATCAAGATCATCATCTTCACCTAGGTCTGGTATTTTTACTTCTTCATCATCACTATAACTCATAGACTATGTTATATACCTACACTAAAATTGTAATGCATTATTTGTAACAAAATATTATTTTCTTTGCAATAATTTATACCTGTGGAAAACGCAAAATTAGAATTTTTCGCATGCAAAACAGGTAAGTCCTATTGCGATAGCATCTAATTCATCGTCTGATGTAGATGTAGTACCCATGGATATAAGCTTTGGAACCATACTCATAACCATATTTTTATCAGCTTTTCCGTAGCCAGTAACTGCTACTTTTATCTCGGGTGGTGTGTATTCAAATATGTCGAGTCCTTCACGTGATGCACTATACACAATTACTCCTCGGGCTTCGGCTACGCCCATAACTGTCTTTTGATTATTGGTGAGGTATAGTTTTTCTATAGCAAGTGCCGTAGGCTTATATTTTTGTATTATGTCCTCAATTTCTTTCCCGATAGCGAGAAGTCGTTCGTGAAATGGGATTTTAGAAGAGGTTTTAAAACATGTCGAATATACGAGTATATCTTTTTGTTTTGGTATTCGTTCGAGTATGGCAATACCAACTCGCTCAAAACCTGGATCAATAGCCAGTATCTTCATAGTTATGGAGTGTATTCAAATCCTAAGTGTTCGTATCCTTTTTGTGTAACAGTTCGGCCACGCGTAGTACGCTCTAGGAGTCCGAGCTGAATAAGATATGGTTCGATTACTTCTTCAATCGTTGCTTCCTCTTCACTTGTTGCAGCAGCAATAGTCTTGAGTCCTACTGGTCCACCATCAAATTTTGAGATTATTACCTCAAGGATTCTTCTGTCAGAAGCTGAAAGTCCCAGTTCATCGATCTCAAGAAGTGCAAGAGCTTTTTTTACGGCATCTTTTGAAAGTGGCATCTTATGTACTTGTGCATAATCGCGACAACGCTTGAGGAAATAATTGGCGGTTCGAGGTGTGAATCGTGCACGGGACGCAATTTCATCGAGTGCATCATCGTCGAGTGTAACTCCCAATATTTCTCCTGAACGTGCAAGAATTTTCTTTATCTCATCATGAGTATAGAATTCGAGTCGAAATACTCCGCCAGAAAAACGTGAACGAAGCGGGGAAGAGAGAAGTGCGATGCGAGTTGTAGCAGCGATGAGCGTAAAGGGTGGAAGCTCGAGCTGGATAGTACGGGCTGATGGGCCCTTGCCGATAATAATATCAAGAACACCGGACTCCATCGCAGGATAGAGAACTTCTTCAACCATTTTGTTGAGTCGGTGAATCTCGTCGATAAAGACAATATCGCCAGGAGCAAGATTGGTAAGTATTGAGGCGAGGTCCCCAACCTTTTCAATAGCAGGCCCCGATGTAATTTTGATCTGTCTCTTTGTTTCGCGAGCTACAAGATGGGCAAGTGTAGTCTTACCGAGGCCTGGAGGACCATAAAAAAGTATATGTTCCGCAGGATGTGAGCGTTCTTCGGCTGCTGTAAGGAGAATTTTGAGGTTTGCCTTAATATTTTCTTGACCAATGTAATCATTCCAAACACTTGGACGGAGAGTTTGGTCCAGGAATCCCTCATCTTTTGTTGTGGAATCAATGCTTGACATTATTTTTTTAGTATGCTATACTCTCTCTAGAAATAAATTATCTTGTTTTACTAAATTAGTATAGCATTTAAGTGAAGAGGACATAAATCTCTAAGCAATCAGCCCCGTGCTCTATATATGTGCGTAGGACGTTCTGGTTGTATTTATACGTACTGGGTCTATCCTGTAATCATACGTTACTTTAATTACGCATGTTTTTAAAGGATTGTTTAGAGATTTATGTCCTTTTTTGTACCTCATTCTTTTAAAATTTAAAAACGTTTCAATTATGAAAAAAATTCTGTTAATGCTCGTAATTTTTTCAATTTCTATTAATGAAGCTATATCTCAATTCACCGTCCGTGTTGGAGGCGGGGCAGTAATGGCCAAGAATTTTACCTACAAAGGAAATCTTTTCCTGGACGTGGGCGCAGGGGTTATGTACAGAGACCATATGTACGTAAACCAACGTTTTTCAGTTGAAGGTAACATGCGGGTTACTTTGTCCGCTCGCAATTTTTCGAATATTGGAGGGGCTGTAACATACGGCCACCAAATGAAAAAGTGGACACTGTCAGCTGTTGTCGGTTATGCATATAATGTAATGTCCAGCAACAATGACAAAACTGAGAAAGATGTTAGCAATACCGTTTTTTCCTACGGAGGAAGGATAAGCTACAAAGATTTTTGGTATTTACAAGGAACAACCAGCACTAATGCAGATCAAAAAAGGATTCAAATAGGGGCCGGCTTCCATTTCACCTTTTAAAATTTTTAAAACTAAAAACAAAAAGCATCTCTTTATGAGATGCTTTTTACTATCTTATTCTTCGTAGAAATCGACGACCGATCCAACTTCTGAATATGAGGTGATACCTTTGAGAACTTTTACAATGCCATCTTCACGCATATCAAGCGAGCCTTGATTTTGCGCCACTTCCTTGATTTGGCGTTCGCTTGGATTCTGTGGAATGAGTGCTTCGATTGCTGCATCGTTGTGAATCGCTTCAAAGATTCCCATTCGTCCTTTGTAGCCAGTGTTATTGCATTCGAGGCATCCGACTGGCTCATATATCTTGATCGGAGCATTCATATCAACGCCATACGTATTGAAATCCTTTCCATGAGCCTTGGCATTATCAGCTACGCTTTTTATAATACGCATTTCTTCATCAGTAATCTTTTCTTCTTTCTTGCAATGGACGCAGAGTTTACGTACTAAACGTTGTGCGATTGAGAGCGACAATGCTGAAACAAGTATCTTTGGATTAACATCAAGGTCGATCAAGCGGGGGATAACACCCGCTGCATTGTTTGTGTGGAGGGTCGAGAAAACGAGGTGACCAGTAAGCGCAGATTCAACTGCGATCTTTGCTGTTTCTCCGTCTCGAATTTCTCCAACCATGATCACGTCAGGATCCTGACGAAGTGCAGAGCGTAGTCCTTCGAGGAATGTATAGCCTTTCTCGCTTTCTGTTTGGGTTTGGGTTATGCCCGCGAGGTGATATTCGATCGGGTCTTCGATGGTGATGATCTTGATCTCTGTCGAATAAATCTTTTGGAGGAAAGAATAAAGCGTCGTAGTCTTACCGGAACCAGTCGGACCCGTAAGGAGTATCATTCCGTTTGGTTTCTTGATTTCACGCATAAATATCTCAAAAAGCTTTGACTCGATTCCCATATCTTCAAGTTTTACTTGGATAGATTTTGGATTTAAGATACGCATCACGATTGACTCGCCGTATGCACCTGGAATGAGTGAGACGCGAAGGCTGATCTCATCTTTATCGAGAAATATACTGAAACGGCCATCTTGGGCGATAGATTGCGCGGTAATTTTGAGACCGGAAAGGAGTTTAATGCGAGAATTTATGAACTTATGAATGACTGGAGGAATTTCCATTACGGTATGAAGAATTCCGTCGAGGCGAAAACGAAGGCGGACTGTATTTTCTTCAGGTTCGAAGTGAAGGTCAGATGCATTGATCGCGATAGCACCAGCAAGTGCGATCTCAAGGATATGCGATGTCATATGCGATTTATCTTTTTGTACTTCAATAATGGATTTCTTGATATCTTCGATATTTTTTATGTTTTCCATTATTCGCTTGAGAGATTCACCCGATATCCCCATGCTTCCTGCTTGTGACTCGGATGCATATGAGATTTCTTTGTAGCGATCCCATGCTTTCTCGAGACTCGCAAGTGATGCCATATAAAAGTGGGGAGTATACCCATGTTCTTGGTAGTACTCGGTCATTCTATCGAGTCTGTCCGGCTGTGGAGAATGCACTGCGATATGAACATCTTTACCGAGCATTTTGAACGGCGCAACTTGTTCTTCCCGGGCATTTTTTTCGAGAATTGTGCGAAGAGCGTTGTTGTCTATGGGCATGCTTGCGAGGTTTACAGCAGGGATACCATATTTAGACTCTGCAAGAACTTGCACTAAGTCCTCTTCTTCTTGCCTTCGTAAATCAGCGAGATTTTTATCCTCTTTATCTTCATCAAAAATGACTGTCATATGAGCCTTATTATAGCGTACGGAGCCTATATATAGGTCCTTGACATTTGTCAAGCATTATGATATGATACTGGCAAATGGGTTTTCTCTAGTTAGTGATTGTTTCCACATGTTTTTCTCCGTTCCTGAGGAGAATATGTGGAAATAATCACTCAACATATAGAAAAATAAATTTTAAACAAATTTTATAAACCCAACATTATGAAGCACATTGTAATTATGATTTTAGCCCTCTTATTGTTGGGCAAATCAACAAACGCACAAGTTCAGAACAAAGGCCAATGGACCGTATTCGAAAACAATAAGTACCGTCCGACATTGGATGATATTGTTCAAATTGCCAAAGGTATGCCGCACATGAAGGATGGAGGCTACTACAAACTTAAGAACGGAGAAAAATTTTGGGTTTTCTGTCCTGAAAAATGGACACCCTTAATGCAACAAATCCTATCAAAAGTAAAAGGGTCACCAGTGACCGATGTAGCAGCCGAGCTTGCCACAGGTAAGATCATACCCTGGGATGACAACATTTCAACGAAAACCCGCAACTACGCAGTTACAAATTGCAAAGTGTGGATTGTAGATGAAAATTATGGAGGAGGAGACGATGTTGACGGGTTGAATTACCTCGGATACATGGTTTTAAAAACCTTCCATGCATGTTGTAATCCTGAGGATCCTAAAATTGCAGCTTCCATTTCTGGTATTGCGAACGATATTCCTGGAGATTCTGTTGTGACTTTATATGGTTCGAATGGTCAACCCATTCAAATCACATTTAGTCCGCAAATAACAGTAAATGGTGGCGACGCTACCGCTACTGTAAATGGATCTGGAAATAGTACTAACGATATCAAAATTGAAACACCTGAGGAATCATTCGAAGGTGGCTCGACTGACTACAAAGACGAACCAGAAGATCGTCCAGTGTACAGGAAGGTTTGCAGGCCCCAACCGCAATTCGGACGGCCGGCACCAAGGTATGTAAAAGTATACAGACCTAAACCTCGTCCAATGTACCGTCAAAGACCGCAACAGCAACCAAGAGGGTATATGGGAAATCCACGTGCTGGAGTTACAACAACTAACGGCCGTGGCTCTATGGGTGATGGTGCAGGAAGCAACAATGGCAACGAAGGTGGTAGCCGGGAAAACTAATTTCTTTGTTCTTTGGGGTAAATAATGTAAGTGGAGAAAATATTTTTTCTCCCTTACTTTTTTAAGTCTTTAACGTCTCGAACACGTTGAAGGTTTAAAATTGTAAGTTTAATTAATAGTTTAGTATGAAAAATTATATGAAAAAAATAATAGTCGGATTTTCAGCGCTTGCGCTCCTTTTCATCGGAGCAAATAGTGCAGTTGCTTCAGGGCCATTCAATGGTCAAGCTGGAGATTGTTCACCTACCATCGGAATAGGTAACTATTCTACTGGTAACATTCCACGTGACGGATATGGTTGCTGGACTGCGAGTTCTATAACAGCAGGCCCTGGCGACACTATCAATGTCGGAATGTATTATCATAACAATACGAATAGCACGCTTTCAAATGTGAGAGCAGTCGTTTCTCGATCTGGATCAGGTCCAGCAAATTCGTACTCATTTACAGGAACTCTTTCTTCAAGTCAGGGAACACAAACATTGGGTACAGTAACATTGAACCTTTCAAGTTCACAGACACTGACCTATAGTTCTACACATCTTATGAAGGGGAAGAATGCAGTTCTTTCTGATACAGATACTTCTGTAGTAACAAATGAAGGAGGAATAGATATCGGCAGTGTCCCTCCAGGTTGGGATGATTATGGTACTGTTATCTTTGTTTACAAGGTTGGTACAAACAGTAATACAAATGACTGTGTCATCAACAACTTCACTATCAATGGTGGAAGTTCAACAAATATTTCATCAGGTAACTCTGCAACTCTTAACTGGAATACATCTGGTTGTACATCAGTAAACGTTTCAGGTCCGAACTTCTCAAGTTCAAGTCCAAGTGATTCACGAACAGTATATCCAAATTATTCAGGTGACTACACACTTACCGCATATAGCTCAACTGGAGGAACTCAAACTCGAACTGTCCATGTGTATGTAAATGACAACAATACGTACTGTACAATTTCAAACTTCACCGTTAATGGTTCGAGCACTGCAAATATCGCATCAGGTAGCCCTGTTACTCTTTCATGGAGTACAAACGGATACAACTCAGTTACAGTTTCAGGTCCGAACTTCTCAAGTTCAAACCTAAGTGATACACGTACTATATACCCAAATATTTCTGGCCAGTATACTATCACAGCAAGCGGATCAAACTGTCAGAATAACTACCAGACTCGGGTGGTATATGTAAACGTAACTACTATTCAGCCACCAGTTATCAATGATTGTGCAGTTACAACACTTGCGACAAATATTAATCAGAACTCTGCAATACTTAACGGTCTTCTTTCGAACTCAAGTGGTATCTCATACTTCCAGTACGGTACAACTGTTAACTTGGGCTCGCAGACAGTATCACGTGTAGGATCAGGTACATTTAGCGAAGTGATCACAGGTCTTCTTCCGAATACTATCTACTACTTCCGTTTCGTATCGCAGTGTGGAAACGGTCTCTCATACGGTCAAACACAGGTATTCCGTACACTCGGAGCAGTTACCACGACAACAAATACCGTACGTGTTGTTCAAGGTACAACAGTCATTGGTACACAGTCACCAATCATGCTTAAGATCGAAAACAGATACCAGCAGATCGGTGTAGGTGATATCGTTGATTACACAGTGACATACAAAAACATCGGTAAGACGCTTCTTACACGTCCAGTTCTTCAGGTCATCCTCCCACCAGGAATCACAGTTATAAACTCTTCACGAGGTACATATGCAGCTGACACAAATACACTTACCGTTCAGCTCGAAGATCTCGTTCCAGGAGGTGAGGGAGTTGTATATCTACAGGGTCGCGTTGATCTCATCACATCTGGCGTTGCTCAGATCGTGACGACAGCAATCCTTGTCTATACAAGCCCAAGTGGTGCGCAAGAAAACGCAATTGCCTATGTGCTCAATAGTCCACGGGACATTGGGAATGTGCTCGGTGCATCAGCTTTCTGGTCAGGTTTATGGAATATGGGTCTTATAGGATGGTTACTCCTTATTATCTTGATCCTTCTCATCATTCTCCTTACTCGAAGATACTATGGTAGTTCATCAGTCGTTCGTACGACAAATCCTGGAGGATCAAGTACAACAACTACTCATTACTAATAGCTAACAATAAAATCCCCCTGACATATGTCAGGGGGATTTTATTGTTTACGATGGATATGAATCCCGTTAGAGATTTGTTGTTAGGAACTTGTGATATAGTGTAAAGATAGATATGGTTGATATATTACTTATGGCAATTAATAAGATACGGAAGACCAAAGGCTTCCTATCTCTAACGGGATGAAAATGACTCTCGAAACAATTCCAGATATCGCACGATCTCTCCTAGAGAAAGCGATCGATATACAAACTGATGAAAGTACTCTTATTACTCTAGAGGGTGATCTTGGTGCTGGTAAAACTACGCTTACGCAACAGATTGCACGAGAGCTCGGTGTGAAAGCAAATCTTATCTCACCGACGTTTGTGATTATGAAAAAGTATGACCTGCCTGAGCAGGCAGGAGCAAGACATAAGAAATTCAAGTACCTAGTTCATATTGATGTGTATCGACTCAGTAAAAGTGAAGAGTTACTCAAACTCGGATGGCTAGAAATTGTAAAAGAAAAAGATACCCTTATTATTCTCGAATGGCCGGAAAATGTGCCAGAATGTATCCCTACAAATGCTCTTAAAGTAAAGCTTACTCACCAAGATGACACTACTCGGGCGATAGAATTTTAGGATTGATTTTGTAGAAATTTGTGGTAGTATTGTCTGCAAAGTTTACTATCATTCTTCAAATCTAAATTTTAAAATTATGAGCCTTTTAAAAAGTAAGGTCAGGTTGGCATTTTTTGTCTATCTGATGCCAGCAGTTATTTGTTGGTTGATTTTCAGGCTTGTGACTTTTATTTTAGAGCCAAGCCACAGTATTGAAAACAGCCTCATTGCATTTGCAGTATATATTGCACTCATCATCGGTTCTTTTATTGTTAGCTATATAATGGCAATATTTGAACTTTCAGCAAGTTGGGAGGTAAGATTCTTCTTCACATTGATTTCATGTATTTTATTCTTACCCATCATTTTAATTATAGCGCCAATCGCCGCAGCATGTATATGGGTAAGTTCAAAATTCAAGAATTCCAAATGGGGATGCAATATAACTTCAATACTCGGTCTTATTGCAATGTTTTCTGTATCTCTTTTTGTGAGGCAAAAAGGAAACGTGAAAGCATTCCGCAACGCAAAGAAAGGTATAGTTGTTTTCAATCACAGAAGTTCAGCTGATTACTTTATCACTGGGTTTATAGGACTTTTCAGAAATTGGCGCGCAATGATTGGAGCCAATCTATGGAATTGGAGAATCTTCCACTGGTTCTTTAATGCAGTTGGTGTTCCTATTGCTCGTGAAAAAGAAAAGGCAGATGAACGGGCAAAGGCTGTGAATATTTCAAAAGAGTTTTTGTCTTCGAAAGGTGAAGCAATCCTGATCCTGTATCCGGAAGGTACGAGAAATCGCGGTGAAGGGGTACTTTCGTTTCATAATGGAGCTTTCAGAATTGCATGCGATCTTTCTGTAGATATATATCCAATTGTACTTTTGAGAGCAGATATGTGGAGGAAACCTGGAAAGCAGAATACATCTTCTTTTGTAAAAAAGAAAAATATAAGTATGCGGTCAGTATTTCAAAAGGGAATTGGTCTCGTTAAAAGGATCTTTCAAGAAGGTATCAATCCTACAATTGTTAAGATGCATTATCTTGATCCAATTTCTCCGATAGGCAAAACATTTGAAGAATTGAAAATAGAAGTTCATAAAAAAATGTCTGATTTCTATTCTCTCTATTCGCAGGGGCATATATAAAAATAAAAAGGCTATCCTATGGATGGCCTTTTTCAATACCTAAAATGCTATACTATATCTATGCCAAAGGCTAAAACTGCTGCAAAAAAGCTTATATTACTTGATACTCACGCGATTATTCATCGTGCCTACCATGCATTGCCAGAATTCATGAATTCTAAAGGAGAGCCAACTGGGGCACTGTATGGTCTTGCTACGATGCTCTTTAAGATTATTACGGAGCTTGAGCCAGACTATATTGTCGCATGCTACGATCTTCCAAAACCGACATTCCGCCACGAAGCATATGACAACTACAAAGCGGGGAGAGCAAAGACTGATGATGCACTCGTCGCCCAACTTACACGATCGCGAGAATTTTTTGAAGCACTTTCTATACCAATGTATGAATCAAGTGGATTCGAAGCTGATGATTTGTTGGGTACAATTGCCGAGCAAGTAAAAAAAGAAAAAGATCTCGATGTTATCATCGCCTCAGGAGATATGGATACACTTCAATTAGTCGATGATGATCGCGTTCGCGTATATACCCTTAAAAAAGGAATCAACGATACTATTATATATAACGAGAAACAAGTAGAAAGCCGTTTCGGATTCCTACCAAAACATTTACCGGACTACAAAGGTCTGCGTGGCGATCCATCAGACAATATCATCGGGATAAAAGGCATTGGTGAGAAGACAGCCACGATACTTATATCAGCATATGGAACGATCGAGGAAATGTATAAAGTTCTCAAAAAGAATCCCGAAAAAGTAAAAGCACTTGGTATTACTGATCGCATCCTTTCTCTTTTGAAGGATGGGGAGGAAGAAGCGCTTTTTTCAAAAACGCTTGCTACTATCCGTCGTGATGCACCGATCAAGTTTGTAATGCCAAAGAGTATATGGAAAGAAACAGTTGTTCCAGATGCAGTTGCAGCTTTTTTCCGCACAATGGAATTCAAAAGTCTGCAGAATAGATTTCTTGCTGTTGTGAAAGGAGAAGATTTTGTTATCTCAAAAGAGAGCGCAAAAAAAACTAGCGATGACACAAAAGAAGAAATCTATTCAGAAGAAGATCAGGAGAAAATAATAAAAGCAAAGATCGCATTCTGGCTTCTTGATTCAGAACAGACTGACCCAAGTATTGACGATATTATTCACTATAAGGGTGCAAATACACTAGGTGAAGCATATTTGAAATTGGAAGCTGATATAGAGAAAGAAAAGCTTGGCTATGTATACAAAGAGATAGAATTGCCACTTATACCGATCATAAATGAAATGGAAAAAACAGGGATACGGGTTGATGTCGAATATTTGAAAAAATTATCAAAAGAATACCATGCCGATTTATCAAAGATAGAGAAAGCGATATGGAAACACGCAGGTCGGGAATTCAATATCAATTCCCCGAAGCAGCTTGGTGAAATTCTTTTCGACGAACTGGGACTTACAGTAAAGGGTATGAAAAAAAGCGCAGGAGGTGCGCGATCTACTCGTGAGAGCGAGCTCGAGAAACTCCGCGACCTCCACCCGATCATAGATGAGATTCTGAAATATCGCGAACTTCAGAAACTACTTTCGACATACATAGATACTATTCCAGAGTATGTCGCAAACGATGGCCGGTTGCACGCTCACTTCATACAAGCGGGAAGTACGACAGGTAGATTTTCCGCAAGCAATCCAAACCTGCAAAATATCCCCATCAAAACTGAAAAAGGAAAAAACATTCGAAATGCATTTATCGCAGAGCCAGGAAATGTTCTTGCATCATTTGATTATTCCCAGATCGAACTTCGTGTTGCTGCTCTCTTGTCACAGGATTCGTACTTCTTGCAAGTATTTAAAGATAAAAAAGACATTCATACTGCGGTGGCGATGAAAGTATTTGGAGTTACTGAGAGTGAAGTTACTCATGATATGCGTCGTAGAGCAAAAGTTATAAACTTTGGTATCCTTTATGGTATGGGAGTCAATGCGCTTCGTGCTAATCTTGGTACTGATCGCAAAGAAGCACAAGAATTTTATGACAATTACTTTGCACAATTCCCAACGATCGCTGCATATTTAGAAAGCATCAAGAATTTTGCAAAAGCGCATGGATATACAGAAACTCTTTTTGGTCGCAAACGATATTTCCCTAGTATTCGCTCTCCGCTTCCATTTATCCGAGCAATGGCAGAACGCATGGCAACAAATGCTCCGATTCAAGGTACTGCAACAGCAGATATTATAAAAATTGGGATGAAAAATGCGCGATTAGAACTTGAGAAAAGAGGGTTACTTAAGAAGGTGCGGTTGCTACTGCAAGTTCATGATGAACTCGTGTATGAGATCAAAGAAGATGTCCTCACGGAAGCAACTGAAATTATCGAGTATGCAATGAAAAATGCAATACCGAGCGAATTCTTGGAGAATAGAGAGCCTGTACCCCTTGAAGTTTCATACGGGTATGGGCCTACATGGGGAAGTTTGAAATAGTAGCGAAAATAAAGTTCGAGTGATAGGATTGAGTATATGACTAAAAGAAAAACACATGATGGGCATGATAGAGAATCACTCCGCCTCGGAATGGTACATTTTATCCTTTCCCATTCATATAGTGTATTTCTTATTGCGGTGATAGCAGGGGCAATTTGCCATAGCATCTTTACAATAAGTTTATTTGAAAATCCAATATACCCCTATGTTGGGTTAATTATGATCATACTCGGATCGGCCTTGATCTATTGGGCACAGACTACCTCGAATCGAACAAGTAAAGAAGTGATGAATGGAATACGAACAGAACGCGATTTTGAACGTGGACCGTATAAATATACGCGAAGCCCAACACACAGCGGACTCGCTATTATGATTTTAGGGCTGAGTATTATTCTCAACTCTTTCTTCACCTTTATTTTTGTAGTTATCGCTACGATACTGACAAAACGTATCTTTTTGAAAAAAGAAGAAGCATTGCTTGAAAAGCGCTACGGTGATATCTATAGAGAGTATAAAGAAAAAGTAAGGATATAGATATGATATATATACTCGAGGGTAATGATCTAAAGAAAAAGAGCACACGTCTTTTGGCACTCGTAGGACCACGAAATACTATTCAACTCCGAGAAGAAGACAGTAAAAGAGAATCGCTCCTCGAATATGCCGAGAGCATAAGCCTCTTTGGTGATTCGCCGATTGTTGTAATTAAGGATGTGCTTTCAGAGAAAAGCTTCTC
The DNA here is from genome assembly GCA_965656375.1 of Minisyncoccia bacterium. Lineage (GTDB taxonomy): Bacteria > Patescibacteriota > Minisyncoccia > Phycocordibacterales > UBA9973 > UBA8515. The sequence continues at coordinate 685,736 of CBFHKH010000001.1, forward strand.
TCTCTCGGCGAAAGATCTTACTTTTCTTGAATCTTCACAAACACTTTTTATTTTTCTCGAAGATACACTGAAAGCAGCAGATAAGAAGAAATATGAGAAATATGCATCGATCGAATCGATGAACACACAAAAAATTGCAAAAGCACCGACGGTAAACACATTTGCGATTGCCGATAGTTTTGCGCGTCGAGACAAGATAGGCACCTGGGTTCTCTATCATGAAGCGATCAATACTGGAGCTCTACCTGAAATGATCTCAGGGATGCTTTTTTGGAAGATAAAAACCCTTATCCTTGGTACAAGTACAGTATTTACAAAAGAAGAACTAAAAAAGCAATCAAGCTCTATTGTATCTCTGTATCATCAAGCTCATAGAGGCGAGAAGGATTTCATTATAGGGCTCGAGCAGTTCATTCTTTCATCCTTATCGAAATAGGTGATATACTAGAGGTATGGAATCCATAATCAAATCTGATATATTTTTCTTCATTACATCTATCTCTGTCGTTGTTCTCACGGTATTCCTTGGTATCATTGGATTCTATATAGTAAGGATAGTGAGGAATTTTTCTCACATATCAGAAACCCTGAAAAATTCAGTGGACGATGCTGATAGTGAGGTTCGCGAGATGGTTGAACATGTGAAGGAAAGTGCTGTTTTTAATTTTATTTTTGGTAAAAAGAAAAAACACACGAAAAGTCGCAATTAATAACTAATAGGTATATATACATTATGAAAAAACAAACAGTAAAAAAGGGAATGTCTACAGGTGCAAAGATCGGTATTGGGGCAACTGTTGCAGCAGCAGGAGTAGCAGCATATCTTCTCCTTGGTCCGGATGGGAAGAAGAATCGTAAGAAGGTTAGTGCATGGACAGACAAGATGGAGAAAGAAGTGATTAAAAAGGTTAAATCTGCAAAGGCTCTCTCAGAAGCGACATATCATGATCTCATCGACGATGTCCTTGCGAAATACAAGACCATACAAGGAGTCAATAAAAAAGAACTTATTGCTCTTGCGTCTGAATTGCGCAATCATTGGAAAGCAATTTCAAATAGTGCAAAACCAAAGAAGGTAGTAAAGAAAGTTGTAAAGGCAAAAGTTAAGAGTGCTTTAAAACCAAAGAAAGCGACAAAAGCTACATCAAAACAAAAAGCAAAAAAGTAATAGACTCATATTAAAATCCCCCGATTTCTGTCGGGGGATTTTAATATGAGTTTTATGCAACAGGATTCTTACCTTTGATGACTCGTACGAGCAACATGATTATCGCTACCACAAGAAGGATATGGATAAAGCCGCTGATAGTATATGAAGTGACCAATCCGAGAATCCACAAAATGATAAGGATTACTGCAATTGTAGTAAGCATGATATATATTCGTTAATAAATAATATGATATGAAGGAGACGATTCGATCATATCTCTCACATTTCCAGTATAACTTTCTTTTTGGCAAAAAGAAAAGGCCTAGGAGTTAACTCTCGAGTTATTCGAGACCTAGCTCCTAAGCCTTTGGCTTTAGATTAAAGAACATTCTGCACAGTATAATACTAGAGTGCATATTTTCTATGATATATCGGACAATATTTACTTTAAAACCCCTCTATCGTCGGGTGAAACGAATATGCCGCTTATCAAACTACCTTGTTCTTATTATACAACTACTATCCACAGTCATCAAATAAAGATGTGGATAACTCTTGGTAGGAAATCTCGCTGACGGCGCGTGATTGGTGGTTTGCATGCAAACAGCACCAATCTTTCGATTCCTACACGCACGACATGCAGATGTCGTGCTCGAGGGCACATATGAAAAAGAACACTCTAGAGTGTTCTTTTTCATATGTGCCCTCGGTAGGAATCGAACCTACGACCATCTCCTTAAATAATATATTTTCATTAAATAATAAAAGTTATTCTAAGTCAATGGCTAAATTCTTGCAAAAGTTTTTTTCGACGTGATACAATGAACGCAAGGATATAAGATATCCAAAAACAAATATAAAGTTTCTCTATTAGCGTGGAGAAGCAGGCAATCATTCAGTATTCCAAAAAACTGAAAAATACCTTAAAGGGGCATGTGAGACTCCCAGGAGTCTCATCACGCTAAAACAATGGGACACTGGATTAATTTTCAGAGTTCACATGCGCCTTTAGGGTATTTTTATTTGTAAGTGTTCTCTGAGAGCAACCGTTCTGGTTGGTTGTTTATCAGGGTACGTTTATAAGTAACTTTGGGAGTGTTGTTGTACCTAAAACTCCACGTCGCAGGACATAAAACTGATGTGCCATGAACACTATTTCTTGCACATGTGCCTTAATCTGTGTTGCCTACGTGACTCGGAAAGGTGGTTGGCGTGACTATGCTCGCAAACGCGGGTTCAAATGTTGGCCAATTACTGACTCTCGATCGTGTGAGTTACACAACAAAAAAGCCCTCAAACCATAACAAGTTTTAAAGGCTAAAATGAAAGCTTCTTTGTTTTCTTTCTCCCCATTTCCACAAGAATGGGGATTTTCTTTTAATAGATATATTATACCAACAAGGGAAGCAAATTTGAATAGGAAATACCCCTTGTTAACCGTGTGCATATCTTACTCGATTGAGGGAATTTATGCAACCTAAAATCCCCTTGATATATCAAGGGGATTTTAGCTTCTGAACCTTTGGCGTTTTAGTTGGTCGATACTGGCCAGTCTTCTTCAAATACTCAACCATACCTTTCCGACCAGCCTTCGATAATTTTTCTGTAACTTTTTTCATACTAATCAAAATAAATTCCGCCATGTCTGAATCCAAGCCACATCAGGAAACAGATCATAATTAAGAGAGCCGGGAGTTTCCACCATGAAAGCTTTTTCTCAGTAAATAGTTGGCTTGTGAATGCCAAACCAATAGTGAGGAATCCTGTGATGGTAAGCGAGGTTTCAAAGTTCACGAAATACATGAGAACAAAAAAGAGAGCACCGAGGAGTAGAATCGATATTCGAAAGAATGATCGAGCTTCCTCATCTTGAGGTATATGCATGGGCGAGGTCGTTTAACTAATAACGCAAAACACCATCCTGGAAATGGCCGACCTCGCGAGTAGACCACTCCAAGATGGAGCTTTATACGCGAGGTCTTTATTTGTTTTGCCCTTTAATTGTAGCATAAATAGGCAGAGGGCGTACAAGAAACCGCCTAACGGCGGTTTCTTGTACGCAACATGTGGATAAGTACGTATTCTTCTCTTTCCTACTTTCCTTTTACTTATACTGTGCCCTCGGTAGGAATCGAACCTACGACCATCTCCTTAAAAGGGAGCTGCTCTACCGACTGAGCTACGAGGGCATTTGCTTGTATAAAATTCATTTTACAAGTACACTCAAAAATATCACATTTTATGGAAAAAATCAATAAAACAAAGAATAAACCAGAAGTCATCTTGATTCTCCCTGATATCAGATCTGCAATAAATGTCGGTTCAATATTTCGAACGGCAGATGCTGCTGGAGTAGGGAAAATCTATCTCACTGGGTATACGCCGCGTCCAACTGATACATTTGGCCGAATACAAAAGGATATAGCAAAAAGTGCGCTCGGAGCTGAAACATGGATTCCCTGGGAATACAAAAAAAGTGTATCTGCCCTCATTTCAAAATTACAAAAAGATGGATACAGCATTGTTGCTCTTGAACAAGATGAGAAGTCAATTGATTACAAGAAATTCAAAACGCCTACAAAGATGGCCCTCATTGTCGGTTCAGAAGTGGAAGGCTTGAACAAGAAAATAGTAAATACATGTGACTCTGTAATAGAAATACCGATGTACGGTAAGAAAGAGTCTCTCAATGTGGGAGTTGCCGCTGGGATCGTGTTGTTTCGAATACTCGAACGCTAGTTTGGTTTTTCACCTGGACCGTAGACTTGAAGCGGAGCTTCTGTATCATTGCCCGGAGTTATGAATGGCTTATCTGTTGAAACATTATTCTCAGGTCCTCCGGTGAGAACCCAAATGACGAATATAGCCACAATGAAAAGGAGAATCATTACAAGGAAATCCATTTCACCTTTTTGATAGTTAATTCTTTTATTCATATTTATAAAAATATTTTCTGGTGCTTACTGCAAAAGTGAGCACTGCGACCACTGATAACTTTTCTTAGTATAACACCTGTGCAACCTTTTTTACTACATCGCTCTTTGGTCTTACGGTATGCGTTATGATGACCTTGGAACTTCCCACGATTACCATTTATATCCCGGTAATCAGATGTCGAGTCTCCGCCAAAATCGATACCTTTTCTAAGAACGTCTCCCATACTTTTATATAAAATCTTTAATTGACGTGTCGGAATCTTGCTCGGTTTTGATTCGGGATGAATAGAAGCGCGCCAGAGCATTTCATCAGAGTATATATTGCCGATGCCTGCAATGATTGACTGATCCATAAGTACAGTTTTAATAGCACCGTGTGGACGTCGGAACAAACACTCCTTGAACTTTGAAAGTGTGAAATTCTTTTCAAGTGGTTCAGGGCCAAGAGATCCGAGATGAGAACTTGTAATGATTTCTTTTGTCGGGATTACAGTTATCTTGGCAAATTTTCGCATATCAGAAAGAACGATATGCTTGCCATTATCGAGTGTAAAAACGACATGAAGGAATTTATTGAACCGATCCCGAAGTGCTTCGTTTTTCTCATCGAAATCAGGTGCCCATTGTTTTACCTTTTTGTCGTATTGATACAGTCCATACATGATATGGCCTGTCATCTTCATATGGATAAGGATCGTTTCTCCGTTTTCCATGTTGACGAGGATATTCTTCCCTCGTCGCTCTACAGTCGAGACAGGTATCCCGATTACTTTTTTTCTAAATAAAGAGAAGTAATTCTGATCTTTTAATGTATCTCTATGATGAGCACGCGATACTTTTTTCATCCCAAGATCAGTCCAAATATCGACAATTGATCGCCCTTTTAAAACTTTTTTGAGTCCTTGTACTGTGGTAGTAACTTCTGGTAGTTCTGGCATAGTTTACTTTCCGCCTAATATCTTAAGCGCTTCTTTGATTCGAGCGTTGGTTGTATCGATAGAAGCGGGAACTTGCTTGAGAGCATCCCGAGCCTCTACGTGAGAGTACCCGAGAGTCTTGAGTGCCTCGAGTGCATCACTCTCACCCCTGAGCATCGATGAAGTATTTCCTTCACCGGTATGTGCATGTAATTTATCCCGAAGTTCGAGGACAATCTTCTCCGCTGTTTTTCTGCCGATGCCAGATACTTTATTTAAATAACTCGTATCACCTGTAGCAATTGCTTTTTTAAGCGTATCAGTTGATGCAACTGCAAGGATGGAGAGTGCTGATTTAGGACCGATACCTGAGACATCAAGAAGAAGTTCAAAGAATCCGAGTTCATCATTAGTAGTGAACCCGTAGAGATCAATAGAATTCTCTCGAACAGCAGTATAAATCCACAGTGATACTTTCTCATCCATATGTATGGAATTCATAGTATCGAGTGTAGTAAAAACCTTGTATCCTACTCCTGATACGTCAATAATTGCAAATTTATCAGTTTTATATAGGACAGTGCCTACCAGATGTGAAATCATAGCCACAGTATAGCAAATTTGATAATTCTCTGCTTTTCTGGTATTATAGGACTATTCAGTTTTACCTGTGTCTCGGGGAAGTTGAATTTGATTCATAATTAGTATTTGTTAATTCATCATTATCTAGAATATGCCAATCACAAAATCAGCAAAGAAAGCTCTCCGAGGCTCCCTCGTCAAAAAGGCTGCCAACGATCGTAATAAGAAGATCGTCAAAGAGTCTATCAAGAATATCGAGAAACTCGTCAAAGAAAAGAAAAAAGACGAAGCAAAGAAACTTCTTTCGAAAGCATATAGCGCTATCGACAAGGCTGCCAAAAAAGGAGTCTTCAAGAAGAATAACGCTTCTCGCAAGAAAGCCCGACTCTCTAAACTCACAAAGTAATATAAAACTCCGGCATATGCCGGAGTTTTATATTAGGAGAGTCTCCTGTATACTAGTAGATATGAATGAATCCTTACTATTTTTTTATGGTACCGAATGCCCGCATTGTATCAGAATGGAAAAGCTTCTTAGCAAGCTTGAGAAAGAAGAAGGTATTACCGTTACGAAGCTTGAAATTTGGCACAATAAAAAGAACAACGAACTCTGTGAGAAATATGATTGTGAAGATGAACCATGTGGTGGTGTGCCGTTTTTCCTTAATCAAAAGAATAAGAAAACACTCTGTGGGGAAGTGACGTATAAGGAGATCAAGGAGTGGGCGATGGGGGAATAGAAATTATAGTAGGATAATCTCGACTACCGTCGCGGGTGCTTTTCTGCATAGCAGGATAATCTTCCTCTACGAGGACAGTAGACCTTTTCTCCGCAAATGTTGCAGTTGGGCAGGGATATCTCGACCTACGGTCGCGGGTACTTTTCTGCATTTGTAATCAAATGACAGAAAAGTCTTTCGATTCCTGCACGCAAAACATGCAGATGTTTTGCTCGGGATCACCACATTAAAAAATACCCAACAAAGGGTATTTTTTAATGTGGTGATCCCGGCAGGAATCGAACCTGCATCATAACTTCCGCAAAGTTACGTCCTATCCATTGAACGACGGGACCATGTAGTACGTAATCTACACTATTAGACGCGTATTCGCAAGTAAATGCTATACTTTATCTATGTTTAATCTGACCGAAAGAGAAATAAAGATTTTCAAAAAGCTCAATACTCCAGCAAAAATCCAGGATTTTATAAACACACTTTCTCCTAATTTTGAACGGAATGGAGAGACATGCTCTTCACCTCGAGTGACGCTTTCGCGAGGGACTGCACACTGCCTCGAAGGTGCGTATTTAGCAGCAGCAATACTGTGGTTTCATGGAGAGAAACCTCTCCTTCTTGATCTGAAAAGCGGAAAGAAAGATTTTGATCATGTAGTGACTCTTTTTAAGAGAGATGGTATGTGGGGAGCAATATCAAAAACTAACCACGCAGTACTTCGCTATCGTGAACCGGTATACAAGAGTGTTCGAGAACTTGCGATGTCGTACTTCCATGAATACTTTACGAATCATGACGGGAAAAAGACACTCGAAAGCTTTTCAAAGCCATATAATTTGAAGAAATTCGGCACAGGGTGGATCACAAGTACTGAAGACTTGTGGAATATAGGTGCGCTACTCGATGCATCACCGCATATATCTATAGTCAGTAAAAGAATATCCAAACAATTACGAAAAGCCGACCCAATAGAGATAGAGGCGGGTAAGCTCGTAGAATATAAAAAATAAAAGCTCGGTTAGAATCCGAGCTTCTCAGCAAAGAGCATTGATTTTGACTCTTCAATCTCTATCGGCTCTATTACTTTTGAAAGTGTTTCGCGGATTTCGGTGGTGAGTGATTCTGGGAATGGAATAGTGTATACAGGTAGGAATTTTTTTGAAGTGAGAATCATAAGCTTATTATATGGAGTGCCCGATTTAATACTGAAGCCTTTTACACTTTTCCAGATATGCTCATCTTTACCAATAGAGAGGCCTTCTGTTTTAATAGAGAATGACATCATTTGAGGAGGGCGCATTGTAAACATGATAAGGCATGCGCCAGAAATGAGAATGAAAATCCCAAATACATAATTGTGGAACCAAAATGCAATTACTGTCCCGATAAGAGCTATGAGCCCGATTGTCCAGAACCAGTCCATAGAGCGCTCCTTATGAGAGTACTCCGGAGCTTGCCATTCTATAGGGGTGATGATAACTTCTTCCATGACAATAGTATACCAACACTCTATTAAAAAAACTACTGAATAATAAAGCAAGAACTCTTAGATTAAACTTCTGGTTTAAAATTATTCCGGCTCCAATTCCATAGGACTGGATGCATTTCGACAGGAGTGAGCTTGGAATCTTTCAAAAGTGTGAACCAGGCAAGAGCGATCTCTTCCGGAGTTGTTCCTTCTTTTGTTATTCCCAAATGTATCGAGCATTGAGCAACATGTGTGTCTGGAATAATAGAAAGTAAGTGCGTATCTTTTAATTTAATATCTGTGTATTGATCAAGAATATAGAGCCAATAGTTCGACATCTTTGCTCCATTCAGATAGGGGAATTTCTTTTTCTCACTTCGAAGTTCCGTAATAATGTCGGAAACACTTGAGTTAAATCTTTTTATAAGCTCACGTGGATCATTGTTGTATTCTTCATTGAGAGTCTTACAAAGTGTCACCCATATATCAGTATGCTTGTTGAGCTGAAGTGATAGCTTGTGCTTGCGGAGATCGGATTGAACTTTTTGATATGGAGTAGTAACTACTTTCTCTGGAAAGAAAAGATACTGCGTTTCGGGATCATTCCAAGTAGCAAATGCGGCTTTCCACATTGCTGGACTTTGCCGTTGAAAATTGAGACATGGTGGAAGAGTAAAATAGAGATAATTCTCGCGACTACCAAGCGGATTATCAGGATGTATCTCGTGGTTGGAAAGTGTCGGAATCTGACCACTCTCGAATATTTTATGGAGTTTCTCTACTTTTTGGAGAATTTCTGAAGTCATAGGAAAAGTATAGCAGATAGGGGGAGGGAGTTCGAGTTTTAAATTTAGGCGGTGAGAGCTTCGAAACTTACAGTTTCAGTACACCTCTTGAAAGAGATTCGCCGATACTGCGGCAGGTATTTTTCGACTGAGTAAACTCAGTAACGAAAAATCTTTCGAATCTCGCACGTACGTAAAGCAGTTTGCGTACTCGCCTCCGCAAATGAAAAAAGCCCCATAAGGGCAATTTCCATTTGCGGAGGCGGTGAGATTCGAACTCACGGACCGCGTAAACGGTCTCTTGTTTTCAAGACAAGTGCCTTCAACCACTCAGCCACACCTCCAGTGTGTATTTAACTTAGTAAGAACTTTATTCTTTCTCTGCCTTTCCCTGACTTTAAAAACTTTTCTTCTTTTTGTGCATCTATCTTATTCTTAAATGCTTCGTAGTATACTAATTCCCAATGACCATTTTGGCTAGTGAAAGTTGATTTACCAGAATTATGTTCACTCAATCTTCTTTTGAGATCATTAGTGAATCCTTTGTACAACTTGTTATTTTTTTCACTTTTCAAAATATACACGTAATACATATTTTTGCCTCCGCCCTAGGCGGATCAGCCTTGGGCTGAACAGCTCCATATATAAACTAATATACAAGGCGCATCATAGCAGAAATACCCTTTTCCTGCAATTATGCTACTCTATCTATATGAAGCATTTGGGAATCGATTATGGCACAAAACGAGTAGGTTTGGCTCTCTCTGATGATGGGGGGACGCTCGCTTTCCCATATAAAATAGTCCCAAACAATCTTGAGCTTGTTGATACGATCCACAATATTGCAGGCGAGGAAAGTATTGCGGCAATAGTACTCGGTGAATCACATGATCTCTCTGGTACACCAAACAAAGTGATGGGCAGTATCGAGGAACTCAAACGCAATCTCGAAGCAGAACTTGATTTGCCGGTATATTTTCAGAAGGAATTCATGACGACAATTCATGCACGAGGCCTGCCTGCGCAGGCAGGGAGAGAGGGAAAAGAGCAGAATAATGCTCGCAAAATCGCAAAAGAAAAAAGTTCACCAGCCGATGCATCTGCAGCTGCACTCATACTCCAGCGATATCTTGATAAGAAGAATCAGAAATAATATGTCTGCCTCAAAAACTCCACAATTTGATGCGCTGCTTGATCCGATATTGGATGCACTTGTTCCTCACACTCGAACCTGTATTGGAAGTAGTATTTCAAAGTTTTGTGAAAAAGAATTTACAATCACTGATACTGATATTACTTTCTATAAAATGCTCCGTGTGCCACCACCACTTTCTTGTCCAACCTGTCGCAGGCAGAAACGTTTTGCGTTTGTGAATCGCTCTTCTTTTTATAAAAGGCGTAATGATGCTCCAGATGGTCCAGCGACTATTATCTCGTATGTGCCCCCCAAATCTCCACTTATTGTATATGACTATGAATACTATCGATCTGCCAACTGGGATCCGACTACATATGGAACGACCTACGATCCAAACAAAACATTCTTTGATCAGTTATATGATTTGCGGTTACGTGTACCTCAACCATCGATTGTAAAAGATCCTTCGAATATAAATTATGAGTATTCTCTCAATGGTCGCGATTCAAAGAATGTGTATTGTTCAAGTGGAGCATTCAGTTCAGAAGACATTTGGTACTGTGTATTTGTTACAAAAAGTAGAATGATTATGGATGGTCACAAGGTAGCTCATGGAGATAATTGCTATAACATTTTCTTCTCCCCAAACTGCACTGGCTGCCAATATATACATTTCTCAAAAGAATGTATTGATTCCAAGTTTCTCTATGATTGTCGCAATTGTCAGGATTGTTTTGGATGCGTAAATCTCCGTAATAAAAGATACTGCTTTTTTAACGAACAACTCGACAAGACTACATATGAAACACGTCTCAGAGAACTTGAACTTGATAAGAGAAGTTCTATTGAATATATAAAAGGAAAATTTTGGGAGTTTGTTAAGTCACAGCCGATACTTGGTAGTCGATCAGTACAAGCAATTGATTCGAATGGGGTGCTTCTCACTAACTGCAGGAATTGCACCGAATGTGTTTCTGTTGAACGAGCAGAAAATGAGCGCTATTGTGATTCAACAATAGGACATCGTGATTCTATGGACGTGTATACGTCAGGGGGATCAGAGCTTATGTATCAATGTACGGGCTCAGGCTCTGATTGTGCGAATTCTAGATTTCTAGTGAATTCTAAATTTATCACTGACTCTGAATATCTCTTCAATTGTAGAAATTGCCAATTCTGCTTTGGATCTATTGCGCTTGAGAATAAAAAACATTGTATCTTTAACAAGCAATACGAACCCGAAGAATATTTCATAGAATTGGACAAGATCAAGTCAAACATGCTCGCGAATGGGGAATATGGAGAGTTTTTCCCGTATTCGTTCTCGACATTTGCATACAATGGTTCTGATGTCGACTATACATATCCGCTTGAAAAAGAAGAAATCGAAAAACTCGGAGCTCTCCATCAGGAGAATATTGATACAGACCTCACTGGTTTATCACTTGTAACTCGTAATGAACTTTCAGATTCGATCAAAGATGTGACGGATGAAATATTAGGACAAGCAATTGTGTGCGAAGAGACAGGCAAACCATTTCGCATTATCAAAAGCGAACTCGATTTCTATAGAAGAAATTCTATTCCTGTACCAACAGTTAGTCCCTACAGAAGGATGAAGAATATGTTCATCTATATGGGTAACAATTTGTCTTATTCTGATACATGTAAATCATGCGGAATCAGTATTGAGACAATATATGAACCCAATACTGGTTGGAAGCCATATTGTGAGAAATGTTATCAACAAGAGGTAATCTAATCATTATATGCAAACTCGAAATTGCCAAAATTGTAAACAAGATTTTAATGTTGAACCAGATGACTTTTCATTTTATAAAAAGGTAGGAGTACCTGCACCGACATTTTGTCCAAGTTGTAGACTCCAAAGAAGATTAGCATATATAAATGAAAGGACTCTTTTCAGGAGACCATGTAGTAGTTGCGGAAAATCTATTGTTTCTATTTACTCTGAAGAAGGCAGTTATCGGGCGTTTTGTGATGTATGTTACAACTCCGAATTAAGAGATGAATATGAATTTGGAGTAGAGTATGATTTCTCAAAACCTTTTTTCTTACAATTTGATCAACTATTTAAAAAAGCTCCGCACCGAGCGCTTGTCCATAAAGATAATAATGCGGAAGGCTGCGAGTATGCGAACTATACGTACAAAAGTAAGAATACCTATCTTTCCTTCAGTGTTGTTGGTTCGGAGGAAATTTATTACTCCAAGCAGGTGATGAAGAGGAATAAGATATGTCTCGATTCTATGAATATCCTCGCGAATGAACGGGGGTATGAACTTATTGAATCAAGCGGTAATTACAATTGCCGATTCCTTGTCCGATCGAGCCAGTGTGTCGAAAGTATGTTTCTTTTTAATTGTAAAAATTGTACAGATTGCTGTCTTTCATCAAACCTCCAAAACAAAAGCTATGTTTTTCGAAATCGGCAGCTCACTCGAGAAAAGTATATGGAAGCAGTACGAACCCTCATGCTCGATAGCCATTCTGGACAAGAGACAGCAAAAGAAGAATTTAAGATTATTTCTCAGAATGCGATTTGCCGTTTTGCTCTTATTAAGAACTGCGTAGATTCGACTGGTAATTTCATGGAAGATTGCAAAAATGTTAAACACTCATTTAATGTCGTTACATCGGAGGATTCAAAATATGTATATCTTCAAGTCAACAAGATGAGTAGTTCGTATGATATGTTCTATACTGGCAAGATGGAACTCTGTTATGAAGTTTCCAATGGGGGAGCAGTAGATTACCATGTTCTCTTTTCACTCGATATTGGCAACTCAAAGGATGCTTATTACAATAATTCTTGTAATTCGTGCAGTAATATCTTCGGTTGTGTCGGTTTATATGGTAAAGAGTATTGTATTTTAAATAGACAATATACGAAGGAAGAATACGAAACACTTGTTCCGCAAATTATCGAACACATGAATGAAATGCCATATGTCGACAAAAAGGGAAGAATCTATAAATACGGAGAATATTTCCCTACTGATCTTTCTCCATTCCCATACAATGAGTCACTCGCGTATGAGGAATTTCCACTTGCCAAATATGAAGTTGAACAGGAAGGATATATTTGGTCAGATCATCAAGAGAAATATGCTGATTCAACTATACAAAGCAATTCACTTCCTGAGAGCATCGCAGAAGTTGATGATAGTATTGTAAAAGAAACAATTGCTTGCCCAAATAAAGGGGATGTAAAAGTTCAATGTACCTTTGGATACAGAATTCACCCCGAAGAGCTTAGATTCTATCGGTTAATGAATATTCCTGTCCCGCGATATTGTCCAAATTGTCGTTATTATCAACGCTTATATTGGAAGCTCCCATGGAAACTTTGGCATAGAACTTGTATGTGTGATTTATCAACTCACTCACATAAAGGGAAATGTTTAAATGAATTTGAAACAGCATATGCTCCTGATAGACCAGAGAGGGTTTATTGCGAGAAATGTTATCAACAAGAGGTGATATAATCAAACTATGGATATATTCAAGCTAATCGGAATAATAGGGCTTGTGCTCATATGTATGGCGATGATTGTTCGAAAACGAACGCTCCGTGATATTCTCTCGTTCTTTGGCGGAGTAGGGTTGCTCATCTATAGCATTTATTTAAAAGATACTATCTTTATAATTCTACAATCTGTATATATAACGGTAGTGTCTGTTGATTATCTTAAGCAGAACAAAAAAAGCTGATTCAAAATTGAATCAGCTTTTGAAGATGCTATAATATCGAAATGGAATACGTAACATATGATGAATTCAAGAAAATGGACATACGACTCGGCACAATCCGTGAGGTAGAGCCTGTACCAGAGACAGACAAACTACTTCGTTTCCAGATAGATTTCAATGAGAAAGATGAAGAGGGGAATGCAAAACTGCGACAGATCGTCTCTGGCATTCATGAATTTTATCCTGAGTATGAGAAGCTTATAGGCAAACAAGTACTCTATATTGTAAATCTTGAACCGCGTATGATCAAAGGCATCGAGAGCCAAGGGATGCTCATGGCAGTCGATGGCCTGCCTGCGCAGGCAGGTGCAGATGGCAAGCCAGTATTTTTAATTCCCGAAACCGAAGTTACTCCAGGTGCACGCGTGCGATAATATGCCTGATCCTATTGATATCATCAAAGCAGTCGGTCTCCTTGGTATTTTTATGATGGTTTTTTCAGAGTCCGGAATGTTCTTCGGATTCTTCTTACCGGGGGATTCACTCCTTTTTAGTGCAGGGTTGATCGCATCAAATGGATTTTTTGATATTAAATTGTTAATTATTGGTTGCATCATTGCTGCAATTTTGGGAGATACTGTTGGGTATTGGATGGGTAGAAAGATGGGACCGAAACTCTTCTACAAGGACAAAGGATTTTTCTTTAGGAAAAAACGCATTGATGATGCAGAAGCGTTCTATAAAAAGCATGGTGTCATCACTATTATAATTGCTCGCTTTATACCTGTTGTTCGTACCTTTGCCCCTATCGTGGCCGGTATGGGCAAGATGAAGTACAACACATTCATAACCTATAACATTCTCGGTGGAATATTCTGGGTACTTCTTTTGACGCTTTTCGGTTATTTCCTCGGTATGAAGATCCCAGATCCTGATACATACATACTCCCGATAGTTATAGGTATCATAGGTATATCGATACTTCCTCTTATCTACAAAATGGCTACAAATGACAAACGCCGATAGCATCTATTCCTTTTATATAGTCTTTAACTATCGTATAATAAAATAGTAATGAGTAAATTATACAGTCGCTATTTCCCAACGCCAGCATATCTGGCTATGAGTTCATGCGCGCTTGATATTTCTGATCAATCCATCAAATATGGCGAACTCATCGCAACAGCTCACGGCTTGCGTCTTGGTCGCTATGGCCAAGAGAAAATACCTCCTGGTGTTGTTGTATCTGGCAAGATTGAAAATGAAGCGAAACTTGTAGAGATTCTCAAGGCTTTGGCAGCGCGCGAACGACTGCACTTTGTCCGTGTATCACTCCCCGAAGAGCAAATGTATCTTTTTACTCTGTCGCTTCCAAAAACTACAACAGGAGATCTTCGCGAGGCGATCTTGCTTCAGCTCGAAGAGCATATACCGCTACTTGCAATTGATACTATCTTTGACTTCAATATCATTTCAGAAACGAATCAAACTCTCTTTATAGAAGTCCTTGCTATTGCAACCTCTGTCATAGAAAGTTATCTTTCATTGTTTAAAAAGGCTGGTCTTGCTCCGATTTCGTTTGAACTTGAAGCGCAAGCCATTGCACGTGCTGTGATACCACATGGAGACATGAATCCAGTAATGATCGTCGACTTTGGAGAATCACGAACCGGGGTTTCCATTGCAGATGAAGGACGAGTACTTTTCACTACAACACTCGATATCGGTGGAATTACGCTTACCAATATGATTGCGAAGAATTTCTCTGTCTCATTTGAAGAAGCAGAAAAAATGAAGCGCTCATATAAGCTCGATGGAGATGCGAATACCGATAGTATATTTCCTGTAATTTTGAACGGCATCTCAGTTCTTCGCGATGAACTCGTCAAACAGGACACATACTGGAAAACGCACGATAGAGAGAATAAAAAACATGAAGACATCAATCGTATTATTCTCTGTGGTGGAGATGCAAATCTCTCAGGCCTTTCTGATTATTTGGAAGCAAGTATGAAGATAAAAGTAGAAAATGCGAATGCATGGGTAAATATCTCTGATATGAAGATATCAGTTCCTGATATGACATTTGAAGAATCATTCGGCTACGCAACGGTGCTCGGGCTTGCGCTTGCGGATTATACAAAGGCGAGAACTATGATTAATGTCTTGCCAAAGGAAGAAAAGAAAGCCCTTAAAAGGGAATACTGGTTGCGTTTTGCAAGTGTGACGTTTTCTTTACTTTCTATCATTGGTGTTATCGCAACTCTTCTCCTTCTTCCTTCATACTTCTTTTCAATCTCAAAAATGGCGCTTGCCGAAGAAAAACTCGAAACATTTAATCGTGCGAACCCTGACATTGCGACATATGACATCAACACCACAATTTTAACTATCAATTCCAAACTCGGACTTCTTGTTGTAAAAGATCAAGCGCAACCAGTAAGTGAAAAGATCATGACCACTATTTTAGGAAATTTACCCTCAGGTATAACAATAGAAAATATTCTCTATACCGAAACCGAAGCGAAAGACACCATAATAGAAGTACATGGTATCGCATCTGACCGTACAGCGTTGCGTACATACCAATCTACATTGAAAGAAAATCCTGCCATAAAAGAAGCAGATGTACCATTATCGGACTTCTTGGGTAAATCGGATATTGATTTTACCATGACCATTACGTTGAAATAATATGAAAAAGAATCGTACAACAATTACATTCATAATTTCACTCATCATCGCGGTGCTTGTTCTCGGAGTATTCTTTTTCTTCTTTACAATAGTAAAAAATAAAAACAAGCATACATCAGTTGTCCTTACCACACTCGAGAACAAGATCGTAAAAAAGCGTAACGCAAGTGTGATCACACAAAAGATTGAAGAGGTAAATAGAACTGCAAGTCTCATAAATAGTTATTTTGCCGATCCGAATCAGATTGATTCTTTTGTGAGTTATCTTGAGGAAATAGGTACGAGTGCGGACACAACAGTAAAAGTTGAAACTGTAGAAATCGCATCCCAGGTAAAGAATACGCTTTCGGTGACGGTTTCTCTAGAAGGGAATTTCTCAAATGTAATACGCACAGTAAAGCTTTTGGAGAATGCCCCATACAAGATCCATATCGGAAGAATGGCTCTCGATAAGCGCTCAAAGACGACTACAACACTCGATGTGAAAGGGGCGCCTACATCGCGAGAAGTTACCGTCTGGCATGCAGAAATCTCTTTTACTATTCTTAGTTCGTCATAAGTATGATCAAATTATTTTCAAAAAACAAAAATAACTCAAAGTATAAAGACATAGGATCTGTGCTTGATCCTCATAAGCATTGGATCTTGCTCTTATGGATGTTCCTCGTACTTGTCGCGACCTTAATTCTCTTTAGTTTATATTTGTTGTTCCAAATACGTAATGATCAAGTATTCCAAGTCAAAGCAACGCTCGATGATAAGCCAGCAATCCTAAAAGATGATCTTCTTAAAAAAGTAACCGATTCATTTGAAGAAAAATCAAAAAAAGAAGCGGAACTTAAAACAAACCCTCCTTCGTATGAGGATCCAAGCACATAATCTGATGTGATATTCCGTATCCATTTGATAAAACAGCAAGTGCGACTTGCTGTTTTTGTATTATTTATAATTTTGTATAAAATCAAGCATATATCCTTTAAGGAGTGGACCTTCTTTACAGGGAAGATGTCCGTCACTAAAGACTGTATACTGGTTTCTCTTTATACCATAGAGAGAAAGGATTTTTTCCTTCTTTTCTTGATCGTGATCGCAGAGTATAAAATAAAGAGATTCTTTTTTAGAAGTAAATGAAGTACAGGCAAGTTCAATAATCTCAAGAGTTCCCGATGATTCTTTACCCGCAAAGATAATAATATGCTCAAGGCTTTCTGTATGTTTGACCAATTCCATCCAATTCGTATCACAGGGGAGCACACTTTTTGGTCCCTTTGGATTGAAACTAAGTGGCAAAAATAATACTGGTATCGTTTCTATGTTTCTAATTCCGATCCCATACGGGAAAAGTTCATTGTAGGTTACTACTGCTATGACCGGTTTTGATTCCATAAAATATTTTTTTAAGTATATGAAAAAAGAACAATTTATCTTCAGTGTAGATAATTCAATTTAAAATATTTTTAAACAAAAATTAAATTTTTGTAGCAAGTGTATTTCGTAAGTTTTTTCAAACTTGCTATACTAAGCCTACAATGAAAATATTAGTAATAGAAGATGAGGAAGCAATATCAACTTTTATAAAACGAGGTCTAGAAGCCGAATTATGCATTGTCGAGGTAGCATATACAGGAACTCGGGGTATTGAAATGGCCCATATGAATACGTATGATGTCATTGTTCTTGATTTTCATTTGCCTGATATGCTTGGTAGCGAAATCTCTGCCGAAATCCGTAAACAAAAACCATCAGTTCCGATACTCGTATTATCTGTAGAAAATGATATGGATATAAAGCTCGATATGCTTTCTATCTGCGATGACTACATGACAAAGCCGTTTGCACTTCGCGAACTTGCAGTTCGACTGAAAGCACTGAACCGTCGTGGAGAAGTTCTTCATGGTAATGTTCTTGAAATCGGCGGTCTTGTCCTTGATTCAGTCAAATACATAGTTAAACTCGACGATAAAATTATTCCCCTTCGCAATAAAGAATTTGCACTCCTTGAGTATCTCATGCGCAATGAAGGAATAGTTGTTTCTCGAGAAATGATGCTTGAGCATGTATGGGATATGAATACTGATCCATTCACGAATACTGTAGATACTCATATTAGACTTTTACGTAAAAAGTTAGAAAGCAAAAAGCGCACATTTATCCAAACAGTGCCCAAACGTGGGTATTGTTTTACCGCTCGCTAATTTATAAATATTTTAAATTAGATTTAGAAATTGTTTATATTGTGTTGATTAAAATACAATCAAGAATTGTTATTTTTAAACTTAAATTTTTAAATCATGAAAAAAATCAATTGCACAACGCTTCCGGCTACGCCAGAAGCAGGCACCGTGTATTATCTTTTGCCACGGAAAGAACCAGACAAATTTTATTATGAAAGAACTGATAGGAATATCGGCTGGATTACAAAAGAAGAACAGGAGATTTTAAAAAATGCTGTAGTCGGCATTGCAGGATGCGGCGGGATGGGAGGTCTCGTTGCCTCTACGCTTTTACGTCTCGGCGTAGGCGAGATTAGAATTGCTGATAGTGAATGCTTTGACATCTCAAACCTTAATCGTCAGTACGGAGCTACTCAAAAAACAGTAGGGAAATCAAAAGCCTTCGAAACTGCACGTTTCCTTCGGGATATCGCCGATGATACGACGATCGTCGTCTATCCAAGCGGTATTACAGAGGAGACTGCTGATTCGTTTACAAACGGTTGCAATATTATCTGCGACGAAATAGAATTTTGGGCCGTCGGTTCACGCATCTTACTACATCAAGCAATGCGAGCGTACAAGAGCCTCATACTCAATTCTCCCACAATAGGGCACCGGGTCTACGTGTTTAAATTTACACACGATTCACTGACTGTAGAATCCATGCTCCATATCGGGTACAAAAGCGCAATTGTCTTACAGCAAAAGATCCAAAGTGGGAATGCTACAGAAAGTGAGATACATACAGTTATGGATATGATGTTACAATTTGCAGCGCCGGAATTGCCAGAATATTCTCTAGATGAAAGAGAATACAGCACAGTCGTTGAGGTCAAAAAACGACTTCTGACTGAAACGACGGCTTCTATTATTGCTACGAATCCACCGATGGCATCAGGATTCCTTGCAAATCAAATACTGTTTGAACTGCTCAAGGCATCAACGATCAAGAGGAACTTCGTCACTGTACCACGTATGCCTGGATATTTGATGTTTGATGCAGGATTATTCATTACTAAAAAAAAGGAGGGAATACTATGACTACCGTAATTATGATTGCATCATCTACTCATGTACGCAGAAAGGTGGTTGCATACACAAATGCAAAATATCTCGAATATTTCGGAACAGTTCCCGGAGAGACTACGCTTTATATATATGCAGAAAAAGAAGGGAAGATTGTAGGATCAGCAGGACTCGATTTTTCTAATAAAAATGGCAAGATGCCACTTGAGTCTCTCTATACTATCAATCGGGAGCTTGTACCACTTCCTCTCGATTCCTCGAACGGTGTACAGATATGCCGTTTGATTGCAGATGATCCAAAAGTATCTTCTCTGCCACTTGTGTATGCTTCATGTATGTATTCTATGCGACTCGGCAAAGTATACGGATGGTTAAACCATGTGGATACAGTACATCGCATGTTCGTGCAGAAAGGGTTAGAGTTCATCTCGATACCAGATGCTGAACTTATAATAGAAAACATTCCGGAAGGTGATCGACCATTCTATATAAAACCACCATACGCAAAGTGTTATATCATGCCGCTCAAAGCCGCTTCGGTTGCACTCTTACCTCGAATGGAGATATTATTACGTAATAAAACAATTGCCTTTTCAAGCGATTTTTCTTAAATAATAGGAGCGCCCTTGGTTTATCCAGGCGCTCTTGTTTTAAATACACTGTATACTAGTATATGGAATCTATGGCCATACATATAAAAATTATACTTCTACTCATTATTGTATCCGTTTTGACGGTTGGTATTTTGGTGATCAAAAAGAATCCTCGATCTATTATCAATCGTTCTTTTTCTATCTTTCTCTTGGGCATAGTGTTTTTTATCGGAGGATTTCTACTTATGGGCACTCGATGTTCATTTGATATTTTCGATAAGACAATCCATTATGGAGGGCTTACTCTTCTTTTAGGGTTATTTCTCTTTTCCCAAGTGTTTCCGAACAGAGAGACTCTTCCACAGAAAAGATGGCCACTCTATATTCCGTTTATAGTTATAGCGGTAGGGGTAATCCCATTTGATCTTCTTATTAAAGAAGCTCCTTTTAGTGGAGGGGAAGTTATTCCAAGCAATGGGCCGTTACTATTTCCCTACATGATATTTTGGGGAGTTTATTTTCTTCTCTCGGTATATTTCTTGATACGAACGTATATTGCTACAACCGGAAAAATGAGAATGCAGATGAAATATCTTTTCACGGGGATCATTATTGTGCTCGTATGTTTTTTTATCTTTGACTTGGTTTTCCCACTTGCAGGAATTTCATCGCTCGCACTGATCGGTCCAGTGTCTTCTGTTATTCTTGTGTGGCTTGCTGGATACGCTATTATTAAACATCAACTTCTTGATATTCGTATCATTATACAGCGCGGACTAATCTATATTGTTCTGTTTTCTATCATTTTCAGTTCATATGTGATCCTTCTACAGCTGCTCGGCTATTTGCTCCATAAGGCTGCAGGGATGACAGCAGTACTTAGTGCAGGTATTGTTATGATAGGGGGGATATTTCTTGTTCGACCGCTCGAAGATTATTTCCGAAAAATAACAGACTCAATATTTTTCAAAGATAAATACGACTATCCTGATGCGCTTCATAAACTAAGCAAGGTACTCCATACAAATGTAAGCGCAGGTGATATTATTCAAAATTCCTCTACGCTTCTCAAAGCGATATTGAAAACAGAATGGGTAGCATTTCGATTACTCGAAAATGGAGAGATACGATCAGATCCAGGGGCTCTCGTATCAACAAATATTGTCTTTGAGGGGAAACGCATTGGAGTTCTTGAGCTTGGCCCAAAAAAATCAGGTGATCACTATACACCTTCTGATATGAAGCTCCTCGATACATTCGCATTTCAGGCTGCGGTTGCTCTTGAGAAGGGAAAACTATATGAAAGAGTCGAAGATTACAATACGCGATTGGAACAATTGGTAGAGAAGCGGACGCTCGAGATCAAAAAATTACAAGAAGATCAAAAGCAGGCTATGATCGATATTTCCCACAATCTTCAAACACCACTCGCTGTCATAAAAGGGGAGATAGATCTTCTGTCGAACACACCACTCTATACCGACAAAATAAAAACAGTAAAAAAGTCTATAACACATGTTTCTCTCTTTATTCGACAACTTCTTCATTTGTCCAAGCTTGATCATGCAGCATTCCATGTGACACTGACTCAGATTGATCTATCGTTACTTATACGTGAGCAGATTGAATACTTCGAAGTAATGGCTGCTGAAAAGGGAATACGCATCACCACATCTCTTATGGAAAAAGTAACGATACGAGGAAATAAACGATTGCTGAACGAACTCCTCACTAATTTGATAAGTAATGCAATAAAGTACAGCAAGAATAATTCTAAAGAAAATACAATAGAGATTTTTCTATCTGAAGATACTGATGGAGTCCGTCTTATCATCACCGACGACGGGGTTGGAATTTCGGAGAAAGATCTACCGGATATATTTACTCGATTTTATCGGGGATCTCGTAATTCCAATACCGCTGGTACTGGTCTTGGACTTGCTATCTCTAAAAAGATTGTTGAAAAGCATAAAGGTACTATCAAAGCCGAGAGTGCACTTGGGGAGTATACTTCTTTCACTATCCTCTTTCCACTTTCCAAGAAATAAGGAGAGTTATTCCCTGGAAATAAACCAAATACGTATTATTGACATATTAATCTAGATATGCTATAATAGTACCGATATATAGCCCTTTGATATATGGTTATTTTGGTATTGAGAAGGGTTTCTCAGAGTAATTATCTAGCGCGCAGAGGCTGATTTTTCTGAGAAACTCTAACTCAATATATATTCACAAAATTAAATAACCAAAATAAAACTAAGAAAATGAAAAAAAATTTCTTTACGATAGTTTTTACCATACTGGTAGGAGCTATATTCGCATCATGCAGCAGTTCAAGAAACTCTACTAAAATTGGTGAAACCCCGACGGTAATGTCAGAAGCAGATTTGAAACAAATTCTGGGACCGGGGTACTACCAGGATAGTATTATTAAAAAACTGCATTTGTTTAATACCGCCGACGTAGTTTGGCGAGCAGAAAGCCAGGAGAACAAAACTTTTGTCGACTTTAAAGACTCAAAAGTTTTATCTACCAAAAATAGAACGAAAGATGTACTATCTGGTTTCTTGCCAGCAGGTACAGAAGGCCAGGTAGATAGTGTTGTACGATATCTTAATACTAAGAATATTGAAAAAATAAAAGTGAAGTACATCATTAAACAAAACGGCCAACAAATGCATATCTGGTACTATCGCCTTGATAGATCGAGCGATCCCTCTGGCACCATAATGAATGGACCAGATCGCTGGTATCAATCTAAAGATAAGGCTTTACAAACGGTAGACGGTACTATGCTTACAAGGACCACTCTTGATAACAAGCTAGAATGGATATTCTCGCTGGAAACAAAAAACAAAACCAATAAAAACGGATTTGATGTGGTTTCTCCATTTGCGAGCACATCACCTGCAACGGCAAATCCTGCTGTTAAAGATACAGCGAATAAAAAGAAAATTGATATAGAAGATTAAAAAGCAAAAAAAGCGTTAGTTAGAGTGAAATCTAACTAACGCTTTTTTATTACATATCTGTAATTGGTGCGCGATGAGGGACTTGAACCCCCGACCTTTCCGGTGTAAACGGATTGCTCTACCAACTGAGCTAATCGCGCATAAGACGAATACTATCATATTTTCAATATATTTCAACTAAGCTTTTAAAAATATGGTTTAAATGGTATCTTGTGTCTAGAGACATGCCCCCGTAGTTCAATGGATAGAACAGCGGACTTCTAAGCCGTCGATGTAGGTTCGATTCCTACCAGGGGCACTATGAAAGTAAAAATCCTATTTGAAGACAAAAATGTCCTCGTACTCGACAAGCCAGCGGGTATGGCCGTGCATCCTGACGCGCGTACGACAAAGGAAAAAACTATTTCTGACTTCATCCTGGAGAATTATCCCACTCTTAAAAACGTGGGTGAGCCGATGATGATAGAATATATGGGCAAGAAAATAGAGATCAAGCGCCCGGGTATTGTCCATCGTCTTGATAGGGAAACATCAGGTGTGCTTCTCGTTGCTAAGAATCAAAAGACGTTTGAATTTCTCAAAGCACAATTTCAAAATCATACAATCAAGAAAGTATATAGGGCGTTTGTCTACGGATACGTTTCTGATCCGAAAGCATCGCTTGCGACTGGTAAGCGTGGAGTGATCAATGTGCCTATCGGTCGGAGTCCAAAGGATATCCGTATGTGGACTGCTGGTCGTGGCGCTCGCGAACCGTTGCGAGAAGCAGTTACTAATTATGTAGTCCTCGATCGATTTACTAATACGAAAAATCCCAAGCCTACAGTCGAACATCAGTTTTCATATGTAGAAGCATATCCAAAAACGGGGCGTACTCATCAGATTCGTGTTCATATGCGCTATATAAATCACCCAGTTGTTTCTGATCCTTTGTACCGCGGAGCAAAAGAGCTTGCGCTTGGGATGAAACGTCTAGCGCTGCATGCATATTCTATTACGTTCAAACTCCCAAGTGGAGTGGAAACAACGATCGAGGCTCCACTCCCAACTGATTTCAAGAAAACGATTAAAGCTTATAGTATATCTTCGCCGAAATAACCTTCTTTAAATGCACGCATAAAAGCAAGCTTGCCTTTTGCTCTGCTCGTCGTTCAAGAAAATAATAGTCGGAATACCTTCTTTATTTTCTAAACTCCTGCGCAAGGCATTTAAAGAAGGTTATTTCGGCTTCGACTACGCTCTTTCTTGCGTAAAATACCTATATATGATAAAGTAGGCGCTATGACAACAGGGGAAATCACAAAAGCACAATTCACTTCAGTAGATATGGCAAGCCGCAAAAAGCTTGATTTTAAGGCTGGTGACAGTGTTCGCGTCTGGAATAAAATCCAGGAAAAAGGAAAAATCCGTCTTCAAGCATTCGAAGGCCTTGTTCTTGCACGCAAACATGGAGTAGAAAGTGGCGCTACATTTACTATCCGTAAAGTCGCTTCAGGTGTTGGCGTTGAGCGTATTTTTCCACTCTATTCTCCAAATATCGATAAGATCGAAGTACTTCGTAAGTCAAAGACTCGTCGAAGTAAACTCTACTATATTCGTACAAAGGCAGTAAAAGAAGTGAAAAAGCGTTTGAAGAGTGTTACTCTTTCAAAAGAAGAACAAAAAGAATCTGAAGCAAGCGAATCATAATACAACACCCGCTTCATGCGGGTTTTGTATTGAAAAAACGACGAGAGTAAGGTATACTCGACACGTTCATGATTTTCTACAATAGAATATGGTATATATGCACGGGTGGCGAAACTGGTAGACGCACTACCTTGAGGTGGTAGCGGGGGCAACCCTGTGGAAGTTCAAATCTTCTCCCGTGCACAAAAAGAAATCCCGACATTTGTCGGGATTTCTTGTATACTACATCTATATGAATAAAGTAATTTTTGCAGGGGGGTGTTTTTGGTGTGTGGAACACGATCTCCGAGAAGCACACGGAGTAGTGGATGTTATTTCTGGATATACTGGGGGTAATTCTACTCATCCTACATACGAGAATCACACAGGTCATCGCGAAGCCGTAGAAGTGGAGTATGATCCTGCGAAAACATCATTTAAAAAACTCACACAGTATTTCCTTGACCACATAGATCCTACTGATGCCGGTGGTCAATTTGGTGACAGGGGAGGGAGCTACCAGACTGCGATTTATGTTAGTACTCGAGAAGAAAAGACTATTGCCCAAGATCTGCTCAAAGAGCTTGATGAATCAGGAGTCTATGATAGACCGCACATGGTAGAGGTTCTTGAAACTACGCCGTTCTACAGAGCGGAAGAATATCATCAGGAATACGCAACAAAGAACCCAGATCAGTATGCTCTCTATCGAGCACGTTCAGGTCGTGAGGACTTTGTAAATCGCACATGTGCTATTCGGGAAGAGAAGCATATCATGTGGAAAGAATAATATGCTTATTATATTTTACTTCTTAGAGTGGTTTGTTGTTCTTATATTTGGTATTACATTTATACTTGTAGTATTTTGGATGCTTACCTCATTTCGTTCCCAGGTGCCTTTTGTTCCAGTTCCTAATAAACTTCTCAGTGATATTCATACAGCACTCGGTGTGACAGATAAGAGTATCGTATATGATCTCGGATGTGGGGAAGGGCGTGTACTTTTCTATTTATCTCGTCGTGTACCGAACGCCCGATATATTGGCATTGAGAATAATCCATTTCCGTTGCTGCTCATTCGTGCACGAGCGTGGTGGCATACGCGTACAACGGGCACATCCATAGAAATTGTTCAACAAGATTTTTTTACACACGATCTATCAAATGCGACGCATATCTTTACCTATCTGTATCCGAATGTTATGGATGATTTGTTGCCAAAATTCGATCGTGAACTTGCGAGAGGTACAAAACTTGTCTCGCTATCATTTAAATTTACTCAAAAGCAACCGCTGCAAGAAATTGATTTAAAGAAAACTGGATATTTGCGTGGACGCAAGCTCTACGTCTATGAATTTTAAATCGAGATGATATACTATACTGTATGATAACTGAAGATCTTATCGACTATATACGAACAAAAAGAAAAGAAAATATAACAGATGATGAAATCACTTCACGACTCCTCCGTGCCGGATGGCATGATGCTGACATTACAGAAGGATTTCAAAGAATTACTCCCCCGGCGATTATTCCAAAAGCTTCTCCCGCCGCCGCGCTGGTACCTCCCATTGTGCCTCGTACACCAAAAGCTATTGTATTAGAACCACAAATCGAAGAAGATGATATTCCGGAAATCACTGCTACTGAACCGACCTCTTATAAAATTCCCAAACCTGAAGTTGTAAAATCTACTGTACAAACAAGTTTTTCTCCGCAAAACTCTAAAGATGTGAAGCCCCTCTTTACTACTGAAGCGCCAAGGGTAGAACTAACTCCGACACTTATTCCAAAGGTGGCGCACCCTATACCTACTCAAAATAGTATCTCTCCAAAGAAGCCTCTTCCAGAAAGTCCTCTCATCAAAACTTTCTCAAGTGATATTCAAAAAGCAGAAGCGACCATCACCGAAGAATCAGTACCGAGCGCACGAAGGAAGATTGCTCGCAGTATCATTATTGTTCTTGTCATTGGTCTTATTGGCGGTGCAGCATTTGCATTTCTAAAAGGATATATCTCATTTGCATCATTTATTAAAAAAGATCCAAAAGTTCTCCTCCTTGGTACCCCATCTCATCTTTCATCGCTTTCATCATATAGATCAGACACTACTATTACAGCTTCTTTCCCGTCAGTTGCAAATATCACAAATGGTCTTATTAGTGGAAATGTAGTTACATCTAAAGATACAGATTCAGTCTCGATTGATATAAAAAGTACTATACACAACAATTCTTCTAGCGCTTCCCATGCGCTTTCAGATCACGCGTTTCATATTAGAAGTTCACTGATACAAAATGATATTGATGTTGATTTGAAATATAATGGTACTACTTCTTTTATAACGATACCTGATCTTAGTAATCTTTTTGGGGAACATGCACCGCTCTCGGGTCTTGTGGCAGTGGGGGATACTGAGTTTGATGAACTTCTGTCTCTCGTGCCAATACAATATAGAGATATGATACGAAATACTGATTTTTATAAAATGAAATCAAACGGGATTCCACCATATGTGATCAATAGCCTCAAGGTTTCCTTGAAAGAACTCATCGATAGTGCAGATGTTTCGGAAAAACCAAAAGAAGTTATACAAGGGATAGATACATACCATTATATATTGAGTGTTGATCGAGCTGATACTAAAAAATTCCTCATTTCTTTGGCCGATATTTTCATCACTACGCTTTCGGAGACTCAAAAGAAAAATCTTGAAGAAGCGCTCGGAGCATCGAATTTCGATACGATCGAGGTTTGGGTAGGTACGGATGATTCTTTGGTTCATCAATACAAATTCTCACTTTCGGTCCCACTCTCAAAGGTGATAAATTTAGAAGACAAAGGGATTGATGGCAATACAGTAACATTTACATGGCAGTCGAGTGTATATGATTTCAATCAAGCTACATCAGTGCTTCCTTCGGAAACTGCGACGCCAGTATCTGACTTTGTTAAGCTTGGACTTGATAAGAATATTAAAACCACGATGGCATCCTTTATTACTGCTTCTAAGACGTTTCGAAATGCTCTCGGATCATATGGTAAAACCAATACGGGAGGAAGCTGCGTAAATCCAAGTGCGGGATCTCTCTTCTCTCCTGTCGGACATACGAAAGGTGCAGCGACTTCTGTTGGAGCTATCGCACATACTATGAATATACTTGTCGCAAATCCAACCGGCGAAGGTTCCTGTCTCTCGACGCCGACTGCGTGGGCGATGGCGTTCCCGCTTGCAAGTGATCCGACCTCTTCGTATTGTGTCGATAGTACTGGCTCATCTCGTATTCGTACATCTCCTCTTACGACAACGTTGTGTGATAAATAAATATGCACTTCATCCTTATTAATTCTATCTGTATACTTGGCCTTGTTGGATTTTTGATTGCTACATATATTTATGGCAAGAAAAAATCCAAGAAAAAGCTTGTCTGCCCTCGGTATTCAAACTGTGACACGGTAATCCATTCTGATTATTCAAAACTTTTTGGTATTCGAGTTGAAGTACTCGGCATGATCTATTATCTTTTTATCGGAAGTGTGTACAGTATTGTATTTGTAGCCAATGCATGGTCCGCTACCCTTGGTCTTATATTGGTAAGTAGTAGTATGTGTGCAGTACTTTTTTCTATCTATCTGGTGTCGATACAAGCATTTGTGCTCAAGCATTGGTGTGTTTGGTGTCTCTCTTCTGCTTTTATATCGATTCTCATTTTCATCCTCTCATACATTCATCTTGGTCTCTATTAGAGGCTTTGATTTATAAGCGATTTTCTGGTATAACAGGATAATCGACTGAGTACTTTACCCAGTCCAAAGATATGGGGGCTATGGTGTAACGGTTAACACTGAGGTTTGTGGAACCTTCGATCTGGGTTCGATTCCCAGTAGCCCCCCATTTAAAAAACGCCTGTACAGGCGTTTTTTAAATGGGGGGCTAAAGAAGTGAACTGCTTCACTTCTGTCTGGGAATCGAAAGACTTTTCTGTCATTTGGTTACAAATGCAGAAAAGTACCCGCGACCGTAGGTCGAGATTCCCACCTTCCTATGCTAAAATACCACCATGCAAGAACTTACATCACCATGGGCTTCCTCAACACAAGAGATCATCGGAGACTTACGATCATCTCCTTCCGGCATTTCTGATCGAGAAGCTGAAACGAGAATCAATCAGTATGGTAGTAATACATTTCACAACAGAGAAAAGGCACGCCCCATCCTTCTTTTTTTAAAGCAATTTTTGAGCCCTCTTATATTCTTGCTCGTTGGAGCAGCGGTTTTGACGAGTATCCTCGGTGAATGGGTCAATACAGGAGTGATTGCATTTGCAGTTCTCCTGAATGTTGCTATTGGTTTCTATCAAGAATTCCATGCTGAAAATACTCTTGAAAGATTAACGACATATATAAAAGATCGTGCTCGCGTTATTCGTGATGGTAAAGAGGAAGAGATTGACTCGACTCTGCTTGTTCCTGGAGATATCGTAAAGCTTACGTACGGAATACGAATACCCGCTGACACTCGAATTCTTTCTGTTAACAATTTCCAAGTTGATGAAGCAATTCTTACTGGTGAGCCGATTCCCGTTTCAAAAGAAGAGGGTACTGTGCCACTGTCTGCACTTATCGCTGAACGTAAGAATATCGCCCATGCGGGAACTCTCGTAGTACAGGGATACGCAACCGCAATTGTCTATGCAACTGGAGATTTTACGGAAATCGGTAAAATCGCAGGGATTGTCTCGGCAACAAAGCGCTCTGAAACTCCACTTCAAAAGGGGATCACACACTTAGCGTGGCTCGTATTTTGCATTGTGATCATTATTGTTCTTGGAATTCTCATTCTGGGTGTTTCTCATGGAGAGCCACTACTCCCGATGCTTGTTCTCTCTGCAGCAGTTGCAGTCGGTGCTGTTCCTGAAGCATTGCCGATAACCCTTACTGTCATCCTTGCAATTGGGGCGCTTCGTATTGCTCACAAAAAAGGAATTGTACGAAAGCTTTCTGCTGCTGAAACGCTCGGCTCGACGACACTGATCATGACTGATAAGACAGGAACACTTACACTCGCTGATATGCAGCTTGTTGGTATTCATACTCGAGATCTGCTCCTTGGAAGTAGTAGTGATACGAATGAATCAAAATCATTTTCTCATGAGCAAAGACGCCTGCTTGAATTTGCTCTTCTTAATATCGATGTATCTGTTGAGAATCAAGACAAGGATAAAAAGGAATGGACCTTTCTTGGAAAACCATTTGAAGTTAATATTGCTAAAGCGAGTCGCGATCACAATATATCACTTGATCCTATTCTCTCTACGACATCCTCGCTCGTTTTGCCGTTCAATTCGACAAATAAATTTTCAATTGCTCAAAAAGATGATCTCTATATTGTTATGGGTGCCCCCGATATTTTGCTTAAGCGTTCTACTCTTTCAAAAGAAGAATATATCAAGTTCGAAGAGTGGATTGAATCAACAAGCCGCGACGGAAAACGACTCATCGGCCTTGCGACATGGAAGGGCAAGAATTCTCAAGGTCACATTACGCCGGATGATGCAGAGAATTTGGATTTTGTCGGAATGCTCGTTTTCTATGATCCAATACGTCCGGAAGTCCCAAATGCGATTAGTGTCATTGAATCGCATGGAATAAAAATCGTCCTCGTAACAGGTGATTTAAAGGGTACTGCTATCTCGATCGCAAAGAGTCTTGGCTGGCAGGTAGAGGAAAATCAGGTTCTTACGGGGAGTGAATTAAGAGCATTGTCT
Organism: Minisyncoccia bacterium; assembly: GCA_965656375.1. Taxonomy (GTDB): domain Bacteria; phylum Patescibacteriota; class Minisyncoccia; order Phycocordibacterales; family UBA9973; genus UBA8515. The sequence goes on from CBFHKH010000001.1 coordinate 716,103, forward strand.
GATGATGAACTTCTAAAGATTATTCCAACTATAAAAATATTTGCGCGGGTAACACCGGAAGATAAGCTCCGAATCGGCAAACACTACCAGAAGCTCGGCGAAGTAGTGGCGATGACAGGGGATGGAGTCAACGATGCGCCAGCATTGAAGGCAATGGACATCGGCATATCACTCGGTTCGGGTAGCGATGTAGCAAAAAGTGCGGCTGATCTGGTTCTTCTCGATGATAATTTTGAGACTATTAGTCTTTCAATTGACGAAGGTCACCGGATTTTGGCTAACGTTAGAAAGACGGTTGTATATCTCATGTCCAATTCTCTTGATGAAGTATTCATCATCGGCGGGAGTCTCATTGCGGGACTCGCGCTTCCGCTTACAGCACTCCAGATCATCTGGGTTAATCTCTTTACGGGATCTTTACCTGCACTCGCATTTGCATTTGATGAGAATATGGATCGAAAAAAATATTCAAAGCATGAGTCGAAGCGAATTTTTACCAAAGAGGTAAAAGTGATCACGCTCGGGATCGGAGTATTGAGTTCGCTCTTCCTCTTTCTCTTATACTATGTATTGTTGAAATATATTTCAAATATCGCAGAAGCTCGCTCGATTTTCTTTGTTTGCTTTGCCTCATATATTCTGGCGATCTCATTTTCATTTAGAAGTTTATACAATTCTCTTTTTTCGTATCATATCTTTTCAAATAGAAAACTTAATCTAAGTATCATACTTGCATTCGTGATTTTGATTTTGACGATGTCAGTTCCGTTCATCAGGCATATCTTTGAACTTGCTCCGTTGCCACTCTATTCAGTACCGCTTGTGGCACTGTGGCTCATCTTTAATGTATTTTTGGTAGAAGCAGCAAAGTATGTTTTGCGAACGAGGAGCCGTGTTCGTTCAAAACGTGCTGATCTAAGACTTGCAATTAGTAAATAAAAAACCTGCGCTCCATGAGAGTGCAGGTTCCATTTTTTGTAGTTACAGAGGTTTGTTCATGATAGGCGACTGTTGTGTAGAACGGAAATTAGCTTCAATAAGACTGTTCAATCTCTGAGGACATTTTAAAATCTCAATGAGTTCTGATTCAGTATGTTTTGATCTTAATTCATCATCTTGATCATCTGAAACACTTCCCTCAAAAAGTAATTCAATAAAATGCTTGTTAGGCTCTGTGCCCCCTGGCTTATGACGCATTATAAATTCTATGATTTCTTTTCTACTGCCTGTTACTGTACCTTGATTTTCCACATCTTAAAATTTAATGGTTGTACAATTGGTTTATTAAACTCATTATAACTTTTATATCATCATGTGTCAAATGTATACAGAGACCATTTTTGCTGATACAATAGTTTATTATTATTCAGCATACTAGTATATATGAAAGGATTTAAACAATTTATTCTCCGTGGAAATGTCGTAGACCTTGCAGTTGGTGTGGTCATCGGCGCATCATTCGGTTCAGTAGTGACCGCCCTTGTGACATATGTAATCACTCCACTTATCGGTGCGATCGTAAAAGCCCCAGATTTCTCTAATCTTATGTTCACTATTAATGGCAGCAAGTTCATGTATGGAAACTTCTTGAATGCCCTTATCTCGTTTGTTCTTGTTGCTGCCGCAGTCTATTTCTTTGTTGTTACACCTATCAATACGTTAATCACCCGTACAAAAAAGGAACCACCTCTTGATCCAACTACAAAAAAGTGCCCTGAATGCATTAGTGAGATTCCAATCGAAGCAAAACGATGTGCACACTGTACTTCAGTGGTGGCATAGTATAATGCGCGTATGGAGCGTTACCTCAGATCAATTTTCCCAAAAGACATACTCATCGTCTTTATTCTCACAGTCGCCCTCATTATAGGGAGGATTACTCTTTTTCACTCATACTACTTTGTATATTTACTTTGGAATATATTCTTGGCACTTTTACCATTCATGCTCAGTTTGGTTCTTCTTTCGTATGCAAAAAGAAATAAATTATCAACATTAGTATTTATTATCGGTGGCATTATCTGGCTACTCTTATTGCCTAATGCACCGTATATAGTCACCGATCTTATTCATATCGGCAAGGGCAGGGGTGCGGCGATACTCTTTGATACCCTCCTACTCTTTAGCTCAGCATGGCTTGGACTCCTCTTTTTTATGCATTCGCTTTCCCACATTGAGAAGATCATTGTTGAAAAATATGGAAAGCGTATTGCACAGATAAAAATACCGTCAATCATAGCACTCGTGAGTATTGGGGTATATATTGGGCGGAATTTACGCTTTAATAGCTGGGATATTTTTAATCCGTCACTTTTTGAGGATACCTGGCTAGCATTTACGCATCCGGTGCATTTTAACCAAGCCCTCCTCTTTATTGTTCCATGCTTCTTTTTCCTTTGTATGATCTACTTCTCGTGGAAAACTAGGCAGCAATAGCCTTCTTTGATTTAAAGAAGAAGTAGGCGATGATAACGAATGTAACTACAGGGGATACAAGGGCAGGAATATGCACTCCGAATCCATCAGTAACCATGATCGCACCGAGTGCAAATATTGAATACATAGCACCATTCTTGAGATAAATGTATTTTTTGATTCGATCGATATTGCCGATCGTGAGCTTGCGCAGTACAAACGCGCCAAGTCCATTACCGATTAGTATGAGGGGGATAGAAAGAGTAAATGCAAATGCACCGAGTACTCCATCGATAGAGAATGTCGCATCGATAATCTCGAGGTAGAGGATCTTGGACATGTCGCTCATATTGCTGCGTCCTTCAACGAGTTCACGTTCTACTTTTTCTGCATTCTCTTTGAATCCGTGAGTGATGAAGAACGCTGTGGATCCGATCACTGCTCCGAATGCAAGCATTGGACTAATTTTCATTGCATACCATACGATGGTCGCAAGTATGATAGAAACAGTCGCAAAGAACCACACCCCATGTCTTTGAAAGAATTTCTCTCCACGTAAACCAAAGTTTTTCTTCTCGAGGAAAAGCCAGTGGAAAAATAAGAATACAAGAAATACTCCACCGCCCATCAAAAGTATCGGCGCCGCTCCTTCTATCGCTGTGTGAACCGAAGGGTCATTTGAGAATGTTGCTGTGAGTGCTCCCCATGGACCGATACTTGGCACTGATGCCCAGATTATTGCCCAGGGCAAAAGTCCTCGCACGAGAAAAACCGCAATGAAGAACCCCCAGAGGAGGAACCATCTTCGAGCTTTTTTGCCCATTGTACCCAAGACTTCTGCATTGATAACAGCATTATCAATACTTGAAACGATTTCAAAGAGACAAAGTCCGAGAACAGTAATAATCATTGTGGTAATCATATTTTACCAGTATACATATTTTTACGGTGGTATGGTAGAGTAGGAAGATGTTTAAAAATAAAATCCTCATAACTATATTTCTGACCGTATTTATCGATCTCCTGGGAATTGGTATTTTAATTCCTGTAATTCCTCAACTCTTTGCGAATCCGCTTTCGCCAGAATACATTTTGGCAGCAGGTGTCTCTATCAATACGGGGTATCTCCTCTTAGGTCTTCTTATTGCTGTGTATCCGCTTGGTCAGTTTCTCGCGACGCCGATCTTGGGTCAGCTTTCAGATAAATACGGCCGAAAGAAAATCCTCGCCATCTCGCTTCTTGGTACATCGATATCATATGTTGTCTTTGCGATTGCAATCATGACAAAAAATCTTCCACTTCTTTTCTTTTCTCGATTTTTTGATGGTATCACCGGTGGCAATATCGCCATTGCACAAGCGATGATAGGGGATGTATCAAAGCCAGAGAATCGCGCGAAGAACTTTGGTATGCTTGGAGCGGCGTTTGGCCTTGGATTTATTTTCGGTCCATATATCGGTGGCAAGCTTTCTGATCCGAGTGTCCTTTCGTGGTTTACTCTCGCTACACCATTTTACTTTGCAGCTCTCCTTGCTTTTATAAATATGCTCTCTGTTCTCTTCCTTGTGCCTGAGACGAATCTCAATCTTTGGAAAGAAAAACTCACGTGGGGTAAATCACTTTCAAATATCAAGAAAGCGATACAGATGAAAGGAGTCAGTGCGCTCTTCCTTACCACTTTTCTCTTTTTCTGTGGATTCACATTCTTTACAACATTTTTCGGAGTTTTCTTAATACAAAAATTCTCATTTACTCAGGGTAATATCGGAGATTTCTTTGCGTATGTGGGACTCTGGAGTGTTTTTACGCAAGCAGTCCTTACTCGCATCTTTGCCAAGAAATTCACCGAGCCGAAAATTATCCCATATACGTTGATGGGATCGGGCATCCTTATCCTCATGTATTTCTTGCCGACAAAATCATGGGAACTGCTCCTCATACCGCCATTTTTCTCAGCCTGCACTGGACTTACCATGGCAAATACAAACAGCTTGCTTTCCAAAAAGGCGCCAGCTGATCAGCGGGGTGAGATCATGGGTATCAGCTCATCAGTCCAAGCTCTTGCACAAACTATTCCTGCTATCCTCTCGGGATTTATCGCCGCATCATTTGCATCGACAACACCTCTTTTGTTTGCCGCTGTGATTGTTACCTGTTCAGGCATTGCCTTTCGTTTCTTGTATAAAGAGGCCTAACATGTATACTTAATCATATATATGAACAGTGAATCCCGTACGTGTCAGAATTGCTCCACCGAGTTCATTATCGAACCGGACGATTTCGCGTTCTATGAGAAGATGAAGGTCCCACCTCCCACATTTTGTCCAGATTGCAGGAATGTTCGTAGACTAACCTTCCGTAATGAAAGAGTCTGGTATCGCAGAACATGTGCTGCAACTAATCAGTCTATTTTATCAATGTTTGCCCCGGATGGGCCATATACTGTTTATGAAGAAAAGTACTGGAAGAGCGATGCCTGGGATCCAATGGATTATGGCAAGCAGTATGATCCTAATAGAAGTTTCTTTGAACAACTTGATGAGTTGTTTAAAGTGGTTCCTCATCCGAACCTTATCCAGAAGAATAACGTTAATTGCGAATATTCGAATTACACTCTCAATGGTAAGAATTGTTACTATTGCGCCAGTTTCGATGAAGTTGAAGATAGCTCATATTGTTTTACGAATAATACGCGAATAAAAAACTGCTTGGATCTGCATGTCTCAGCAGAATCTGAATATTCATACGAACTCATTGATTGCAAGAAATGCAATCGCGTTGCATTTGCACAAAATTGTGAAGGATGCGTGAATTCGACATTTCTCTATGATTGCCGAAACTGTACAGATTGCTTTGGATGCGTAGGTTTGAGAAATAGGCAATATTCTATCTTTAATGAACAATATACAAAGGAAACATACAAAGAAGCACTCAAGCAAATCTGGGATGGGGGATATGTTGCATTTTTGCAAGCTCGCGATGCATTCAATGAGCTCAAGCTACAAATTCCACATAAGTTCTCAAACATTTTTAATTCAAATGATGTTTCCGGAGACAACATCGCTAATGTCCGCAATTGCCATTTCTGCTATGTGGCAAAGGACAATGTTGAAAATTGCAAATATTGCTATCGTGTTTGGGAAAACACAAAAGATGGGTGGGATACGTACTGTGCATGGAAAGGATCAGAGCTTTTCTATGAAGCTCACAGTATTATCGGGCAAAGAATCCTCTTTTCTCTCTATGTATGGGGAGGCCACGATATCGAATACTCATACAACTGCTTTGACTGCAATAATATTTTTGGCTGTGTTGGTTTACGGAATAAGTCCTATTGTATTTTCAATATTCAGTACTCCAAAGAAGAATATCAAGCGTTGATCTCAAAAATAAAAAGCGATATGCTTGAGCGCAAAGAATATGGCGAATTCTTACCAAGCAGTATGTCCCCGTTTGCCTACAATGAAACAATTGCCCAAGATTACTTCCCGTTATCTGAAACTGAAATCAAGCAAAAAGGCTACAAGTTCAGGCCAGCAGCGGAGAAGCACTATTCAGTTTCGCTTGCAACTGAAAATATTCCAGACAAAATTTCTGAAGTCGACGATTCTATACTTAATGAAGTCATTGCGTGCGAGCACGGAGGACACTGCTCCGATCTTTGTGCTACAGCATTCAAGATGACAAAAGATGAGCTTCAATTTTACAGAACTCTCAATTTACCTCTTCCACGCCTCTGTCCGAGTTGTCGCCATTTCAATCGTGTAAAATTAAAAAATCCCATGCAGCTTTGGGAACGAACATGTATGTGCGATAAAGCAAATCATTTTCATGGTGAAAATGCATGTTCAGAGAATTTCAAGACTCCGTACGATCCAGCTCGACCGGAAATAATTTACTGCGAACAATGCTATCAAGCAGAAATCTTGTAACATGGAAAACTTAGAAACAAGAATTAAAGTAATCGAGGAGCGCAATAGAAGAGTCGAACTCGATAAAAAGTGGGAAACTAGTTTTACCCGACTCTTTTCGATAAGCCTCATTACTTACATTGTTGCTGTGATTGTTTTTTATATGATGAATACGCAAAAACCATTTCTCAATGCACTTGTGCCAGTTCTTGGTTTTATCCTTTCTACCCAATCGCTTCCTGTTATTAAAAAACTATGGATACGAAATAAGTAATTTGTATGGAAACTCGTAACTGTATAAACTGTAAACAAAACTTTACCATTGAACCAGATGATTTTTCATTCTACGAAAAAATGAAGGTGCCCGCACCGACTTTTTGCCCGGAATGTCGAATGATCCGAAGAATGTGCTGGCGTAATCACAGATCATTTTATCGACGTGCATGTGCGATTTGTTCAAAATCTCTCTTGTCAGTATATAAGGAAGATAATGCTCCTGTAATGTGTGTAGAATGTTGGAATTCTGATGATTGGGATAATTTTAAGCTTGGGAAAGACATAGATTGGAATCGCCCACTATTCTCACAAATAAATGAACTATTTGAATTTCAGCCAAGAGTTTTCCAATATCGAGCTGGGGGTATTGTCATAAATTCTGATTATGCAAATTCTGTCGTAAATTCAAAGAATATCTATCTTTCTTTTTCAGTTTTAGAATCGGAAGATATCTTATTTTCTGAAAATGTAGATGGGGGTAAAAATTCTATGGATTGTCTGTATGATTCAAAAATAGATACATGCTATTGGAATATAGATTCTTCAGAGAATTATAATTGTAAGTTTATGCTTGAAACAAGTAAAAATATAGATTCTTCTTTTCTCTATGATTGTGCTAATTGCCAGAATTGTTGTCTGAGTTCTAATTTAAGAAATAAATCCTTCGTGTTTAGGAACAAACAATTACGTAAAGAAGAATATAATAAAGAGTTAGAAAAATTGTCACTCAGTACTTTCTCAGGTATAGAAAATGCAAAAAAAGAATTTAAAGAAGTTAGGAAAGAAGCTATCAGTAAGTATTCATCAATAATCAACTGTGTGAATGCTTCGGGTGAGCATATTTATAATTCCAAAGATGTGAAATCTTCTTTCCATGTTTTTGGTTCAGAGAATGTATCTGATAGTTTTAGAATAGTTTCTTCGAAAGACATGAAGGACTGTTGTTGGGTTCTGACAGGAGAATTGGAATACGAAACAATATCTGGAACAAATAACTCTAGTGCGCAAATAGGGTGCGCTGTTTGTTTTAATTCATCGCAAATGGAGTATTCTATTTTTTGTAGAGCATGTTCAAACTGTTTTGGATGTGTTGGTTTGAAAAATGCGCAATACTGTATATTGAATAAACAGTATACGAAAGAAGAGTATGCAGATTTAGTTCCGAGACTGAGACAACATATGATTGATATACCATTCATTGATTCAAAGAATCGTGTATATAGATATGGAGAATTTTATCCATATGAAATGTCTCCATTTGGATATAATGAAACGCTAGCTCATGATTATTTTCCAAAAACAAAAGAAATAATAGAACAGGAAGGATTCAATTGGAAATCAGCAGAATTAAAGGGGTATCAAATTACCATACAGAGTAAAGATTTGCCGGAGGATATTAAAGAAGTTAGTGAAAGTATACTAAACGAAGTTATAGGATGCCCGAACAATGGTAACTACATGCTTCAATGCACTACTGCTTTTAAAATTTCACAAGAAGAATTTGTTTTTTATAAAAAAAATGAACTTCCATTACCACGGTACTGTCCAAATTGCCGCCATTATGAACGCTTAAGGGAGAGAAACCCTATGAAACTCTATATAAGAGAGTGTTCGAACGGCTGCGGGCGTAATTTTTCGACGACATACGCTCCAGATCGACCTGAGAAGGTCTATTGTGAGCAGTGTTACCAGGCAGAAGTACTCTAAAGTGGGGATAAGTAGACCCGAAACACCTAAAAAAATTTGAATTTTTTTAGGTGTTTTAATTTAGAGAAATTTTGTCAATTTTTCTCCCAAAAAACGCTACGGCTGAACGATTTTTCTCAAAAGTTTTTTATAAGGGTTGACGAAGTTCTGTGGCCAATACATAGTTGTGTCTCCGCATAGTTTTCTCTTGTAGATTAACTTACACTGAGAGTATAATATATGCCCGAGAGATACGGCTAACTAAAAATCTATTATTAATGTGCAGTAATTTTTAAAAAACGCATGACAATAACCATCACCAAGAGAGACGGTACAAAAGCATCTTTTAATGCAGATCGAATCAACAAATCCATAGAGCGCGCATGCTATGGTATGACCGATCCTATCAGTAAAGTCATTCAGATCGCGACAGAAACACGACTAACTCTCTACGATGGTATCACTACCGAGGAACTTGATCTTGCGACGATCAACGCTGCGCTCCAAAATACGCAGTATGATCTTGAATTCGACAAGATTGCGACTCGGCTTCTCCTCAAAGTTATCTACAAGAAGGTGATGGGAGACTATGATCCTGATAACGAAGCTGCGCTTATCACAAAAGACGAATTTGCAAAGCTCCATGGAGAGCATTTCAAGGAATATATCCTTGATGCTGTTGAACGCAATCTTCTTGATGCACGTATGGCGACATTGTTTGATCTCGATCAACTTGCGGAGAGTCTCAATGTTCTCAATGATGAACTCTACAAATATTCTGGACTCTCGACGATGCTCAATCGCTATCTCATGAAAGATGAGAAGCAGTCTCCTCTTGAAACCCCGCAATATTTTTGGATGAGAGTAGCGATGGGTATGTCGCTCTCTGAGAAAAATCCAACAGAGTGGGCGAAAAAATTCTATGCAAAGATGTCTGCACTTGAATATCTTTCTGCTGGCTCTTCAAACATTGGTGCAGGAACTCCAAAACCAAAACTCTCAAACTGTTTCTTGATGGAAATTCATGATGACATGGAACACATCGGTAAAACTGTTTCTGACGTGCTCCTTCTTTCAAAAGCAACCGGTGGTATTGGTCTATCTGTCACAAAACTCCGCGCTGAAGGTTCACTCCTTAAATCAAACAACACTGTTTCATCTGGACCAGTTCCATTCATGCATATCATCGACTCTGCTGTTCGCGCAGTGCAGCGCGGAGGCAAGAAAAAAGGCGCACTCTGCTTCTACATGGAGAACTGGCATTTGAATTTCCAAGACTTTCTCGATTTGAAACAGAACAATGGTGATGACTATCGTCGTGCCCGTACGGCAAATACTGCTGTCTATATATCAGACGAATTTATGAAGCGTGTGATCGCAGGGGATGATTGGTATCTCTTTGATCCAAAGGAAGTTATAGATCTCAATGAGCTCTATGGCAAGGAATTCTCCAAGCGATATAACGAATACGTCGAGCAGGCAAAAGCAGGTCGCATAAAGCTCTATACGGTGCTTCCTGCCCGCCAGCAATACAAGAATATCCTTATTTCTCTCCAGACGACTTCACACCCGTGGCTTACCTGGAAAGATACGATCAATGTTCGTGCGCTTAACAACAACACTGGTACGATCCACTGTTCGAATCTCTGTACGGAGGTCACGCTTCCAACTGACCGCGACAATGTAGCAGTTTGTAACCTTGTATCTATCAATATCGCTCGCCACATCGTAGCGGGACAGATTGATTGGCACAAGCTTGAGGATAGTACACGTCTTGCGATTCGCCAACTCGACAATCTTGTCGACATCAATGAACTTCCAATTCCAGAAGCTCGTCGCGCAGACTCAGAGAATAGAGCAGTTGGACTTGGACTCATGGGATTCTCTGATGCGATCGAACAGCTCGGATATTCATACGAAGATAAAGAGGCGCATGATTTTTCTGACCAAGTATTTGAATTCATCTCCTACATGGCGATCGATGAAAGTGCAAATCTTGCGGAGGAGCGCGGTGCATATAAAAATTTCAAGGGATCAGAATGGTCAAAGGGCCATGTGCCGATCGATACGATGGACAAGCTTGCGCTTGAACGTGGACGCGAACTTCTTACAAAGAAAGATTCTGCAAAACTTCTCCCTGTTCTTGATTGGGACAAGATCCGCGCAAAAGTGAAGAAGGGAATCCGTAATGCGACTCTTCTTGCGATTGCACCAAATGCGAACATCGGCCTCGTTGCAGGGACTGCACCAGGTATCGATCCGCGATTTGCACAGATGTTCTCTCGCAACAAAATCTCTGGTAAATATCTTGAAATCAACCCTAACCTTGTGAAAGCGCTTCAAAAAGAAAAACTCTGGGAGACAGTTCGCGAACAGATACTCGAACATCATGGAGATATTGAAGAGATTGCTGAAATCCCAGATACAATCAAGCGCATCTACAAGACTTCATTCTCAGTTTCTCCATATGCATATATTGAAGTCGCAGCTCGTGCGCAGAAGTGGGTAGATATGGGAATCTCACGCAATATGTATCTCGACATCCGAGATATCGATGAGATCATGAATATCTATACGAGTGCATGGGATCGAGGACTCAAGACTACATACTATCTCCATATGAAACCTCGCCACACTGCTGAGCAATCTACCATCAAGGTCAATAAATCAGAAGCGATGGGACGCCGTGGATTCGCAGCTCTCCGACAGGCAAAAGTCACACCTGTACTGGCAGAAGAAAAAGTCCTTGAAGAGAATGGTGTCATGCCACTCTCTGCGCTTCCAAAAGGAGAAAATATAGCAGATGTTGCTCGAATCCCGAGTAAAGAAGCCGAAGAAGCATCGCATATCTGCCTCCCTGAAGATCCTAATGATAAGTTTTTGTGTGAAAGTTGTCAGTAAATAGCCATTAGCAGTTAGCATTTAGCTACTAGCCAATGCACATTATAATCTAACTAGTCTTTCAGTAATTACTCGCTAAATGCTAGGAGCTAATCGCTAAAAGCTAACTATATATGATTTTAGGAAAAGCATCACCTGAAGATATGAATCTTCACCCCATGCATTATAAGTGGGCATATGAACTCTATAACCAAGCAGTGCGTAATACCTGGTTCCCGCATGAAATAGCTCTTGGTGAAGACCTCGTTGACTGGAAAGCAATGACCGAAGACGAGCGCCATGCTGTCGAATTTTTGATGGCATTCTTTAATCCAGCAGAGCTTATTGTTAATCGTAGTCTAGCTCTTGGGGTGTACCCGTATATCAAAAGTCCAGAATGTCACTTGTATTTGGCAAAGCAGATGTTTGAAGAAGCGAACCACTGCGTATCATTTGAATACGTACTTGAGACATTCCCACTCGATCGAGATCGTGTTTACAATGTCCACCTTGAGCTTGATTCAATGGTAAAGAAAGAGGATTTCATCAAGAAATATCTGATTCGCATGACCGAAGATACACTTGATATCGAAACCGAAGAAGGAAAGAAAGATTTCGTCCGTAATCTTGTTGCAACAAATATCGTCATGGAAGGAATCTGGTTCTACTCAGGCTTCATGGTTGCACTTTCATTCCGTCAACGCAATCAACTCCGCAACCTCGGTTCAATGATCAACTGGGTTATCCGTGATGAGTCTCTTCACTTAAAATTCGGTATTAATTTGATCCACACTATTCTCGAAGAAAATGCAGAAATTCTTACGGAAGAATTCGCAAACGAGATCCGCGATATTGTCATTGAAGGAGTGAACCTTGAAGTTGCATACAACAAAGATTTATTCCCGAAGGGTATTCTCGGGCTCAATGCTGACTATGTGAACCAGTATGTACAGTATGTAGCTGACCGCCGTCTTGAAGAGCTTGGCCTTGCTCCGCACTTTAATGTCACAAATCCTGCGAAATGGATGGCTACCTCTACTGACGTCTATGAGCTCGTAAACTTCTTCGAAGCGCAGAATACAGCATACGAAGTTGATGCTCATGGTCACAACAATGAGAAGAAGCATGACAAAAAAGAGGAAGAGTAGTACCATAGAGTATATGAAATCAAAACAAGCAAAATTCATACTTATAATAGCCGCAGTCATTATTGTTGTTATAGGTCTTGGCTTCCTTACTAATAAAGCACAAGGTCCGGGTACATACGATGAATTCGCAAAAGCACTTAAAGCAGGTGGCGCAGAATTTTATGGAGCTTTTTGGTGTCCACATTGCCAAGCACAAAAAGAAGAGTTTGGTACTTCTAAGAAATACCTTCCCTATATAGAGTGTTCAAATCCGAACCAGTCAATGACCCAGGTCTGTAAAGATAAAAAGATCGAAAGCTATCCAACATGGATGTTTAGAGATGGCATTACTCTCAAATCAACTGTTCCACCTACCGTCTGTGATATCAAGCCAGGTAAAGCAGGTGAAGATGCAGTTTGTGCAAATGCTTCTTCACAGTATTACAAGACATGGGTTTTCCCTGGGTATAAATTCTCTATCAAGAGTCCATCTGATCCGATCGTTGAGAATGGGGTTTGGAAATTCCCACAAGGCTCAGAAACAACCGGAGAACTACCACTACAATTCCTTGCAGAGCAAATCGGCTTCACTCTACCAGCTGATACAGAATAATATGCCAGCATATGTAGAAACAGTAAATACGTTACTCGCTCTCGGCACAATTGGAATGCAGATACTTATTGTACTGATCTTTGCCTCTCTTCTCTTTATGCGATCTCGCAATAATGCCATACTTATATTTTTCAATAAGTATGGCTTTTATTGTGGTTTTACGATTGCACTCTCATCAGTATTGATCTCTCTCTTTTATTCTGAAGTTGTCGGATTTGCTGCATGTGAGCTTTGTTGGGTTCAGAGGTACTTTATCTATCCACAAGTATTGATATTTGGTTTGCTTATCTGGTGGAAAGAAAAGAAACAGCTTATAAACTTGAGCGGTCTCATCGCGTTCTTGGGAATGTTCGTCTCAATCTATCATGTCTATATAGAAAATGGGGGCAGTTCAAGTCTCGCATGTTCAAACTACGTCGAGGGAAGCGTCACCTGCGCTGCTCGCTATATATTTGAATTTGGCTATGTCACTATCCCCGTCATGGCGCTGACAGCCCAAGTGTTTATTCTCGTTCTTATTTTGAACCACAAATACATGGCTCGAACATAATCTACGTATCTATACATAGATTCTCGTTTGTGCCACAATTATATATATGCAAGCAGAATCTCGAATCTGTCAGAACTGTAAACAAAATTTCACTATCGAATCCGAGGATTTTTCATTCTACGAGAAAATCAAAGTCCCTCCGCCGACGTTTTGTCCGGGGTGTTCACACCAGCGTCGCTTTGCGTGGAGAAATACGCATGCACTTTACCACAGGCCAGATAGTGTAACAGGGAAGGATCTAATTTCTATCTATCATCCTGATGTGAAGATGAATGTTGTTGATCAGAAATATTGGTGGAGTGATGAATGGGATGCCTTTGAGTTTGGAGAGGGTATAGATTTCTCGAAACCGTTCCTTGTTCAATGGAAAGAGTTACGGGACAGAATACCATTTCAGGCGCTTTCAAATTCAAAGGCAGTAAACAGTGATTACTGCAATGTCGCAGAAGAAAGTCATGATTCGTACCTGTGCTCAGCATCCTGGAAGATAGAACGGACACTGTATTCTGATTCGATTTTTGAGACCAAGGATTGTATTGATGTATGTGTTGTTCATAAAAGTGAGCTGTGTTACGAAGATGTATATTGTACCGATTCGTACAAATTATTTTACAGCGAGAAGTCAAATAGTTGCACTGATTCTTTCTTTTTATACGATTGCAAGGGTTGCGTAGATTGTTTTATGTGCTCAAATCTTCGCAATAAAAGTTATTGTTTTCAAAATATCCAATATTCGAGAGAAGAATATCATACAAAGGTGGCCGAGTATGATCTCGGAAGTTTTTCTACTATAGAGAAACTAAAAAAACAATTTAAGGACTTAAAACAAACGGCAGTGCATAAATATGCAAATATCATAAACAGTCACAACACAACTGGTGATAATGTCGACCATGCTGATAATTGTAAATCTTGTTTTGATATAAGTGGCGGTGTTAAAGACAGCGCACATACATTTTGGGGAGCAAAGGGATTAAACGAGTGTTACTACTGTGGTCCTGGCATTGGATGGGGCGATACCCTCTATGAATCTTTTGATGGCGGTGCGGGAGGAGGAAAATTTGTTGCGACTTCTGTCGTTTATTATTCAACCGAAGTTGAATATTCATTTAATTGCTACAGCTGTAAAAATTGTTTTGGCTGTATAGGTCTCCGTAATAAATCGTATTGTATTCTTAATAGACAATACACCAAAGACGAATATTTCGAATTACTTTCTAAAGTAAAAGAACATATGGTTTCTATGCCGTATGTAGATAAGAAAGGAAGGATATATTCCTATGGAGAGTTTTTCCCGATAGAACTTTCTCCGTTTGCGTATAATGAAACTATTGCGAATGATTTCTATCCGTTATCGAAAGAAGAAATAATTGAAAAAGGGTATTCCTACAGGGAAAAGGAAGACAAAAAATATACACCGACGCTAGAAACTAATCAAATTATGGATAACATAAAAGATGTTACGGATGATATTTTGAATGATATTATTGTCTGTGACTCTTTACCTATTTCAGACCTCTGTCCTAAAGTATTCAAAATCACCCAAGCTGAACTCGCATTCTATCGAAAGTTCAACATACCTATTCCCAGAAAGTGCTACCAATGTCGACACAAAGAACGTTTTCTTAAACGCCCACCGCTAAAACTCTGGCACCGGTCATGCATGTGTGAAAAATCAAATCATGCCCATGAAGGCAACTGTCCGAATGAATTCGAGACGAGTTATGCACCTGAGCGGCCAGAGATGATTTATTGCGAGAAATGTTATCAACAAGAAGTTATTTAATTAATAATTATTATTTTTATATATGCTTGTAGAAAAGATCAACAAAGGGGATAGTAGCGCAGTGTTTGTATACACCACATGTAGAGACAGGGAAGAAGCTCGCTTAATTGGGCTCGAATGCATCAGAAATAGACTTGCGGTTTGTTCAGACTTCTGGGAGATAAACTCTGTGTACCCATGGAATGGAGTCATAGAAGAAGTTTCCCAATATATGCTTATGCTTACTACTGAAAAGCGCCTCAGCCCGGAACTTATTTCATTTATTGGCACGATCCATTCATATACAACGCCCATGATATCAGAGCTTGATGTCGCTCTCATGAATTCAAGTTACAAATTTTGGGCAGATACTACACTCGATAGCAGAGAAGATTATGTTTTAGAAGAGGATATCAGTAGAGAAGAGAGCAACACCAACATTGAAAAGCTCAAATAGCTCACCCGGTATAGTTTTATAAAGATTTGATATGATATACTGTACCCAGTATGCATGTTGATGAAAAGACAATCATAGACCTCCTCAATAGTTCAGATCTTGTCTCAAAGACTGACGTCGCGATGGCGCAGAAAAAAGCAAAAGAGACCAATCAATCAATTGGTGCTGTTCTTATGAGTGATGGTAAATTGACTGAGAAAGACTGGAATAGTATGCAGGCGGTATCGCTCGGTATTCCGTTTATTAGTCTCAAGGGTGAACACATCGATCCTGAAGTACTCATGCTCATTCCAGAACCGATTGCTCGCAATAACAACATTATCGCTTATAAAAAGACTAAACTTGGCCTCGAAGTGGCTATGCTCGATGTCGATAACCTTTCAGTTATCGACTTTATAAAGAAAAAGGTAGGCCTCAAAATCCTTCCTCGAATGACAAGTTCGGATTCTATAAAAGAAGCACTCACTCAGTACAAAAAAAGTCTCCAAGCTGACTTTGAAGATATCATCAAAAAAGAATCAGCATCGATCAAGCCCGTATCCGAAGACGGTGAAGAAAAATCCGAAAAGGAACTTAAAGAACTTGCCGAAGATCTACCAATCGTAAAAATTGTCGATACACTTATCTCTCACGCAATTCTCCAAGGTGCGTCTGATGTTCATATTGAACCAGGAGAAGCCTCACTTATCGTTCGTTATCGTATCGACGGAATTCTTCATGATGCCATGGTCCTTCCGCGTGATACCGCATCGGGGATCGTTGCACGCATCAAAGTGCTCTCGAGCCTTAAGCTCGACGAGAAGCGCTTGCCCCAAGACGGACGATTCAAGATCGTTAACGATCAGGGGAGTGTTTCGTTTCGTGTTTCAACTCTTCCGACATACTTTGGTGAAAAGACCGTTATTCGTATCTTGCGGGAGAATACAAAAGGATTTTCTCTCGAAGGTCTTGGATTTCACGGTGAAGCGCTTGAACGTATTCACGATGGTATGAAGCAGCGAACGGGAATGCTTCTCTGTGCTGGACCAACTGGTTCGGGTAAGACAACGACGCTTTACACTGTGCTCGATATTTTAAATACTCCAGATGTGAATATTTCCACAGTTGAAGATCCGATCGAATATCAGATGGCCCGTATCAATCAAACGCAGACAAAAGCCGAGATTGGACTAACATTTGCAAACGGTCTTCGTACGCTACTTCGTCAGGACCCGGATATTATCATGGTGGGAGAGATCCGCGATGGAGAGACAGCATCGCTTGCCGTCAATGCCGCACTTACTGGTCACCTTGTGCTCTCTACAATCCATACAAACTCGGCGGTGGGAGCTATTCCACGTATGATCGATATGGGAGTTGAATCGTTCCTCATCGTCTCAACGGTGAAGACTGTGATCGCGCAGCGTCTTGTTCGTAAGCTTGCTGATGGAAAACAGAAATATTTCTTGAGCCCTGCGGAACGAGAAGCACTTGAGAAAATAGTCAGTCTTGATCGTGTCCTTGGGTTTCTGAAGAAGGAAAAGATCGTCGGGGATGATGCCACCTGGGATACTATTCCGTTCTATAAGCCAGCGCCAAGCGAAGAATCCGAGAGTGGATTCAAAGGTCGTGTCGGTATTCATGAAGTCATGAAAGTTACAACCACAATCAAGGAGATGATCTTAAAAGGTGCTCCCGATGTAGAGATTGAGAATAAAGCAAAGGAAGAGGGCATGATGACGATGCTCGAAGATGGCATATTCCTCGCTGCTCAAGGGCTAACATCTACAGAAGAAGTCCTCCGTGTTGTGTCTGAGTAATACATACAAATATGAATTTTAAATACAAGATCCAAACCAAAGATAAACAGATCATCGAAGGCTACAAGGATGCACCCGATAAGTTCACTCTTGCTCGTGAATTGCGCGAACAAGGGAGTACTCCGCTTCTTATAGAAGAATCAAAAGGAAAAGGAGAAAAATCAATATTGAAGATGGATCTTTTTGGACATGTTTCTCTTTCCGACAAAATGATATTCACAAATAATCTCTCTGGAATGCTTTTAGCGGGGCTGTCTCTGACTCGAGCACTTACCATACTTGAGAAACAATCAAAGAATGTCACATTCAATAAAATCCTTACTTCGCTTGTTGAAGATGTAAACAAGGGTAACACGCTTTCCGATGGCATGAAAAAATTTCCTAAAGTTTTCTCTGGTATCTTTGTATCGATGGTTCACTCTGGTGAGGAATCGGGCGGTTTACCCGCGGCACTTTCTGAAGTCGGGCTCAATCTCAAAAAGTCATATGACTTGAGAAAAAAAGTCAAAGGGGCGCTCATGTATCCATCAATCATCTTGATCGCGATCTTCATTATTGGAGTACTTATGATGATGTTCGTTGTTCCTACGCTTACTAAGACATTCAAAGATCTCGGAGGGGATCTGCCTGGTTCGACAAAGTTTGTCATCTGGCTTTCGGATACCATCAGTGAGCACACGCTTTTATTCTTGCTTGCTGTCGCGGTGATCGTCACGATTTTTGTTCTTTTTGCCAAGCTTAAGTCAACGAAAAAATACTTTGATTTTATCGTTTTGCGGTTACCGGTGATCGGCACTATCGCCAAAGAGGTGAATACTGCTCGTACTGCTCGTACGCTCTCATCACTTCTTACATCGGGGGTAGATATGTCTCGAGCGCTCTCTATCACTCAAGAAGTTTTGCAGAACACATACTACAAAGACCTGATAGCTCGGTCAATTGTAAATATAGAAAAAGGTGAACCGCTCTCGACAAGCTTCAAAGAAGGAACAAAACTCTATCCAGTTATGATGGGGGAAATGATCGAAGTGGGTGAAGAAACTGGTAATCTGTCCAAAATGCTTATAGATATCGCAAATTTCTATGAGGCAGAGGTAGATAACAAGACAAAAGATCTCTCCACAATCATCGAACCGGTTCTCATGGTGTTCATTGGAGGTGCCGTCGGATTCTTTGCTGTTTCTATGATCTCTCCTATGTATTCAGTTATGAGTAATATAAAATAAGAATATGCATCACATCACAAACAAAGGAATCACTATGCTTGAGATACTTGTTGTCATCAGTCTTCTGGTACTTCTCTCGGTAGTAACTGTCCCAAGTCTTGTTCGATTTCGAAGCGAACAACTTTTAAACAATACAGCTTCAGATATCGTTTCAATGATAAACAGAGCGCGTAGTGATACGGTTTCATCACTCAACTCTACGAGTTACGGCGTTCACTTTGACTCGAATCAAGTTGTCTACTATGTTGGCTCTGTATATGATCCGGATATTGTTCCACTAGCGAACAACAAGATCACATTCGATTCCAGTATTATTATGGCAAGTGACGGGATTAATTTAAATGGGGGCGGAAGTAACGTAACTTTTACCCGTCTTACGGGAGAGACAACAAACTATGGTACAATTACCATTAGGCTTTCATCTGATGCCGCTCGGCAAAAGGTTATTACTATCAGTAAAGCAGGTTCTGCAAGTTCAAACTAAATGAACACTACCCATAGGAAAAATGGATACAAAAATTATTCGAAAGGTTTTAGCCTCATTGAGGTTCTCATTGCATGTGGAATAATATCAGTCTGTATCTTTGCACTGATGACTACAGCAACGAAGGGAATTCAACTTTCAAATCAAGCACTCCGTCAGACACAAGCAAGCCTTCTTTTAGAAGAAGGGGGTGAAGCCGTTAAATCAATTCGCGATACGAACTGGACTACAATTTCGAGTCTTACCGTTGGTACCACATACTACTTGAGTTACAGTACAAGTACTAATACCTGGTCACTTGGTACGAGTGTCCAAAGTCCAATAGATTCTCTCTTTACAAGAACAGTTGTATTTACAGCAGTAAATCGCGATTCAAACGATGATATTGTGACTTCAGGTGGTACGCTCGATGCTCGAACAAAAAAAGTTACGGTGACTGTCTCTTGGCCATCGTATGATGCATCGACTACTTCGCGGACGCTGACTTTTTATATCAGTGATATTTTTAATTAGTATGAAGATCCAAAAGAAAAGTGGATACAGTATTGTAGAGATGATAGTATATCTG
Source organism: Minisyncoccia bacterium (assembly GCA_965656375.1). Taxonomy (GTDB): domain Bacteria; phylum Patescibacteriota; class Minisyncoccia; order Phycocordibacterales; family UBA9973; genus UBA8515. The sequence goes on from CBFHKH010000001.1 coordinate 735,861, forward strand.
GCGATTTTTGCATTTATGTCTCTTGTTGTGATCAATTCATTTATGGTGATCCTCAGATCTTTCAATCATGCTCGAATAAATCGCGATCTTCTTGAATCAGGAGCAACAGCTATGGAGAGAATTTCTCGAGAACTTCGCAAATCAAAAGTTGTAAATGTCGCAAACAGTTCTTTTGGATCAAACCCTGGTATCCTACAACTCGACAATCTCAATGTTACCGGAACTCCAGATTCCATCATACGGTTCACTGTTACAAATGGTGATCTTAACATCACAGAGAATGGAACAGTGATCGGTAATTTGCTTGGGGAGAATGTGAGCGTTACGAACCTTATCTTCAGGCGCATTACTACGCCACACGGTGATGCAGTGAAGATCGAGCTTACGATACAGATTGTCTCAGGTGGTATCATTCGAAGCGAGAATTTTTATGACACGATATTATCGCGCGGAACTATAAATTAATATATGAGAGTATCTAATCATACATATCAGACAAATAAAGGAGCCGCAATGATGATCGTCGTACTCTTCTTCGTATTCATCAGTCTTACTATTTTGGTGGGTATCATTGCGCCTGTAGTGCGAGAATATAAAATTGCTACAACAACATTTAATTCAAAAAATTCATATTTCCTTGCGGAATCCGGTGTTGAAGATGCGCTCTATCGTATAAAGAATAATAAGCAAATTGGTACGAGCGAGACTATCGTTTTAGGTGCATCAAGTACAACTACGACCATCACCACTCTCTCGAGCAATCAAAAGCAGATCACATCACTCGGAGACACGAGTTCAAATCAAAGAAAGGTTGATATGACAATCACTACTACTCCTGGAGTGTCATTCAATTATGGAGTGCTTGTCGGCCAAGGGGGGATTGATCTCAATGGAAGTGGTACGGTCAATGGAAACGTCTATGCAAACGGTCCGATCACTGGGGATAGTTCTGCCATCATTACTGGTACGGCTATTTCAGCGAATAGTCCGGCACTTTCTGCAAATCAAACAAATGGTACTGGTACTCCATCAAACAACATAACTTTTGCAGATGCCACTGGAACTCAGGATATTGCTCAAAGCTTTCAAGTAACAGTTGAAAGCCCGCTTAACAAAGCTCAATTTTATATGAGACGATCAAGCACTGCTCCATCGAATGCAACGGTTAAAATAATGAATGATGCAAGTGGAAGCCCGGGTACTACAGTGCTTGCAAGCGGTACACTTACTGCTTCTTCTGTTACTACATCGTATGGATGGGTAGAGGTTTCGTTCAGTACAAATCCAGTTCTCGATACTGGTACGACGTACTGGCTTGTGATCGATGCATCGGTATCTACTGGTAAATCATATACAATCGGGGCTAATAGCGCCGGGTATGCAAACGGTGCAGCAAAGATTGGAACACAAGGGGGAACCTGGAACAATACATCGCCATCGGGACTCGATTACTATTTCAGTTTATATCTCGGTGGAGTGAATGGGTTGATTGCCGGATCATCGGGTAGTCAGTGGAATCAGCTTCACATTGGAACTGTTTCAGGTACTGCTCAGGCAAATACAGTAAACTACACCAATGCTACCGGAACGATCTATTGCCAAACAGGTACTGGTAACAATAAATCATGTACATCGCAAGCTGATCCTGTGTATCAAACATTTCCCGTATCTGATGCTAATATTGCTGCATGGCAAGCGGAAGCAGTTGCAGGGGGGACTACTACTGGAAATTATACTGTGGGCTGGGCAGGAGGAACTCTTGGACCGCGAAAGATCGAAGGAAATCTTACAGTAAGCAACGGAGGCACACTCACGATTACTGGTAATGTGTGGGTAACTGGCAATATTACTCTTGATGGAGGAGGGATTATCAAGCTTTCATCGACATATGGTACGAGTGATGCAGTGATGGTAGCTGATGGTACGATCTCTATTTCAGGAGGTGGTTATGCTACTGGATCGGGGACAACGGGAAGTTATATCATGATGCTTACCACAAGCTCGTCTACGAGCGCAGCATCGATCTCTGGTGGAGCAGGCGCGGTTATTATCTATGCTGCAAACGGTACAATCAATATATCCGGGGGAGCATCACTTAAAGAAGCAACAGGATATCGGATAATGATCTCTGGAGCTTCAAGTGTGACATATGAATCGGGCCTTTCCAACAACAATTTCTCAAGTGGCCCCTCAGGAACGTGGACAGTAGGTACGTGGAAGGAGACCCAATAACCAAGACTTCATATGGTATACTTACCATATGAAGAAACTCATAGTAGGTAACTGGAAGATGAACCCGCAATCTGGCAAGGAGGCGGTGATTCTTTTTAAAAGCATTGCTCAATCAGCAAAGAATCTGAAAGGTGTGGATATTGTTATTTGTGCTCCTTTTCCCCATATACCTCTATTGAAAGGGCAAAAGAGTAAACTCATTGCACTTGGCGCACAAGATGTCTTTTATGAACAAAAAGGCGCATATACCGGTGAAATATCGCCACTCATGCTTGTCGATAGTGGAGTAACATACGCTATCGTCGGTCATTCTGAGCGTCGGGCACTTGGAGAAACAGATGAAATAATAAACAAAAAAGTGGCTGTACTTTTGAAAGCAAAGATCACTCCGATTCTCTGTGTTGGAGAATCTGTCCGCACTCATGATGGTTCGTATCTTCTTGTCGTGAAAGAGCAGATCATAAAATGTCTCTCAGGAATAAACAAGAGTCAGATCAAAAACATCGTTATTGCATATGAGCCGGTCTGGGCGCTTTCAAGTACAGAGAACCGCCATGATGCAACTCCTCATGATTTTGAAGAAATGAAAATATATATCCGCAAGATTCTCACCGATATGTGGAGTCCGCTTATTGCTTCCTCTGTACGGATTCTCTATGGTGGATCTGCAAATAAAGATAACGCAGAGAGCTTTCTTAACGCTGGCGCTGACGGACTACTTCCTGGAAAGGCAAGTTTGGACGCAAGAAATTTTACTAAGATCATCGAGATCGCACGAAGCATATAATAATATGAAATCAATCAAAGATATCGAAGACTTGAAGGGGAGACGTGTGCTTGTGCGTGTAGATTTTAATGTGCCAGTTACAGATGGTAAAGTTTTGAGCGACTTTCGTATTAAGAAAGCTCTCCCAACGATAGAATATTTGCACAAAAAAGGTGCGACAGTAATACTCCTCTCCCACATTGGAGATGAGGGTACAGAGAGTTTGAAACCAGTCGCAGATGTACTCAAGAAGCACATACCAAATCTAAATTTTATTAAAACTTCTATATTTTCAGATGAAACTGAGGAAGTTTTAAAAAATTTGAAGAAAGGAAGTGTAGTGCTCCTGGAGAATCTTCGCCGCGAACCTGGGGAAAAGAAGAACGCTCCGTCATTCGCGCGCGCGCTGTCACGTTTTGGCACAGTCTACGTGAACGACGCGTTTTCAAACTCTCATCGCCCACATGCATCTATGATTGGAATTACAAAATATCTTCCTGGGTATGCGGGGTTTCAGCTTGAAGAAGAAGTTAAAAATCTTTCCCAAGCGTTTACGCCAGCTCATCCTTTCCTTTTTATACTCGGTGGAGCAAAATTCAGTACGAAGATCCCTCTCATAAAGAAATTCGTACGCGACGCTGACACGGTCTTTATAGGCGGTGCGATTGCGAATGACTTTTTCAGAGCACGAGGATACGAAGTAGGAACATCCCTTGTAGAGGATGGTGATTTTCAGATACCTGCTCTTATGAAGCACAAAAACCTTATTCTTCCTTCTGATGTTGAAGTTCAAAAAGGTAAAAAGTATCGCTTCACAAAACCAGATGCAGTGTCGAACGATGAAACCATTGTTGATATTGGACCAGAGAGTACAGAATTACTCAAGGGTTTGATAGAGAAAGCAAAATTTATTCTCTGGAATGGACCGATTACTAAGTTTGGCATTGCATCTGGCGAGTCTACAAAATCAATACTTAAATATATTGCAAAGTCTAATGCTCGCAGTATCATTGGCGGAGGAGATACGGTTGCGTACATCACGAAATTAAAGCTTGAGGACAAGCTTGGCTTTATCTCGACTGGCGGTGGCGCAACGCTTGATTTCCTCGCAAAAGGCACACTTCCTGCTATTAAGGTTTTGAAGTAATATAGGGGATATGCCAAAACCTGCTGAACTCTTGGAATTGTTATTGAAAAATAGAGGAATCGCTCTTGAAAATCAAGAGCGATTCTTGAATCCTCTCTACGAACACCTGTATGACCCATATCTACTCAAGGATATGGAAAAATCTGTCGTACGGATTTTCGAAGCCACTGAAGGTAATGAGAAGATTGTAATCTATAGTGACTACGACTGCGACGGTATTCCTGCTGCGGTTATTATGCATGATTTTTTTACGAAGATTGGATACGATAATTTCTCTATCTATATCCCTGATCGTCATGACGAAGGGTATGGTTTGCACGCCGATGCAATAGATCAATTTATCAAAGACGGTGTAAAGCTTTTGATAACGTTTGACCTCGGTATTACTGCAATACATGAAGTCGCTCAAGCACAGAGTGCGGGTATTGATGTTATCATTACTGATCACCACGTACCGCATGAAGAAACCCCTCGGGCGTATGCAATTATTAATCCAAAACAAGAAGGATGCGACTATCCAGATAAAATGCTCTGTGGTGCAGGGATCGCGTTTAAGCTTGTGCAAGCACTTATTAGTAAATATGGAGAGTATTGGAAAATACCGAACGGTTGGGAGAAATGGCTGCTTGATATGGCAGGTCTTGCAACGCTTGCTGATCAGGTTCCACTTACGGGAGAGAATCGCGTGCTTGCGTACTATGGGCTCAAGGTTTTGCAAAAAGCTCGCAGACCGGGACTGGCTGAACTTTTTCGTAAAGCAGGCGTAGATGTAACCAAACTGTGCGAAGAAGATGTGACATTTACTCTGGCACCGAGGCTCAACGCTGCATCACGCATGGCGAGCCCGATGCGAGCATTCGAAGTACTGGCGACGACTGATAGTGTAGAAGCGAAAACTCTGGCAGATCATCTTTCGAAGATCAACGATGAACGTAAATCGATCGTAGCGCACATCATGAAAGATGTGAAAAAGACTCTTGGGAAGAGAGAAGAGAAACCGGTTATCGTCATTGGTAATCCAAATTGGCGGGTAGGAATACTTGGACTTGTCGCTTCAAAAATTGCCGAAGAATACAAGAAACCTGTATTCGTATGGGGATCCGAGGGAAGCGATACTATTCGTGGTTCATGCAGAGCATGGGGGAGTAGTAATCTCGTAGAAGTAATGGCGAAGCTTCCGGAGAATAGTCTGCTTGATTTTGGTGGACATGTTTCAGCCGGAGGATTCTCCGTGTCGCACGAGGAGATTCATTTCTTAGAAGAGCGACTGCTTACTGTATTTGACGGGATCACAGATACGAAGGAGAATAGTAACGTAGATAATATAGACGCGATTATTTCTATGGATGATGTGACGACAGAAAACTATGTTGTTATAGAAAAACTTGCGCCATATGGTACAGGGAATCCAAAGCCTGTGTTTATGTTCAAGGATGTACCCATAACAGAGGCAAAAGAATTCGGCAAAGAAAAGAATCATTTAGAATTGATATTTTTAAATACAAAAAGTCGCCCAGTCAAAGCGATTGCATTCTTTAAAACTCGTGAGAGTTTCAATCGATCAATCTCTGCCGGTGAACGCATAAATCTCACTGCTACATTTGAGAAAAGCACCTTCGCCGGCCGCACAGAGCTCAGATTGCGGATTGTTGATATACTATAAAATATGCGAAACACTATCGAAATATATACAGACGGGTCGTCGCTCGGGAATCCTGGTCCAGGGGGCTGGGGAGTTGTGATTGTAAATGGAGAAAAAATTATTCACGAGATTGGTGGGTACGAGAAAGAGACGACAAATAATCGCATGGAACTCATGGCTGTCATCGAATCACTCAAATATATTCTAAAAGTGTATGCAAATGATACTGTGATAATTCATGCTGATTCAACATACACCCTCGGCGGGGTGACTACATGGATACACAACTGGGAGAAGAATGGTTGGCGAACTGCAAATAAAAAAGAAGTTTTAAATCAAGATCTCTGGAAGGAACTCATTACTCTCGTCCGAGAGTTTAAAGGGAATCTCACATGGAACAAAGTAAAAGGTCACTCTGACCATATCTATAATGATCGCGCAGATAAAATTGCTACACAATGCTCTTCGCTTCAAGATAGCTATGCTTTATAAAGCACGAATAATTTTCTGGTGAAAATTTTCTCTGCTCGTCGCTCAAGAAAATAATAGCAGGAATACCTGCTTTATTTTCTAAACTCCTGCGCAAGGCTTTCTAAAGCATAGCTATCTTTCGCTCGAAAAACTTTTAATTTTTATATTTATTTTATTTCTCTCTTTTATACTAGAGTGGTGATTTCAAAGAAAGAAATCTGTATACTCGGTATCTTTCTCGTGATTGCGCTTGTGCGCTTTTTCTTTTTTATGCCAGAGGCACCAGCGTATGATGATGCAATAGGGGAGAATGTACTCGTTGAAGGTGAAGTAGTAGAACCACCTGATATACGAGTATACAATCAACGTTTGACTGTGAAGCCTCGCAACCAGGACACCATTATTCTCGCTGTTGCATCTAAAGACACTGACGTGTCATATGGCGATATCGTTCATGTAGGAGGGATTCTCGAAGTACCAGAAAACTTTATGACATCGTCAGGAAAAGAGTTTAACTACAAAAGATATCTTGCGAACCAAAATATCTATTTTATTATTAACAAGGCAACTATAGAAGTTATTAGAGAAGCTAACGGCAGGAAAATAAAGTCACTTCTCTTTAGATTCAGGAATGCGTATATAAAAAACATTCGGGAAGTTATTCCACCGCCTGCGAGTGACCTTTCGAATGGTCTCATCTTGGGTGTTCGTGGTGGATTTGATACAACAGTGCGCGATGAATTCATCTCCACTGGCACGATCCATATCATTGCACTCTCTGGGTACAATGTGACTATCGTTGCTGAAAGTGTGATGAAAATACTCGGGCTCATTTTTGCGCACGTAGTAGGTATCATACTCGGCATGATGGTCATTGTGCTTTTTGTAGTTCTTTCAGGTGGGTCTGCGACTGCAGTGCGGGCGGGGATCATGGCTGTGATTATACTCCTTGCTCGACTGACAGGCCGCACATATGATGCAGGTCGGGCGCTTGTCATTGCAGCACTTTTGATGATTACATATGATCCGCGGGTAATAACTGATATTTCTTTTCAGTTTTCATTTATTGCAACTTTTGGTGTATTGTTTCTAACCCCAAAAGTTATAGAGTGGGTGAGATTTATTCCAATCAAATTTGGTTTTCGAGAAGTAGTAGCGACGACACTTGCTGCCACAATCACAGTTTTGCCGATACTTCTCTATACGACAGGAATTCTTTCTATTGTGTCACTTCCGGCAAATATCTTAATCCTTCCGCTCATACCACTTACTATGTTTTTTAGTTTTCTTACCGGAATAGCAGGATTTATATCGCCTGTACTTGCACTCCCATTTGCATATGTTGCTGATTTCCTCCTTTCATACATTCTCTCTGTTATTCATTTCTTTGCTTCACTCCCATTTGCAAGTGTAACCATACAATCATTCCCACTCATAATAACTCTCATACTTTACGTACTTATTCTCTGGTGGGTATTTAAGAAACAAAAAGCCATCGGCTAGCCGATGGCTTTTTGTTTCTTGTTATTGTGCGTTTTTGAAATTCTCTTCAATAACCTCCCAGTTGAGATTTGCAAAAAATGCATCTATGTATTTCTTCTTCTCACTTGTTGGATAGTCATAAACATATGCGTGCTCCCACATATCGATACCGAGGATCCATGAGAGACCATTGAGCTGACCCATATGCTGCTCGTCTATCCATGCAGGAATAAGTTGCTTTGATTCTTTGTCCCAGTAAATAACTGCCCAGCCGACTCCGCGAGTCATTGCGAGATGCGTGAATCCACCAAGCCATGCCTCTACTGATCCCGCTTGTTTCTCCATTTCTTTTTTAAACACTGACCCTGCTGGAAGTTCTTTTGGTCCACCACTGAGTGACTCGAAGTATTTCTCATGATTGCGCATGCCGTTAAATTCAAATCCGACTCGACGCATCAACTCTCCGACGATGTAAATATTTTTTTCTGGATCAGCCATGAGTTCGCCTACTTTCTCAAATATCAGGTTCGTGTTTTTTACATATCCAGCATAGAGCTTTAGATGCTCTTCGATGTTTTTCGCGCTAATTCCTTTGAGTATTCCAATATTGAACTTTTTTTCATTGAATTTTTCCATATATGTAATTAAGCAAAGCTTTTCAAGAAAAAATGTCTGGCCTCGCTCCGTTCAAGAATTTTGTGCGAGGAGATCCGAGGACTTTTTTATTGATAAGGTTTGCGATATTAATACTAATGCTACAATAATAATTATATCATGGAACGTTTGAGGAAATATCTGCCGTATATATTGATCGCTTTTATCTGTATCCTCGCGATCTGTATTTGGTATACCATCTATACTCGGGAACAGAACAGATATCTTAAAGTTGCATTCCTCGATGTAGGGCAAGGAGACTCGATCTATATCGAAGCACCAAATGGTACCCAGATGCTTATTGATGGTGGGCCGGATGATACGGTTCTTCCGCGTCTGTCTCGGGTGATGCCATGGGGTGATCGATCTATTGATGTAATTTTGGCTACGCATCCTGATGCTGATCATATTGGCGGACTTGCAAGCGTTCTCGAACGCTATCGCGTACCCCGGATTATTGTAAATGGAGGAGAAGTACAGACAAAAATATTTGATCGCCTCGAAAATGCGATAGAGAAAAACAATATAGAAACTATCACTGCACGTCGCGGTATGCATATACTCCTTGATAAAGAAAAAAATATTTATTTTGATATTTTGTTTCCTGATCGGGATGTATCGGGATGGAAAGAAACAAATGACGGCTCGATAGTAGGGAAGCTTGTCTATGGAGATGAATCATTCATGTTCACCGGCGATGCAACATTCTATACAGAAAATCTGATTATGCAGAATGAAAATCCTGACACGCTTGAGGCTGATGTCCTTAAACTAGGTCATCATGGATCTCATACATCATCGAGTTTATTGTGGCTCGAGAAAGTCCACCCTGAGATTGCCATCATTTCTGCTGGTAAAAATAATCGGTATGGTCACCCACACCAGGATGTACTCGATCGATTGTTGCAATTACGTATTCCATACCTCACTACGTACGAGCATAATACAGTGCTTCTTAAAACAGATGGAATAAAAATATTTGAATAGATGCTTCATCAAAGAATACATTTGAAAGGTCCTCGGGTAGGGTCACCAGACCATTTCAAATGTATTCTTTGACTACGCATTCGTTATTATGACTATATAAAATAAAATCCTCACACTAGTGAGGATTTTATTTTATGATTCCAGCTTTCTTGAGGACTGTATATGCACCATGTTTGTTGATAGTTTTGATTGCCTGGGTTGAGATTGTGAGTGGGAAGTATTTCTTAAGCTCTGGCACATAAACACGCTTTTTCTGAAGGTTCGGATACTTGCGGACCATGCCAGTTGGGTTGAATTTAGTAGCACGAACTACGTTTGAGTAGCCGCCTGCCATCCGAGAGCCCTTTTTAGTTATTTCGCATACTTTCGCCATATGTGACCCCTATGCTATCATAGAGAGCATACATATGCAAGCCATTGACGGAATCTTCTATGTCGCGATACTCATCATGTCTGTAGTGGTCCATGAATTTGCTCATGGATACACAGCCTATCTTCTTGGCGACGATACTGCGAGGTTGAAGGGTCGCCTGACACTGAATCCTCTCAAACATTTGGATATATTCGGCTCAGTCTTACTCCCGCTCCTTCTTATCATTTCAAAAGCAGGATTTCTCATCGGATGGGCGCGACCAGTGCCATACAATCCCAATAATCTTCGAAATGGCCAGAAGGGAACGGTTCTCGTAGCTGTCGCTGGTATCCTTGCCAACATTCTCCTTGCTTGTATCTTTGGGCTTTTGATTCGTTTTGCGCCATATCTTGGCCTTCCTCCCTACAGCATGGATCCATTGCTGCTCCATCCGTTTTATAAAATAACTACAATAATCGTCTTCACTAATTTAGTCCTCGCGCTCTTTAACTTGATCCCAATCCCACCACTTGATGGCTCCAAGATCCTATTCTCATTGCTTCCGAATTCGCTTCGTGATATCGAGAACTTCCTTGAGCGATGGGGAATGTTCGTACTCCTATTCTTTATCATATTTATCTGGGGATATTTCTCACCACTTATATATCTTGCCTTCTCTTTACTCACAGGCATTAGATAGTCCTTGCATGTTTTCTGTTGTATACTAGAGGTATATGACACGAACATCCCCTCAAAAAATCGTTTCTCGCCGTTCAATGTTTATCACAGGGGGGTTCTTTATTGCGCTCTCTCTCGCATATATCTCTGCCTTTGCAAATCCACCCGGTTCTCCATATCAGGCTGGTGCCACGCTTGATCCTACATGTGCCCCGGGAGATACCAACTGTTTCGTACAGATCATTCCTGATCAGACAGGCCATGCGGGAGAATATCTAACTACTGATGGTAGTGTGATGAGTTGGGCGAGTGTGACCGTATCGCCAAATTTGCAGCAGGTGACTACTGCAGGAAATACCACCGATACGGATATTGTAATAGCTGACTCTGGTGGCGGCGACAAATTTTTCAGTATTAAGCCTGTAGGTACTACTTACCCCGTTATTTCATTGCGAGGAAGCACGATACAAGGAGGAACACTGATACTCTCTGATGGATTGGATACATATAGAAGCTTCATAGGAACAGCAATATTGTCAGCCAATCAAACTATTAATTTCCCAAATGCAAGCGGCACGGTAGCTCTTTTGTCTACTACATGGGGTCTACAAGGTAATGCAGGTACCATTCCAGGAACTGATTTCATTGGAACTACTGATAATGTTGATTTAGTCCTAAAAAGAAATAATGTTGAAACATTTAGGTTGAGAGATAACTATGCAGTTCAGATGGGATCTAGTACTACTGCATCAGGCCCCAAGTCTTTATCTATAGGTGAAAATACACTCGCTTCTGGAGATATTTCAGTAGCAATGGGATTTGGTTCAGTTTCATCAGGTGCCGTTTCTGCTGCTTTTGGAACAAGCACAGCTTCAGGCACCACTTCTATTGCAATGGGGGCAGGAACAACTGCATCAGGAAATTATTCGACATCAATAGGTGTTTCATCAATAGCATCTGGAGAAATATCTTCTGCGTTAGGGTATTTTACAGAATCAAAATCATATGGAGGTACGGTGGTAGGAATTTTTAATGATTCAACCAATGCTGCATCACCTACTAGTACTAATCCTTTAAATAGAATATTTCAAATTGGTAATGGTACAGCGAACAATGCTCGGTCAAATGCAATGACGGTATTAGGTAACGGTAATATCGGTATTGGCAATCTCACCCCCGGCTTCCTCCTCCACGTAGGCTCCTCATCCATCACTGACGGCACCACACTCATGAGATTACAAGACACAAACTCAGTCTGTGACTTCAATGCAAACACTGGAGCCCCAACCTGCGGTTCAGACCTCACCCTCAAGAAAGATGTTACCTCACTCTCAACATCAGATCTCCTTTCCAAGATCTCATCCCTCAACCCCGTCTCATACCACTGGCTCACTGAAGGCACATCCGCACCACTCCAGTACGGATTCATCGCTCAAGAAGTCGCTACTCAATTCCCAGACCTCGTTACAGATCATACCTGGATCGATGGCACCACCCGCAAGTTCTTAAACATGAGTGGTCTCATGCCATATGTGGTGGGTGCGGTGAGGGAGATGAATATTAAACTGAGTGGTATAAGCGATATATCTACACCAAATCCATGGCGCGATGTTCTTACTGCATGGCTTTCAAATGCGACGAATCGCATCAGTCGTATATTCACCGGAGAGATTTGCCTCACTGATCCGGATGGAAGTTCTGAATGTATTACGAAAAGCGAACTTCATCAATTGAAGCAATTGCTCAACCAAACTCCACCACCTTCTGGCGGCGGCGGTGGAGGTGGAGACACCCCACCCGCTACAGATACCTGCCCTAATATCGATGGTGATCAGGCACAAATTCCGGAAGGATATCATCTCGATGGAAGCACGTGTGTAGAAGATCAAGTCACTCCACCAACTGATGGAGGTACAGAAGGAACCGATGTTCCACCGGTGGAGATTCCGGCAGGATCAAATTAATTTTTATAGCGTATGGTACAGAAACACTACAAAACATTTTTGAAATATATTTTTCTACTCATGCTTGTGTGTGTATCGTTTAGTGTAGAAGCAGGGAATATCACATCCAATCATACCGCTCAAGTCTGCGAGAATGCCGCATGTACTGTATCGAACACCTCTCCAATCAATTTTGGAGTGTTTACTGATCCACTCGCTTCGCCATTTAATGTTACTGTAACTAACACAGAGCTCACCGGGCTCATATGGGGTAAATCGTTTGGATGGGTAGTGCTCAATTGTGTAAATACGATAGCACCTGGTGCGCCAGGGGGATTGCCAGGTAGTGGATGTACACCAGCAAACGGCAATTTTAAAGTTACTAATGACAGTCATGGAAATCTTTCCGGCTGGGCATGGGGAGAAACGAGTGGATGGATAAATTTCAATAGCAAAGCAAATTGCGATCTCGACAAAAATGGCTTTACCGATGTGGCCTGTGATGGAGACAATACTACTACAGCGATTGTAGATTTCAAGGTTACCATTAACTCCCTTGGGCAGTTTAATGGATATGCGTGGGCTCAAAATCAAGGATATATAAAATTCGATTGTCCAAATTCAGACTACTGCGTAGAGACAACATGGCGGCCACCATCTGATGGAGGCGGAGGCGGTGGCGGCGGGGGAGGTCCGACAAAGTGTGTTGATCCGAATGCTACAAACAACGGAGGTCCACTTCCGTGCACGTATCCGCCATACTGCACGCTTCACCCTACTGATCCATCATGCGTAACTCATCCACCGTATTGTACGCAATATCCGAATGACCCAAGCTGTAATCCGCCACCACCTCCATACTGTGCTACTCATCCTACGGACCCGGCATGTAATCCAACTCCGACATTCTGCACTCTCTATCCAACGGATCCAGCATGTACAACTCCTCCCTCATACTGCACGCTTCACCCTACTGATCCATCATGCGTACCACCACCTGGATGTACGGGGACAAATTGTATTGTGCCACCACCGGGATGCACTGGTCCCAGTTGTATCAATCCGCCAGTGTGCCTTTACTGTACGCTCATAGACCCTATTAAAGAAATTCCTGGAGGAATTATTGGGAAAATCATTATTGGAGCGGGTGCTCTCTTTGGTGCGATATTTACCTTCTCGACAGCTCTCTTTGCAAATCCGATCACATTCTCTGAAATATTCCTTATCCCAATTCGTTTGTGGAGTCTGTTCCTCTCTGCGCTTGGACTTAAAAAGCGCAATCGTCCATGGGGTATCGTCTATGATAGCGTTACCAAGCAACCGCTTGACCCTGCATATGTCATTCTTCAGGATTTGGAAGGCAATGAAGTCACTACTTCGATCACTGATCTTGATGGTCGGTATGGATTCCTTGTTCCGGCTGGCAAGTATCGTATGATTGCCCACAAGACGAATTATGAATTCCCATCGCGAAAGCTCGCAGGCAAGAAGAGCGATGAACTGTATTCTGATCTGTATTTCAATGAAATCATTACCATAAATGAGGATGAAGTGATCACAAAAAATATTCCGATGGATCCACTCAATTTCGATTGGAATGAATTTGCGAAGCGCGACCAGAAGCTGATGAAATTCTATTCTGTACGCGATGTATGGATTACTCGACTTGTGAACACGCTCTTCTACTTTGGGTTTGCTTTAACAACAGTCGCGGTTATCGTCACGCCAGTGACATACAACATAGTTACCTTTATTCTCTACATTGTACTCTTTACTCTTAAACATACCGTCCTCAAGCCTCGGCCGTTTGGTAAGATTCGCTACAAGGGAAGTGGCATACCGGTTTCATTTGCAGTTCTCCGTGTATTTGCCGCATCTATCGATCGCGAGGTGATAAAGAAAGTAAGTGACAGAAATGGTAAATATTACTGTCTTGTTCCAAATGGAACCTACTATGTAAAGATAGAACAGAAGAATGTCGATGAAAGTTATAGTCCACTCTATACCTCAGCTCCGATTGAAGTCAAAAATGGCTATATAAACAAGAAATTTGAAGTGTAAAAAGGAAGACCCTCGACCAAAATCGGGGGTCTTGCTTTTTTATCCCCTCTATAGTAAAGTGTTCTGACTAGTCGAATCGCGACTTTTTTAGTTTACATATGCCAACAATCAATCAATTGGTTCGAAAGAGCCGTAAAATTACAAAAAGAAAGTCCAAGGCCGTAGCTCTTGCTCGCGGTTTTAATTCGATCAAGAACAAACCAGTATTTTACCCAGCTCCTTTTAAGCGTGGTGTGTGTACAAAAGTTTCTACTACTACCCCAAAGAAGCCGAACTCAGCGCTCCGAAAGATCGCCCGTGTTCGCCTTACGAACGGCATGGAAGTAACTGCATATATCCCAGGTGAAGGACACAATCTTCAGGAACACTCTGTAGTTATGATCCGCGGTGGACGCGTGAAGGACTTGATCGGAGTACGATATCACATTGTCCGCGGACGTCTGGATGCGACAGGAGTAGACAAGCGTCGTCAGTCACGAAGTCTCTATGGTGCAAAAGCTCCAAAGAAAGACGCAGCAAAGAAATAATCCCAAAAATCTAGTATCTTAATTTATGCGAAGAAAAATCAAAAATCGAAATATCGTAGACGCTGACATCATGTACAACTCTCAAAAGTTGGGCAAGTTCATCAATAACATCATGCAAGATGGCAAGAAGGAGACCGCACGCAAAGCAGTATATCTCGCTTTTGATATGATCAAAGAAAAGACTGGTAATCCAAACCCACTCGAAGTATTCGACACTGCAATCAAAAATGCAGGTCCGATGGTAGAAGTTCGCTCACGTCGTATCGGTGGTGCAAACTACCAGGTCCCTCGTGAAGTTCGCCCAGAACGACGCCAAGCACTCGCAATGCGATGGATAATCCTCGCTGCTCGTAGCAAGAAAGGCGCTCCGATCCATGTGAAGCTTGCAGAAGAATTGATACTTGCTTCAAAGAACGAAGGAACAGCTATCAAGAAGCGTGATGATACGCACAAGATGGCAGAATCAAACAAGGCTTTCGCACACTTCGCTTGGTAATATACTCTTTATATCCACTCACAAAACTCCCTTTTCGGGGAGTTTTGTTTTGATTGCAAATTTTAGCTGTATATTGTATATTCTAGGGACATTAAGACGCGAAGGTCTTTTTTTCTTTACTAGCGACTAGCTTCTAGCACCTAGCTCCTAGTATAAGAATTTCAAGGTTTATTTATTACTGCTAGCAGCTAGAAGCTAGCGCCTAAAAGCTATTTATTATGGAAAGAGATTATCCACTAGAGAAAGTTCGAAATATTGGAATTATCGCCCACATCGATGCGGGTAAGACTACAACAACAGAGCGTGTGCTCTTTTATACAGGCGTGTCGCACAAGATCGGTGAAGTGCACGACGGTGAGACAACAACAGACTGGATGGAACAGGAGCGTGAGCGTGGTATCACGATTACATCTGCTGCTGTTACTTGTTTCTGGACTCCAACGTATGCAATAGGGGACAAGAACAAGAAGCATCGCTTCAACATCATCGATACTCCTGGTCACATCGACTTCACTGTAGAAGTGAAGCGCTCCCTTCGCGTGCTCGACGGTGCTGTTGTCGTATTCGACGGCGTTGCCGGCGTTGAACCTCAGTCAGAGACAAACTGGCGCTATGCTGATGAGGCAAGTGTGCCTCGTATTTGTTTCGTGAACAAACTCGATCGTACTGGTGCATCATTTGAGCACTCATACAAGACAATCCTTGATCGTCTTACAAAGAAAGCTATTCGCGCTCAGATTCCAATAGGCCTTGAAGATGGTCATGAAGGAGTTATTGATCTTCTCAAGATGAAAGCATACTACTTCGAAGGGGAAATGGGTAATAAAGTTATTGAAAAAGAAATTCCAGAAAACATGAAAGCTGATGCAGAGAAGTATCATGCAGAATTGATTGAAAAGATCGTCGAACAAGATGATGCAGTCATGAACGAATACTTCGAAGGCAAGGTTCCAGATATCGATACACTCAAGAAGCTTATGCGTAAAGGCGTCATTGCTAATGAAATTTTCCCTGTATTTGCAGGATCTGCCCTCAAGAATAAGGGTGTTCAGCTCGTACTTGATGCTGTCGTTGATTACCTTCCATCACCTACAGATATTCCTCCGATCCCAGGTGTTGATCCAAATACTGATGAAGCTGTAGTACGCAAGGCATCTGATAGTGAGCCGTTCTCAGCACTCGCATTCAAGGTGGCAACTGACCCATTCGTTGGTCAGCTTATCTTCTTCCGAGTTTACTCAGGATCTATCGCTGCAGGTTCGTATGTATACAACCCTCGCACTCGCAACAAAGAGCGCCTTGGACGAATACTCCGCATGCACGCAAACGATCGTGAAGAAGTAAAGAAAGTGTACGCAGGTGAAATTGCCGCCGCAGTCGGACTCAAAGACACCATCACTTCAGATACACTTTGTGATGAAGAGAATCCAGTCGAGCTTAACCGTATTGTATTCCCAGAACCAGTTATCAACCTCCGCGTAGAGCCAAAGACAAAGGCAGACCAGGAGAAAATGGGTATGGCGCTTAATCGTCTTGCTCAAGAAGACCCGACATTCAAAGTATCAACTGATCCAGAAACAAACGAAACTATTATCGCAGGAATGGGAGAACTTCACCTTGAAATTATCGTTGACCGTATGAAACGTGAGTTCTCAGTCGAGACAAACGTCGGCAAGCCACAGGTAGCATACCGCGAGACTATTACAGGTGAAGCACAGGTAGAAGGCAAGTACATCAAGCAGTCAGGAGGCCGCGGTAACTATGGTCACGTAAAGATCAAGATCAAGCCAATGGACCTTACTGTTGATCCAGATGATCTTCCAAAGAACGTAAAACGTGAAAAAGGATTTGAATTCATCAACACTATCAAAGGAGGCGCAATTCCACAAGAATACATTCCAGCCGTTGAAAAGGGTCTTAAAGAAGGTCTTGATCGTGGAGTTCTTGCAGGATTCAAGCTTGAGAACGTCTCTGTAGATCTCTATGACGGTTCATACCACGATGTTGACTCAAACGAAATGGCTTTCAAGATTGCTGCTTCTATGGCGATTCAGGATGCAGCAAAGCTTGCAAAACCTGTGATCCTCGAACCTATGATGCAGGTAGAAGTTATCACTCCAGACAAGTTCATGGGAGATGTGACTGGTTCGCTCTCATCAAAGCGTGGAATTATCGAAGGTATGGAAGCACGTGGTATGAATCAGGTAGTGAAAGCTGTCGTTCCTCTTTCTGAAATGTTCGGATACATGACAACCCTCCGCTCAATGACCGAAGGCCGTGCAGGATTCACTATGGAATTCGTCCGCTACGATATAGTCCCACAGAATGTTGCTACAACTATTATCGAGTCTCGCAAATAATCTTTTGTAGATATAAGAAAAGCCCTCCGAGTAATCGGGGGGCTTTTTATAAGTCTATTATTATCCAGTATGTATATTTTAGTAACGCACAGAGTGTGGTTACTGGAAGGCTTAGCGTGCTTGCGGTTGAGGTAAGCTTGATTCTTCATAGGAATTGCTCCTAATAACTCCTACTCCCTGGTAACCACAGTGGGCACCTTGGTATCCGCAATCGATGTATTATTTGCTGTTTCATCTGAAATGTTAACGCCGTTTAAATTTTGTTGGCCGGTATCGTTCACCTGGTTGCTTGCTTTAGAAGTGGTGTTGTTTGATACATTTGCGGCTGAAACCTGGTCGCCTGTGGAATTGCCAACATCATCTTTTTTAAAAAACTGATCCGCTGTTTTTATCAATGCGCCTGTTACTTCAACTTTTTTAACTGTTACAGTTTGAATGTCAGGTGGGGAAGTGATCAGCCAGTTCGATACAACATAGTTTGCTTTTAGTGTAGTTTTCTCTACTACATTTTTTTTAGCGGCGGTTGGGATGGTGATGCACACGGCACATATGGCCATGATAAGCATCGTGAACATTTTTTTCATTTTTTTACAATTTAAACTGTTTTAGAAATGAGATATTTGATTTTAAACGTTCTCTCTTTCGAATTATTGGCGTTTTAGCATGAGTATTGTTAAACCACTTATATTAGAGTTAATGGTCCTCATTTGCTATTAGCATTTAATTCCTACACAAGAGTCTTACGTTAAATGTACTACTCTCCCGTATTATGTCAAGATATTCTTACCAGTTTTGGGGATAGTCGAATCATGCTATACTAAAAGAATATTAGTTAACTTTCGCACTATGCAAAACCAAAAAGGAAATTTAAAAGTTATCGTTACTTTCATTGTTGTACTTTGTATTGTCGGTCTTATCGTGTATGCGCTGATGCAAAAAACTGCATCTGCTCCCGAAGGTGTTACCGATACTGACAGCCTCGCCACAGAGTCTACAACTGATCAAAAATTAAAAGATAATACAGAAGCACAAAAACCAATGGAAACAAATCAAAGAACATTAGCAGATTTTAAGCCAATCGCACATACAAGCACTCTACAAAAGATTGATCTCGTTGTCGGTTCAGGAGCAGAAGTTAAACCAGGGGCAACAGTAAGCGTGCACTACACTGGTGCAGTTGCTGCTACGGGAGCGATATTCCAATCTTCAAAAGATTTTGGCTCAACTCCAATTACATTTCCACTCTCTGGAGTTATCAAAGGATGGACTGATGGTATCCCAGGTATGAAAATCGGCGGCACTCGTCGCCTTGTAATCCCAGCACAAGAAGCTTACGGGGCAAATCCTCCAGCTGGTTCAGGAATCCCAGCGAATGCTGACCTCGTGTTTGATGTAGAGCTCGTTGCTGTAAAATAATCGAATGCAAAAAATAAAAGAATCAATCGTATATTTCGTAAAGAAATATTATAAGAAAAAGCGTTTTTGGGCGATACTTATCATCGTCAGTATCTTTATTTTTGTATCTCTCAAACCTGACGCTCCTACAGAGAGTATTGCTCTTGATCAAGCACGCTTTGTAGATTTGAAACAAACGGTTCTCGCTACTGGCCAAGTTACGTCAAATACAGATCTCGATCTGTCATTCAATTCGACTGGCATAGTAAAAGCCCTCAAAGTAAAAGTTGGTGATTCTGTAAAGAAAGGCGACATACTTGCAACGATCGACCAGGGATCAGTTCTCGCGACGCTTACGCAAGCTCGTGGCGCACTTGCAGCTGCGCAAGCACGGTATAAAAAAGTAACAGAAGGTTCCGATGTTGCTCTCGCAGAGATCGCTCTTGAACAAGCACGTATTACCGAAAATACCCTTGTCGAAAACGCATATCAACGCCTCTTGAACTCGACTCCGGAAGCACTGCCTCAAAATGGGAGCAATGACTACAATCCTCCGACAATCAGCGGAACATATAGCTTGGGCAAAGAGGGAACTATTCTTCTAAAGACCTATGCTTCAGGAAGCGAAAGCGGATATAGTTTCAATCTCTCAGGTTTGGTTTCTGGATCTGGCAATGTGACGACTACCACTCCACAGCCATTGGGTAATTCTGGACTCTATATCAGATTCCCTGCCACAAACAATGGAGAGATCACTGAGTGGGTAATTACCATTCCAAATAAAAAGGCATCAGACTATCTGACGAATTACAATGCTCATCAGGAGGCAGTAACTCATGCCCGATCATCGATAGATCAGAAGACTGCCGACCTCGCACTCAAGAAGGCGCAAGCAGCAGGATCGGATATTGATCTTGCACGTGCTGATATCATAAGTGCCCAAGGACAAGTACAAGCTGCTCAAGCAAAATACGAAGATACAGTCATACGAGCGCCAGCAGATGGGACGATCACAAATATCGACATCAAATTGGGAGAACTTTCTGAATCTCAGAAACCGATCATCACACTTCAGGATGTATCGAATCTCTACGTAGAAGCAAAGATCAATGAATCAAGCATTGCTAACCTCAAACTTGGACAAAAAGTAACAATGACGTTTGATGCATTTGGTTCTGGAAGAACATTCGAAGG
The DNA here is from genome assembly GCA_965656375.1 of Minisyncoccia bacterium. Classification (GTDB taxonomy): domain Bacteria; phylum Patescibacteriota; class Minisyncoccia; order Phycocordibacterales; family UBA9973; genus UBA8515. The sequence continues at coordinate 756,248 of CBFHKH010000001.1, forward strand.
CTCCGTGGTTCATATTGATCCGGGTGCGACTACAACAGACGGTATCGTAAACTACAAGATAAAGTCTTCGATTGCATCTCTTGATCCTGCTATCCGCGCAGGTATGAATGCAGACATCAATATCCTCACCGCAGAGAAATCTCATGTTCTGGTCATTCCAAAGGCGGCACTCTTTATGGAAGGCGGTACGATGTATGTAAATGTAGTAACTGACAAGAAACGCAAAAAATATGAAAAAGAAGCAGTACAGACCGGACTCACCGGTGATGGCAATTTGATAGAGATCACATCTCTACTCTCTGAAGGGCAAGATATCGCTATCGTTTCAAAATAATGAAAGATCAGATCACAAAGGAAGATTCCTTTTCTCGGAATATAAAAGTCGGTTGGTTTTTGGCCAAGCGTGATATTGAACGCGCCAATATCTGGACCACAGGGCTCATTGTTATGGTTATGACGCTGACATTTCTCAATCTCATTGTTGTTTCCGGTATCCTTGTCGGTCTTATCCAAGGATCAGAAGATGCACAGAAAAAATATGCGATAGGGGATATTGTGATCTCTCCATTTCTCAATAAAAGTGCGATAGAAAATACTCCCGATGTTGTTGATATCGTAAAGACTATTCCTGGATACAAGAATCATACCGTTCGCTATTCGGGCGCTGTCCGCGTAGAATCAAATTATCGCGAGACTGTCGCCCCAGGTGACAAACGAGATGGAGCAGGAGGATCGCTTCTTGGCATCGACCCAATAGAAGAAGAGAAATTTTCAGGTATTTCAAAATTCATCGTCCGAGGTTCGTATCTTACAAATTTGGACCAAGATAGTGTTCTTATTGGTAAGAATCTTCTCTATGAATTTACGCCTATAGAAGCACCGGGGTTCCAGACACTCAAGAACATTTCTATTGGATCCCGTGTAAAAGTAACTGCAGGTGATTCTGCAAAAGAATATTTTGTAAAAGGTATTATCAAGAGTAAGGTAGACGAATTCGATACATCCATTGTTGCTCTTGATTCTGAAGTACGTAAGCTTATCGGTCGCGATGATTTGAATGCCGGTACGATCGCGATTCAGCTTACTGAAGGAACTGATCCGATCCAAGCAAAGAATTTCCTCATTGCATCTGGTGTTGGTGAGTTCGCACGCATCCAAACTGCACAGGAAGCCTTTCCTAAATTCCTCACTGATATCAAAGCAACATTTGCAATACTTGGTTCTGTGATTTCCGGTATCGGGCTTGTAGTTGCATCGATCACAATATTTATTGTTATCTTCGTCAATGCCATTACTCGCAGGCGCTTTATCGGCATTTTGAAGGGTATCGGCATCAATAAAAGAGCGATACTCTACTCATATATGTATCAGGCGTTCATCTATGCATCTGGCGGGATCATCATCGGTATGATGCTCATTTTCCTCCTTATCAAACCGTATTTTGCAGCGAACCCTCTTGATTTTCCTTTTTCTGACGGTATTCTTGTTGCAACGCTCGATGGTACCCTTATACGAGCGGGGATACTGCTCATCGCTACTGTGATTGCAGGATATATACCAGCCCAAATAGTTATCAAACAAAATACACTCTCTGCGATTTTAGGCAGATAATACTCTCTATGATAGAAGCAAAAAATCTTACAAAAATATTTCAAAGTGGTGACCAACAAATTATTGCGCTCAATGATGTATCATTTCACGTACCTCAAGGGCAGTTTCTTACTATCACCGGCAAATCTGGCTCCGGAAAATCTACCCTTCTTTATCAGTTAGGACTCCTCGATATACCGACATCCGGTGGTGCGATTATCGATGGCAAGGATCTCGTGCCTGCATCCGAGCGTGAGCGTACACACACAAGGCTCAACGACCTTGGGTATATTTTCCAAGACTACGCGATCCTTCCATCGCTTTCAACTCTCGAGAATACGATACTGCCACTTCTCATGCAGGGATATAGTACAAAGCTCGCTACAGAACAAGCAAAAAAAGCTCTTGATAAAGTGGGATTGCTCAATCGAATGAACAATCTCCCAAGCCAGCTCTCCGGAGGACAACAACAACGTGTATCGATCGCACGCGCAATAGCGCACGATCCAAAAGTGATATTTGCCGATGAGCCGACCGCAAACCTTGATTCAGAAACTTCAGAGCAGGTTATCAAGACCTTCCTTGATTTGAATCGTGAAGGACAGACGATCGTTATGGTTACGCACGAACCCGAATACGCAAAGCTTGCTCACCGAACGATCACGATGGCTGATGGTGTAATCATAAGCGATATAATGAATCGATAATCCTATTTAACCTATATTTGTCAAGGTATATTTCTATTTCCAATGTATGGTATACTGAGACTATGGAAACACTTTTAACAAACAAGAGGTTCATTAAGGCTTCAATTGGCCTTATAGGGGTACTTACATTATTCGTATTTGTGCTTTTTATCAACGCAATCAAAGAAAATAGATATCTTGGAGTGGGGATGCAACCTCCTGCAACGATAACTGTTTCAGGTGAAGGAGAAGTGCTTGCCGTATCAGATATTGCGACAGTGTATGTCACGCTCTCCAAAGATGCAGCAACAACAAAAGAAGCCCAGAATCTTCTTAATGAACAAGTTACAAAGACACTCGCATATCTGAAAGAACAGAAAATAGAAGACAAAGATATCAAATCAGAATACGGGGGAGTTAATCCAAAGTATTCATACGAAGCTGTTAATTGCTTCACATATCCATGCCCACAAAGAGATCCAAAGATCACAGGGTACACTGCAACTCAATCAATTACTATAAAGGTACGTGATGTAGACAATGCAAATGAAGTTCGCACTGGTCTTGCAAATCTTGGCATTACAAATATCAGCGGTCCAACACTTTCTATCGATAATGAAGATGGATTCAAGGAAAGCGCTCGGGCAAATGCGATCACTGACGCTCAAGCAAAAGCAAAAATTCTTGCAAAACAGCTTCATGTGCGTCTCGGCAAAGTCGTAAGCTTCTCTGAAGGAGGTATGGCATATCCTATGATGTATAGAGAAAAGAGTGTCATGAATCAAGATATGGCAGCAGGCGCTACACCAGCACCTGAGCTTCCAAAAGGGGAAAACAAGATCACTTCAAATGTGACCATCATCTACGAAATCAGATAATTAATAAACGTTCAAAAAGGCCAGGATTCCTGGCCTTTTTGCATGAGAAGTCAGTCCTTGCAACTTTTAGCCCAATGTTGTACTATATATTCATAAGCCCTCCGGGGTGGTTTTTATTAAGAGTAAAGATATTACACTATATGAGCAAAACTACTGAATATTTCAAAGAAGTGCGAGCGGAGATGAAGAACGTTACATGGCCTACTCGTACACAGACCTTCTACTTCACTCTAGGCGTTATTATCGTTTCTCTATTTGTCGCATACTACTTAGGCTTCTTTGATTATATATTCACAAGGGGACTAGAGTGGGTACTATCACGATAACTATATTTTATTATGGCAAAACAAGAATTACGAGGAGAAAGAAACTGGTACGCAATCCACACATATGCTGGATACGAGAACGCAGTCATGCGTAACCTCAAGCAGCGTATTGATTCACTTGGCATGAATGACAAGATCTTTTCTGTGGTTGTCCCAACTGAAAAGAAGATCAAGATCAAAGGAGGTAAGCGAGCTGAGGTAGAAGAAAAGGTATATCCGGGCTATGTGCTCGTCGATATGATCGTTGATGATAACTCGTGGTACGTCGTCCGCAACACGCCTCGCGTTACTGGATTCGTCGGTGCTGGAGTGAACCCAGTGCCTCTCAACAAGCAAGAAGTAGATGATCTTTTTGGCCGAATGGAGAAAGAGAACAACACTACGGGCAAGCACCAGATGGATGTAGAGGTAGAAGAAATCGTTCGTATTGCCGATGGTCCATTCAAGGACTTGGAAGGCAAGGTGAGCGATGTTGACCGCGAACGAGGTAAGGTTAAAGTTCTCGTATCGATGTTCGGTCGTGAGACACCGGTTGAGCTAGACTTCCTCCAGATAAAGAAACTCTAATACTATTTACTAATTTTTGTGGTTTGATTTGTTTGTTGAAGTATGCTAAATTATAGCCTGTTACGCTTCGCTTCACTTCACTTATCAGTATTCTGCTAGCAGCTAATTGCTAGTGGCTAAAAGCTAAACATTTATGGCAGCTAAAAAAATAACTAAAAAAGTAAAATTACAAATCCCTGCAGCGAAAGCTACTCCTGCGCCACCACTTGGTCCTGCGCTCGGTCAGGCTGGAGTAAACATCGCTGAATTTTGTCAGAAGTTTAACGCGATGACTCAAGATATGGCAGGTGAAACAGTCGGATGTGTTATCTCAGTGTACGAAGATCGTACCTATGATATCCAGGTAAAGACTCCTCCAGTTGCAGGCCTAATATTCAAAGCAGCAGGCATCGAAAAGGGTTCAGGCAAGCCAAATACTTCAAAGGCAGGCAAGATCACCAAAGCCCAGGTTCGCGCAATCGCCGAGAAGAAGATGCCAGATCTCAATGCGAAAGATATCGAAGGTGCAATGAAGATCGTGGAAGGCTCAGCTCGCTCAGCAGGAATCACTGTTACAGACTAATACAAAACAACAAAACACCCGCATATGCGGGTGTTTTGTTGTTGACATATTTGTGATTTAAAGTAGGATGAAGAAAAACATACAACTATGAACCATAAAAAATTAGTCTGGAAAGAACGAGATGCCGACTTAGAAAAGGCTATCCGTTTCCATGACCCGAAGCATCGCTTCGAAGTCATGATGTACCGGACCAATTTGCTGGTCCATACAACAAGAGTCCCCTTGATCGTGGAAGCACTTATACCGCTTGCACAGACATATTACGAAGAATTTGATCCAAACCTCGTTCGTCTTATTGCTAAATATCATGATGATCCTGAGCTTGTCGCACTACGTGGCGATGTATCACTCCAGCTCAAGCTAAAAATGGATGATGATGAAAAAGAAATATTACGAAGAGAAGAGATTGAAGCAATAAATCAGATAGCAAAATTTTATCCTAAAAAAGTTGGAGGATATAATTATAAAGCAATCCTGATGCATGCGTTACACAAAGACTGCCCTGAAGCGCAGCTCCACTCGCTTGCAGACAAATGGGATGGATGCTGTGAATCATTGCATGAAGTGTTTGCAGGAAACTTAGTTTTCGTTGAACCGGTACTTAATTATTATCAAGGGATTTTTGGAAAGCGATATGAAAAGTTTTCGCTAATAAAAGAACTATTCATTGATGATATAGCTCAGAAGAACTCGTTCCTTCAGTTTCCTACATTTGATTTCATGGATCTATTTGATAGTGGCAAACGCAAATGCGCACCACATACACAAGAGTCCCTGTCGTATGATAGCAAAATACCAGCGTACGAGGCATGGAAAAAGATCACTCTCAGTAATTTTCCTAATGGTTTAGATTTGCTTACAAGGCAAAAAGAATTTCAATAAAAAAGCTTCTGCGCTTAGTGCAGAAGCTTTTTCAGTTTTCATTTATGATACTCGTTCTACGTATTCACCTGTTTCAGTGTTTACTCGAATCTTTTCACCTGCTTCTATGAAGAAGGGGACATTGAGTTTTACTCCGTTCTCAAGAGTGACAAGTTTTCCGCCACCGTTTGCGGTGTTGCCTTTGATAGATGGAGGAGCTTCTTTGACGATGAATTCCATCTTGACTGGGAGCTTGATGCTGATGATTTGTTCTTCTCCATCATTATCCCAGACGAGTGCTACTACATTTTCATTGGCTTTTAGATATTTTACGGAATCACCAAGGATTTTCTCTTCGAGTTTAAAGCGATCTTTTGGATTCTCTGGATCAGAGAACCAATACTCGCCCTTGTTTGCATAGAGGAACTTCACATCTCGTTTTGCAATCTCAGCTTCGTCAGCCTTGTCTGAGGCATGGAAGACGGTATTCCAGGTACGTCCGGAAAGCAGACTCTTAAGCTTTACCTGGTTTTGTGGTTTTCGTTGCTGTGTTCGAGCGACGTGGTTGTCCATGACTTCGCATGGCTCATCTTCATAAATGATTATTTTTCCTGTTCGGATTTCACTATATTCAAGCATGGAGCTATTCTAGCCCATCGCGAATGCTTTTTCAAGTCGTTGACATTACCCTCCAAAGAGTCCATGATATCAACAGATCTACTTGAATTTCATTTTTATAACCCTAAACTTATAAATTATGAATCAAAAAGTTGTATTGACCCTGTTCCTGTCATCCTTGATAGCGACATGTGTTCTTTCTTATCTTAAGCTTGGCAATAGGGAATGCTTAGTCTTAGCAAGTTTTGCTCTGGCAATTTTCTCTCTCTGGTTTCAGATCATAAGTAATATTCCATTTGTGGTGAAACTAGCAAACGTTCTTGTGACCTTTTTTTCTTGGCAGTATGCATCCATACTAGCCTTTAACGGGCTTTCAAATACGCCCAACATGGATGTAACGGTAATCACAAGCTACGCATTAGCTATAGTGATCACATTGTTTTTCTCAGCTATGTTTACACATTTTTTCAAGCAGAACTAACAAGCTTAAACTCTTTTAAATTGCATCGCTCCATGGGCGATGCAATTTTTAATTCGTTGACAATTATATGCAAAAGTAGATAATGAGCTCAAATCAGAATGATCTAAAAAATATTTTTTAACTATAAAATGTAACGTTATGAAAGCCTTAATTGTTTTTCTTGCAGCAATTGTATTGTTGCTCTGCACCTTCTCTTTTTTGGTGAATGGAAGTATCAGTTTTCCATTGCAATTTAGTAAATTTGAGATAGAGTTCCAGCCAATTATCAAAATAGCAACGTTCGTAATAGCATTCGCCTCGCTTTTCATTGTATTCTTCGGATTTAAATTCACAACCAATGCTTTCTGGGGATGGTTGCTACTACTATCATCATTTTTGATTTTATCGCTTGCATTTATCCATCTATATGGATTTCATAAGCCTGACTCTACCTGGATGTTTAGTTGTGGGTATAGCTTAGTAATTCTTGTTGCTGTATCTTCAGTTACTACAAATAGACAGCATCAAAATGTAGGGAATTTAGTTGAGTAATAGTTAAAATTTCTAAAACAAAAAAACGTTGCCATATGGCAACGTTTTTTCAGTTCTATTCTCCTGCACTCGTGACTTGGATTTCATCAAAGCGTCCGCGGACTTCTTTGAGGATTTCTTCGGAAAGCTTTTTATTATCTCGGAGGAATGTGCGAGCAGCATCGTAGCCTCGGCCAAGTTTTACTTCTTCGACTGGACCTTTTTCACGTGCCTTAGCAGTGCCCAAGTAAGTGAATATAGCACCGCTTGATTTTGAAATGATACCAAGCTTTTCACCGAGAGCCATGATCTCACCTTCGCGGGAGATTCCTTCACCGTAGAGGATATCGAATTCTGTCTGTTTGAATGGGGCAGCGACCTTGTTCTTTACTACTTTTACGCGAGTTCTCGAGCCAACGACTTCTTCACCTTTTTTTATTTGGGCGATACGGCGGATATCGAGACGAATCGATGTATAGAACTTGAGTGCCTTACCGCCTGGGGTAGTCTCAGGATTTCCGAACATAATACCGATCTGCATGCGGATTTGATTTATGAAGATAACAACTGTCTTTGACCGTGCAACGATCGCAGTCAATTTGCGGAGCGCCTGGGACATAAGGCGTGCTTGCTTGCCTACGTGGGATTGACCCATATCACCTTCGATCTCATCGCGAGGAGTAAGTGCTGCTACAGAGTCAACGACGATCACATCGATCTTGCCTGATCGGATGAGGCTCTCAGTTATTTCAAGTGCTTGCTCGCCATTGTCTGGCTGTGAGATGAGAAGGTCTTTGATATTAACTCCGAGCTTCTTTGTGTATTCTGGATCCATTGCATGCTCAGCATCAATATACGCACACACACCGCCCTTCTTCTGAGCTTCAGCTACGATATGGAGGGCGAGGGTAGTCTTACCAGATGACTCCGGACCAAATATTTCTATCATACGTCCTCGTGGTACTCCGCCGATGCCAAGCGCCATATCAAGCCCTATAGACCCGGTAGGGACTACATCGATATTTACCTTTGGTGAATCGCCAAATTTCATGATCGCACCTTCGCCAAATTTTGTCTGGATCGATTTGATTGTATCTTCAATCGCTCCGCCCATTTCTTTTGCTTCTTTTTTAGCTTTCTTTTGCATAATATATAGTATACGTGAACGATCGTTCACCGTCAAGAAAAATACCTGTGAATAACTAATTAGTATTGATAATGATATCGCCAAGTGCGACTGCCCCTGTGGTCTTCTGGTATATGACTTCGAATTTCTTTTCTGCGGACTTTCCAAATTTGTCTTGTGCGTCGATCGTAACGACAGAAAGTCCAGGAATGAGAGCAAGCGGCTCTCTAAATGTCCCATCTTTATCTATAAATATTTCTCGGCCATTGAGTGTAAGCATGACAGCATTCTTTGCTTTTCCCTTGATCTCTATAATAGGGGAAGTATCATCTCTTTTAATTTCTGCAGTAATTTGCACTCCTTTCCACAAGAATCCCATCTTGGAATATGTGAAGATCCCAATAGCGATAAAAAGCAGCAAACATGACGTTATTCCTACCCACCATTTTATATTTTTCTTTTTTACTTTTTTCATATCTGTTATGCTTCTGTATTATCAATAGGCTTCTCGAGGACTTCACGTGGTTTTGCGCCATTGCCAGGACTTACTACTCCGCGTTCTTCAAGCATGTCGATAAGTCGCGCTGCACGCGCATAACCAACTCCGAGTTTGCGTTGCAAGTATGACGTAGAGGCTTTTCCAGCTTCCATCACTGTCGCTCGAGCATCTTCGTAGAGATCATCTTCATCATCATCACTCATCGTGTCACTGAACATGTTGCTACCCTTATCTATAGAGCCGGAAAGTTCGATTGTATCAGGTAGCTCGTCCATGTAGGCCTTCTTGAGATATTCTACCACTTTTTTGACTTCGTCTTCAGAGAGATATGCACTCTGTATACGCTCTGGCTGGGACATTTCACCTGACGCATAGAGCATGTCTCCGGCACCAAGGAGCTTTTCGGCTCCACCTGCATCGAGGATCGTACGAGAATCTATCTGAGAGGACACTTGGAGCGCCAAACGGGTAGGGACGTTTGCCTTGATAAGGCCAGTAATAACGTTTACGGATGGGCGCTGAGTTGAAAGAATGAGGTGAATACCCACTGCACGAGACATCTGGGCAAGGCGTACAATCGCACTCTCGAGCTCACGCGGATATGCTTGCATGATATCTGCCAGTTCATCGATGACGATGACGATATATGGCATACGCTCAATCTCATCTTTACCTTTGCCACCCTTATATACTGTCGCATGATATGACTCAATATCTCGGACAGACTCTGCCTGAAGCACATCATATCTACGATCCATTTCCTTTGCTGCCCACTTGAGCGCGAGGATAGTTTTCTTTGGATCAGTAATAACAGGGGTCAAAAGGTGAGGGATCTTGTTATAGAGGGTAAGTTCAACGCGCTTTGGGTCGACGAGTATGAGACGTAGATCATCCGGACCGTTTCTATAGAGGAGCGAGGTGATAATTGAGTGCACGGTGACCGATTTACCTGATCCAGTTGTACCTGCAATAAGCGCATGAGGCATTTTTGCCAAATTTCCAAAGATAGATTTTCCAGAAAGCCCTCTTCCAAGCGCAACTGTGAGTGGCTTTGGAGAATTCTGGAATTTATCGTCAGAGAGGAGAGTCGCGAGGCCGACGGTAGATTTTACTTTGTTTGGAATCTCGATACCGACAAGAGACTTTCCAGGAATAGGAGCCTCGATACGAATAGGGTGGGCAGCAAGCGCAAGCGCAAGATCACTCTGAAGTCCTACGATACGAGAGAGCTTTACGCCTTGTGCAGGCTTGAGTGCATAGCGAGTGACAGTCGGACCGATAGTGACTTCATCCATCTCTACAGAGATGCCAAAGTTGAGAAGTGTGCGCTGAATAATATTCATGTTGCCTTTCAAGTCCCCGACATTTGGTTTACCTTTATCCTTCTCAAGGAGTGAGAGTGGGGGAGGAGTATAGGTTGTCTTGAATTTCTTTTTGACTGAAAATGTTTCTTCTTCTCCTTCTTTTGTTGGACTCTCATCATATTCAAGGAGTGTATTCTCATCCGGCGCTTGTTCTTCCGGTATTTCTTCACCTCGATCCTCAGCTACAAATTCACTCTCATCATATTCTTTTCGTAGTGAGGGCATGCGGATATCTCTTGAAAAGAACGCACGAATCTTTTTCCAGAGAGTGATAAGGTCAGGGCGCTCATCACAAAGGATAATGAGCGAGATGATAAGAAGAGTGCCGAGTATCAATATACCAGCATAGATGCCGAATAATTTCACAAATGGCCATGCGACCATACTGCCGAGATATCCGCCAAAAAATATATTGATTGACTTTCCGCTTCCGTTGCTCGCAATATCCATGATACCGAGAGTAGAGAGGAGAACTCCGATCGATGTGATGAAATGAAGTCGTGCAACTTGCGGCTTACCTTTCCGGAGAAATGAAACACCGACAACGGCGAGAAGTATCGGAAGGAAATAATATCCAAACCCAAAAAAAGAACTCATGAGAGAGTATGAGAATTCGCCGGCGATTCCTGCAAGCTTGAATATTGAGAGCAAGAAAAAGAGTCCGAACACGAGAAATACGATACCCCAAATGCTATGTCGAGTCTCTTCTTTTAGTTCGACTTTTTTAGATTTTTTTTTGTTGCTCTTGCCTTTGCTTCGCGGTTTCTCTACGATTTCATCTTCATCCTCGATATCTTTTTTTGCCATAATGTCTGCCAATTATATCATAAATTTTCTTCGAATTCTTATGTTTATTTCTGTGAATTCTAACAATCTTTTTTAGTAAATTTTGTCACTCCATTCTGGCTCTCCTTGGCATAGTCTTCTCGAAAGACCGCATAATTTCGTACTCGGAATTTGCTCTGCTCGTCACTCAAGAAAATACTAACAGGAGTACCTGCTTTATTTCCTAAGTTCCTGCGCAAGATCTTTCTCAAAGATATGCCTGCGTAAACCCAGAATACTACCATCTTGCATTAGATTTTTTTGAGTATATAATGGACAAATTAAAGACATAAAAACACCTCAATCTTAGCTAAAAAGACAATGGATAATCAAAAGGACACAAAGAATACAAACCTTAATTCTTACGGACATGGAAGTCCTGCGGTCTCTAACCTATTGGTACATAAGACTGAATACAACTTCATCAACAAAAAGACAGAGAAGCTCGTCACTGCTCTTTACATGGTCACAGACTGCATGGATGCTGATGACGCACTCAAGTCTAAGCTTCGCACTCTTGGGGTAGAATTGCTGTCCGATATGCATCAGGTATCTGTGCTCCTTCCGGCAGAAAAGAGTACTCATGTATCTGTATCGCTCTCTCGTATAGAGGAGCTGCTCTCTTTCATAAACATTGCCTCAACCATGGGATTCATGTCAGAAATGAACAGTAGAATACTTCACCGAGAGTTCGGTTTCTTGGTCACAGAGCTAGAATCACACACTTCAAAAGATGCTCATTTTGCACTCACTCTCTCGGATGAAATGTTCCATGTAGAAAAGCCGAAAGCAGATTTTTTCCCGAGAGAAAGATTCGTAAAAGACAGTCACTATACTAAAGGACAGATTTTTAAAAAGACATATTCACCTCAAAATGGATCGGGTAAGATTCCTTCACCACTCTCTCATTCAAAAGGACTTATAAATAACAAATCTACTACTGGGAGTAAAGATGAGAGAACAGGCAAGATCTTGTCCTTTATAAAGGACAAGAAAGATGCTCCAGGATATAAAGATGGATTGTCCATAAAGGACATCTCTGCTGTCTTTACTGACTGTGGGGAAAAGACAATCCAGCGCGAATTGAATGCACTCGTCTCAAAAGGAGAAATTAAAAAAGTAGGAGCAAAACGCTGGAGTCGGTATCAGGCCCTCTAGATCACGTAAGAAAGACGCATGATGCGCGTCTCTACCTATGGGGTAGGAAAACCAGCCTCACCAAAAATGAATGGTTTATCCACATTCCCCTATATATTTGTTGCATATTTCTCTGTGCATAGTATATAATGTATTGGCATATTAGCCTGGTGTATTTTCACCGGATATGCTAGTATGTAACATCTCTTTCGATGTGTGAGAAATCATATATCAAAGGGAGCGATCATTGAAAACATAATACTATTACGTTCTAATACCAAGAGGGTAATAGCCGTAGCAGTTAGTTTGGAAGATATAGTATTTATACTGTACGTCTTCTCTCTAATTTGCTACTCGTTAGTTTCACTGGTCGCACATCCGCTTTATGTTTTTCTTTTGATAGAGGAGAATACAAAAGTGTGATATCGGCCCTGTCGACAAGGCAGATATGTTTTGTCTCGAGCGTTATGCTCTAGGCACATTCATTAGTTTACGTTATCTGAATTATTTTTTATTTCTTTTTTTACATCTGCCCGCTTCAATTTTTTGATAGAGAAGTTTGTAGAGGGAAGAGACAAGATATAGAGTAGAGGATTATTCAGAAGTAAAAACGTTTCCAATAGTCGCAAGATTGTTGGAGACAAATATATACACACATATTAATTTTTTTCTGGAGTACACATTTATTCAATTATTAGTAGTATTCTAGGATTAGTCGAAATTAATCTAAACGTGTATACGATTATAAAATTATGTTAAAAAAATCAAACGCTTTTAAGTTTTTGATCGGAACATTCGCTTTTGCTTTGATGCTCGCAGTAGCATCTGTAGCTTCAGCTGCATGGGATTTCGGTCCAACAACATTGAAAGTTGGTAGTAAAGGAGAGTACGTCAAGAATGTTCAGACAGTAGTCGGAGCAAACGTTGACGGTGCTTTCGGTCCTATGACCAAAGCTCATGTTGTAGCATGGCAGGCAGCTCACGGCTTAACAGCTGACGGTGTTGTCGGTCCTATGACTAAGGCTGCAATGAATGCTAGTGTTACTACAAATTACCCAGCAGGTTGCGTATCAAACACTGGTTACAGTTCAACAACTGGTATGCCATGTAATGGTTCTGGTACTACATTGCCAGCAGGTTGTGCTACAGCAGCAGGTTTCAGTGTTACAACTGGCCAGCCATGTACAGCAACTACTGTTAATACAGGTACAAATGGTTACCTAGCTGACCTTTCTCTTGATTCAACAAACCGTGTTTCAACAGTTTATGAATCTGAGACAGATAAGGTTGTCGCTGGTTTCCGTGCAACAGCTCGCTTGGCTTCACAGAACGTTAACCGCGTACGTGTTACATTTTTGAACACAAACGCAGCTAACTCATCTGCGAATCTTTCAAAGTACATCAGCTCAGCTTCTCTATGGTACGGCTCTACAAAGCTAGCTACTATGGCAATCAGCCAGGCTGACCGTGCTACTTCAAGTGATCTATACACATTCAACTTCTCTGGTATTAACGCAAACATCCCACAGGATCAGGTTGGTCGTTTCTCAGTATCTGTGAACACAAATGGTTCAATCGATACTAACGACACTGATGCTACATGGACAGTTAGCTTCACAGCTGGCGGTGTACAGGCAGTTTCTCCAGATGGTTCAGTTGACACATACCCAGCAAACGCTCTTAGCCAAGCAGGTGTTATGTTCAACAAGTTCTCTTCAAGTGGCGTAAAGGCTACAGTTAGTCTTGCTCCATCAAATCCAAGTGCTACAACTATTTCTGTTAACTCAACAACAAGTCCTAAGAACGACGTTGCATTGTTGAAGTTCACAATTAAAGCTGAGAACTCTGATTTGACACTACGAAGAATTCCAGTTCAGATCACTTCAACAACAGCTAACGTTTCTAGTGTTATAAGCACAGTTAAGCTTATGAGAGATGGAAACCTTCTTGATTCAGCTGATTCAGCAAGTGCAGCTACAAGCTCATCTACTGGTGCTTACGGAATCACAGGTACATCTGTAAACTCTACAGGTACAACTTGTGCATCTACAGCTTGTGGATACGTATTTGCTAACCTTTCAACTCCAGGTAACACAATCGCTGCTGGTACAACAGCAGAATTCACTGTTGCTGTTGATATAAAGGGTCAGAGTGGTCCTAACTACGCTGATGGTGAAACATTGACAGCTAAGATCACTAATGCTGATATCTTGTCAGCTACATACGGTAACTTCTCAGTTCAGGATGTAAATGGTGATCAGCTTACAATCAACTCATCTTCAGTACGTGTTGGTTCAGCTGTAGGTAACACTCAGACACTACGCGCAAATGGCGTAAATGTTGCTATGGGTACACCTTCATACAGCTACACAACAGCTACTAGTGGTGATATCAACTCAGTTACATATACTATTCCAGTATCAGTTACTGCATTTGGTAACACACTATACCTAGGTCAGACAGTTGAGGAAGCTGCAACAGCAAGTGCATCTAATGCATTTGCATTCCAGTTCCAGCGTTCTGATACAGGTACTCTAGTTGCTGCTACATCTGCTACTTCAAGCTTTGCAACATCAGATGCAACTCTTGAAACTAACGGATACCGTCTTGATAGTGGTGTAACTAAGCACTTCACAGTTACTGTGACTCTTATTACTCCATCAGCAGCAGACAAGTACTACCGTGTTGTTCTTAAGCAAGTTAAGACTTTCACAGAAGGTCTCTTGGTTACAGGTACAGCGGCTAACTTGCTCCCTGTTGAGCAGTTCCAGACTGACTACAAGTTCATCAACAACTAATAGCTTTGCTCTTAGTAAATTGATTGGATCTTGGATCTAGTCTAACTCAAAAAACCACCCCATTGGGGTGGTTTTTTGTTACATGTTTTTAGGATATACTATCAATATGAATAATTTCAGAATGACCCTACTTAAGAAAGGTACTTATTTGCTTGTTCTTATTTTGCCAGTCCTATATCTCGGCAGTAATATTCTCTATCCGCATATCACTCCTAAAACATTCTTTTTTTATGGAATAATAGAAATACTGACTGCAGTTTGGATCTATAACAGTATAATTAAGCGCAATCTTAGAATATCGAAGAATTTACTCTTATGTCTCATTCCACTTTCTCTTTATATTATCTGGATGACGCTAGCAACAATATTTGCTGTTAATCCTGAGCTTGCTTTTTGGTCATCGTTCGCGCGTGGGACTGGATTGCTCACGATATATCATAGTTTTCTATTTCTTTGTGTTGTTGTTTGTATCATTAAAAATGATGGAATAGGGTATATAAATAAATTATTACAGTGGTTTATCGCTGGAGGATTTCTCCTTGCGCTATCTATTTGGTTTGGAAGTACTGGATTTAATATACCACTTCATTCACTACAAACAGATACAGGTGGGGGACTTTCGGGTAATTCATCGTTGGCCGGCGGTTATCTACTTATTGTTCTTGCCTTCGGAGCTTTTCTTTTGGTAAGTAAATTGTCAAAAAAGAATAAATGGTGGATTGGTATTGCAATGGCACTCATCTTGTTCTCACCTCTATTTATTAATATTTACGGATTCTTTGTTCATAAAAGTATAGTTGGTACTGCTCGAGGAGCACTGCTCGGTATTTTTGTAAGTATTGGTATTGCATTTATAATGTGGCTACTCCTTGCAGGTAAAAAATTACTTCGCATGATTGGAATTGGTCTTACTGTAACCTCTGTTTTTGCATTCGCTCTTCTCTGGACTCAATTAATGACACCTGGAACTGTTATTCACCAAAAGTTTACAGAAGCTGCAAGTGGTACTCGATTTATTTTCTGGAGTGAAGCACAGAAGGCGATGGATGATCGCCCATGGTTTGGCTTCGGACCTGATAATTATATGATAGCTTTTGAACAATATTTTGATCCGGAAATGCTTCTACCGAAATATAATTACGAAGGTTGGAATGACCGAGCCCATAATGTTTATTATGATACAGGGGTTGCGGGAGGCTATCCTGCAATTGCTTTTTACTTTTTGTTTATACTTAGCATTCTGTATGCTCTTTATAACAGTCGGAAAAATATGTTATTTAGTAGTACACAGATATCAATTCTTGGAGGTGTAGTTATTGGATATGTATTCCAAAATCTATTTTACTTTGATTCAGTTCTCTCATCGATAGCTCTTTTCGCTCTGGCAGGGATTGCGTATGCTTCCGTAGATTATGTTATTACAAGAGATCAGAAGAACAAAAAAGATCGCTCATCAATAGATTCTTTCTTTAGAAATCTCATTGCTTTTGTATTAGCCTCACTATGTGTTGTGTCATTTATGTATTTTTCATATAGACCTTTGCAGAAAGCAAAGGCGTATATTGCTGTTTTGAATACCAACTTCAATAAACCATTTGATCAGTTACTTGTTGGTTCTACAATGGGAGACCAATGGGATGTTAGTCAGATTGCTCATGATGTGAATAATACTTTTGCACGAGATCCATTGAGTATAAAGAATAATAAAGAAGTTCTGTCTTTTGTCTTAAAAGATTTAACTGGTATGCTTGCATATCTTGAAGAAGTCGCTAAGACTAATAAAACTGACTTCCGTCTTTATATAAGTATGGTGCACCTCTATAATACAAAGATATATCTTGATGATACATTTAATACAGTAGAAAACCGAAATCGAATACATGAACTTCTCGAACATGCGAAAGAGCTTTCACCAACTAATCCACAAGTATATTGGGATATTGCACAAGTTCATGCATGGGCTGGAAATAAAGTGGAGATTGTAAAAGCCTATCACCAAGCCATTGCTCTTGATCCGCACATTCCAAATTCTTATGAGTTGTTGCTAAAATTTGCAAAAGCTATAAACGATCAAAAGTTATATGCTGAAACATTGTCGAATGCAGAAAATAATGTACCAGGTTTTACTTTTAAATAAGTATTTATGGAAAAAGTAATTGTTACAGGTGGAGCTGGATTTATCGGGTCACATATCGTTGACGCGCTTATTTTTGATGGATATGAGGTACACATAATAGACAATCTCTCTGCGGGAAAACAAAAAAATGTGCACGCTAGTGCAGTTTTACATGTTGTCGATATACGAGATAGGGAAAAGCTCACACCGATTTTTAAAAATGCAAAATATGTTTTTCACGAAGCGGCATTACCTCAAGTGCAATTCTCAATAGAGAATCCAGCAGAGACTCACGATGTAAATGTTAATGGACTTTTAAATATATTAGAATTATCACAGCAAAATGGAGTGAAAAGGTTAATCTTTGCTGCATCAAGTGCAGCATATGGAAATCAAGAAAAATTACCTCTTGTAGAAACAATGGAAGCAAACCCACTTTCTCCGTATGCAGTTCATAAATATATAGGAGAAGTTTATTGTAAGCTTTGGGCAGATTTATACGGCCTTGAGACGGTATCTCTCCGTTATTTTAACGTGTATGGTCCTCGACAGAACCATGAAGGTGCTTATTCATCAGTTATTGCGAAGTTTATTAATATGAGCAAATTAGGTTTACCACTTTCTATAACAGGAGATGGAAATCAAACTCGTGATTTTATTCATATAAAAGATGTGGTTTCAGCGAACTTAGCTGCGATGAAATCGACTCATGCTGGGAAAGGTGAAGTTATTAATATTGGTGGTACTACAAAGGTGTCAGTAAATGAAATTGCACAACGTATTGGCGGGTCTATAACGTATATTGATGCTCGCGTCGAATCACGCGATACCCAAGCTGACATATCAAAAGCAGAAAAATTACTTGCTTGGAAACCAACTATTGATTTAAAAGAGGGAATTGATGAGCTGAAAAAAGAAGCAAATATATGATTCTCAATGTAATAAGAAAAATAATCCCACAAAGATGGCATTGGATATTTGAACACGAAGGATATAAGCGCTATGCGGCAAGTACAGGCTGGATGTTTGCTGTACAAGTAATTTCTCTTATCGTATCGTTCTTTATCGGAACTTGGATTGCTCGATATCTTGGTGTAGAAAATTACGGCATGTTGAGTTATTCTATCTCTTTCGCGGGAATGTTTGGATTTATTGCTTCTCTAGGAATCGATAATATCTTGAGTCGTGAACTTGTGAAGTTCCCTCATGATAGAAATAGATTGTTAGGAACTGGATTTCGTCTTAAAATCATCGGCGGATTGATAGCTTTTTTATTCGCTTTCATTGGTGCTTGTTTTACTCAAACAAATCCACTCATAAAGCTTCTCATTGTACTTTTCTCCTTGTCCTTTATATTCCAAGCAATGAATGTAGTTAACATCTATTTTCAAGCAGAAGTACGATCAAAAAATAGTTTTAAGTCGATACTTGTAGCTACGCTTATATCATCCATATTAAAAATACTCATTATACTATCACACAAAGGCGTTGCTTGGATTGTGCTTGTTTTCTCACTTGATTTTCTATGGCAAGCTATAGGCTTTGGCATTGCGTATCGCGCATACGGATTAAAAATTCGGGATTGGATTTTTGATAAGAGTCTTGCAATGAGAATCTTAAAAAATTCTTTACCGCTCATGATTTCTGCAGCTGCAGGATTTATTTATCTGAAGATTGATCAAGTAATTATTGGTCATATTCTCGGTAATAGAGAAGTTGGTCTGTATGCTGCAGCAGTAAAGCTTGTGGAAGTGTGGTATTTTATACCGTGGATAATTTCAACTGCGCTTTTTCCAGCTATTATAAATGCTCGAAAAATGGGTATGGATTTATACAACAAGCGTCTAAAAAACTTTTATATTTTACTATTTACTCTTTCTCTTATAATTGCTATTCCTACTACACTCTTTGCTCCATTTATCATTTATGTACTATTTGGGGAAGGGTACTCTGAGTCAGTATCAGTTCTCTATGTGTACACATGGTCAAGTATAGGATTATTTCTTTCATATGGGATAAACCAGTATTTGATTTCAGAAAATCTAGTTAAAACTATTCTTTTTCTAAATATTATTGTTATGTGTGTTAATATATTCCTTAATCTTTTCTTTATTCCACGATATGGAATTATTGGATCAGCATGGGCAACATTTTCCTCATATCTAATAATACCGCTATTTATTTTACTTAGACCTGCTTTTAAGTCTAATCGTTAAGAATATTCTCTCCTTCTTCTTCAATAAATGTTTTAAGTAGAGGATAGATGATTGATTTGCGATAATTATCTTTAATTAATCTTTTCCCTGCCAATCCGACGGCTATCCGACCTTCTTTGTTTTTGAGAATTACATGTATTTTCTCCGCTGCACTATCTATTTTTTCATAGTCTATAAGATATATGTTCTTATTATCAAGAATGCCATCTATTCCTTTTGCATTATCTATAGTTGAGATTACGGGGAGGCCAAGTGCCATAGCAAAGAGTGATTTTGTTGGAATACCGGCCCCAAAATTTGCTGGACTAATAAATGCGGCTTGGCGAATCATAAGTTCGTACGGATCATCTACAAACCCAGCAATTTCAACATTCGGTATGTTTTTGAAAAATTCTCTTCCTCCTCGACCAATAATGATAAGTTTTATTCGAGATTCCCTTCTGAGTATTGCTGGCCAAATATTCTTGCAGAAAAATAGTAATCCTTGACGATTTGGCGGGTAGAATAGGTTTCCGATGAACACAAGATTATTATTTTCCGGCATATAATTGTATTCGAAAATATTGTCTTCAATCCAATTAGAAATAAGATGTATATGCGGCATCAATCTTTTCCCATACGTCTTATGCCAATTTTCCGTGATCCAGTCTATATCTCGATGAGAAACAATAGAAAATCCATCAGCAGTAGTAAGCATTGTAAGCTCATATTTTTTAACTCGATTAAACTCTATTTTATATATAAGTTTCCAGAAACCTTTAGCTTTATGAATAGCATCTCTATAATTAAGTGATATTGCATCATTGAAACATAATAGTAATCGTGTAGAGGTAGTTACTTTTTTTAACGAAGTGATATAGCGTCCAAATCGTAAGGTGTGAAAATGTATAACTTTATATTCAGAGTTATATAACTTGAGCCATTTGAGTGCTTTACGATTGAAAAAATAGTTACTCTGAAGCGGATATAAGGAGAAAATACCCAAAAAAGATCTTATGTAACAGTTGATCTTTGATGATGAGAATATATATACATTGCCATTTATTATCCCATTTAAAAATTCCTTATTTTGAGTACTAATCTTTTCATCGGTTATTAGAAGAAGGCTCACTTCAAAATCTGAACTAAGCGCTTGTATTTCATTTAAAATCCGTTGCCGTGTTCCATCAGTTGCGGGATATGGTGAACGAAAAAGCACAAATAATATTTTTTGCTTCATATTTTTATCTTTAAACCTACAATTCCACCTCTAATCCATTCTTTTATTATACGCCAATCATGCCCTCCGGAAAGTATTTGATAAAATCGAAATGGTGTATAGAGAAAAATGAAAAGAAGTACTCCGTATATGATCATTAAAGGGTAGTGTTTTCGGATAATAAGCATGTAACTTGAAGAAAGATTTTTAAATACAAAAGCATTTGTTCGACTTTCAGCTACTGGCTTTATGTTATGCCATGCATGAGCAAGAGGGTAATAGCGTACATCGATTTTAGCTTTTTTCGCTCGTAAGCAGAAATCTAGATCTTCACCATAGAAGAAAAATTTCTCATCAAGCATGCCAATGGTATTTATGACTTTTTTAGGTATAAGGAGTACGCAGCCTGAAAGGAAATCTACAGATCTAGCACCTTTGTTAGACAGAGGTTGATTTTTGTCTGGAACGATGATATTCATTCGCAATTGGGAAAATATCCCGCCACCCTGCCAGATAATAGTAGGTCTATCTGTGTAGAATAGTGCTGGCCCCACAAGTTTTTTGCCACCACTTTCTGCTAGTAGCAAGGAAAGACAATTAATTTCAAGTTTTGCATCGTTATTAACAAGAAGGAAGTAATCGCTTTCAGGATGAAGCATCATACCTTGATTAACTCCTTTTGCGAATCCAAGGTTTTCTTTATTGAAGACAAATTGATGACGGGGAAAATCTTTTCGCAAAGAGAGCGTAGATCCATCTGTTGAATTATTGTCGATTATTAATATCTGCAAAGTGTAATCCTTTGAAAGTTTTTGTTCCTCTAAAGAAAGGATGCATTCACGTACATCTTCATATTTATTATAGTTTAATATTATAGCGGTAATGATCATATATGTTGTATAAGCGCTAGTATTTGTCCACTTACATTTTTTATATCTAATTCACTCTGCCAATATGTTTTAATATTTTCCGGAGAGTATTGAGTATCCCATTTCTTTATATCTAGATTTAAAGCCTCATACAACGATTGTGCATTAAAATTTTTTGCCATACTTCCGCTTTTTCCACTATTTACAAAATACTCTACACTTGCAAGCGGTCCTCCTACGACTGAACAACCGCATGATAACGCTTCTGATGCAGAGAGTGGCGATGCTTCGGTAAGAGAAGGTAAGAATAATATTTTTGTCTTTGAAAGCTGTGAGAAGATTTCCATATGACTAATTTTTTCTATTCCTTTAATTTGTATATTTCTGTTTGCTGTTTTGATTCTTTCTGTTAAGATAACTGAACCTTTACCAATGATATTGATCTGCCAATTAGTTCCAATTTGGGAGAAGACCGTATAAAGGCCATTGGCATTTTTACG
The DNA here is from genome assembly GCA_965656375.1 of Minisyncoccia bacterium. Classification (GTDB taxonomy): domain Bacteria; phylum Patescibacteriota; class Minisyncoccia; order Phycocordibacterales; family UBA9973; genus UBA8515. Next base: position 777,975 of record CBFHKH010000001.1, read on the forward strand.
CGCATCATCCCACCTTCCTATGCAAGTAATGATGTTCTCTTTATTTAAAGTGTCTATCGATTCTGTAATAATAGGATTTGGAATAAACGCGATTTTTTGAGAGAGATAAGACTTTTTCCAGTAAGAAAGCGAATATTCTAGATTCTTTTTTGCTTTTGGTGATTCAATAATTAACGCAGAAGCGAGTTCAATCTGCTTGATTTTAAGTTTCGTAATAATCTTTGGTAAAATATACCACTGTGCAAGTCGTAGGAGATGTGTTGCTTTTGAGATGAATGTCTGATTAAAACCGAATACTTTTAGATAGTTTGGCCTTAGAGGATAAAGAAGATATCCATCGGAGTCTAGTTTTAAAATGACTTTTATATTTGCTTTCTTTGCTGCTCGTATCATTTTTGTATAACGGAGTGAAAGCCATGAATATACAAACAAAATATCAATTTCCGATTTCTGCCAGTACAGAACACTTCCACGTTCCACTTTTTTAATTAGGACTACCGGGAATCTTGCTGCAACCTCTTCTGTATGAGAATGTGCAAAGACAGCTACATCAACTCCTTTATTTATAAGTCCAGATGCTATTGTGCCAGGATCTTTCGCTAATTCAGTATCAGTAAAATTTTCTAAAAATATTCCAATTTTCATACAACTAAAATTCGTTATCTAATTAGTAAATATAATCTGTACTGTTCGTGCAATAATACCTAAATCAAGAAATATATTTCTATTTTTTATGTAATAGAGATCATATTCAAACTTTTCCTTTGAACCTTCTACTGTGTTTGCGTAATGATATTTAATCTGCGCCCATCCTGTAAAGCCTGGTTTGATTATATGACGTAATTCGTAATGTGTAATCGCACCTTCTAACTGCTCGACGAAGTGAGGACGCTCGGGTCTTGGTCCAACAAGAGATAGATCACCTTTTATTATATTTATCATTTGTGGCAATTCATCTATATGTAGTTTTCTGAGTATCCTGCCGATAGGTGTGATGCGATCATCATCTTTAGTTGACCATACCGCGCCATTTTTTTCAGATTCAATAATCATGGATCTTAATTTATATAATTTAAATACTTTTCCATTTAAGCCAACTCTTTTTTGAATATAAAATATTGTGCCTCGATCGTATACATATACACAGAGTGCTCCTAATATCCATAACGGTGATGAAAGTATAAATATAATTATTGAGAAAACTACATCCATTAGCCTTGTGAGAAAATTATATCCGATATTTCCCTTTGTATTTATATTTTCTATAATCCACGACTGAGAAATGCAATCAACTGGTATTTTATAAAGATATCGCTCGTAGGCTTGCGCAATATCTATAATTTCAGTTTTATTCTTATATAACGTAACAATATCATTTCTAGGTATTTTATTTGACATACCTTCAATTATAAAAACTGCATTTGTTATATGGGAGTATTTTTTCAGTGATTCATGTAAATCATTAGTGTACGAAATAACATTGAGGCCTATTTGAGGATTTTTTATGATAGTTTGATGTAATTCTTCAAGGTAAGGAGTTACTCCGACTAAGATACCTGGTCTAGTTATCTGTTGTGAGAAAACAACATATACAAATCTTCTTAATAAAAAAGATAATAATCCAAATCCTACAACCTGGAAAAGAAGATTTGTTTTAGGAGTAATGCCAAAAATTGGAACCAGATAAAAAAGAAGTATGCCTATAATAAGTGAAGTGATAAGTGCAAGAGAAAAGCGCCACAGGTGGGGTATCGTTGGTTTAATACTATATAAATCATAAAGCCCAAAAAGGAAGAACGATAGTACCCATGATAAGTACAGTATGATAAAAGGGATAGCATGAGTTCCTAACGCTGCCTGAAAGGAAGAATCTCCGAATCGTATATATAATATGACTATAAACGTGGTAAAAAATGCAACGAGATCTCCCAATACGATAAGCCAGACTCTGTTCATATGGATATATAGTACTTAAATATTGATGTTTGGTAAAGGGAATATTTAATTAAAAAGCAAGGAAGACATTGATCTCCCTTGCTTAATTATTCTACTAACATTCTGCGTAAATCAGACGAACGAATTACATTTTTGTAGTTGTGGCATATCTTGATCTTACCTCCTTTAGATTTCATGTAAGCAATTTCTTCAGTTTTACTCTCTAGCCACTCTGGAGCAATCATGTACACATCTACCTCATATTTCTCCAACAACTTTAAGGGACTAAAATTGCGTGCCGGTACTACTTTATCTATATATCTAATTGATTCCAAAATCAACTTTTTATCTTTATAGGAAAGTAATGGTTTGCGTTGCTTATAGAGTTTTATCAAACTCGGAGTATTCACTGCTACTATTAAATAATCTCCTTGCGCTTTCGCAAATCTGAATGCCCGTACGTGTCCTGAATTTAGTAGCTCAAATGCACCTTGGATAAAAACTACTTTCTTTTTCATAAAATAACTGTTTTAGTTGCATAGGTTTTACCATATATAGCTTTGAGATTCAAGTGTACCTTGATCATAGGGTATATATTGTTTGGAGCAGGTCTATATCTTACTTATTCCATTTGGTATACTATACATATAGTCGAAATCTTCATTATTAATTTTTTAAGCCAAATCAATTTATGAATAAAATACTAAAGTTTTCAGTCGGTATATTTGTTGCTCTTGTTGCAGTTACTTCCTTTGCATCATATGCAAATGCAATGACGACAAGTGCAAGCAGTTGTGCCCAAGGTGCAGCATATGACACAGTTACTGGCAAAGCATGTGCAGACGTCACTATGAATCCACCGGTACTCGGATATGTTCCGTACGGTTGTGACTATGGAGTAGGTACCGTGTACAGTCCAGAAACAGGGGAGTCATGTTCAGTGAACGGAGTTACGATTACACCTCCAATAGTTATGATGCCTCCGTATGATGCATATGGATGTAAAGTTGGTTCTCCATATAGTATGACAACAGGTGCAAAGTGCGCAGGATATACAACTTCTACATCTGGAGCAACTTCAGCAAGTGCAAATGGATGTACTCCAGGAGCGATGTACAGTACAACAACAGGTGCAAAGTGTACAACGACAAGTTCATCGTCTGCATATGATTGTACAGTAGCAAAGAATGCGTACTGCGCGGGTATGTCTTCTACAACAACAACTACTCCTCCAGCATGGATTCCACCAGTAAAAATTACTGCATCAAGTTCAGTAAGTGATGTGATGACACTTCAAACTTCTTTGAATAAAGTTCTAGGTACTGAACTATCTACGTCACTCGTTGTTGATGGACGATACGGAGCAAAGACACGAGATGCGATCCGAAAGTTCCAAATCAAGGCTGGCCTCAAAGCCGATGGCGTTGCTGGACCACTAACACTTGCTTCACTTAAGACAAGTGCATCAATACAGTAAATACAGAGCTAAAAAACACCCCAGCTGGGGTGTTTTTTAGCTCTGTATTCCTCTATGGTATACTATATATATGTTCAACAAACACCTCTTCAAAGTCATTATAGGGTTCTGCGGAATGATCATTCTCGGTCTTGTGTCCCTTGTTGTCATTGATCACTATAAGAACAAAGAGTCCTCTGAACAAGCGGTTCTCTATACTGCTACTGAAGATACAAGTATTGGAAGTATTCATGCTCCGGAAGGTATGCCGAAACTTCCTCCAGAAGTTAAGCCGCTTTCATATCAGGATGCGCTCGCGCTTTATACGGGCCGAACAATCACATTTGATAAGGATTGTCGCGCAAATCCCGATCATACGTTTGTATTTAAAAATAACACCAAGGTTATGATCAATAACCTCTCTCCAGTATCGCGTACTATCAAGATAGAAAAGCCGATTAGTGTGAAAGGCAATGGCTTCAAGATTATAAACCTTGCAACTTCACAGAAATTACCGACAAAAACTGTTCTCGAATGTGACACTATAAAAGGCGTCGCTAATATTACTCTTACGAAGTAATTATCTACACTGCTACTCTTCTTTTATTATACTGCTTGCAATATATGCGTAAATTACAAGCAAACGGTAGTATTGATGGTATTGTAAAGTTTAATTTTAAATAATTGTTTTTTAACTATTCTTTAACTCCGAGATGCTACGCTCTTGGTATGAAGAATAAAATCATACTAAGGATTTTGCTAGTAAGTATACTAAGTTTCTTATCAAACGATGTTTTTGCGGCTACAAACGTGTATTCTCAAGAGAATGATGATTCCGGTGTTATTACTCTCATTCCATTGAATACTGGCGCTGTGCTCGGTACTCCGATAGGATCTTTTACTCCATCTTCTGATATTGTAGTCGCACCCAATAAACCAATTTCTTTAACGGTTACATATAAAGGCGATCCAGGCGATACCAATGCAGATTTTTTTATTTGCATTTCTGATGTGTATGAGCCTGCGGGTCCCCTCACTCATATAACTAATTGTGGTTTTACTCATACCATTTCAGATATCTTTGAGACTCGAACTCTCTCTGCTTCTAGTTCATACACCTATAGGGCAGGTACGACATACTACGTCGAGATGGCACGCGACTGCTTCTATGGTTGTGGAACGTATTATCTTAAATCTGATGTTACTTTGTCTTCTTTTTATGGACGAATAGATACGGTTGATCCTATTCCAGAATGCTGTTCCAGTGTTCTCTTTCTACCGGGAATTAAAGGTAGCATACTTCAATCCGGTCCTGATACGTTATGGCCTCCGACTGTGCTTAGTAATGACATACCACAGCTTGCACTGACGAACAGTGGAACAAGTATAAATGATGTTCATACTAATGGCATCTTAAATACATTCCACGGTACTCCTATATACGCGCCATTCTCGAGTTTTATGGATAGCCTTGTTGCCGATCAAACGATAACGGAGTGGCAGCCGATGGCATATGATTGGAGACTTCCTCCTGAAGATTTGATTGCAAACGGTATAAAAACTGCTACAGGAACTAAAAATATTGTTGAGGAAATAGAAAAGCTCGCAGATCATTCAAAAAACGGAAAAGTATCGATAGTTGCACATTCTATGGGAGGCCTTATGGGAAAGGCAATTATCAAAAAGCTAGCAGAGGAAGGCAAAGATAGGATCATTGATTCTTTTGTCATGGTCGGTAGTCCGCAGCTTGGTACTCCACAGGCAATAGGAGGGATGCTCCATGGAGATCAGGAAGGAATTATACCTTTACTCATTGCGAATCCGGCGGACATGCGAGCAATAGCTCAAAATATGCCAAGTGCATATAATCTACTCCCGTCTTCTCGGTATTTTTCCGAGGTACCAGATCCTGTTATTACATTTGATCCGGAAGCTACTTTTACGGAAGCATGGCGTAATTTCTGGGGATCAGTTATCAATACATATCCCGCATTCTCTTCTTTCGTGATGGGGACGGGTGTAGAACGCATTAAGCCGGCACAGAATATTCTCCAAATTCCTGAAGTACTAAATCCAGGGCTACTAGCACGAGCTACTGATTTTCATACTTCATATGATACCTATCAATTCCCGTCGCATATCCGCGTGGTTCAAGTAGCCGGATGGGGTATATCAACGATCAAGGCTATTGAATATAGAAATAATCATGGAGTTCCAGGATACAAGGTCAATTTTACTATTGAAGGTGACAAGACCGTAGTATATCCAAGTGCAGTTTCATCTATAGCAGATGAAACATACTTTTTTAATCTATTTAATTTTAATAAACTTTTGAATTCAAATACTCAACATCGAGACTTATTAAATTCAAATCCAATTCAGAATCTTGTTAAGTCGATTGTTAAGAATGAAAGTATTCAGATGACTGATATTATTTCTAATGCGAAACCAACCACAGTTAATCGTGAAGACCAATTACTAGTGAGTACCTATTCTCCAGTTGTTCTTGGTGCATATGATCAGTTTGGAAATTTTACTGGTATCGATCCTAACCAAAATCTTTCCCTCGATATGCTTTCGATCAAGGAAGATATTCCGGGAAGTACGTTCCTCTATACAACTGATAGCCAGCATATATTCCTCCCAAAGGAAGGGACCTATACTTTTATCTACAAAGGAATCGACAGTGGCCCTACTACTGTCACTGTCGAGAACTTTCAGACAAATGTTGCTACCCCTATAAATTCGTATACCGATATTCCTACTACACCAAATACTACTGCAAAGTTCACCATACAAGCTGTAGCTCCCGAAGATATGACGATAGCCCTCGATACCAATAGTGATGGCACTCCTGATGAGGTAGTACGTTCAGACGGAAGTATCCCATCACTTACTGAACTTATCACCTGTATCAAAGGAAAACTATCTACGCTTGTTGTGAAAGATAAGCTAAAGCAAAACCTCATCAAACAGATATCAGCTCTTGAAAAGAAAATTGAGAACAAAAAAGAGAAAAACGCAAAGATACTCGCAAATCTAGAGGTTAAGATATCCAAGCAGGAAATGAAAGGAAAGATTAACACTGCTGATGCCTCGAGTATCACGAGCCTGCTTGATACTCTGGAGGCACAAGCAGAGAGCATCATACTTGATCCTCTGGTACTTCTTGATTTGAAAGCAAAAATACAATCTCTTACCATAAAGAATAATATTAAAAATGATATGCTAAAGCGAGTAGATACTCTTACCAAGAAGCAGGTAATAGTCCAAACACTGCATAATTTATCAAATAACATCACAAAGAAAGCTGGAAATGGCAAGATCACAGAAGGGGATGCGCAAGCACTTCTTGATCTCCTTACTCAAGTTGAAAGCGTGATATAATATAAATATTATGAATCCAAAAAAAATATTAACCTCTTTTTTAATAATCTCTTTATTAGGAATATTAACTTCTTATTTAATTTTACATTCTAATCTAAATGCTGGTGTTACTGGCGAAATTTTAGTAAGACTCGGAAAAAGTTTATTTTACGGTATGTCTGCTTTGTCATTTATATTCTTAATTTTACTCTTTATACCTCGGGCATTTCCTGCATGGAAGAAATTTGCAATTTGGTTTATTCCGTTGATGACGCTTCTCTTTGTCTTTTATCCTGATCCCGGGTCAGGCGACTATTTCTCTCCATATCCTGAACATATATTCCGATGGGTGAGCATCATATATGTTTTGATCAGCCTGCTTATCATTTTATCGAATATGATTCGGAGAAAGCAGGCCTATTCTAGATAGAAGGTACGTGTATCACTCCCAAATATAAATTGACAGCGGGACACAAACCTGCTATGATAGAAGCCAATTTGTTTTCATAAAAATGTTTTTTAAAAATTTAAACCCAATTAAATTAGTATGGTAAAAGAGCTGATCAACAACGAGTATGTTGGGGAAGTGAAAACCCAACAAAACACAGTAGTAAACAATGCTTTTGATGAACCACTTTCTGAAAAAAAATCTGTGCCAATTATCATGAATGGTAAACATCGTGGAAAAAGGTATGGTGAGGAATACCAGTGTGGTACATTAGAAAAATCGTTTTAATAAATTTCATAACATATTAAAATTTACTACTTTGCAAAAAGATTCAAACGAAGAGAAAGTTGAAATAGTTCAACAACCTCCTGCACATCAAAACTACGAAGAAATTCTTAAGACAGAAATTGAGCGACGTGATATCAAGAATAATCTTGGTGAGAAAGTAAAGACTTATGCCGATACAGGGTTTTTGTTTTAAAATAGTTTTTATGGGGTTAATTAAGAACCGGACCGAAGGTCCCACAGTAAAGGGGTTCGCATTTGCGAACGCCCTTTTTTTATTTGACAAAACGTCGATATTTGATAGTATATCCCTGTAAGCCGTAGACAGCAGGCATTCATAAGCCCTGCCGAGGTCAACTCAATTTTGAGGTGATTTAACGGCCGTAATAGGTCGATTTTTAATTTGTAGGTAAGGCTAGAATATATGGCATTAAAAAAAGAAAAAAAAGCAGAGATAGTATCTGACCTTGGCGCATCACTCAAAGATGCCCAGTCTATCGTCTTTGTAAAGTTCGACAAGCTTACTGTGGCTCATGTGAACGCGCTTCGTCGCTCACTCCAAAAGGAGAATGTAGGGTATAGCGTTGCCAAGAAGACGCTTTTGAAGCGAGCTCTTGGAACAAAAACAGTCGAAGGAGAAATTCCTCCGCTTACTGGTCAGATCGCTGTTGCATACGGAACAGATCCGATCGCATCTGCTCGAGGCGTATACGAATTCGCAAAAACTCACAAAGAAAATATTTCTATCGTGGGTGGTGTGTATGATGGCAAATATGTAGATGCAAGTATGATGACGTCGCTTGCGACAATTCCAAGTCGCGAAGTCCTTCTCTCGCAGATCGCATTCTTGCTCAAGAGTCCAATGCAGCGCCTTGCAATAGCCGTGAACGCAGTTGCAGGAACAAAGAGCGCATAACAATTATTAGTTTAGTATTTATTATATATGGCAAAATTTGATTCATTTTTAACAGAACTCGAAAGCGCTTCAGTTCTTGAGCTCAATGAGCTTGTGAAGGCTATCGAAGAAAAATTCGGTGTCTCAGCTGCAGCAGTTGCAGTTGCAGGTCCTGCCGCAGGCGGCGCAGCTGATGCTGGTGCTGAAGCGAAGGATGCATTCACTGTTGAACTTACAGCAGCAGGCGATCAGAAGATTCCTGTTATGAAAGTCGTCAAGGAAGTTCTCGCGCTTGGTTTGAAAGAAGCGAAAGATCTCGTAGACGGAGCTCCTTCAGTCCTCAAAGAGGGTATGAAGAAAGCAGATGCTGAAGACTTCAAAAAGAAGCTTGAAGAAGCTGGTGCTAAAGTAACTCTTAAATAGAGTTACTTTAGAGTCGGAACTCGCGAAGGCGAGTGAGACGGGGTCGCGGAAATTCTCAGCAGAGAATTATCTGTGACAAGGTTACTCTTAAGTAATATTTTCCCACACAAAAAACACCTCGAGAGAGGTGTTTTTTGCTGCATATAATCTGACAATATGTTGTTTGATTTGTAAAGGAGTTTGTGGTAGGGTAGGTCTAAATTAAACCAAATTAAAAACTTAAAACTCTACAGTTATGAAACGTACTTTAGTAGGAACACAAGCAGTAATCCTTCGCTATGGTGAAAATGCTCCACAGCAACCTGCGTATTTGATGGAATTAGATACGGATGATCCACTGGCTTTACATACCTTTAAGATTCATGCAGGTAACCCCAGTATGATAAATTTTACTGATGTAGATTGCGGCCTCTCTACCATGACTCGCTTTGTAGCTGCACTGCTCAATGGTACTGGTGGAAAGTCTCCTTTGATGGCCCTTGGGCTTAAACATGGGAATGCATGTGGTGCATCATTTGATCTGGTTGATAAATCAAAAGCGATTACAAAAATGTTGGGTGGTAATCTGAAATCAATTTTTGGAGGTACCGTTATAACAAACTTTTACATTGATGTTAAAGAAGCAAACCTATTGCAATCATATGGTACAGAAAAACCCCGGCCGCTTGATGTAGTTGTAGCAAGCGGTATTAGTGATGATGCGATCAAAATACTGCAAAGAAAAAATGACCGCTGTTTGATCTTAACGAACAAGCATCTTGGGTTTCTGGATAAAAGCAGTGTTGATACCAGTGTTCAATTCAGAAAAGTGAGAGGTGGCTGGATACAGCAACCTGCCCCAACTTTTATTCTTGATTTATCATCAGATGATGTTGTGAAATATCATCCGTGCGCATTTAAAGGTGATGCAACAGAAAAATATGACAACGATACGCTTTTAGCGTGGTCAATCTGTGCAACAAGCAATAGCAACACCATAACTCTGGTGAGAGATGGAATGTTGATCGGCAACGGTGTAGGCCAGCAGGATCGTGTTGAAGCAGTTGAACTTGCTATCAAGCGGGCGACAGATGCAGGACATGATATACATGGTGCCGTAGCAGCAAGCGATAGTTTCTTTCCATTTCCTGATGCTCCTACAGAATTGATTGCTGCAGGTGTACGTAGGATTTTTGCAACCTCAGGTTCGGTAAATGATAAAGCTATCATTGAACTTTTTATTGATGAAGATTGTGAACTTATTCATATTCCGGATTCTATCGGGCGTGGATTTGCAAAGCACTAAATGTACTTTATTTTTTTTAAAAGCATCTCTTTAATAGGAGGTGTTTTTTGCTGCATATAATCTGACAATATGTTGTTTGATTTGTAAAGGAGTTTGTGGTAGGGTAGGTCTAAATTAAACCAAATTAAAAACTTAAAACTCTACAGTTATGAAACAATTTGAACGTGGAAGTGCTGATGAAAATTTAGCAGCACTTGCGAAGAATACTTATCCTGGAAGAATTATTATGGTAGGCAGGGATAAAAGTAGTGATAACCTTGTCCAAGCGTATGCTATTATGGGCCGCAGTGCAAATAGCAGGAACCGTCTTTTTGTAAAAGATGAATTTGGGTTCATTAGTACTACACCTGCAGATGCAACCAAGGTAGAAGACCCAAGTCTAATCATCTATAAAGCAATGGTTCACCGTGATTCAATCCATGTAGTAAGTAACGGCCATCAAACAGAAGACGCAGCTAAGGCAACTCTACTTCAGGCAGGATTAAGCGGATGGACATATGAACCTGATTTTCCCAACAATACCCCCCGTATCACGGCATCATTTGACCTTGGCCGTGACTATCCTTTGTTTGCCAGTATGGCCATTTTAAAAAAGTCTCCGTTTTCGGAGGTGTGCGACAAGCATTTCTACGAATTAGATGTTTCAAAGCAGGGTATTGGTTATTGTTTCCATACGTACGAAAATGATGGAAACCCGCTCCCTTCATTTTCCGGGGATCCGTATTTAGTACCACTTTCTGGTGATAACAGTAAAGCTGTTGCGGAAAATATCTGGAGTTATCTGAATGAAGAAAACCGGATATCACTGGTAGTAAAGTTTATAAACTTCATGTCAGGCGGTGTTTCAACTCACATCATTAATAAGTATGAAGTTGTTGTATAATATACATCATTCCATTTTTAAAAGCTCTCTTTTGGGAGCTTTTTCTATGCCTACTGATCTTGGTGTGAGGGGTTGATAGGGCGCGGGACTTGGCGTATACTAGACCCTATATATGGAAACACTAGCAAAGCTATTTGGCGGTCAGGCCCGAGTTAGAATCATGCGTCTTTTCCTTTTGAACAGCATGACGACGTTCGATATTGATGATATTACTAGTCGTAGTCGTGTGACGAAAGTAAATGCACGTAAGGAAGTGAATGCGCTCTCTGCGATGGGATTCATAAAGCCAAAGACTCTCGTACGCGAAGGTTCTCGCGGCGGCAAGAAAAAGGTTTCTGGATGGCAGCTTGATCCATCTTTCCAATATCTCGAAGCGATCCGCAATCTTCTCATCGATCCGAACTTGCTCCTTCAAGACGACCTCGCGTCACGCTTCAAGCCAATCGGCAAGATCAAGCTTATGATCGTATCAGGCGTATTTATCGGTGATTCGGAAAGCCGTGTCGATGTGCTGCTCGTAGGGGACAAGCTCAAGAAGAATGTCCTTCAGCAGGTGATCAAGGGTCTCGAAGCTGAAATCGGCAAGGAACTCGACTATGTAGTCTTTGATTCTGAGGAATTCAGATACCGTATGGATATGTATGACAAGCTCGTATGCGACGTCATAGATCTGCCCCATGAGAAGCTCATAGACAACGGACAGTTATCCACATACATCTCTAAGAAATAGCCTCCACAGGCTATTTTTTGATATACTATATATAGTACTTGAAAAAAGGTCGAAGCTTTGTAAGGTACATTAATTATTAGTATTTTTTTTACAAACATATCTATTTATGATGTTTATACAAACATGGGGAGGAGTGTTCAGTGAATCTTTGATGGGCCTTTGGGCAGGATTCATCAGCTTCGTACCTAGTCTCTTGGGTGCGATCATCCTCTTTATCATCGGATGGGTTGTCGGCGGAGTTATCGGTAAAGCAGTTACTCAGGTTCTTGACGCGATAAAGCTCAATAAGCTTTTCGAAAGTGCAGGAGCGAGTGACCTCATGAATCGCGCGGGCATGAAACTCAATGTCGGTGGATTTATCGGCGGTCTCGTGAAGTGGTTTATTATCATCGTGTTCCTCATGGCGTCTCTTGAGATCATGGGTCTTACACAGGTGAATGACTTCCTTCGTGAAGCAGTACTCTTCTACTTGCCGAAAGTTATCATCGCAGTGCTCGTACTTGTTATCGCTACTGTCATCTCTGACACTATGCGCAAACTCGTACAGGCAAGTGCGCAGGCAGCGAACGTACGCTCTGCAAAAATGCTTGGCTCAATCGTGAAGTACTCAATCTGGACATTTGCATTCATCATCGCTCTCTCTGAGCTTGGTATTGCATCTGCATTCATGCAGATCCTCTTCACTGGTCTCGTCGCAGCTCTTGCGATTGCCTTTGGACTCGCATTCGGACTTGGTGGCAAGGAAGCAGCATCTCGTGCTGTTGAACGTGTCTCACAAGACATGTCTACAAAGATGTAATAGTAGCAACTGGCAATTAGCCATTAGCTTCTAGCAAAAAAGAGCCTTAATTAAGGCTCTTTTTTGTGCATGGCTAAGAGCTAAAAGCTATATGCGAATGGCTATCTAAAATGCTTGACTTCTCTGGGGCGTTAGTATAGAATACACCCACGATGTTAATGAATAAAAATCATCCAAATCTGCGGAGAAGCTAAACCTCTACTGGTTTTCCTTTGACCGCTTGAAGCGGTTTTTTTGTTGAAAAGGCATCGATATGATATTTGAAAACTGAATGCTGTTCCGACTCGCTGTTATCCTAACAATTTTTGTCAGGGTCTTTTCATTAGAGTCGGAAACAGAACGCAATGATAATTTAAGTCGTACACCTATCAGAGGAAGCGGTTCCCGAGGATAGGTGCGGTCATCATGTTTTAAATTTATTTAGAGCATGATGGTTTTCAGATTTCCTAATAGGAAATTAAGAGTATATGGCGGATGCCTAGACTAAAAAAGGCGATGAAAGACGCAGCATGGCGGCGATACGTTTCGGGGAGGTGCCTAGCAACCTTTGATCCGGAAATTTCTGAATGGGGAAACCCACGTGTGTAAACCATACGTACGTTCATGCTTGACATGAATGAGCATACCCAGGGAAGTAAAACATTTCAGTACCTGGAGGAAAAGAGAAAAATATTTATTTTCTAAGTAGCGGCGAGCGAAAAGGAAAGAGCCCAAACCGGCCTATCACACTGAATGGGATAGCTTCTAGCACTTAGCTTTTAGCCTGTAGCAAATGCATTTGTATTTTGCTAGTGGCTAGCTGCTAATCGCTAATTGCTATCCTTGGTAGTGTGATTGGCCGGGGTTGTAAGGTGACAATGTAGATTTATCTAGAGAAGTTACAAATTGTGTTGTTAGATTAATCTTCTGGAAAGGAGAGCCGCAGACGGTGATAGCCCGGTGATCGAAAATTTCACAACTTCTTGGTTGTCATTCTTGAGTAACTCAAGACACGAATAGCTTGAGCGAATCCACCAGAACTAACTGGTAAGGCTAAATACTTTTTTAGATCGATAGTGAACTAGTACCGTGAGGGAAAGGTGAAAAGAACCCCGATGAGGGGAGTGAAATAGACCTGAAACCATATACTTACAAGGAGTCGGAGCGGGCATTTATGTCCGTCACGGCGTGCCTATTGAAGAATGAGCCAACGAGTTTATCTATGCTGCAGGCTAAGCTGCTAGAACAGTGGAGCCTTAGGGAAACCGAGTGTTAATAGCGCGAACAATTAATGTAGTATAGATAAGACCCGAAGCGAGGTGAGCTTGCCATGAGCAGGATGAACCCTGTCGAAAGATGGGGGGAGGTCCGAACCGGTGACCCGTGCAATAGTCTCGGATGACTTGTGGTAAGGAGTGAAAAGCTAATCGAACCTCGTAATAGCTGGTTCTCTCCGAAATAGCTTTAGGGCTAGCGTTGCGTGTTCCTCTTGGGGGTAGAGCACTGGAAGGTTTCGACAGGGAGCAATCTCGCGACACCTATCAAACTCCGAATACCAAGAGTTAAAACGCAGCAGTTAGGCTATGGGGGCGAAGCTCCATCAGCCAAAAGGGAAACAGCCCAGATCTCTAATTAAGGTCCCAAAATTTACGCTAAGTGCAAAACAAGGAGGTGAAATTTCTCTGACAGTGAGGATGTTGGCTTAGAAGCAGCCATCATTTAAAGAAAGCGTAACAGCTCACTCACTAAGAGATTTCGCACCGAAAATAATCGGGGCTAAGCGTAGTACCGAAATTGAGGGCTTTGGATTTCTTCGGAAATCGCAAAGCGGTAGGAGAGTATTCCACTCAGCGACGAAGGGAAAGGGGTGACCCATCCTGGAGCGTGTGGAAGTAAGAATGTTGGCACAAGTAACCGCAAGGAAGGTGAGATCCCTTCCCGCCGAAAGATTAAGGGTTCCTTGGCAATGGTGATCATCCAAGGGTTAGTCGGTCCTAAGGGGATGGCGAAAGCCGCACCTGATGGGCATAGGGTTAATATTCCCTAACTTCTGTTGTATCCGATGATAGGACGGAGTGTAGTATACAAAGCTCATTATTGGATTTGAGTTTGTGAGTAAGGGTGCTCTCCAGGAAAATCCGGAGAGTCGCGTAAAAGCAACACCCAAGCAGAGCATAAATGTGTGGGTTCGCCCATGTAGATTTTATAAAGCACGCTTCCAAGAAAAGTATCTAAGGTTAATGCAATAGAAACCGTACCGTAAACCGACACAGGTAATCAGGTCGAGTAGACCAAGGCGAACGAGTGAGAGGTCTTCAAGGAACTCGGCAAAAAAGCAGCCGTAACTTTGGAATAAGGCTTGCCATTCTAAATTTATTTAGTTTGGCCGCAGCGAAAGTATCTCTGGCAACTGTTTATCAAAAACACAGCTCCCTGCGAACTCGCAAGAGGATGTATAGGGGGTGACGCCTGACCAATGCCAGAAGGTCAACTATCGGTGGTGTGTGGAGCAATCTACATGCTGGCTGATATAAGCCCTGGTGAATGTCGGCCGTAACTATAACGGTCCTAAGGTTTTGCATTTCAATGAAAGTTGGAATGCAAAGCGGACTAGGACAGGTTATAGAAAACGATAAACAATTAATAAGAATATTTCAGGAACCATTTTAAGCTACCTAATAGTACAGTAATGTATTATTAGTCCACACTTGATGAACGAGAGACCAACGTCAAGCATCCCACCCCGCACGGGAGGATGAAGATAGAGTCCTTCTTAGGGGTACAGAAGAGCGAAGTACCTTGTCGGGTAAGTTCCGACGCGCACGAATGGCGTAATGACTGGAGAACTGTCTCGAAGACCTGCTCGGTGAAAATACAATACCGGTGAAGATGCCGGTTACCTGCAGATAGACGAAAAGACCCTAGAAGCTTTACTGCAGCTTGATATTGAGCATGTTGTTATACTGCGTAGCATAGGTGGGAGAGGTTATACGTACGATTTCGGTTGTGCGGTACTCGTCAGTGAAATACCACTCTGTGTGATGACATGTTCTAATCTCTACGGCAAAAACGGAGAGAGACAGTATCTGGTGGGTAGTTTTACTGGGGCGGTATCCTCCTAAAAAGTAACGGAGGAGTTTATTAAGGTTAGCTAGGCGCGAATGGAAACCGTGCCGATAGTGTAATGGCACAAGCTAGCTTAACTGTAAGACGTACTTGTCGAGCAGATACGAAAGTAGAACATAGTGAACCGACATTTCGCATTAGATGCGGATGAAGATTAACGGATAAAAGCTACTCTAGGGATAACAGGCTAGTTCCGCCTAAGAGTTCATATCGACGGCGGAGTTCGGCACCTCGATGTCGGCTCACCTTATCCTGGTGGTGGAGAAGCTGCCAAGGGTTTAGCTGTTCGCTAATTAAAAAGGTACGCGAGCTGGGTTCAAACCGTTGAGTAGCCGTTGGCAACTAGCAATTAGCCTTTAGCAAATGCATTTTGTATTTCGCTAATGGCTAGTAGCTAAACGCTAACAGCTATTGAACAGTTTGAACCAATTGAGGAACAAGAAAAAGGAAACTTTTATCTAACTGTTTTAATCTGAGATTAAGACCATGCACACAGTAGTGTGTCACGGCGGTGTAGTACAGAAATGTATTATATGAAGTTCACTTATATCGGTGGAACCCCATGCGGGCAATACCGAGGGAAGTCACAAGACGCCCGTAGAGACTGAATGTGAACCATCTCGCTAAATTTATTTTGAGATGATGTTACAGTCCGATCCCATTAGTAATAATGGTTCTGATAGTTTTACCAAACGCGAAACTATTGGAAGTAAAACATAGATGCGTGAGACAGGTTGGTCTCCTATCTACTGCAGGCGTTGATTCTTGAGAAGATTTGCTCCTAGTACGAGAGGACCGGAGTGAACTGACCTCTGGTGTGAGGGCTCTAGTGCCAACTGGACTGCCCTGTAGCTATGTCGGGAATGGATAACCTCTGAAAGCATCTAAGAGGGAAGCCAGCTTCAAGATGAGGAATCGTTTGAGAAACCTAAGAGATGATTAGGTTGATAGGCACTAGGTGTACGCACAGTAATGTGTTCAGCCAAGGTGTACTAATCGTTCGATTCCTATTAGGAAATGTGGAAATCATTTGTCATTGCGTTTACAGCATTCAGTTTTCAGGTATCATATGCCGAGTTATGACTTGGTTTACATACTTGAAAACTTAATTTGAATTTTTTGTTCTGGTGATTTGGTACTGGGGTCACACCCGATCACATTCCGAACTCGGAAGTTAAGCCCATCTACGCCGATGATACTCTTTAGGGGAAAGTAGGTTGTCGCCAGAACAAAGAATTTAAACCAAAACACTCTCGTAAATACGAGAGTGTTTTGCTATTGACAGCTTATTAAAAAACGGAGTAATATCTGAGTATATGGATATAGAAAAAATGACTTCAGAAGAAGTGAAAATATTAGCAGAAAAAGTGAAAAATAAAGCTGCAACACCCGAAGAGGAGTTAACCTTGCTTAAGTTTTTGAATCAAGGGATAGAACAAACGAGAGCTTTTATTAAAGATGTAATGGAGGATAAATAATATATGTTTAATTTCAATAGAATCCAAAAACAGGAAAAACCTATAGTTAGCGCACAAGAAAAGACTCAAGAGCAATTTGATAAAGAGATTATTGAAGAAACAGATAAGCTCAACCTTAACTTAACTGAGCTTAAAAATGATATTGATACATATGGTGGAGTTGAAAATATTAAAGAAAAGATTGCTAATTTAGTTGAGTCAGAAGAAGAAGGTAAGACTCTAGTAAAAGGAGGTATAGGGCTTAGCGCAGTATTTGGTGCTATTACTGTACTTGAAGTCGTTGCTCAGTTAGATCAAAGTCAATCAAGCTTTTTTGAATATCTAAGAGAAAATAGTATAGGTGGAAATGCAGGTCTTACGGCATTTGTTACGGGAATGTTAACCCTTATTCCTTTGATAGCAACAATTACATCAAAATTCGATAACCGTAAAATTAGAAAGCAAATAGAAGAGGAAGAGGTGGGGTTAGTATTGAAAACTGGTGGATACCAAGGCAAAAAAATGGGGTAAAGATCTTTAATTGTAATATAAAAATCCACTCAATATTTGAGTGGATTTTTATATCTGACTTTTTCCTCGGTAATGGTAATCTCAAATAAAGCATCTATCTACCTTTCACCCCTAAAACAACACGTTATGAGTACATGTAAAAATCTTTCTCAGATATCTGTATTTATAAAAAATCAGATAAAAGTATTACTCTCTACTTTTCAAAATTCAAAAAATGTTTCACTTGCCCTTGGACTATATAACCAGACGTTATATGGAGAAGAATTGTTTAGTGTTTTTAAACCTGACTTCTCAGTAAGCGCTATGCCTGAAACTTTTATTGAACAGAAAGTGCAACATTATTTAAATTGTTCACGTGATCTTGTATCAGTAAGTTTATTTAATGAAACCATGCCGACTGACTATGAAATTTTTGCTACAATGTATGTTTTTCATGCAGAAGCATGTTTTCAATTGCAGTTTATGAAAGCACTCAAGAGAGACGGAGATATCCAAGAGTTTACGTATACCGAAGGAAGGATACACCATAAATATCCTTTTAGCGATATACGATTTGATTGGGAAGAGGGAGTAACAAACCTCATTGCTTCTGTGAAAGAAGCAATCTCTGTTACAGAATCTTTTATTGCCAGTAAATGTGGAGCTGCAATAGCTGCGTGATTCTAATATTTTTTAAAAAGCCTGATGGTAACATCAGGCTTTTTTTGATAGTATATACGTATATGTCATGGGCAGCACGACGACAGGCGCAATATTTGTTAGGAATCTTTGGCTTTTTAGCGCTGATTGCTTTTATAATTCTCTATCCAATACTTACTAAACCCGCAACCTGCACCGATGGCAAGAGAAACGGCGGCGAGAACGGCGTTGACTGTGGAGGGTCCTGCCAACGTATTTGTACAAGCGATGTTGCCGAGCCGTTAGTGCTCTGGAGCAGAGCGTTCCCAGTGAGCAACAGTAATTACAATCTCGTTGCCTATATCGAGAATAACAATAAAACCGCTGCAGTTGCTGTAGCAAATTATGAGTTCCGTATTTATGATACGAACAATCTTTTGATCGGTCGCAGAGAAGGAACAACATTTATCCCTCCAAATCAGCAGTTCGCTGTATTTGAGCCGCGGTTTGATTCGGGTAAGAGCGAGATCAGAAGCGTACGATTTGATTTTACCTCTCCGTTTATCTGGATAAAAAAAGAACCGAAACTTCAGACACTTCCAATTCGTATCTATGATGCTATTTACGGTGATGACAAGAGCATGCCAACACTTACTGCAAGTATGACCAATGATTCCGTGTATGATCTCCCAGCATTTGATGTGATCACTATCCTCTACGATGCAAATAAGAAAGCTATTAATGCATCAAAGACTCACAAAGATGGATTGGGAAGTAACGCGACTACACCGCTTCTCTTTACCTGGCCACAACCTTTTACAGAAGACCCTGTGAATCAAGATATCTTACCTCAAATTAATCCCTTTACTATTTCACTGTAATTGCTATGAATATACGCCTCCCACAGATCGACTGGCTTCTTTGTCTTTTCTTGTTACCAGTACTTGGAGCAGGGCTTATCACGATGAAGTCATTCACCGAAGCAACTCCGTATTTTAGTCACCAGATTATATGGATTTCTATCGGATTTGCACTTATGTTCATCCTTTCCTATATAGACTTCAGATTTCTGAAGCGAACTGATGTATTGGTAGTACTTTTTTGTATCTTTTCAGCGTTACTCCTTCTCTTGTTCCTTGTCGGACATACGGCAAACGGTGCGGAGAGCTGGTTCCGCTTGGGTGGATTTTCATTCCAGCCATCAGATATGATGAAAATCGTCGTCATATTGATGCTTGCAAAGTATTTTTCACGCCGTCATGTCGAGATTAATAATTTCAAACATATTCTCATCTCAGGGATTTACGCGCTCATTCCGTTTCTCCTTGTGTTCCTGCAACCTGATTTCGGGGGAGCGGTGATCATCTTCTTCATCTGGTTGGGGATGACTCTCATCTCAGGAATTTCAAAGCGATATCTGTTGATTGTTCTTGGCGCTGGAATTGTTGTCTTTGCTCTTTTGTGGGGATTTGCGTTTGAACAATATCAAAAAGATCGCATTGTGAATTTCATCCAGCCACTCTCAAATATTCATGGTTCAGGGTACAATGTATATCAGTCGACTATTGCAGTCGGATCGGGGCAGATTCTCGGCAAAGGTGTCGGTTTTGGTACGCAATCGAGACTTAAATTCTTGCCTGAATACCAGACTGACTTTATCTTTGCAGCGTTTGCAGAAGAATGGGGCTTCGTCGGAGTGATACTTCTTTTCATACTGCTTGGGCTTATCATCTGGCGAATACTACATATCGCCCTCTTAGGGACGACGAATTTTGAGATACTCTTTGGTATCGGCCTTGCAGTGTATTTTATGAGTCATTTTATTATCAATATCGGGATGAACATCGGCATTATGCCAGTGACGGGGATTACGCTTCCGTTTATGAGTTACGGCGGCTCGCATATTCTTACTGAATTTATAGGTCTTGGGATATTGATGGGGATGAATCGGTATCGAAGAGTGGCGCACCGCGACGATATGCGAAATGAGTTTTTGGGAATTTAATTATATGATTATCGACGGAAGAAAAATAGCGCAACAAATATTGGAAGAAGTACGAGAAGGTGTCGCGGCTCTGCCGGTTCCACCGATATTTTGCGATGTGGTAGTAGGGGATGATCCAGCGTCGCTTCAATATGTCCGTATGAAAGCACGTACTGCAGAATCAATCGGTATTAAATTTCGTTCAGCAAATTTTCCTGAAACGATTACAACAGAAGAGCTTATTAATGAAATAGAGAATCTCAATCGTGTCCCGCATATGTGCGGAGTCATTGTGCAATTACCACTGCCATCACATATCGACAAACAAGCAGTGCTCGATGCAATTAATATATCGATTGATGTTGATTGTCTCGGTACGAATGGAAGTACTCTATTCTATAAAGGTGAAAATCCACTTGGTTTTCCGACTGCGCTTGCATGTATAAAAGCGCTTGATTCAATAGGTATTTCGCTCGATGATAAGAATATAGTCATGCTCGGTCAAGGTATGCTCGTCGGTAGACCTGTGACACATTTCCTGCGATCAAGAGGGCTTTCTGTTACGACTGTTGCGAGTCATACCGAGAATACACGAGAAATTTTGAAAACTGCCGATGTCATTATTTCGGGCATTGGTCATGGAAAATTCATTACTGGAGATATGGTAAAAGAGGGAGTGATTATTGTTGACGCAGGGACATCCGAAGAAGATGGGGGAATAGTGGGCGATGTAGATCTAGATACTGTTTTACCAGTAGCTTCACACGTGTCTCCGACTCCAGGTGGCGTTGGTCCGATTACAGTAGCGATGCTTCTTAAAAATGTTCTTATTGTAGCAAAAAGATCATTACTATGAATATAACCCTTTTTTATTTCTTGCATAGCATTGCATATATCTATCCATGGCTTGATCGAGTACTCTGGTTTTTGGCGGAGCCCTTCATATATATAGTCATTACAAGTGTGACTCTGGTATTAGTATGGCAGGAAAAAATCTTTACACTCGGCAGTAGTGTTTGGGAAATGTGGAACAAGGGAAGAGGGGTAGTAGTTGTCTGTATCTCCACTATATCTGGATATATCTTAGCGAATTTGTTAAAAATAATTATACATACTGATCGACCACCAATCGCGCTTCCAGACGTTCATTCGCTTGTTTCTGAGACTGGGTATGCATTCCCATCTGGTCATTCTGCTACTATAGCTGCATTTGCGTTTGCTGTATTTTTCAAAAACAGGACACTTGGGTATGTTTCTTTTGTTGCGATGCTACTTGTTGGCGTTGCTCGAGTGGCTGCTGGGGTCCATTTTCCCATTGATATTGTTGGGGGATACGTACTTGGCTTTATGGTTGCATATTTCTTAAAAAGCCGATAGAATAACCCTATTATGTGGAAAACCAGAATTACAGCATTGCTTATAGTGCTCCTTGGCGTAGGGGTCACTTTTTTCGTTTATAAGTCAGAATTGTCTCACCGGACGCGTGCAGAAGGCACAGAAGCGCATGGTATAGCAAAGTATCCGTTCAAGCTCGGCCTCGACCTTTCCGGTGGTACGCACCTGGTCTATCATGCTGATGTTTCAAAAGTTTCAGCAAGTGAAGTAAAAGATTCGATGAATGCACTTCGCGATGTTATCGAGCGACGAGTAAATATGTTCGGAGTATCTGAGCCGATAGTTGCTGTACAGGATGGGGGATTCTCAAATAATGGCGAGGAGCGATTGATCGTAGACCTTCCGGGTGTGACTGATGTATCAAAAGCAGTCACTATGATCGGACAGACTCCACTTCTTGAATTTAAGACTATCAATCCGGATCCGTCGGCAGCTGTACCTCAAGAGATTACAATCGATGAGAACGGGAATGCATCTCCGCTCCAGGTTCCAGATCCATATGTCGCCACGGAATTGACCGGTCGCTACCTCGACAAAGCGATACTTGAATTCAATCAGACTACTGGTGAACCAGTTGTCTCACTTCAGTTCGATGAAGAGGGTTCAAAGCTGTTCGAAGAAATCACTCGCGCAAACATCGGCAAGCCGGTGGCGATATTCCTCGATGGTGAAGCAATTTCTATCCCGACAGTTAATGAAGCTATTAGTGGAGGTAAAGCACAGATTTCTGGCAACTTCACACCACAAGAAGCAAAGACATTGGTTGGTCGTCTCAATTCAGGCGCGCTTCCAGTGCCGATCAGTCTTATTTCAACACAAACAATTGGACCTACTCTCGGCGAGCAAGCGACGCACGCTGGTGTTAAAGCAGCTATTATTGGGTTCTTGGCTATAGCACTTTTCCTTATCTTCTGGTATCGATTGCCTGGATTTATTGCTGTGATCGCTCTTTCTCTCTATGTCTTTATCATGCTTGCTATCTTTAAATTAGTTCCTGTAACGCTTACGGCGGCTGGTATTGCTGGATTTATTATTTCGATTGGTATTGCAGTTGATGCGAATGTCCTTATATTTGAACGTATCAAAGAAGAGCTTCGCTTGGGCCACTCAATACCTGAGTCAATCAAGCATGGATTCTCTCGTGCATGGTTCTCTATCCGTGACTCCAATACTTCGAGTATCATTACTGCACTTATCCTATTTTGGTTCGGAACAACACTTATCAAAGGGTTTGCACTTACATTTTTGATTGGTGTGATCGTCTCTATGATCTCCGCAATATCCATTACACGATTGTTCCTGTATGCTCTCAATATTGAGAAAACGTCGAGAGCTACTAACTTTTTATTCGGGTCGGGTATAACTTCAGCTAAAGCCATGCCTGCGCATGCAGGACAAAAATAATATGTTCGTAATAAAACACAAAAAAATATTCGTTATCATTTCAGTTATACTTGTTGTCTTATCTATCGGTTCGATAAGTTATTTCGGACTCAATCTCGGTATTGATTTCAAAGGAGGTTCTCTTACAGAGATCGAATACAAAACTACTCGTCCCGAACAAACTGCCATCGAAACAAGCCTTAAGCCGCTTGAACTCGGGGAAGTTATTATCCAGCCTACTGGTACACTCGGCTACAGCATCAAGACTCGTGCAGTTACAGAAGAAGAGCGTATGTCTATACTAACCTCACTTGGCAGTGATGCAACAGAGAAGGGCTTTACTTCTATCGGTCCGTCTGTAGGTGCTGAGCTTGTACGGAAATCAATTCTCTCATTTATCCTTGTATCTCTCGGTATCATCTTCTTTATTGCATTTTCTTTCCGTAAGGTTTCAAAACCGGTTTCTTCATGGAAGTACGGTTTGATCGCTATTGTGACCCTTATCCACGATATCTTGATTCCTGTCGGTGCGTTTGCAGCACTTTCTCATTTCTTTGGAACAGAAGTTGATACGCTCTTTGTAGTAGCGATACTTACTGTCCTCGGTCTTTCTGTATCCGATACGATCGTCGTATTTGATCGCATTCGTGAAAATATCCGCATCGGACAGTTCAAGTCATTCGAAGAAACTGTCGGTAAAAGCTTGGAGCAGGTATATACTCGATCTATCGCTACATCCACAACGGTGATCATCGTCCTTCTTGCCCTTGTATTCTTTGGCCCTACAAGCACGAAAGTATTCGCAATGATGATGACAGCTGGTATGTTCTTCGGAGCGTATTCCTCGATCTTCCTTGCTTCACCTCTTCTCGTAATGGTCAGCGGCGTAGCTAAAAAGAACTAGAAAATCTCTTATTTTAAGACAAAAAGCTCCTAGACATCTAGGGGCTTTTTGTTATACTTATTGTATGAGTAATCATCATAATCATCCATCTCATGTGCACAACTTTATAAACAAGCACACAGCAGTAGCAATGCTGATCCTTATTGTAGGATGCTTCTTTGCCGGATATTTTATTGGAAAAGAGGATGCCTGGTCTCGTAAACACAAAGATCAAGATATGAAAAAAGGGTATATGATGAAGGATTATCAAAACTCAGTCTACAGATAAAATTATCATTAAATATCTTAACTATATATGTATTACGCATTAGGAATTATTGTTGCATTGGTTCTCTATCTTATTTTAAAATATAACGGGTTCGTGAATTTACGTACTCGAGCAGAAGAAGCATGGGCAGATATTGATGTTCAACTCAAGCGCCGCTATGATCTGATCCCAAATCTCGTAAATGCAGTGAAAGGATACGCATCGCATGAATCATCCGCGTTTGAGAAAGTAACTCAAGCACGTGCAGCTGCAATGAATGCAAAAACAATGAGTGAACATTCAAAATCTGAAGCGATGCTCGGTAGTGCGATCACTGGACTCTTTGGAATCGCTGAAGCATATCCTGAGCTCAAAGCAAATACGAATTTCTTGCAGCTTCAAAATGAACTTTCAGATACTGAGAACAAGATTCAAGCCGCACGTCGCTTCTACAATACGAATGTTCGCGATCTAAACGCAGGAGTAGAGATGTTCCCAGGAAATATGATCGCAGGAATGTTCAAATTCTCAAAAATGGATTACTTTGAGCTCGAAGAGGGAAGTGCAGAGAGAAATCCTGTAGAAGTTAAATTTTAAATTATGCAAAAGCAATATTGGTTTTTAAATTCGAAACCAATCACAATTACACTTCTTATCTTTATTGCCCTCATTGGTATTGGCCTTGAGTTGATTAACGCTCGTACACTACCTGTCAAACAGAACTCTATATCTACTATTCCTGAAGAAACCCAGATAGAAGGGAATAAAGAAGATCTTGTTTCATTCTCAATTACGCCTGGACAGGAAGTTTCAGGTAAAGTTCATGCAACTGGAATGTTAAGTGGTGGATACTTTTTTGAGGCGAATGTTCCAATATCTGTTCTTGATGAGCAGAAAAATGTTATCTTTATGGTTCCTGGTACAGGAGCTGAGTGGATGACATCTAAGCCTGTTTCCTTCTCTGTAGATTTTGATTTCAGTAAAGCACCTAAAGGAAAAGGATATATAAAAATTACTCAAGATGATCCTTCAGGAGGAGAGAGTGGTCTACCGATACGATCAGTATTAATTCCAATTGTAATAAAATGAATAAAAAATATAACATCATAATAGCTGTCCTACTCATAGTAATTATCATTCTCGTTGCTATTAAGTTCAAACCGAAAGATGAAGTTACTATTGTGCCCGAAGAGATAGGTGTTCAGAGTACAATTTTTGATTGGAAATCACTTTCTTCCTCCGATGTTTTCAAGATTGCATCAAAAATACCTGACCTACAATTTTATCCTGAAGTTCCGATCGAGCTTTCCGCAGTCGCCGATCTGACCGGAGATGGTATCCCTGAGGGAGTCTTTACTGGTGATGGTGGCAATAATGGACTCTCTATTATTCTTTCAAAAACTAATGAAAGCGGCACTATAACTTTGCTCCAGCAAAAAGATCAGTATGGCACTGTCGGCCCCGTTACTCTCCTGAGCGTTGGAAGAGCTATGATAAACGAAGGATACCAATTACTTCCAGAGGAACATGGGTTCTACACAGTTTCAAGATCGTACGATCCAGATGGAGATTATTTTATTTGCAATGAATCTGGAGTAAATGCCTATATATGGAATTCATCAACGAAACTTTTTGAATGGAATAAATCATATTCAGAAAAATATACGTCTGAAGCGTGTAAATAAATTAAAAAACATGTGGGCATCTTTGTCAATATTTGGTTTTTTTGATATACTGTATCTATAAAGATATGGCTACACTATACACGCAAGCAACAAAAAATGTCACAAAAACATGGATACTCATGTCGAGTTTTCTTGTTATTGTTATAGCGCTCGGATTCTATATCTCACAGCTCTACGGTAACCCAAATATTTTATATATATTCGTCGCGTTTTCAATCATCATGAATATTGTAGGATACTGGCGCTCAGACAAAATCGCGCTCTCAATTGCTGGTGCGCACCCGGCAACCCGTGCGCAGTATTTTGATCTCTATACTACTGTCGAGAATCTTTGCATTACTGCTGGTCTTCCATTGCCAAAGATCTATGTTATCAACGACTCTGCTCCAAATGCGTTTGCTACTGGCCGTGACAAGAATCACGCAGTCGTAGCTGTATCGACTGGACTTCTTGATGTCATGAACAAGACCGAACTCGAAGGTGTCATCGCACATGAACTTTCCCATATCGGAAATCGCGATATGCTTGTCTCTACTGTTGCTGTTGTTATTGTTGGATTTATTGCGATTGTTTCTGATATGCTCATGCGAATGTCATTCTCTGGCTCGCATAATAGCGACGACAACAAGGGAAGTGGGGTATTTATTATCATTGGTATCATCCTTTCGATCTTGGCGCCGATCATGGCGTCACTGATTCAGCTTGCGATCTCGCGCAAGCGAGAATATCTGGCCGATGCGTCCGGAGCGCTACTTACTCGCTATCCAGAAGGACTTGCATCAGCGCTTGAGAAAATCGGAATGTATCAGCGACCCATGATAAAGAAATCAACCGCGATCGCGCATCTGTATATATCAAATCCATTTGGAGCAGGGAAGAAGCTTTCAAATCTTTTCTCAACTCATCCGCCGATCGAAGAGCGTATCAAGATACTTCGGGGAATGTAATTTTTACTATGGTTCAAAAAATAAAGATCAACAAGAAAAAGCTCCGTACGCTTGAACCTACCAAGAATCCATTCCAGTCTCTCGTACGGTCGATTATTTTCCAGCAGCTCTCTGGTAAAGCTGCGACTTCTATATTGAATAAATTTATTGCACTGTGGCCTGCTAAAAAATTCCCGAACCCTGAAGACGTGCTCGCGCTTACTGATGCTCAATTCAAAAGTGCTGGAGTCTCATCACAAAAAGCTTCGTATCTTCGCGACTTATCCTTAAAGTTTGTTGACGGTACGATCAATCCGAAAAAGTTTTCAAAGATGTCTGATACTGAAATCGAAGAACATTTAGTAAGAGTAAAAGGAGTGGGTGTATGGACGGCACACATGTTTCTCATCTTTGCTCTCAATCGTCCCGATGTGCTACCGACAGGGGACTTGGCAATTCGGAAAGGGTTCATGAAAGCATTTGCACTCAAAACGATGCCAAGCCATGAAAAGATGGTGCAACTTGCAAAAGCTCACGCGGGAGAGCGTACATACTTGTCGCTCCATCTGTGGGGCATTATGGATGATGAGAAATAAAGCGGTTTGGTAAATAGTCGTATTTCTAGTAGTATAGCTACAGATGTTCCTTTCACATGTGGATTTATTATTATAATTCACATATACTACAATGCCTGCCGCAAGGCGGGCATTGTAGGTATGGAGAGGTCGCATAGCGGTCTAGTGCACTGCCTTGGAAAGGCAGCAAAGTGTAAAAGCTTTCGGAGGTTCGAATCCTCTCCTCTCCGCATCTATTGACATTATGTATACGGTTATGTAATATAGGCATAGATTAATTCCAGGAAAGCAAAGGGAATTCTGTGCACATTGCACCTGATATCCAAACGATAATATACTGATACGTCACGAGCCTTACGGGCACGTTTGTTCCAAATTTACATTATGAGGAATAAACCTTTGGCCAAAAACCAACCTGACTTACCAAACAGATAGTAAAGCGCTTGCTATACTGTTTCAGTTAAAAACAAAAGATATCATTGCCGAGCCTACATTAAGAGATTTATGCTTCTTACAGCCCATCTTCTAGTGTGGAGTTGATCAAAAGCCTGCGATACTGTTGCAGGCTTTTTTATTTGTGATAAATCCGGAAGTATCATACAATACTCATATATATGGCAAAAGAGAAGAAAAAAGTAGTCATACTTGGTGGTGGATTTGGAGGCCTCTATACGTACAAGGGGCTTTATAAATATTTCAAGCATCACGAGATTGATATCACGATCGTCAATCGCAATAATTACTTTCTCTTTACGCCGATGCTCCACGAAGTTGCTACGGGTGGTGTTGCTCATCACCAAGTTGTTGAATCAATCCGCCAGGTTATCTACAAGACAAATGATAGGCTTCATATTGCCAACGTAGAATCTGTTGATTGTCAGGCACAAAAAGTGCGAACAAGTATTGGAGAACTCCCATACGACATACTTGTTGTCGCACTCGGCGCGACAACAAACTTTTTCAATGCGCCTGGAGCAGAAGAACATAGCTTTGTACTCAAAGATCTCCGTGATGCGATACGCCTGCGTACGACGCTTATCGAGACATTCGAAAAAGCATCGGAAATAGCAGATATAGATGAACGGAAGAAAGCTCTTTCGTTTGCAGTTGTAGGTGGGGGACCTACTGGTGTAGAACTTGTTGCTGAAATTGCAGAACTGTATATGACTACATTCTTGAAATATTATCATGGGATCATAACCCCGGCTGATATATCGCTCTATCTTATCAATGCTGGACCGGAGATTCTTTCTCCATTCCACCCTTCGCTACGCAAGAATGCGCTTGCTGCGCTGCGTCATAGCGGAGTGACTGTTATGCTCGATAGTGTTGTAAAAGAAGTCAAACAAGGCAGTATTGTCTTTAATGATGATTCATCGTTAGACGTTTCTCATATTATTTGGACTGCGGGAGTTAAGCCACATGCTCCGATGTTTACGCATACTACCCCCCAAGATAAAGCAGGACGTATCATGGTGAATCAATCTCTCCAGATGATAGATTGTCCAAATGTTTTTGTTATTGGTGACATGGCAAGTGTCGCAGGAGATGATGGCAAGCCGCTTCCAATGCTCGCGCAAGTCGCTGAGCGACAAGGGCTTCATACAGGCAAAAATATCAAGCGTCTCGTAGAAGGCAAACCACTCTTGCCATTCATCTATGACTCATCGGGGCAGCTCGCGTCGCTTGGGCAGTGGAATGCAATTGCAGATATCTACGGATTCCGTTTCTCTGGTGCATTTGCATGGTTCCTTTGGCGAACGGTCTATTTTTTCAAATTCCTCTCTGGTTCAAAGAGACTCAAGATCGCTGTCGACTGGACAGTGAACTTGTTCTATCCTCGCGATATCACAAAAGCATAATATGTCACATCAAGGCGATGCATGGGAGCGTGAATACAAAAATCCAAAGCTCGTCACCAAGCGAGATGGACCCCAAGCTGATACTTTGCGATTTTTAAAATTCTTGAAAAAGGATCAAAAATATACTGTGGAGAATAAAGTAATTCTTGATCTTGGGTGTGGTACTGGTCGCAATTCAAATTATTTAGCTCGGGAAGGGAATACAGTCATTGGAATTGAAATTTCAAAAACCGCACTTGATGTAGCAAAATCTAGAGCATATGATTTAGGTATAGAGGTGGATTATAGACTTGGCGATATTGGACAGCCATACAATGTAGAATCTGGTTCAATTGATATTATTCTTGATGTTACATCTTCGAATTCTCTGGATGAGACAGGCAGGGCGACGTATCTCTCGGAGTGTAATCGCCTGCTCAAAGGTGGAGGATATATGTTTGTTCGCGCACTCTGCAAGGATGGGAACAAGAATGTGAAAAACCTACTGAAAGACAGTCCAGGTAAAGAATACGATACCTATATCATTAAAGAGATTGGTTTAACTGAGCGTGTATTTAGCAGAGAAGATTTTATAAAACTCTATAGTCAGTTTTTTAAAATTCTCAAACTAGAGAAGAAAACGAGCTATACTACTTTTAATGATCGGATTTACAAGCGTGACTACTGGTTGGCGTATTTACAAAAATAATAAAATATTCGACTTGCTTGAAATCTCAAGCAGAGTCATATAATAAATCTATGGATAAAGAAGAACTAAAAAAGAAACTAACACCAGAGGAATATCATGTCACTCAGGAAAAGGGTACGGAAGTACCCTACAGCGGAAAATACCATGACGAAAAAGCAAAAGGTATATATAATTGTAAGGTCTGTAATACGCCTCTTTTTTCATCAGATGCAAAATATGACACAAGTTATGAATGGCTTAAAGGCTGGCCAAGCTTTGATCAGGCAATACCAGATTCCGTAGAATATCGAGAAGATACAAGTTATGGAATGCATCGTACGGAAGTAATCTGTGCGAAGTGCAAATCCCATTTGGGCCATATATTTGATGATATGGAGGCCAAAACAGGCAAGCATTTCTGCCTCAATTCATGCTCTCTTGATCTAGACAAAAAAGAGTAGATTAATGGTATACTAGATATGGGTTGGTTTTATCAGTTAATTCAACTTAAATTTTATGGAAGAAGAAGTAAAGACATGTGATAACTGTGAAGCATGTGCAGCTGGATGCACTATGCACGAAGGTGGAGAGGCTCCAATGGGAGGCGAAGCTCCTACTGAGGAAGCAGCAATGTAATTAATGAGTTCTATACAAAATCCCCTTTAGGGGATTTTGTCATTTTGGGTATACTTATCATATGGCACAAATAAAAACGAAAGTTGAAACAGCAAAGATCAAGAAGGCATGCAAAATAACGGATGCAATTTTCGTAACACTTCTTAAGCAAAATCTGAAGAGGATGACCGAGATTGAGCTACGGGATTTTATCTTACAAGAAATCAAAAAGAGAAAATTAAAGCCAAGCTTTCCACCGATAGTTACCGGAGGGAAGCGTGCAGGCAATGAAATCCATCCGCAGTCGACAGATCACAAGCTTTCTGGATTTGTGATTATAGATTTTGGGGTGATATATGAAAAATATATGTCAGATATGACACGAACTATTTACGTTGGCATACCGACGAAGGAAGAAAAAGCACTCTATGAACTTCTCTTGAAATCCGAAGAGCTCGGGATTACTATCGCGAGTATTGGAATGTACTGTGCGGATGTTGACGATATCGTGCGTAAATCTCTCGGTCACTACAAGAAATATTTCATCCATATGCTTGGTCATGGCGTAGGGGCAAAGATACACGAAGAGCCGAAACTCTATTACAAACTCACAAAACCAGTACTCAAAGAAAATATGATCATTACAATCGAGCCTGGAATCTATATCAAGAATAAACTCGGCATTCGTATTGAGGACACGTGTTTGATTACAAAGTATGGCTGTATTCCGCTTACAAAATCTCCTAAAAGGCTTATTGTGGTAAGATAGCCAATATATGAATATTGGTGTATTTGACTCAGGATTTGGTGGTTTGTGGATACTAAAGTATCTCGAAAAAGAGCTCCCAGACCATAACTACATATACTTTGCAGATCAGGCGCACTTGCCGTATGGAATGCGAGAGCCTTCCGATATCATCAAGCTTAGCTGTGATATTACTGATTTTCTGCTTGCGAAAAATTGCGCACTTATTGTAATTGCGTGCAATACTGCGACATCAGCTGCGATTAGTACGTTACGAGAAAAATACAGTGTGCCATTTGTCGGCATCGAGCCTGCGATCAAGCCCGCATCTGAGCAGTCAAAAACTGGCCACATCGGAGTGCTTGCCACAAAAGTAACTGCAGAAGGGAAAAAACTTGAAGACAGTATAGAAAAGTTTGCAGCAGATGTAGAGGTTCATACGGTAATCGGCTTTGGATTGGTAGAACTTGTGGAGGAAGGGAAAGCAGATACTGATGAAGGAGAAGAACTTCTCCGTACATATCTTGAACCAATGCTCGAAAAGAATATTGATCAACTTGTCCTTGGTTGTACCCACTATGCATTTCTTATTAATCGCATTCGGAAAATTGTTGGCGATGGGGTGACTATCGTTGACCCTGCACCAGCGGTTGTTCGTCGAGTGAAACA
Source organism: Minisyncoccia bacterium (assembly GCA_965656375.1). GTDB lineage: Bacteria > Patescibacteriota > Minisyncoccia > Phycocordibacterales > UBA9973 > UBA8515. The sequence goes on from CBFHKH010000001.1 coordinate 809,848, forward strand.
GTTGATAGAAGAAAATCACATCCTTCCAACAGATACTAAAAAAGAATCTGAGATTGTCACCTCAGGTCCTGATGTAAATAAAGTAGAAGAATTTTATCAAAAAATGGATCTGCTATAATAGCAAATCCATTTGAATACCCAAGGTATTATTTACCTTACATCAATTACTTCTCCTACTACGATATTTCTTCTTATCATTCCACCGAGGCTGATAGTATCTTTTGGCTGCCACAGATTACTATTGTAGATAAATTCATTACCAGTAGCTGATAAGAATCCCTCTACTTTCATTATCGCAATGGTCCTGCCAGTATCAGATAAACTGATGTAGTCATCCATAACTGGGGCCACTTTTGCTGTGTACTCTATACCATTTTCAGATCGGATGGTAACTGTTTTTTTAGTACTGCAGGCAACTAATGTAAGTAAAGTAGAAAAGAGCGCAATTGAAAATAACTTTTTCATTTTTTATTATGTTTGGTTTAAAAATCGGGTTGTATAGAAGTTCAATTTTTTGAACACTTATAAAACCCGACAAACCAAAACTCTCTTAGGTATATTATACCACAAAGAATATCAATTTGTCAAGATAAAATACAGTACTATAATATAGCTATTTTGCTCCGATTTGCTCGCGCCACATAGCGGCGTAGAGACCTTTTTCTGCAATGAGATTCTCATGTGAGCCGGACTCAACTACAGAACCTTTTTCAAGAACATAGATCCGATCAGCATGCATGATGGTCGAGAGGCGGTGAGCAATGAGAATAGTAATGTGTTCTTTTGATTCACCGATCGAGCGAACTGTTTTCGAGATTTCCTGTTCAGTAAGCGTATCAAGAGCACTGGTTGCTTCGTCGAAGATAAGGAGCTTTGGTGCACGAAGTAACGCACGTGCGATAGAGAGACGCTGTTTTTCTCCACCGGAGACTTTGACCCCACCTTCTCCGATAACTGTGTCGAGACCTTTACCTCCGCGTTCAAGTAGATTCTGACACTGAGCTTTCTTGAGCGCATTTAAGCATTCTTCATCGGTTGCTTTTGGATTTACGAAAAGCAAATTTTCCCTGATTGTTCCAGAAAAGAGCTGAGTGTCCTGAGTAACGAACCCGATTTGCATACGGAGTTCTTCCTTGTCTATTTTATCGTATGTGACACCGTTATAGAGAATTGTTCCTGATGTTGGTGTATAGAGGCCAACTAGAAGCTTCATAAGTGAAGTCTTTCCTGAGCCTGATGGACCTACGAATGCAATGGTTTCTCCTTTGGAAACTTTATATGAGATATCAGAAAGGGCAGGAGTCGATGCGCTTGATTGGTAAGAGAATGTCACATCTTTGAATTCGAGATCTGATACTTCTCCAATCGCAGTTGGGTTATCTGCTTTTGGCTCAGGCGCCATTTTCATCAGTGTCGCGTAGTTTGCAATCGAAGCTTCGGCTTGTCGGTACGTACCGATGTAGGCTGCGATCTGGCTTACAGGGAAGAAGAGCCAGAAAGAATAAATATTGAGAGAAAGGTATTGTCCAAACGAAATACGTTCTGTGAAAATAAGATAGAAAAGGAATAAATAGAGTCCCGCACGAACTGCATTAGTCACTGTACCTTGGATAAAGTCGAGTGTACGTAGATAGCGGAGTTTCTTGAGCTCAAGAAGAAGGATTTTTTCTGTTGTTGAATTCAATCGTCCAACTTCCTGCGCAGTGAGGCCGAGACTTTTTACAAGTTCGATATTGCGTAGGGACTCAGTTGTTGCTCCGGCAAGCGCAGTTGTTTCGGCTACGATAATTTTCTGAATATTCTTTATCTTTTTTGAGAATGCCAAAGTGATGCCCGCAATGATGGCAACCATAGAACCGAAAATAAGCGGGATGACCCAGTAGACTCGAGCGGCATACACCATGACGAAGATAAAAATGATTGAGGAGATCAGGACAACATTAATCGTATCGCTGATCAGTTTCTCTGCATCTTGGCGTGCTTTTTGGAGCTTGCCAAGCGTTTCTCCGCTTCGCTCATCTTCGAATACTTCGTAGGGGAGATCGAGCGAGTGTCGAACACCTTCACGGTACATATCTGCACCACTTCGCTGGCTTACCGTATTCAAATAGTAATCCTGGAAATTTTTAGCGATTCGGGAAATGAGTGCAGTACCGACAAATGCTCCGAGAAGAAGAAGGGTCCCGCGGAAAAATTCTGCACGGGTCAGTTCGTGGAACCGGAGCGCATAATTGTCGATAATACGCTGAAAGATCATCGGCTCAAAGAGAGCGAACACCTGGTTTATAATTGCAAGAATGATTACAAGGACACACAGTTTCCAATACTTGCGAAGATACTCATATAATATTTGCATCCATAGATTATAGCCTATTTTCCATTTTTGCTGTAGTTTAGGTATAATATAGCCTATGAAGACTACTCTTTTTGATGAGGCATACAAATCGCTCAATAGTGCCCAAAAAGAAGCAGTCGATACTATTGATGGTCCGGTGATGGTAGTGGCTGGTCCTGGAACAGGTAAAACTCAGGTGCTTGCGCTTCGCATCGCTACGCTACTAGAAAAAACTGATACCCCGGCAAATGGGATTCTTTGCCTTACCTTTACTCGCGCAGGTGTACGGGCAATGCGCGATCGATTAGCCCGATATATTGGTTCACGAGCACGCGAAGTATCTATCTCTACATTCCATAGCTTTGCTATTTCGCTTGTTGAGAAGCACTATGAATTACTCGACTTCGCTAGTGTTCCGACACTCCTCGATACTGAGCATTCCGTAGCACTTTTTGATGAATTGCTCGAGAATGGAGAGTGGCAGTATCTACGACCGCGAGGCGATGTGTCTCGGTATTTTTCCGATCTTACTTCACTTGTATCGCTTCTAAAGCGTGAGCGCATTACCCCAGAGAAATTTCTTTCGGAGATAGATAAAGATATAAAAACGCTCACTGAAAGTCCAGAAAGTATTTCGAGTCGCGGTGAGACAAAAGGTCAGATCAAAAAAGAAGTCCAGAAAAAGATCGATAGTCTGGAGCGTACTCGAGAAGCAATCTCTTTTTATAAAAAATATGAAGAAATAAAACATGAGCGATCACTCATGGATTATGATGATGTCCTTGAGTATGCTGTTCGACTTGTCGAAGAGTTCGAAGATGTTCGATCTGATATTCGCGAGAACTATCTCTATGTTTTAGTTGACGAACATCAGGATTCTTCGGGAATTCAGAATGCATTCTTGAAAGCAGTCTGGCAAAACACCGAACAACCAAATATTTTTGCAGTTGGGGATGACCGTCAGCTGATATATGGTTTTGGAGGTGCATCAGTCCACTATTTTGAGGAATTTAAAACTGCATTCGGCCGTTCGAAGTTAATTTCGCTTGTTGAGAACTATCGCTCAACTGGTCCGATTCTTTCTCTTGCTGATACACTTCTTCAAAGCTCTCTTACAGGAGAAAATCTCAGAAGCCAAAAGGAAGGAGAAAAAGTTACACTTGCCGAATACTCATATGAGCGCGATGAGATAATCGCTGCAGGAATCTACTTCAAGAAGAAAATAAATGATGGTGTACCCCCGGAAGAATGTGTACTTCTTGTTCCTCGCAACAGGCATATTCGTTCCGCTGTTACAACGCTCCGCTCGATGGGATTGCCGATCCGGAGTGAGGGAAATGTTTCACTTTTTTCGCTTCGCGAAACGGAAAGCCTGAGAGATATCTTTCGGATTGTTGCTGATCCATCTGACGCCGTTGCTCTTTCGCGATCAATCTTTTCTCCGCTTTCTGAAATAGCTGCACTCGATGCGCATACTTTTTTGAAATCAGTAAAAGCTCGAGATCTTTCCGTCGATATGCTTGCTTCATACGGAGAATCAGGCAATCTATTTTCTGGCGAAAGTTCGATCAATCTCTGGGGTAAAAAGCTAATTCACTGGATCAATCAATCAACTTCGATTGGCCTAGTACCTCTTATCCAGAAGATTGGGAATGAGTATCTGATCGATAGTGCGACTGATCATGAGAGTTTGACTCGCCGGATCGAGATCCTGCGTACGATGCTTCACCTTGCAAGCGCTCGAGTTGAGCATACGCCATCTGAAGACTTGGCCTCATTTGTACGTTATCTCGATCGGCTTGAAACATACGGGCAAACTATCACGGTTGCTACACTTCTCGGCGGGCAGGGGGTAAGCGTCCTAACGCTTCATGGTTCAAAAGGACTTGAATTCGAAACTGTATGGGTCGCGCATTTGAATGAATCAGTATTGATGTCAGCAAAACGCTTAGGATTTGCTGTTCCTGAATCTGTATCGCATTTGATCGAAGAGCGCGACAGATCAGTAGCTACTCGCGAAGTATATGTAGCTATTACACGCGCAAAAGAAGAATGCACTATATCCTATGCTCGTTCAAATACAAAAGAAGGCGAGCTTGAACTTGCGTATTTGCTCGCTGATCTTCCCGAATCCCATTTTATAAAGAAATCAGCCGAGGAAACGGAATCTCTACTCGTAGGTGATGATCCAAAAGTATATGTGGCGATGGATACCCCGCTTTCATCTTCAAGCGATCGAGATCAATTAATAGAGTCAGTTACAGATAGTTACGAAGAGCGTAAAGTTTCTGTTACACTTCTCAATAATTTTTTTGAATGCCCATGGAAATGGTATTTCAGAAACGTACTTGACCTTCCAGAAGAAAAAACTGAGCACCAGCTCTTTGGAAGCGCAGTCCATAGAGCACTTGAAAAGATTTTGAAGGGCGAACTTGCTCCACAGAAAAATAAAATCAACGAAGCACTCATTGAATTTCTAGAAAAAGAAGGGATTCGAGAAGAAACAGCACTCAAACGCTTAAGCATAGATGGGGTTCGTGTTGTCCTCGCGTGGGCTGAGAGATTTCTACCAACGATAGCAAAAGATCATACTACAGAAAGATCGATCTCATATAAGGACCCAAATTTCCCTCACTTGCATCTCTATGGCAAGATCGATCTGACCGAGCGCACGCCTGATGGTTCTATCAGTGTGACGGATTTCAAGACAGGTAGTTCAAAGACGCGCTCAGTTATTGAAAAGCGCGACGAAGAAGGTAGACTTTCTCCTCATTTGCGCCAGCTCACGATGTATGCGTACTTAATAAAAGGTACAGAGAAAAAAGATGTTGAAGAATCAAAGTTGCTCTATGTCGAAGAAGATTCTGATGAGAAAAATTCTGTCTATCGGACTCGTATAACGACAGAAGAAATTGATCTTCTTAAAAAAGACATTGCTGACTATGACAGTCTTGCGACAAGTGGCAAGTGGCTTGATCGAAAATGTTTGTTTAAACCGTATGGCACGGAAACAGAATGTCCATATTGTAAATGGGCTCTCGAAGTCTACGGAAAATAGCTTTCGTTTGAAAAAAAGCCATAAAATGCTATATTTTATATATGCAGAAAGGCAGCTTACATCCGCTAACAATACTTGAACGTGAGGCGTACGAGGTCTTCACAAGACTTGGTTTTGAGGTATCACGAGGTCCTGAACTTGAAACACTCTGGTATAACTTCGATGCGCTTAACGTGCCCAAAGATCACCCCGCTCGTGACATGCAAGATACTTTTTATATTAAATCAACTTCGTCAGAAGTCCCAGATGAAAGGTCCTCGGATCTCCTCGCACAAAATTCTGGGAAGGAGCGAGGCCAGACCGTTTCATCTGGGACTTCTGACTTCGTATTGCGCACGCATGCAACGAATGTAAGTGCTCGCATTCTCGAGATAGCTGCAAAAGAAAACATAAAAGAAATTGCATCGATCTCTATCGGTAAAGTGTTTCGAAATGAAGCGACTGACATCACGCACGAAATGCAGTTCTTCCAGATTGATGGATGCATGATTGGTGAGAATGTAAATCTCTCAAATATGAAAGCGGTGCTGATCGAGTTCTATAAAAAAGCGTTGGGTCCTGATATTGAAATTGAATTTCGTCCAAGCTTCTTCCCATTTACCGAACCATCCGTAGAAGTACATGCAAAGTTTAATGGCAAGTGGCTCGAGATGATGGGTGGGGGAATGATCCATCCGCAAGTATTGAAAAACGCAGGGCTCGATCCAGAAAAAGTGCAAGGCTTCGCATTTGGCGGTGGCCTCGACCGTATCGCGATGATTCGCTGGAATGTTCCTGATGTTAGACTTTTTTATCAGGGAGATTTGCGCCTCAATCAATTTTAAATAAGAATACAGTATGAAAATTTCTTACAACTGGCTAAAAGCATATCTACCGGAACTGCCTGAAGCGGAAACGCTTGCAGATCTTTTTACATATCACGTATGTGAAGTTGAGTCAGTAGTCCCGATTCGAGCCGACGGGTCTGCTGCAGACCCTGCCTCGAACGAGATTTCTGATTGGATTTTTGATCTGGGAATTCTTCCGAATCGTGCGCATGATTTACTTTCACATCAAGGAGTTGCGAAAGAGCTTGCGGGGCTGCTCTCGATTTCTTTCAAAGATCCTACGCCGATGTACAAGACTCCAACACCAAGCCCTACAAATTTGAAAGTAGAAATAAATTCTGATAGTTGTCGAAGGTACTCTGCTCGCATTATCCGCAATGTAAAAGTTGGTCCGTCATCCGAGTGGGTGGTGAAGCATTTGGAATCAATAGGCCAAAGAAGCATCAACAACATCGTCGATGCGACAAACATTGTCATGTATGACTGCGGTCAACCGACGCATGCATTTGATTTGGCTAAACTCACAAGCGAAAAGATCATAATTACCAACGCAAAATCTGGAATGGAACTTCCTGTTGTAGGCAGGGAGGGTATCGTAGCAAAACTGCTTGATACTGATCTTGTCATCACAGATGGGGAGAAAAATCTTGCACTTGGAGGGGTAAAGGGTGGTCTTGATTCGGGAATACAGGAGGGAACTACAGACATCGTGATCGAAGTTGCAAACTTTGATCCTGTTTCGGTTCGTAAAACTGCACGGCGGCTTGGACTCCTTTCTGATTCTGCAAAACGATTCGAGAATGATTTATCGCCAACACTCTGCGACTTTGGAATGTTTGCACTCTCCGCACTTCTCGTTGAGTTATTCCCCGAAGCTACATTCGAAGAGATTGTAGATATATATCCGCATCCGCAGAAAGAAAGAATTATCTCATTCACGAGTGCACAGGTAGAGAAATATTTGGGAATTCAAATTCCAGAAAGCGAGATAGAAAATATTCTCAATCGCTATGGGTATACATACATGAAAAAAGAAGATGAGTACATGATCATGGTGTCATCAATGCGCCTTGATCTCACTGGAGCACATGACATGATCGAGGAAATCGGCCGTGTGTATGGATATGATAAAGTGAAACCCGAACTTCCGAAAATAAATTTCACTCCACAAAAAAATGAACAGTATGAAAAAATTTCTCATGTTCGAAATACTCTGATAGAGAAAGGGTACAGAGAAGTCATGACGTATGCATTTAGAAGTGCAGGTGACATAGAAGTTCTCGCGAGTGCAAGTGATAAAAAATTCTTGAGAACAAATCTTTCCGATGGACTCAAGAAGTCATACGAACTCAATAAATTAAACGCTCCGCTTCTCGCGACGAGTGAAGTTCGGATTTTTGAAATTGGAACAGTATTTAAAAATAATGTGGAAGAAATTCATGTAGGATGGAATGAGAAGAGTGAAATTAAAGAAATAAAATTAGAAGAATTTAATGCTTCATCATTAGACAAAATTTCTGGTCCTCGGGTTGGTTCACCAGACCAGAGAATTTTGTCTAATGATTTTGCATCTCTTACACACTTTAAAATGTGGAGTGTGTATCCATTCATCGTACGTGACATTGCGGTTTGGGTGCCAGAGGGGACAGATGCGAAGATACTTTCTGATATTTACAAAGAATTTGGCACAGAACTTCTAGAAGGTGAGCCGCAACTTGTCGATACGTTTACAAAAAATGAAAAAGTTTCTTATGCATTTCGACTCATTTTCCAATCATTTGATCGTACGCTCACTGATGAAGAAATAAATACAATCATGTCAAAAATTACCCTAAAAATCGAAAAAATGGGCTTCGAGGTACGTTAAGCGCACGTTCTTCACAAGTTATCCACATTTTTGATCAAAAAACCATATTTTATATGGTTTTTTATCTATTTTTTAAGTTTTTCTGATGATACAATATAGATGTGTCTTATGAACAAAGACAATAATCCAAAGTTTTTCAAATTAATACAGAAAATTCTCACCAAGCTTAAGCCTCGGTTTTCTTTACATTACGTTTCATATACCATACTTTTTTTGATGGTAGTATTTTCTGTTGTGCATCTCGTCGGTGCTGCAACTCCGAACCCTGGTCACCCATGGAGTGAAGTTGGTGATGGAGTATTTACATTTACAAATGGACAAACAGTTACGAACTACACTTACACATTCCCAGCAGCGACTACCACCGTACTCACTACAAACGCACTGGTAACTCCTAGTCAAGGAGGAACTGGAATTGGAACCTACACTATCGGAGATTTAATTTATGCATCGGGAACAACGACACTTACTACGCTTGCTGATGTTGCTACTGGAAGCTGTTTGATTTCCGGTGGTGTCGCAACTGCACCATCATGGGGTACATGTACAACCGGTGCTATTACCTCTCTCTCTGCGATTGGCTCATCTCCAAATGCTAACGGCGCGACTATCACTGGCTCAGTTCTTAACCTTGAACCCGCATCAGCATCGTTTGGTGGAGTGGTTACGACTGGTACTCAGACATTTGCTGGTCAAAAGACAATTTCAAATTCAACAACATCTGGTGCAGACCTTGCAATCACAAACACTGGTGCATATACAGGTACAGGAATATTCAATCTCACTGCAAACTCAGCAACAAGTGGAACTCTGGCGTTAATAACTTCAAATAGTCAAAATGCAGGAAAAATGCTAGACCTACAATTTTCAAACAATGGAGTATTCACGTCACATACAGCATTAAATATTTTAACTACAGGATCCGATAGTGGCAGTCCTACTACATACGGAGCTCAAATTTCAAATACCCATTCTTATAATAATATTGCTCTCTACTTGAATGCTTCTGGCGGTACAGGCTCAAATCCAAACAGAGCACTTGTTGTAAATGCGGGTACTGTTACCGTCACCCCATTCAGCGCTGCAAATGGTGTTATTTATGCAACAAGTTCTGGAGTACTCACTCAAAGTGGAATAAATAGTACTGGAACAACCCAATGTTTAACTCAAGTAAGTTCTGGGGTTCCTACATGGGGGTCTTGTACAACCGGAGCCATAACAACCCTTGCAGCAATCGGATCATCACCAAATGCAAATGGTGCAACATTAACTGGTTCAACTCTTAACCTTGAACCCGCATCAGCATCGTTTGGTGGAGTGGTTACGACTGGTACTCAGACATTTGCTGGTCAAAAGACAATTTCAAATTCAACAACATCTGGTGCAGACCTTGCAATCACAAACACTGGTGCATATACAGGTACAGGAATATTCAATCTCACTGCAAACTCAGCAACGACGGGTACGCTTGGATTGATTAATGGAGATGGACTTACGAGTGGTTCACTTCTTTCACTTACATCAAATGGAACAGCAACTGACAATAACCAGAAAGGATTGAACATTTCACTCTCTGGTACAAATGCCAGTTCGTCAAAAACATCGTATGGCTTGTATGTTTCAAATGCACACCTTGGTACGAGTGCGAATAATTACGGTACATACTTGTCTGCGACCGGAGGTGTTTCAAGTACCAATATCGCACTATATGCGACAGCAAGTGGATCAAATACAAATAATTATGCCGCAGTCTTTCCATCAGGAAGAGTCGGCGTGGGCTTGATCCGACCATTTAATATATTTCAAGTAGCACCTGTCCAATATAGCACTGGTTCAGTGTCTCAATCAGGCACTACCGTGACTTTAACTGGAGCAACGTGGAGTAGTACAGTACAACCAGGAACTGTATTAGTGTTTGCAGACGGAACAAAGCGCATTGTAGATTCTTATACTGATAGTACTCATATTGAAGTTACAGTATCTGGGACCGTTTCAAGTCAGTCATATACACTCAACTATACGGGATTAAATGTTGATGATTTAGGGAATGTAATGATTGGTTCAACAACGAATCCAAATACTAATAGTAGACTTTATATCAATGGTGGTAACAATGGTGCAAATATCGACGCACGAGGCTGGCCCGGGGCAGCAACAGACAGTAGTATTATTGAGCTTGAGGGATCTGATTATGATACAAACGCTCAATCCACATATCTTATGTATACAGGTGTTACTGCCACCGGGACACAGATGGGGTACTCAAAAGCAAATCTAGCGCAACTTGTCTTTAATGGGGACAATGCATTGATTTATTCTGGTTTAAATACTCCTATTATGTTCGGTACTAATGGAACTCAACGGATGGTCCTATCTGCAGGAGGAAACTTCAGTATCGGATCAAATACCACAACCTCTCTTTTCAACGTCGGTTCTTCTGCACAGTTTCAGGTTAACTCTTCTGGTGCAATTGCTGCGGCGGCTGGTATCACTTCAAGTGGAACTATTACATTCTCAGGTCTTGGCGGTGGAGGTATTCAATGTGTACAGACAAGCAATACGGGAGTACTCTCAGCAGCGGCGTGTGGTGGAGGCTCATCCACCTGGAACGGTATCACCAATCCGACTGGAACACAGACGCTCACGTTTGACGATGCTGAACTTAATAACTGGACAATGAATTCTGATACGGAAACATTTTGGACAATCACTTCCAACTCTCTTACAAGCGGAAAAGTTCTCTCTCTTGCATCATCATCACTCACTACTGGAGGACTTATTGATCTAACTACCACCTCAACCGCACTTACTTCAGGCGGACTTCTTAATCTCCAGGCGACTGGTGCTCCAGCGAGTTCATGGACAGGGGAGCTCGCCAAGATCGAGTACAACAATGCTGATGTAGATGTAGATGGCAGCGCGCTCAAGGTAGGACTCCTCGGTGCAGCTGGAGGCGAAGGCACAGCACTCAACATCACGACCGCACAGACAGGAACAAATGCGTACGCACTTCGCGTCAACGATGATGGCACCTACACAGACAGTACGCCGTTTGTCATTGATAAGGCGGGTAGTGTAGGAATCGGAACGACAGCCCTCAGTACCAATGTCCTCAGTGTGGTTGGGAGTACTTCTTTCACTGGATCAGGAAGCAACCGGTTTGATTTTACTAATACGACCGCAAGTTCCAGTAACGGAGTACTCGGTGTAAACGCGACTGCAAGCAGTGACTTTATCCCTGGTATTCGATTCTCCACTACTCAGACGGCAACTGGTTCTCTCTTTGCTTCATATGGTACGCAGAACTTTTGGACCTCTGCCGCAGTTGTAACTGGAGCAGGTGTTGGGCAAAACGCATACGGTATATACAATGCGATGACAAAAAGCGGAGCAGACACAGCAACTGGAACATACAATCTATTTGGTTCATATAATTCAGTATCAAACACTGGAAGAACCAATGTGGGAACAGTCAATACATATGGTGGATATTTTGAAGCGCTTGGCGATACAGCGGGAACATCTACTACTACAGCTGGATATTTCTATGCATCAGGAGCAGACAATAACTACGCTGGTATATTTGATGGTGGAAATGTGGGAGTAGGAGACACTACTCCAGCGTCACTCTTTACCGTCGGTAACGGCGACCTCTTCCAGATCAACTCGACAGGTCAGATAGGTTCTCAGCAAGCACCTGTTTCTGACTACCTCTTCGCGCTTGCAGGCACGACAGGTAATGACAACAGTCGTATTATAGATATTACTCAAGCAAATAATGCGGATGAAACTAGTACAGGGATTTCATTTACGGGTACACCTACCTTAGGTGCAATTGCTGCGAATCGTAATATCTCAGGTATGGATATCACTCTGACCCCGAGCTTTACTTCGAATGCTCATAGACCATTTATATATGGCTCTACGAATACAATCTCGCTTTCAAGCGCGACCTATGATGCGACAGACCTTGCATCTGTTATTGGTAATAATTCTACTATCACAGGTACTCCAGTTATCAACGATACTGGCGGTGAAGTATCACTTTTGGTTGCTGGAACACAAGGTTCTGTTGGTTTTACTCCAACGCTGACATCAGTCTCTACTGCTGACATTACCACATTTGGTGGCCGGTTCTTGAACACAGTATCTTCAGCAGGAAATGCTAATCTACAAATGATTTCTTACGGAATTCAAACTTCTGCAACTGGTAATCTGACCACTACAGGAGCCACTTCTCATTATGGCGGACACTTCCTTGCATCCGGTACGGCAGATATAAATTATGGTATTTATGTAACTGCGTCTGGCGCAACGAACAACTACGCGGCTGTATTTGATCAGGGAAATGTGGGGATCGGAACGACAACTCCAGGTTCCGCACTCGATGTAAAAGGTACGATCCGCTTGAGCGGCGCAACATCAGGATATGTTGGCCTCGTCTCACCATCTGCACCTACGTCATACACATGGACACTTCCAACTGCTGACTCTTCTGGTTGTATCCAGTCAAACGGTTCAGGAACACTCAGTATTGCTGCTTGTGGCGGAGGTGGCCTCACTGTCGGTACGACAGCTATTGCAAGTGGTGGTGCAAATCGAGTTCTCTTTGAAGATGGATCAAACAAGCTTGCTGAAAACTCAAACTTCACATACGACGGTACGACCCTCGGAGTTTCGAATGCATCTACAACTGCATCAAACAAGGTACTCAATATTTCTCAGACTGGTGCAACTACGGGTACCGACTACGCTGGATATTTCTCAAATACCGGTGCAGCGACAACCAATGTCGGATTGTACACTACGGCTTCCGGCGGTACGACAAATCTTGCGTTAAATGTTGATGCGGGCCAGACACTCCTCGGAGGAACGACGCTTACTTCCGGAACATTAGCCAAATTAAACATTGTGAGCACTATGGCTTCAAACGGTTCTACAACAGCTATCGCTGGAATTCACGGCGACTATACATTTAATAACGGAGGCGCTGCGAGTTATGTCCAAGTCGGCAATCGTTTTGTGTTCAACAACGCGCCGACAACAAATGCAAATACGATGGTAGGCGAAGTACTCAGAACAGTTGATAACACCTCTCTTGCAAATCTTGTTCGTGGCATTGAAATTGTTTCAAATGCTGGCAGCAATACTGCAGGTACGAACACCGGCTTGCGATCAACAGGAGCAACATTTGGTGTACAAGCAATTACTTCAGGTCTTGCAGGTGGAGTAGCGTTACCAGCTGGTCTCTATGCAGAAAATACAGGGACTACTCAGGGAGATGTTGCTCGATTCTATACAGGTTCGATGACTTCAGCTCCTTCAATGGTCAATATCTATCATGACACGTCGACATTCACTGGAACTGGTCTTATCATGGATATGGCTGTAGGTTCAGGAACTTTTTCAGGTGACTTTATGAATCTCAAAAATGCGAGTGTTACAAAATTCAAAATAACAAATGCAGGAGTGGTCAGTATGGGTCTTTCTGGTACTGCAAGTACAAATGCCCTCTGTTCTAGTTTAGCGAATGCTACTGCTCCTACCGCTGGTACGGCGTATGAAATCCGAGATTGTAACGCTGCTCCAGCTGCCGATTACGCTGAGATGTATCCAGTCGAAGCTGGGACAGAATATGGAGATATCGTTGCAGTGGGAACTGAGATGGTAACCACCTACGATGTTACTGATGGTAATATTGATTGGACAAAAGTGAAAGGTAAAATTACAAAGTTAGTAAAATCTAACAAAGCATATCAAAGTAATATCGTAGGTATCGTTTCAGATAACCATGGTGACTTTACCTCAGCTGGTCATAATATAAAAGAAATCGACAATCCTATGCCGATTGCTCTCAACGGTCGTGTCCCAGTGAAAGTAGCACATGACTCAGAAGCTATTTTACCAGGAGACTATCTTACTACTTCTTCATCAGAACCAGGGAAGGCAACAAAAGCTAAAAAATCCGGACAAGTTATCGGTAAAGCACTTGATACATGGACTCCCGATTCAGGTGCTCCTACAGTTATGGTCTACGTAGAACAGGGATTCTACAATGGTAAAGGAGTGAGTGAGTTTGCTGGTATTGATCCAGTTGCAACTGATTTTGCGAAACAGGTTCTCGAAACATTTATGAATAATCAACAGTATGCGAGCGAGGGATCTGAACTCATGCTTGATCGAATTGCTGTTGGAGTAGAAATAATCACGTCGAAACTTGTTGCTGATACTGTTAAAGTAAATACAATTAGTGCAGCAACTGGAGACACTGTAGGACTTCTTCTTGGCCCTGACGGAAAATTAATAATAAACTCTGGAACAACTAAAGCTGCAAATCCAGTTATTACGTTTGACTCGCTTGGGAATGCGACATTTACTGGCAAGGTTACAGCACACGATATAGAAGTTACTAATCTTTCTGGAATACAAAATATTACTGATCAGATAAACCAGCTTTCCGAAGGCCAGGCTGCATTTACTCTTACTACAGAAGTTATCAATACACTCTCAACAGTACTCACAATTGCACAAGCTGATATAACTAAATTGAAAGATGATATGGGTAGATTACAAAGTACTGTCACCGGTCTTGTGGTTCGTGGTGATGATCTCGATACTCGCATGAAACTTGTAGAATCATTCCTTGTACGAGATGAGTCTGGTGTTCCAACTGGTATCGCTACTGTAGGGTTAAATGTAAGTGGCGATGGAACTTTTACTGGCAAAACTCAGTTTGACGGACTTTCATTCTTCTCTAACACTACCTCATTTGCAGGAGGAGTTATTTTTGGAGGACAAACAGAGTTCACGCTTCCACCACTTTATAATAAAGATACTGCTGGATATGCGCTCATTAAAGAAGGGGATCGACGAGCAAAGATTGTATTTGCACAGCCGTATATCGCAACTCCAGTTGTAAATACTTCAGTTACATTTGAAGCAGAAGATGAGATCGATGATACCAAGGCACAGGCGTTATTTGCAGATGATATTCGATTCATTATCGTAGGCAAAGATCAGACTGGATTTACAATACTCCTTAATAAGCCAGCAATTCGCGATATACGGTTCTCATGGAATGCTCTCTCAGTAAAAGACCCGGCTATTTTCACAAGTGTATTTGAAGGTTTGACCATTGAGCCAACACCACCTCCGGCAGAAAACAACACAACTCCTTCAGGAGATGAAGGAACTCAAGATGGAAACGAAGAACAAAATAGTGGAATTGGTACCGAAGAGACCCAAACTCCTCCTGAAAACACCACGCCACCTTTAGATAATGGCGGAACTTCCTCTGGAGATACTCCTACTGCAATATAAAGGAAAAAAGTTTAAGCCTATTTTAATTTATAAAGCATAGTATTATTCCTATGAATAAAGAAGTTGAAAAATTAAGTAAAAAAGTTAAAAAACAGAAGTGGGTAATATATGTACTTGTTATTTGTATACCCCTTAGTATTCTTATAACTCGGCTATTTCTTCGTATGAATAATGTTTCTGAATTTAATTTCCCACTTCTTGATCCGCTTCGTAAATTTATTCCCGCAGAAAACTATATTACGAATATAGAAAGTCTTAGAAATTATCTAGCAGATTTAGGGAGGAGATATCCTGACTCCATTACTATTTATTACGAAAACATAAATTCTGGTTCAAATATTTCTGTTAATAAAGATTTAAGATTATTTCCTGCATCACTTTCAAAACTTGCCCAGGCGATACTTATTGTGCATAAAGTTGAAAAAGGTGATCTTTCTTTTGATCAAGAGTTGAAAGTTATTCCTGAAGATCTTTCTTCAGGGTCAGGAAATCTTTATCAAACAATTGAGGGTAAGTCTATAACAGTAGAAAATTTGTTAAAAGAGTTACTTATAAATTCCGACAACACTGCGCAAAATATTTTTAAACGATATCTTGATTTCTCTGATTACGCTGACTTTCAAAATACGACTGGATTGCAAGATTTGTATAATGAAAATGGTTTCATATCTGCAAAAGAATATACACGTATTCTTCGCGTACTTTATACTTCGAATTTTTTAAAGCCAGAAAATTCTCAAAAGATACTTGAGTACATGGCAGATTCCACTTTCCATGACTACCTTTCGCAAGGAATTCCAGAAGGTGTTGTGTTTGCGCATAAATATGGCGAGAATAAAGATTACAACATTTTCGCAGATTCGGGTATTGTCTATGTACCTGGAAAACCGTACATGATATCTGTGATCATTAAGGGAAAGGATTCAAGCCCTGAGACCCGGGCATGGGCTACTAGTCTTATGAAAGAGATATCTCAACGAGCGTACGCTATTAATAAATAGTATCGATCTATATGACAGGGAAGCCGGTAGTTTCTATCATTGAGACTCCTGGTTTATCAACATAGCTTACTGTACATACTATTAATGAATAGGGTATACTTATAGTGTTCCTCTATCAACCCTCACTTCTCTTACAGTAACCGTTCTGTATCAAGAAGAGTATCAGTCTGTGAAAAAAACATTTAGAAATTCAATACGAATTTTTGCAACACTTGTTGTAGTTTTTTTGTTACCTTTACATATATATAAAACCGAGGCAGCTGTAAGCAGGTCGATATATATCACAAGCGGTTCTTTATCAGTAGCTTGTGTAGAATCTATTTTTTCAAATTGTGCAGTGAAGTTTCATACTATCAATGAATAAAACCTTCCTAAAAATTTTAAAGTCTCCTGTCGCGCTTTTTGTGTACGGTTTCATTTTTGGATCGATTCTTGTATATGTTACGCTCATAAACTTACATACAGAAGGAACTAACTTCTATAAAGACATACGACAAGAAAATACAAAATATAAATTCATAAAACCTTTATTAAGTTCTAATTACTCATCAGAAGATGATACCCTAAAATGGTTCCCAGAAGAGCGGAGGTTGAAATCTGCAGTCGTCGATGAAATAAATAACAATCCAGATATTGAGGTAGGAATGTATTTTTTAAACCTTACTAATTCTGGATGGTTTGGAGTAAACTCATCTACAAATTTTATTCCTGCGAGTTTGCTAAAATTGCCCATGTTAATCTCATACTATAAATTAAAAGAGACTACCCCAGGATTATTTGAGCAACAAATTATGTATGAAGGGAAAAATTTTAATACAGCTCAAACAATGGGTACCGGGAAAATTACAGCTGGCAACACATATACTGTACGTGAACTCCTCGAAGAGATGGTTAAATATTCAGACAATAATGCACTGGAACTTCTCTATAAATATAAAAAGGATTCATTGAAAACTATTTTTGCTGATATCCAGATTCCACTGCCAGATACTGATGAAAAGATTTCAAAACAAGATTTTATGACCACTAGAGACATGGCTCGCTTTTTATTGGTACTGTATAATTCTTCATATTTAAATCGAAGTGATTCTGAAGATGCATTACATATTCTGTCTCAAACAAGTTTCAAGGATGGGTTAGTAGCTGGGATACCATCTGATGTTGTTATTAGTCATAAGTTCGGGGAAAGAGAGATTATAGAGAATAGTAAGGTTTTGTTACGAGAATTGCATGATTGCGGTATTGTGTACGATTCTAAAAATCCTTACATACTTTGTATTATGACGAAAGGCAATGATTTTACAAAACAAAAGGCAATTATAAAGAACATTTCTACTATTGTTTATCAAAATGTACACAATTTTTAGGAAACCTTTATTAAAGATATACATAATAATGAACGCGAACTACTTAAAAACAATGAGACTTACCGCAGCATTCTTTCTTATTGGATGGTATCTGTTTTCATTTGCTGGTACAGCTGAAGCAGCTACAAGGACATGGACTGGCACAACCAACGGCTTGTGGTCTCTTGCAAGCAACTGGGGAGGGACTGCCCCTGTAACCGGAGATGATCTTGTGTTTCCTAATGGAGCATCAAACCTTTCAAATACTAACGATCTCGCAGAAAATACCATAATAAACTCTATAACTATTTCTGGAAGTGGGTACACTCTTTCTGGTAATCCAATAATTCTTGGTGCGGGACTTGCGGGTATCACTGATAGTGCTTCTTCAGGAGGGAATACTATTGCTCTCGATCTTCGTCTCGATATAACACGTGATATTGTTGTTACTAATAGTGGTGAGACACTTACTATCAGTGGAAGAATCGCTGGTGTTGGCGGTATCAACAAAGAAGGTCTCGGGAAAGTTGTTTTCTCCGGAGCAAACACATATGGCGGAATAACAAAGATCAATACGGGTGTCATTAATGCGCGTACTAACACCGCACTTGGGACCGCTGCAACTGGAACTGAAGTTGTCGGCAATGCTTCACTGGAACTTGAAGGGGATATTGCCATCGGATACGAATCATTGACCGTGAGAGGATATGGAGTCTCAAGTGGCGGCGCACTTCGCAATATAAGTGGTGACAATAGGTTCGGTGGCTTTATCACGTTGGTTGCCGGCGGAGCAGAAATTGCTTCTGACGCTGGTACTCTTACTATCACCGGCGGAACTACAGGTAATTTTCCACTCATTTTTGATGGGGCTGGTGATATCACTTTTTCAACCGCTCCAATTGCTGGATCGGGCGCGATCACTAAAAATGGCGCTGGAACAGTGACATATAATTTCCCGAACACCAATACTGGACTCCTCACGATCAATAGCGGGACCATTCGCTATGGAGTAGATAATGCGATTTTAAGCGGTGCGGTTACTATCACCGGCGGTACGCTTGATATTGCAACGTACTCAGATATGGTGGGAACCGTGACGCTTGGCACCCTTGATCTTGCAAGCGGTACTATCACCGGAACTACTGGATTGCTTAGTAGTGCCACATGGACTCTCTATAATGGAACTATTAGTGCAAATATTGCCGGGGATGGTGGTGCGCTTACAAAAAGTACCCCTGGAACAGTAGTATTGTCAGGATCAAATGAATACACTGGAGCTACTACTATCAGTGCGGGAATTTTAAAAATTCAAAGCAATACGGCTCTGGGTCTGATCGATGGCATCACGACCGTCACGGCAGGCGCGACACTACAGATTGACGGTGATGGCCTTTCTATTCCCGAATACATCACGTTTTCTGGAACTGGTCATCTCTATACCGGAGCGATCCGAAATTCAAATGGAGATAATACTCTTACTGGCCTCCTTACGCTTGGCGCAGCTGCAATGATCGAGTCAGAGAGCGGAGCAACGCTCACGATAGATTCAAAAGGATTATCGGCAACAACTCTCGGGCTTATCATTGCTGGAGCGGGTAATACGACATTTACCTCGACTGCACCGATATATGGTACCACTGCAACACTAACAAAGAATGACTCTGGTACGCTCACACTCCAAGCATTCAACAACTTCACTGGAGCTACGAACCTTAGCCGTGGCGAAATTGTACTCAGTGGATCTGGGGCTATTTCCAATTCAGCGGTCACAATTGGCAGCGGAGGAACGTTGACGGTCGATAATTCTACGACAGCTGCACTCAACCGTCTGAGCGAAACCGCTGCACTTACTATGAATGGTGGGGCATTTAATTTCATTGGTAACAGTAGTACTGATGCTACCGAATCAACTGGAGCACTTACTCTTTCGTCGGGACATAATACTGTGACGATTACTCCAGGATCCGGCGGATCAACAACGATGACATTTGCAAGCCTCTCGCGTACCGCTGGTGCTACCGGTTTGTTTCGAGGTACCAATTTGGGTTCAAATCCTGCTGCTAATGTATCGACGCTGATGTTCACAACAGCGCCGACACTGACAGGTGGCGGAGGTGCAGCAAACAGTTCAACTCTAAGTATTGTAAAAGGTGCGTATGGAGATGCATCCCTTTCAGGACAAGGAAGTGATATGGTCACCTATAACAAAGGGAACACTAACGGCCTGCGTCTGCTTAATACCGTAGGATTCAATGGGGAATATGCAGATGATGTAACTACTGCGAATGCGAATGTGAAGCTTACTGCGGACCGCGTCGCAACAGCAACAAATACGAACTCTCTAATATTGAACGGATTTAATATCACCAATCCTGGGAGTACGACCACGCTTCCAATCGCGAGTGCCTCACTTGCTGGTAACATTCTGATCAACTCGGCAAGCACAATCGCTGGTGCTAATACAACACTAGGTATCACCACTAATGAACTCCCCATACTTGTAACAGCGAGCGCAACTATTTCCGCTATTATCGGTACAGCTACCACAGGATCTCTTACGCTTAGTGGAACAGGTAATGTGACGCTCTCTACAGCGAGTTTGTATACTGGTACTACTTCTATCAACGGCGCAACGCTTACTGAAGGCGCAAGTAATATGCTCTCAAGTGGAGGGGTGACAGTAGTTGGCGGAACATATGACCTTGGGAATTTTAGCGACAGTGTTGGCGCTGTCATACTCCAGAACGGAACGATTACAGGCGGGTCAGGTGTCCTCACTAGCACTGCCTCATATAGTTTCCGAGAAGGTACAGTCAGTGCAATTATTGCGGGGTCTGTGGCAGTAACTCGTATAGCGACAAGCGCTGCGGCGGACAGTGTGGTGATCATGACTCGCAACAATACCTACACAGGCGCGACAACTCTGACGAGCGGAATCCTCAAACTTGGAGGAACAGGGGATGGCACAAATACGCCTCTTGGTACCGTTGCAGGGGGAGTAACGATTGCAAATATCGCTGCGCTTGACCTGAACGGCTTTACTCTTTCGACGGCTGAACCGATTAGTTCCATGAACGGTCTCGGATACGGCTTGGCGGCGGCTGTTTCAGGGGGTAACAGCAACATGGGAGCGCTCATGAACAGTTCACCATCATCTGCAAGTTACAGCGGAGCGATCACTCTTACTGCTGCGTCGCGTATCAATGCCGATTATGGAACTCTTACTATTACTAGTGCTATTTCTAGTACAGCAATTGGTCTAACTATTGGTGGATTTAGTGATAGTACTTTTTCAGGAGTCATTGCCCTTACTACAGGCACCATAACAAAAGACGGAATTGGTGTTTTGACACTTTCAAATAGTAATACGTATACGGGAGCAACTACAATAAGTGTAGGAACAGTAAAACTTGGCGCAACAGGAGGTGCAACCAACACTCCACTTGGTACGACTGGCGGTGCAACAACAGTGGCCTTAGGCGCCCGCCTTGATCTTAATGGGTTTACACTTGGAGCAGCTGAGCCACTTACCTTAAACGGTACGGGATATGGGCTTGGTGATTTTGCAAGCGGGGCGCTTATCAATAGTTCTGGATCTAGTGTGTCATACAGTGGAGCAATTACTCAGGGTTCAGCTTCTACAATAAAGGTAGATGCTGGAGACATGACTTTAAGTGGTTCATTTTCTGGAGCGTTTGCACTTACTCTTGGAGGGACAGGGACGGGTACAATTTCCGGCCTTGTTGGTATTGCGGCTGGAACTATCACTAAAATAGATGCGGGTACGTGGACACTCTCCAATGCTGGAAGCACATATACTGGCGCAACTACTATTAATCGCGGGACGCTCAAGCTCGGAGTTGCTGGTGGTGCAACCAATACACCGCTTGGTACTACGGGTGCGGGAACTACAGTACTCTCTGGAGGGGTATTAGACTTAGCTGGATTTGCATTAGGTACCGCAGAAGCTCTGACACTCAACGGACGTGGTATAGGTAACGGCGGAGCATTAATTAATACTGGTAATGCGGTAACTTTCCTTGGAGCTATAGCTCAGGCGACTGATTCTCGAATAACAAATGATGGAGGAGGACTTCTGACTCTCTCTGGTGCGATTACTGGAGCATTTGCATTATATATTGGAGGAACAGCAAATATTACAATGGGAGCAGCGACTGGTACAGCTGGCCTCAGTTTAGTAAAACAAGGTGCTGGTACAGTGACACTCACTGGTACCAATACACATACAGGAGAAACTCGTGTTGATGCTGGTACTCTTGCCTATGCAGGAACAACAACACTTGCCGCAACGAATCTTCTCATGAAGGGCGGTACATTCAATAACGGTGCAAATGCCGATACAATCGGTACCGTAACGCTTGTCGGAGGCACTATCACGAATTCAGCTGCTCTCACTGGAACCGCATATACGCTTGAGAGTGGTACAGTGAGCGGTATTTTAGCGGGGGCCGTTGCCGTGACAAAAAACACGAACAACACTGTAACACTGAGCGGCGTCAATACTATTAGTAGTACGCTGACCATCAATGCCGGGACTCTCGCTATAAGTGGTTCAGGTTCGGCTGTTTCGGTAACTGCTGCCACGGTGAATTTAGGCGGAACACTTACTCTTGATAATAGCACTACTGCAGTTGCAAGCCGCCTCCTTGATACTATCGTCTTGACGATGAACGGAGGTAACTTGAATTTCCTGGGCAATAGCGCCGCAGTATCCTCTGAGACAGTCGGACAGCTTGCGCTTGCATCAGGACACAATACTGTCACTGTTACTCCAGGGGCAGGAGGTTCCACAACGCTCACGTTTGCAAATAATCCGGGATTTAATCGTACTGCGGGCGCAACTGTTCTTTTTAGAGGCACAAACCTCGGTGCTACTCCTGCTGCGAACGTATCTACATTAAAATTTTCAACAACAGCACCGACACTAACTGGTGGTGGGGGAGCTTCAAGCTCGACAACTATTAGCATCATCAAGGGTGCATTTGGTGATAGTTCGTTATCTGGCTCCGGTAGCGATATGGTGACTTACAACGTAGGTAACACCAATGGGCTTCGACTTCTAAACGGTGCCGGATTCTCCGGAGAGTATGCAACAAATTTCGGGACAACGAATGGGAACGTAAAACTCGGTGCAAATACAGCGGCAAGTACAGCAACAATCAACTCTATTATTTTAAATAATTTTGGTATAACGAATCCTGGTAGTGCTCAGACGATAACACTTTCGACGACAGGAAACATCTTGGCAAACTCTGCTACCACTATCGCTGGTGCGAATACAGTACTCGGTATTTCTACAAGCGAGCTCGATGTGCTAGCTACGGCGAATGCCACGATAAGTGCAGTCATCGGTACTGCAGTTGCCGGGTCTATGGTACTCAGTGGTTCAGGCAATATAACATTGAGTACAGCCGCTCTTTATACTGGTACGACATTCGTAAATGGTGCAACACTTACGTATGGCGTAAGCAACGTGCTTTCGAGTGGAGGCGTGACCATAGTAGGGGGAACATATAACTTAAATGGTAATTCTGATACTGTCGGTGCACTTTCTCTTAATGCAGGAACAATTACAACCGCAGCCGGCACATTGACGACATCAACAGGGGGAGTCACTACGATTGCGAACAATAATACCCCTTCGCTTATTAGTGGTGCTCTAACACTCGGTGCAGGGGGCACATTTAATATCGGTAATGGGATTGTTGATAATGACACTATTATTTCTGCGGTAATAAGTGGAACGACACTTACAAAATCAACTGGTACTGGAGTACTCGAACTTTCTGGAAGCAATACGTATACAGGGCTCACGACTGTGAGTGCAGGCACAATCAGACTTGGTGCTGCCGGCGGCGCAACCAACACGCCGCTTGGAACAACTGCAGCAGGAACAACTGTATCAGGAGCAAGCTCAGCTTTGGATTTGAACGGCTATACCCTAGGAACATCAGAGGCGCTCACACTCAGCGGTGCACTGGCAACAGGTGCATTGCAAAATACATCAAGTACGGCTGTGACGTACTCTGGATTACTAACTCTCGGTGCAGCAAGTAGTATTATTTCAAACTACGGAGATATAAACATATCTAACGCGGGTAGTATTACAGGCACCGGTTTCTTGCTGACGATAGGAGGAGCAGGGAATGGAATATTGGCGAGCACACTTGCTACATCCACCTCTGGAGCTTTAACTAAAAATGGAATGGGTATATGGACTGTCTCGGGAGCAAATACCTACACTGGTGCAACTACTATTAGTGCTGGTATATTGAAACTCGGCAGTGGAGGAAGCGGAACGAATACTCCGCTCGGAACGACTGCCGGTGCGACAACACTCAGTAGCGGTGCGGTGCTTGATTTGAACGGCTTCACGCTGAGCTCCGCCGAACCAGTGACGATCAACGGTGCCGGCATAGCGAACATTGGCGCATTCATCAATAGTTCGAACAACACTACATCGTTTTCAGGACCTCTAACCATGGCCGGAGCATCCCGTATTGCCAATCACGGAAGTGGGGTAACAACGGTGAGCGGAAATATCTCAGGTAACTTTGCCTTGACTGTGGTAGCGGTTGGCAATTTTACACAAGCAACGAACAGTGTCTGGTCAGGTACGGGTACTCTTGTAAAAGAAGGTCCAGGTACACTCACACTTTCGGGGCAGAATACCATGTCGGGGACTATGACCGTCAGTACGGGCACACTCAAACTTGGCGACAACGGCGGCGTAACCAACACGCCACTCGGCACGATTGCCGGAGGCGTGACGGTATCATCAGGGGCTGTGCTCGATTTATCTACATTCACTGTCGGAGGAGCATCAACTTGGGAGCCGCTCACACTCTCTGGAAGTGGACTCCTAAACGGAGGAGCACTTATCAGTAATTCTTCTACAGGAAGTACATTTGCAACTGTGGCACAGACGAATGCGCGTATCGTAAACAATGGCGCAGGGACACTCTCGATCACTGGCGCTGTTACAGGTGCATCGACTTTCTGGGTCGGCGGATCTGGTGATACTATTATTTCTGGCGCGCTTAACACTGCAGGATTGCTTCTCACCAAGTATAATCCCGGTGTTCTCACTCTTAACAGTGCTTCGAATATAAATACTTCTCTTGTGCGTATTAATTTGGGTACTCTTCGCTATGGAATTGGTAACGGACTATCTACACCTCCTGTCACAATTGCCGGTGGAACATTAGATCTAAACGGCTTTAGTGATAGCATTGGAACAGTAACCTTAATTGATGGATCTATAATAAACAGTGGAGGGGCGGCTACACTTACGTCAACCGCTACATATGTTCTTGAAAATGGAACAGTAAGTGCGGTTCTCGGAAGCGCGGTAGCTACAGGTATTTCCAAAACGACAGCTGGCCGTGTGATACTCTCAGGTGATAACACCTTTACCAGTACATCTATCGCGCTCAATGCAGGGTATCTTAATATCCGTCACAACAATGCCCTCGGTGCTTCAGGAACGACACTTACGACAACTGTCTCAGGTGGAGCGACACTTGAACTCGAAAACGGCATTACTATACCAAGCACCAAACTCATAACTGCAAATGGAACAGGAATGGAACGAAGTGGTGCGATCAGGAGTGTTAATGGTACGAACGTCATAAGTGCAAATGTGACGCTCGGTACCACCAATGTGCGTATAAATTCCGACAGCGGTAGCTTGACTGTCCCAAGTATATCGGGGAACACATTTAATACGATATTCGGCGGTGCCGGTGATACGACTGTAAGTGGTGCGATTAGTACGACTACCGGCAGTCTGACTAAGGATGGGGCGGGAGCACTTACGCTTTCTGGAACCAATACGTATACGGGGAGCACGACGGCGATGGCAGGTACTATTGTTGCAAACACGACTGCATCGCTCGGTGATGGAAGCAACGCAAATAACACGTTCATATTTAAAGGCGGTACGCTTCAGGCGACCGGGACGATAACCTCTGCATCAACTCGTGCATTCGTGCTCGCGACCAACGGGGTGATCGATACCAACGGTAATAATGTCAGTATCGCCGGTACGGTCGGCTCGCTCGGTAGCCTTACTAAAAACGGCGCCGGCACCCTCACGATAAGTGGCGTAACAACAATCGGCGGCAACTTCACGATTGGCGCAGGCACATTTGTAGCGCCGACAAGCCTGACGCTCGGAGGAGACTTCAGCAATAGTGGTACCTTCACGCACAGCAACGGTACGGTGACACTTGTTCCAACCAACAGCACACTTACAACGAACATTATCGGTAGCTCAGATACATCTTTTTATAATCTTACAAACACAACTGCAGGATCAACACTGCAGTTCAAGGCGGGTAATACCTATACACTGGCAAACACATTCACGCTCGGCGGGGCAGGAGCAGAAGAAAACCCTGTCTCAATCAACTCCGATAGCGCTGGTTCGCAGTGGTTCATGACACTCTCTGGATCTGCTGTAATCTCAAATGTCAAAGTTAAAGACTCCGGCTGTAGTGGGGGAAACAGTGTTTCTGCAAGTAGCACAATATATGATTATGGAAATAACGGTCTATGCTGGTCATTCTTAACAGTCACACATGGAGGAGGAGCTGGCAACATTGAGCCTTCGGAAGATCCAGATGACCAACAAGATGGCGGCGGAGGTGGTGGAACAGGTGGTGCGACAACGGCACGAGGTACTGTCGTAGTAACTGGCAATTCGGTTACTAGTGTGACTATAGTATATGGCGGCAGTGGATATACAGCAGCTCCAAGTGTCACATTCTGCGGTACAGGTAGTGGAGCTCTAGGAACTGCAGTGGTAACAGGTGACGTTGTTACGAGTGTTACTATTGATAATGGTGGTACGGGGTATGATGGATCTACAACTGTTGTATTTGGTTCTAACTGTCAAACTGGTGGAGCTACATCATCGGGTCCCCGTTCTCCAGGAACAGCTGCACTGGAATCTAACGGTGGTACTACTTGGAATAATCCAAATAATATTTTAACAAGTAACAATGGATATGCATCAGTTTCTTTAAATGGTGAAAACAGTGATAACCTTTTGGCAACAAATTTTGGGTTTTCAATTCCCGGTAATTCAACTATCAATGGCATAGTGGCAGAAGTAGAGCGCAAGTCGAGTAGCCTTGTTTTCCCTATTACTGATAATAGTGTGAATATTATAAAATCTAACGGATCATTAGGCTCAGTGAGTAAAGCTAGTGGCACATCATGGCTAACAGGTGATGTATATGCTTCGTATGGCTCTTCAAGCGACTTGTGGGGTGAAACCTGGACTCCGGCAGATATAAATAACCCTAACTTCGGTTTAGCATTTAGTGCTACGGGTGGAAGTAACGCATGCTTCATTGCGGGAACAAAAGTATCTACACCGAATGGATTAAAAAATATAGAAGACTTAGTAGACGGGGATAGTGTTATTTCTTTTAATGAAAAAGGAGAAGTCTCTATATCTAAAATTATAAATACATTAAAGGTCATTAAAAATGACAATCTTGTAACCTTACACACGGTCTCTGGTAAAAAAGTTGTCGTTACCTCTGATCAGCTCTTCTTCACGGATAAAGGCCTTATGGAAGCGTCAATGATAAAAGCTGGAGATATAACGTATACCTACAATAGAGGGAAAGTGGTAAAAGAAAAAATTAAAAGTTCTATTAAACAGGAAAAGACAACAACAGTGTACGATATATCTTTAGATAATGAACATTTATTTTCAGCAAATGGTTTTGTGGTACATAACCTAGCTACCGCCTCAGTCGATCATATGCGCATCACTGTGTATTACACCCCTACCGTCGGAGGTGGTGGGGGAGGCGGAAATATCGAATAAGACTGAACAACAGATACCAACTTCTTTGCTGAAACCTTATATGTATCGTATAATAGCTCCATGGATTCTATAACATCTGTAGATATCGGTAAAACTAAATCGGAAATTCCTATGAAACGACCATCTCCAGAAAGGACTGCTATGGCTAAACAGAGATTTATAAACCGCGTAGTCTTATTGGTTGCATTACTCGCAATTTGCTTTGGCGGATATTTCTATTATAGATTACATTCACTTCAAAATAATGCTTCATCAGAAGCTTCAAAGGAGACAAAAGACCTGCTCGGCAAGGTTGCTCGGCTTTATCTGATTCCTACCAGTGAAGAGCCGACAGTAGCTACAGTCTCTGATCCACTGAAACTTAAAGATCAATCTTTCTTTGCTTCTGCTCAAAAAGGCGACAAAGTGCTTATTTTTTCAAAAGCA
The DNA here is from genome assembly GCA_965656375.1 of Minisyncoccia bacterium. Taxonomy (GTDB): domain Bacteria; phylum Patescibacteriota; class Minisyncoccia; order Phycocordibacterales; family UBA9973; genus UBA8515. Next base: position 837,893 of record CBFHKH010000001.1, read on the forward strand.
GGAAAGGCCGTACTCTATCGTCCGAGTATCAACAAAATAATAGAAATAGCGCCTATAAACAATAAAAAAGATGAGACACCATCAGCTGAAAAAACATCTGAACCACTTAAAGACAAGACTTTTTAGTCCAATTGTAATAGTGATTTTCGTCGTATCATTCCTCTATCCATTTTCATATATCTTTGCGGCTCTTTCATGCAGTGTGGTATCACAGAGTACGTGCACTGGAACTGGAGGAACCACACTTCTTCGTATGTCGGGAAATACAAATGCCCACGCAGAACTTCCGAGCCAATCGAATGCAAACTATGCCGCAAACGTTGTGTGCTGTACAAGTCCTTCGGCAATAGGCAATTCGTGCTCGGGGAATTTCAAAGTCTTTACAAGACTTTCTGCTGTTACAAATGCTCATGTTCAAGAGACAACAGCAAGTGTACCGTATAGCAATAACGCATGTCTCTCTGATACATCCCCGGGTGATACCATAACTGTCGGCTATCAAAATTCAAATTGCACTGGATATGACACAACTCTTTTTTCAATGGTGCCTGGCACTGGGTTCACTGATACGAACGCAACAGTGGGTGATGGTAGTGCATATACCAGAAAAGTTTGCGCTACTATCACACCGCAAGTTCTCACATTCGATCTCGACACTGCAGCAGACTTTTCAAACGGTGAATCCAACGCTCCATACTCCGTTCCACTTGGAACGCTCTCTTCGGGTTCAGTAACGGTTTCTGATACATCATCCGTCCGTATGATCGTCGCCGAAGGTGATACGAATGCTGTTGGCGGTATGGTTGTCACAGTGCAGAGTGTAAACGGTGCAAACGGTCTTGTCTCAACTTCAGTCCCTGCTGACAAAATCCCAAATGCAGCAGGAACGATGTCAGCGGGAACGGCGAATTACGGTCTCTGCGTTGCATCTTCTGGCCTTACTGGATTTACTCGTGCGACTGCCTACAATACAACTTGTGCACTCAGCTCCGGAACAAATACTATTCCAGCACTTACGACGACTCCCACCGATATCCTCAATACTGGCGGTACAGCTGTTACTGGAGCTCATGCTGAAATCGTAGTAAACAGTGCCATTAGTACCGTCACTCCAGCCCACACTGATTATACAGATACTGTAACCTTTATTGTGACAGGCACATTTTAGGCTGTATCAATATGGATAAGTTATCCACAACTTTGATTTATATAGTTTACATATCTTTTATAGTGCCTATCTGGTATAATGAATATACAAAATTTATTAATTATTAAGCATTTTAATTTTTATCGTATGAATATTCTCAAACGTTTTCATGTTTCATTCTCAAAAGTAACAAGTGCAACAGTGATCGTTGCTCTCCTCGTATTACTTGTTTCTCCGGGAATTGCAACCGCCGCCGCTCTCACCACAGTCACTGATACCATGTCTCGTTTGAAAGCAAGTACGCTTTCTGATCATACGATCAAATTCGTAACCCCTACTGGTGTTGCTGCTGGTCAGACCATCACTATTACGTTTGCTGGCGGTTTTACAATGGGAACATTCAACGTCAACAACTTTGACCTCGCAACTGCAACAACATGCGGAGGATCATTCACTGACAAGACACTTGCAACATCTCCTTCCGGTGCAACATGGGGAGTAGGTCAATCAGGACAAGTCGTTACGATCACTTCTGGATCAGATACGATTTCAGCAACAAACTGTGTTTCTATCGAGATTGGTGCAAATGCTACTTCAGGGGCAGCGGGTACGACTCAGATAACGAATCCTGCAACTGCTACTGCTGGAACTGGTAGTCCATACGCGATATCTCTTACTGCGGGTCCATCTGATAGTGGAACGCTTACTGTTGTCGCAGTTGATGATGATCAGGTAACAGTTACTGCAACAGTTAACCAATCTATTACCTTTGATCTCGATACTGAATCAGGTGGTTCAAACGGCGAATCCAATGCTCCATATTCTGTTCCGTTAGGAACTCTTACATCGGGCTCAGTGACTGTATCTAACTCAGGAGCTGTCCGAATGATCGTGGCAGAAGGGGATACAAATGCCGCTGGTGGAATGATCGTTACTGTTCGAAATGCAAACGGTGCAAACGGTCTTGTCTCAACTTCAGTCCCTGCTGACAAAATCCCAAATGCAGCAGGAACGATGTCAGCGGGAACGGCGAATTACGGTCTCTGCGTTGCATCTTCTGGCCTTACTGGATTTACTCGTGCGACTGCCTACAATACAACTTGTGCACTCAGCTCCGGAACAAATACTATTCCAGCACTTACGAC
>CBFHKH010000002.1:0-1397 GCA_965656375.1 Minisyncoccia bacterium
GGTTGATATTTTGAGCTTTAACCAATACTACGGTTGGTACGGTGGTCAAATTGATAATATCAAAAACTTACGTTGGGAAATAGATATTGATAAGCCGGTAATTATTTCTGAATTTGGTGCTGGAGCGCAACAGGGCTACCACGCCGATAGCCTTACAGTATGGAGTGAAGAACACCAGGCTTTACTTTACAAAGAAACCTTACCTACTTTAGCTAAAATACCTCAAATATCTGGTATTACACCGTGGATTTTGGCCGATTTTCGTTCACCGCGTCGTACTCTTATTCCTTACCAGAACGGATGGAATAGAAAGGGGCTTATCTCCGAAACGGGTAATCGTAAAAAAGCATTTTACACCTTACAAAAGTTCTATAAAGAGCTTGATAAGTAAGCGATAGTGTGGCTTGTCTTTGGTCCCAAATGAAAAATGTCGTTGCAAATAACCGTATAGTCATATTTAGAAGTTGTTTAATGTCCTATTGGATTTTCGGTAGTGATATTAAACAAACTTCTTAATGTACTTTGTTCATAATACTCTTTAGTTTGATGGAAATGAAACAAATAATAATCGTTTTTTTTAGGATGTAGGCCTGAATATATTGCTCATAGCAGTCAGGTGTCTTTCTTTCATTGGTTTCTTAGATTCTTTAAGTATTCTTGAGGTGTAATGTAGCTTAGCCTCAGCACTAACTGGCGTATAATTTTAGAATTAACAAAAGTTATATTTGCATTATGGGAACACGAAAAAAATGGACTTTAGATGAGAAAATTGAGATTATTGATAGACACTTTACACTAAGTTATTACCTTTTAGATTAAAAGTAGTGGGCATACTACTAATAACTGGAGTTTGTTATTAAATTTTAGCCCTAGATAGTTATACCGATTGTGAATTAAAATAAGCTCTAATGCGCTACGCTTTTACAGCATAATTAATTCTACATCGGCATAATACGAATAGGCCTTGCAGCTAGTTTTAAAATCAAATTGCTATTACATGGATTATGGAATTGGAAGACGACATTTGTTAGCCAAATCAGCTAATATTAATTTTTTAAACAAAAGAAAAATGAGAAGAACCACATTATCACAACTTGTAATCGTAATAGGCGTATTACTTGTTTCTTGTCAGCCCAAACAGCTTGAAGTAAATTATTTTGCCAACAATGGTTTTGGAAATACCATTACAGGTAATGAAGGTGAGTACTACAAAGGCATTACCTATGTCTGTTATCAGGGACTATTGGAAGATCCCTATGTGGCTGCCTATGATCACAAACACAAAAAATGGATAGGCCCATACAAAGCGGGTACTAGCTTGTTGGGTAAAACTCAAAACAAAAAGATAGACAACCATGGTAAACCTACCTTGGTGGTTGATAGTGAGGGTTATATAC
>CBFHKH010000003.1:0-2457 GCA_965656375.1 Minisyncoccia bacterium
GAAAAACCTGCGATTTCTGCATTCGAGGCGGTATATGGTCCAAAACATGCAATCTTACAAACTATTTCCTTTTCTTGTAATTGTTCGGCAAGAGCATAACTTTCTCCTCCACTAGTTAAAGCTATAAGATCATATTTCCCTTTTTGTAAGTCCATTATGACTGCTTCATTTTGTTTATTGATAACGGGACGTGTGGTGTAGCCATATATTAGATGACAGCGAATGCCCATTCTTTTGGCTTCTGTTATAAAGTCAGGAACTACATTCGGTTCTTTTATCATACTTATCTTAGGTGCGATGAGGAGCATTTCTTTCTGGTCATAGGCTTTATTCTCTTTTATAAATGATAAAATACCTTTCATACTCGGTTCTTTAACGATAATAGAGCTTTCGTATCCTAGTGATTGTAGATATTCCTGGTCTTTTCCTAAGACATAAAAGGGAGTTTTAAGCCAGTCTTCTTTATTGCCTTCTCTTTTTATTTCTAGGTCAAATACTTTTATTGCATTGCGGCTGGGTAGAACCACAAAATCAAATTTTTTGTCAGCTGGGCATTGAGGCCTGATGCTATCGTTTAATTGTGAGAGTTGTGGCAATGAATCGTAAACAATGGTTTCAATGGTTGGCATTAATGTGATTTGTGCACCGTATTTTTCTAAAGCTTTTTGTAGGCGTAGTGCATAAATTTCGGGCGCAGTAATGACGATTTTTTTTCCTTTTAATCCCACATTGTGGGTATTGTTTTCTGCAACTTGCTGTGATGAAAAAAAGTGTTTTGAATTAATACTCTGTCTGCCTGCAGTAGTGGCGTTCATTGTGGGTGTTGTAGGGCAAGCAGAGAGTAGTAAATTGAGGAATAGAAAGAAGATGATGTTTTTCATTATAATTGCATTTAGAAGCTGATTTCAATACCTATGCGTACGCCTTGTTTTGAGGATAGTGTGTTGATATTTTTCTCGTTGTTGAGACGTCTTATGTATTCTATTCGTAAGATCCTGAATATATTAGAAAATCCAATGCCGAGTTCTGTGTAAGGTTCTGATAGTTGATGATTATAACTGTTAGGTATGGTAAACATGCCATTGTAATTCGAGGATAATGTACCATAATAACATTTTAATGACGCCATTTCTCGCCATTGCCATTGTTCTATTATGGGGATATGGTTTAATATAAAACCTCCTCCGTTAATGTTTAAATGGATATTGGTGTAAAGGTTGTGCGCATAAGAGGCTTGATTTAATAAGTTGTAACTAAATCGAGCAAAACCTAATGATTGCGATCCCGCTGGTGTTTCAAGCATCGTATAGGGGACATCGCCATAAATATAACCAGCATTAGCCATCAGTTTTATATAAGAAATCCCAAAGTTAAACCGCATCTTCATAGAGATGTGGGTGTGTAGATAATGAGTAGAAATCCGTTCGCTGCTATGGGGTGTATAGGCTTTCCCGTAATCAAAACTGAGATTGATAACGGGTTTTAGATTGGTGTAGTATAGCCTGGAAAAATAAAGTTGATTATAAGTCTGATCAAACGAGAAACGGAAATTAAGGAGCACACCATAATTATAATACGTATCGTAGTATTGGGTATTTTCAATAAATGGAATAAATGGTGTTGATGAATTAGTATGGTGATAAGGATTTAGGACAAGGTCAAAGTCTTTATGGTGTGACTCGTAAATGGCTTCGATCTTTTTTGTGCCTATGATGTAAGGGTTTCTTACTCCTGCGGTGATGGCTGTGATGAGGTTGTTTTGTCCTCGACTAAACGGGTTTTCTTTTATGAAATTAATAAATTTAGATTCAGAGACATTATAGTATTCATCGGTATATTTAAGGCTTAAGATATGGCTCTTGTCTTTTGTGAGCCCTATCTGTATTTGTCCGCCATATTTTAATTCTTCTGTTTTGCTTGCATAACCTAAGAAACCTCCAAAAGAAATATTTTTGAATAAATGCTCATTGGTGCGCAAAGGAAGCGTATATCGGTCTCCTTCAACACGGTTGGTGGCGTACATGTCAAATGAGGGACCAATATCTATAATGCCTTTCGAATAGTAGCCCGAAAGAAGGAGTCCTCCAATATTATCAATATTTCGTACAACGGGATTGTTTTTTATCTGATGTATATTTTCAATAGTTCTTTCTTCAATAGTGTTTATTGTTAATGGTTTTGAAATGTTAAAGAGAGCGTTTGCTGTGCTTTTGTCTTTTGTAGTATAGTGCGTTTTTTTCTGAATGAAAAATTCTCCAGCAGGTAAGTTATTATCTTCGTTTTTTGTGGTGGATGTGTTGAGAGAGAATCGTAGAGTTACTTGTTGTTGGTTGTAAAACCAAACATCATTTTCTGTTTTTCTATAATTGACTGTAACTTTTAAATTTTTAATGAAATTAAGATTAGCGTTAGGTGGAAGGCTGGCTTGGAGCTCGCATAATGCAAAACTTCCATCTT
>CBFHKH010000004.1:0-2260 GCA_965656375.1 Minisyncoccia bacterium
TGAACTTGTTGCTGTGCAGAAAAAAGGGGAAACCTTATATACTTTGCTTGCTTGGGATGGTAATAATGGGATGAGTTATCGTAAAATTATTGAGGTTTTATCTTTTGACCGTAAGGAACGTCCTGTCTTTGGTGCCTCGCTCTTTCTTGATGGTCCTAATAAGCGTCGCATTATTTTAGAATATTCGTTTAAGATGTCCTTATTGCTGACGTATAATGCCGACGAGAAATATATTGTTACGAATGCCTTACAATCTAATGATGCACGTTTTGATGGTATTTCTGCTTATACAGGAACCAGTGATGCTTTTAATGTTTATCGTTTTGAAAAGGAGATGTGGGTTTTGTATGAAGCGGTCGATTTGAGAATGAATAAAAAAGACAGTAAAAAGATGAGAGAGCGTTCATCTGAAGCATCATCTGGTCTGTAATGTGTTTTTATCCTACATTGTGGGGTTAATTCTCCGTAGCTTGCTGCGAATAATGAAATGTTCTTCAATTAAATGTCTTGTGGGTTTGCCCCGAGGTATTTGACTTTTTATGTGGTTTTAGAAACTGAAAATAATATGCGCGTATTATGATATCTTGGAGAGAAATAATTGTTGTTTTTTTTGTGGCCTTATTGTTGTTTGGTGCTGATAAGATACCTGATTTTGCTAGGACTATTGGTAAAATGATGGGCGAATACCGTAGGGTAAGAGATAGTTTGCGTGATGAGATGGATAATGTAAAAGAAGAGTTAGAAGAGGTTAAAGAGGAAGTTAAACATGTTGGGAAAGAAATAACAGATAATGTTGAAGAAATAGCTGACGAAGCGTATAGAGATTTATAAACTATGCTACATTTTAAGTTGCATTGGCAAATATTAATTGCGCTTGTTTTGGCGGTTCTTTTGGGGATTTTCTTACCTGAATTTGCTATCAAGATAGAGTGGATTGGTGATGTTTTTTTGTCAGCCCTCAAAATGATTATTATTCCTTTGGTTCTCACTTCTATTATTAGTGGTATCTCGAACATTAAACCTCATGAATTGGGACGTGTAGGGCTTAAGACGATGGCTTATTATCTTCTTACTACTACTTTGGCTATTCTTGTAGGTCTTTTGTTGGTCAATATTGTTAAACCTGGCGTAGGGGTGAATTTAACCGTTTCAGGTGATGTGTCTAGTGTGGCTGTGGCTGCGAATTCTTTTGGTGATACGCTGAGGAATATTATTCCATCAAATATATTTAAAGCCTTTGTTCAGGCTGATATGCTTAGCATTATTTTCTTTGCTGTTTTCTTCGCCGTTTTCCTTTCTCAGATTGAAGAAAAATATAAATCAGCGGTCTTGAATGTTAATAATGGCATTTTTGAAGTGATGCTTAAGATGGTGAATTTTATTTTGAAATTTACGCCTTTAGGTGTTATGTCTTTGGTGGCTTACGAAATAGCACGACAACAAGATATACCTGCTTTAGCATCTGGTCTTGGTGTTTATTTCTTAGTGGTATTATTGGCTCTTTTGATTCACGCTTTTGTCATCATTCCTTTGGTGTTGCGTTATGTTGGTAAGAGTCCTTTTCTTCCTCATCTTAAAGTGATGACTACTCCTTTATTGACGGCTTTTTCTACCAGTAGTTCGGGCGCCACTCTTCCTTTAACGATGGAGGCTATGGAGCACAAAGCGGGTGTCTCAAATCGTATTACGAGTTTTACCTTGCCTCTTGGGGCTACTGTTAATATGGATGGTACTGCTCTTTATGAGTGTGTAGCCGCTATGTTTATTGCACAGGTTTATGGTCTTGATTTAACGCTTATGCAACAGGTCATTGTTGTGATTACTGCTTTGTTGGCTTCTATTGGAGCTGCGGCTATCCCTATGGCTGGTTTAGTCATGATTACTGTTGTGTTGTCGGCTATCGGTTTGCCGTTGGAGGCTGTTGGTCTTATCATAGCTGTCGATCGGCCTCTTGATATGGTGCGTACATCTGTTAATGTATGGAGCGATTCGTGTGGTGCTGTTGTTATTGCTAAGAGTGAAGGGGAAGTCCTGAATTACTAAAAACCTGAGTTCGACATTAAATTCTAGCCACAAAAAATATATTTAAAGTCCATTTATGCTTGCAATTTAGAAGTAATAATAGGCTATTTCAAAAAAATATAAGTACAAAAATGTAGTTTAGTTTATTTTTCCTACGGATTTGCTTTTATTTGGCATAAATTCACCCAAATTCAATCACAATAGCCCGCTATTGCTTCTCAAATTTGTGTAAATTTCT
>CBFHKH010000005.1:0-17011 GCA_965656375.1 Minisyncoccia bacterium
TTTGTTTTAAGCCAAAAGCCTCAAAGCTAGCTTTGGTCTTTTGGCTTAAAACAAAAAAAGAGCAACTCTAATGAGTTGCTCTTTTTGTCTTTGCGGAGAAAGGGGGTCTGTAAACCGTCAATATTATGACTTTCCAAAACCTACTTAAAACCTACAAAAACCGTTTGTGTACCTATCTTATAAAGGTATTCAGTTGTTTATGTGATGAGGTATGATATTGCATAAAATAGAAAGGCGTTGTAAAACCGTTGTAAATATGTTGTAAAAGTTATCCTTTTGCTTTACCTTTGGGTTGAATTCAAAGTTACAGGTATGGCAACCATTAGTTATTTATTAGTTGGAACAAAACCAACACGCAAAATCTATTGTAGATTAATAGTCAAAAGAGGTGAAGTCTTTCAATGCGCTACAAAGTACACATTACATAAAGACGACTGGAGTAAAGCAAAGAAACGACCAAAGCAGGGAGACGAAGAAAGAAAGGTTTTAAATGATAATCTGGACACTTTATCAAAAAACATCATAAACCGATACGATGAGGACACCACACAAGGCGTTAAAATCAATAAAGACTGGTTATCCTTACAAGTGTCAACGAATGGAATAAAACCGATTGTAGAGCAAAAGAAGCATTATTTAGATGATGCCTTTGAAACATACATCACAACCCCACCAATACGAAAGACCACAAGTAAGCCCAGAAGTTTGGCGACTGTTACTAAATATCGAACTTTACAGGGGAAAATCAAAGATTATCAAAAAGAGATAGGACAACGTTTACTGGTCAAAGATGTAAATATCACTTTTCGAGATGATTTTTTTAGGTTTCTGACTACTCATAAAGATCAGAAACTTTCAAGTAATACAGCAGGACGTTATCTTTCATTTGTGAAAACTATTTGTTTAGATGCCCAAATGAGAGGTGCAGAGGTGCATCACCAACTTTCAGCAGTGACAGGCAGCGAAGAACCTGCACACAAGATATTTCTATCATTTACAGAGATAGAGCAAATAAATAAAACAACCTTTGAACGTGAAGCATTAGAAAACGCCAAAGACTGGTTAGTTATTGGTTGCTATATAGGACAACGTGTTTCTGATTTGTTACCATTAACAAAAGAGAATATAGTTAATAAAAACGGTTTGGATTTGATAGAACTTACCCAAAAGAAAACAGGCAAAACCGTATTAATCCCCATTGTAGAATCAGTACAACAAGTATTAGACAAAAGAGGGGGCGAATTTCCACGCACATTAAGTAGTACAAAATTTAATCTACATATCAAAGATGTAGCAAAAGAAGCAGGATTAACACAAGTCATTGAGGGGGCAAAGATCGTAACACAAACAAACGAAAAAACAAAGAAAAGCATTAGTAGAAAAGAAGTAGGAATGTTTTCAAAGTGGGAATTAGTCACAAGTCATATTTGTAGGCGTTCTTTTGCTACTAATTATTATGGTGAGATGATTACATCATTAATAATCCAGATAACAGGACACGCCACAGAAAGGCAGTTTTTGGAGTATGTAGGTAAACCACCAATAGACAACGCCCAACAGATAGCAGAGTATTTTACAACTATCTACAATACAGAAAAGGCAAAGAGAGAGAAAAAAGGAATGTTACAAGTTAGAAAAGCGGAGTAATTATGAAATATTTAGAATTAACCTTACCTGAGTTTATGGATTGTATTTCTAGTTTAGAGAATAGATATAAATATTCAGAAATTGAGTTGATTAATTATCTTGAAAATGTGACAGGGGTATTTGACAAAGAAAGGACAAAAGTAGTATTGGATTATGTTTATTCTTATTATGGTCTTGAATTTATAGAAAGAGCAAAGAGTGAATCTGAACAGATATACAAAGAAAACGGATGGCAAATACCTATGACAGAGATTGTCACAAGATTAAAACCTAATTCTAATCAAATATCTGTTAGGAATGTTGTAAATGTTGATGAGATGCGAGAGAAAACACATGGATATCAAGAAACTCTTATCCTTGATGTTATTCGTATATTGAGAGATAAAATCAATGTTGATATTGTGCCTGACAATAAAGAAACAAACTCCTATCCACTAATATTCAAAGATGGAAAGTTTGATTTATTCACTAAGATAAAAGACGAGTATATCACCAAAGAAAGTGGAGCAAAAGCAAAATTATGTGAATTGTATCACTATTTTAGTGATAAAGATTGGTTGTTGTGTAGTCAACTTGAATATATTGATTTTATAAAAGAAGAGTACGAAGTTAAATTGTCAAAAATACTACCTCGCACATTCCATTACAATGAAAAAGTAGTGTTGAAATTTGATGGAATTATCGGATAGAATAAAAATGAATAGATTTTGAACAATATTGAATAATTACCTACCAAAAAGTTGAATAAATCTGATAGTTTATTTGCAGCCATAAGTTAATCACTAAAGATAAAACTATGACAGCAATTCAATTTATCGGCACGAGCCCTGAAGAGTTAAGAACAAACATCTTAAACGATGTAAAAGCAGAGTTGGAAACCATCAAAAAAGATTTTCAACCGAAAGAACCCACCGAGTATTTAACACGTAATGAAGTAAGAGACTTATTAAAAGTCGATCTCTCAACGGTCTTTAATTGGACAAAGAAAGGTAAACTAAAATCGTATGGAATAGGTGCGAGAGTTTACTACAAACGTCACGAAGTAGAAGCAGTTTTAATCCCTTTAAACTAATTCTATTATGACACTGGCATCAAATGTAATGCGTTACCGTTACCGTATAGAACGAGAACGCAAACAGTACAATGTGTACGAATTAACAGAAGCACAACCTCATCAAAAAATCACCCCACTTGTAAGGATTGAGAAAGATAGGCAATGTCACAACGCCCAAAACAAAGAATTTGATTACTGGTTAAGAGCAAGAACCTGCACCAACTGGAGCAAATGTAAAGTTGTTACTGGTCTTATGGTTACACCGTATAATAATATCTTTTATGGTGATACATTAAATAAGCAAGGTAAACATTTGTTGGTTTTTTGTTTTTCGGATGATAGACAAATGTTAGATATTTACTATTACAAATCACCTAACTATCAAACGTTATTTCCACAAATAGAGAGTATTATTCAGAGTTATAAAACAAAAGCAGGGGAACAATAATGCGCCCCTGCTTTAAATTCAAAGTTGGTGACACTGGCATTGCATCACCAACACAAAGATAATGCTTTATGGTTGATTTTATAAAAATAATTATCAAAGATAATCCCGAGTTAATAAAACTGATTTGGGACAATGATCTACTGATCTATGATACCGAACGCAAAAAACTGAATAGATATACTGGAGAGATTAGATGCAAAGAAACTAAGGTTTATAAGAATTTGCTTTTTACACGTACTGCCTCATCTTTAGAGATTGCTCATAGTTTGCATTATTATTTTAATGATGGTTTGCATAATGCAAATGACTTCACAATGAATGATTGTAAGAATGTAGTATTAGAACTACAAACTATCTTTAAACTGGATTTAAACGCCTGCAAAGTGGTTAATATTGAGTTTGGTGTTAATCTTTCGTTATCGTTTGATATTAAAAACACTCTTACAGGGTTACTCTATTGGAATAAGTACCAATTTATAAATGATGATCGTTTATTGTATAGCAAAAAAGCAGGAAATTTTAAAGATGGAAAGTTTCAGCACTATAAAACATTAAAAGTCTATGCGAAAAGTATTCAATTTCCCGAGTATTGTTCTGGTGATGTATTACGATTTGAGTTTAAATCCTGTCAAAGTAAATGGATTAATAAGTATTTGAATATTTACAATTTGTCAGACTTGTTAAATGATGATGTGTATTTACGAATGAGTAATATTCTTTGTGGTGAGTGGTTGAATGTTTTATTTGTAGATGCTTTACATAGTCCAGAGCCAAAAGCAGCAAAATATTTTAACCCTTTTTATTGGAATAGTGTTTTGATGGATGATAACAGAAACAAGTTTTCTAAAAGCAAGAAACGATATTTTGAGTATTTGAGTACTGTTCCAAATAATAAGTTTAAAGAGTTGAAAGAATTAATAATGTGCAAAAGTGATGCACTTTCCACGCCTACACAAGAAACAAAACCACCTCATCAAAAAACTAAAAGTGGTGCAATATCCACTATAAGTATAATTGGAAACTGCACCAATGATGAAAGAAGATGTATTGTCACTGGACTGAATATATCAATGCAAAGAAAAGACAGTGATTTGTTATCGCATACAGGATTGAAATATTATCACACTAACAGACCAGAGTTGTACGATATGATAAGACGAAAGTATTTAACCGATAGATGGCAGGGGGTGAATTTTAGTGATGAGGTGAGAGAATTAGCGCATAATATCAGAAACAGAAAGAATAATTGTTTGATAAGTGATCGTTGTCGGTATGATGGAATGGATAGTTTGTTTTAAGAAGGCAATAGAAAGTAATTAGAAAATGACTATATTTTTTAATAGGTTCTGTAAACTTTTTTTAGGGGGTTTGCAATGAGTTGCAGATGTCGTTTTGTTAAAAATCTATCCCCCTTTAAAACTTTATCCCCCTTTGAGATCGTTTTACGTCGTTTTGTGAGTTATAGAGAGAGTCAAAAACAACCTTTTGGGGAATGGTTGTAAAATAGTTGTAAAAATAAAAAACCCCAACACTGTAAAGTATTGAGGTTTAAGGTTTAAGTCTTTTGACTTGCGGAGAAAGGGGGATTCGAACCCCCGGTACCATTGCTGGTACATACGCTTTCCAAGCGCACACGATCGGCCACTCTGTCACCTCTCCATTTTGTTGGGCTGCAAAAGTAATAAAATTTATGGTGATTTATGCCTTGAACGAAAAAAGGCGCATCAAAATAAATGATGCGCCTTAATCTTCAATAATAAAATCTTTTTTAGTGTTTTGATAAATAATCAGCAACGCCATTGCTGTCCGCTTTCATGGCATCTTTACCTTCGCTCCAGTTGGCTGGACAAACTTCACCATATTCTTCAAAATGTTGAAGAGCATCTACCATGCGCAATGCTTCATCTACGTTACGTCCCAAGGGTAAATCATTAATTACCGCATGACGCACTACGCCTTTTTTGTCAATTAAAAATAAACCTCTGTATGCTACAGCAGCTCCTGTGAAATTTTCATTACCTGTTTCTTCATCAATGCCATATTCTCCTGCAAGAACACCATAGTTTGAAGCAATTGTTTTAGAGAAATCTGCAACAATAGGGTATTTTACGCCTTTGATTCCACCTTGATTCTTTTCTGTATTTAACCAAGCAAAATGAGAGAATTCGGAATCAACAGAACAAGCCACTACTGCTACGTTACGTTTTTCAAAATCAGCTATCTGAGCTTGAAAAGCTAAAAGTTCGGTAGGACATACAAATGTAAAGTCCATAGGATAAAAGAAAAATACAACTTCTTTTTTTCCAAGGTATTGTTCTAATGAAAATTGTTCTACTACTTCTGTTCCGTTCACTACTGCTGGGGCACTAAATACGGGTGCTTTTTTACCAATTAATGTATCCATGTTATTTTGTATTATATGATTAATTTAAAATATTTCTAATTTTTTGTAATGATAACAATTTTTATTTAAAAAGATTCATTACTACCTGAAATATTTTCGTAAAAAAAGAAAAAGGGTGACTTCTATCACGAAGTCACCCTTTTTCGATAATTTTTTTTAAAATATTTTATTTTGTCTCTATCATTATCAATCCATCTTTAGCACGTAAACCATAAAGCGCAGTCGCTTTATTGCCTTTTACAATGCGTATTTTCTTGATGTCAGAAGGATTAATGTTTGCATTATCTTCTAACACTTTGCCATCTACCACATAAAGCGGATCTTTGGGTTCATTAGAATTTGCTACAACAGCACTTTTTTCATCTTTAATTACTTTGCTATTTCCTTTTGTGAAAGATACGGGGAATTGCAATCTTACATTTACAGGTTGACCATTTTTAATTGCAGGGCTGTAATAAGGGAATAATGTAGCCACACGTATAGCCTCTTTGTCCAAAGCCGTATTAACACCTTGAGCAACTTTTACAGTACTTACCTCACCTAAAGAATCAACAGTATAGGAAAGTGTTACAATGCCCTCTATCCCTTGGTCATAAGCTGACTGCGGATAGGTTTGGTACAAACGTAAAAAGTCAGCTGATTTCATTTTCCCCTTAGCAAAAACAGGAGCCTTATCTACCTCAGATAACTCATACACTTGAGCTACAGCTCCAAAAGTCACAAGTAAAGCTAGTAAAAATACAGGTATTCTCATAGTTCCAAATTTTAATCCCACATTGTGGGGTTTATTCCCCGCAACTTGTTGCGAATAAAAAAGTGTTTCGAATTGATACACCCTCTGTTTGCAGTGGGGTAGTTCATTAATGAATAGACTTAAGTAATTCAAATACCAAGCCAAAGACGCAAATGCTAGAGATGAAACCCTTCAAAGCTATACACTCTCCATGAACTCGTTCCACAAATTCTCATTAGGAGGAGTGGCTGTGATAATTATAGGTTCATTTTTTATCGGATGTTCAAAAGCTATTGAACGGGCGTGAAGCGAAATGCCTCCATCAGTATTTGAACGTTTAGAGCCATATTTTAAATCGCCTTTGATATGACATCCTATACGTGCCAACTGAGCTCTTATCTGATGATGACGGCCTGTCTCTAAATCAACTTCCAAAAGATGATAGTGTTTGAATGAAAGCAATAAGCGGTAATTTAGTATAGCCTCCTTAGCTCCTTTCTTTTCTTTTTCGAAGACATTAGATTTGTTTTTCTCTTCATTTTTCTTGAGCCAATGTACTAATCGTCCTTCTTCATCATTAGGTCGTTTATCCACAATAGCCCAATACGTCTTTTTAATGGTCTTTTCTTGGAACATCTTATTCAAACGAGTTACTGCCTTTGATGTGCGCGCAAAGATCACCACGCCGCTTACAGGACGGTCAAGGCGATGTACGATACCTAAAAAAACATCTCCTGGTTTCTTGTATTTTTTCTTAATATATTCTTTTACATCATCAGCAAGGGTTTTGTCGCCTGTCTTATCACCCTGCACCAAATCACCCACGCGTTTATTAACAGCTATAATGTGATTATCTTCAAACAATACTTCTAATCGATTTTCCATTCTTATGTAATTAATTTTTGTGGCTGTATAGCCCTTTCCTTTTCAGGATGAATCATGATTTTCAATATGAAATATAGTTTTGGTAAAAATGGGGTCATATTGTTTCCCCATAATATTTGGTGCAAAGATAAGCTCTTAAAGTGAAGATATCACTTCTTCTATTACTTCAGGGTAATGTTTTATTTCTAGACGCCTCACTTTGCTTTCTACTTCTTTAACGGTATCTGTGGATAAAACAGGACATTTAGCTTGAAAAATAATCTCTCCCTCATCAAATTTCTCATTCAAATAATGAATAGTGATGCCCGATTCGTGCTCTTTATGCTCAATTACGGCTTGATGCACGCGCGAACCGTACATGCCTTTACCGCCATATTTAGGCAATAATGAAGGATGTATATTTATTATCCGTTTAGGGTAGTTAGAAATGAGAGAAAAAGGCACATATGACAAAAATCCAGCTAAAACAATGAAATCAATTGACTGCTCTGACAGCAAATTAACAATGCTATTTGTCTCCAAAAAGGCTTTTTTATCAAACACATGTGTTGGTACTCCAAGACGTTTAGCGCGCTGTAAACCAAAGGCTTCAGCTCTATCGCTTAACACTAAAGCAACGTCTATTTCATCATTTTTTTCAAAATATTGAATAATGTTTTCTGCATTGGTCCCAGAACCACTAATAAATACGGCTATTCTTTTCATATATAAACGTTTATCCACTAAACAAGTTGTTAACAATATGCAAAAATACCATTTTCTAGGTGGAATGTTTGAATGTTTAAAGAAAATTTATCTTTCTTTGCACTCTGAAATAATTAACTAATTAGTAATTCAAATTTTTATTATCATGTCAGACATTGCAGCAAAAGTAAACGCAATTATCGTTGATAAAATGGGCGTAGATGAATCAGAAGTGACTCCTGAAGCCAGTTTTACTAACGATTTGGGAGCAGATTCTCTCGATACAGTAGAATTAATTATGGAATTCGAGAAAGAATTCGATATCTCTATTCCAGACGATAAAGCGGAAGCTATCGCTACTGTAGGAGACGCAATTAGCTATATTGAAGCTGAATTGAACTAGAATCTCTCGCTTTAGAAAGCTAATAAAGCACCGAAACGCAAAAGTGGCTTTTAGTCTCCGGATGTGTTTTGGTGTTTTTTTATGTTAGAGTACTTTGTTATTGTCATTTTTTTTTAATGAACATCCGGCATCAATTAACAAATGGCCGGTCATCATAAATTCAAAATTTTACTTATGGAACTTAAACGAGTAGTAGTAACAGGAGTTGGTGCCATTACCCCGTTGGGTAAATCGGTAGCTGAAACTTGGGAAAATCTCCAAAAAGGGACTAGTGGTATCGATATGATTTCACGTTTTGATACGACTAATTTCAAAACTAAATTTGCTTGCGAAGTAAAAGATTATGATCCAAAAGATTATTTTGATCGTAAGGAGTCACGCAAAATGGATATGTTTGTTCAATTTGCAGTTATAGCAGCAGATCAAGCTATTGCAGATGCAAATCTTGATGCTGAAGGGATTGATAAAAATGAAGTAGGTGTTATTTGGGGTGCAGGTATTGGCGGTATCCAAACTTTTCAGAAAGAAGTAGAAGATTGGGCCAAAGGTAGTGGAGTACCACGATTCAACCCTTTCTTTATTCCTAAGTTAATATCAGATATTGCTCCAGGCGAAATTTCTATACGTCACGGTTATCATGGACCTAACTACGGTGTGGTTGCGGCTTGTGCCTCTTCTACAAATGCGATGATCAATGCTTTTAATACTATTCAATTAGGGAAAGCTGATGTTATAGTAACAGGAGGTTCTGAAGCATGCCTTTGTGAATCAGGTGTTGGAGGATTTAATTCTATGCAAGCTATATCCACCAATAATGCTGAATATAAAACGGCATCTCGTCCTTTCTGTAATACCCGTGATGGTTTCGTTATGGGAGAAGGTGGCGTATGTTTAATTCTTGAAGAACTAGAACATGCCAAAGCTCGTGGAGCAAAGATCTACGGAGAAGTAGCAGGTGGCGGTATGAGTGCTGATGCACATCATCTTACAGCTCCACATCCTGAAGGATTAGGTGCTATAAAAGTGATTGAGCGTACTTTGAAAGATGCTGGTATGAAACCTGAAGACATCGATTACATTAACGTACATGGAACAGCAACTCCTCGTGGTGATATTGCTGAAACTATAGCCGTTAAAGAAGTCTTTGGCGAACATGCTTATAAGTTAAATATTAGCTCAACGAAATCAATGACTGGACACCTTTTGGGTGCTGCTGGTGCATTAGAAGGACTTGTAGCTTTACTTTCTACTCGTGACGACATTGTGCCTCCAACCATTAATCATCATGAGATGGATGACGAAATAGATCCAAAATTAAATTTAACGCTTGGTAAAGCTCAAAAACGTACTGTTAATGCAGCCTTATCAAATACCTTTGGTTTTGGAGGTCATAACGCTTCTATTATTTTCAAAAAATATAAAGCATAGAACATACGCTAATGCGTTTTAAGCTTATAAAAAGATTAGGTCTTATTCTTTCAAATCAGAAAGATAAGACCTTTCTTTTTGTAAAAAGAACAGCCAATATATCACCTGACAACCTCTCGCTCTATCGTTTAGCTTTTACCCATAAATCCTACACGGCTTCACGAGAGACTTTTCAGTGTAATGAGCGTCTTGAATTCTTAGGAGATGCCATACTCGATTCTATTGTATCTGATGTTTTGTATAAACGTTTTCCACACAAAACAGAGGGTGAACTCACACAATACCGCTCTAATATTGTTAAACGCAAATCGCTCAACAAGATAGCTTTAAGCTTAAATTTTGAGCAAATGCTTATTGCAGACCCTAACGCCAATATTTCTGATCGTATCTATGGTGATATGTTAGAAGCATTTGTTGGTGCATTATATCTTGACAAAGGTTATCGTGCTGCTTTTTATTTTGTAAAAAAAAGGATCACTAATAAACTTATAAGTTCTGAAGATTTTGGAAAGAATTGTAATTTCAAATCACAACTTTTGGAATGGGGACAACACTCCAGGAAAAAAATAATTTTCACAGAAGAAAAAGAAAATGATGAAAAGCCCATTTTTTATTCTAAAGTAAGCATCGATGGTCAGGAAGTAGCACAAGGCGAAGGAAAGACGAAAAAAGATAGTCATAACAACGCCGCACTAAAAGCCATCAAAATGTTAGAAGAAAAGGGGGAGCATATCCTTGATTTTAAGCTATAAAAAAACACAATACCTGTATCTGATCCACCTTAAAGTAGAAATCTGCTTTTTAGCTTTTCAGATAAAGATATTGGTCATTATTGACTGTTTAATAGTTTAATTTTTAATGATTTATTGATCCTTGTGGGTAGAGTCAGAATATTTATTTCAGAATAATAAGAAAAAGATTTTACTGCAACTGAAAATTATAAATAAATTATCTTCTTTCAAAAACGATAGCTCCTGTTATAACGTATATATTTAGGATGGAGACTATTTATAGATCTTCTTTTTATTTAAGACTTGATGATAACGTCGTGCGTAACTGTTATGTTCCTGTAGGGTTTTAGAGAAATAATGTTCTCCTGAAAAATCCTCTTTTGCACAGAAATAAATATAACTGTGGTGGGTGTAATGAAGCACAGCATCAATAGCATTAACCGAAGGCACACGAATGGGGCCAGGAGGCAATCCTCTGTTTTTGTATGTATTATAAGGCGAATCTACTTTTTTATGTATATTCAGAATGCGTTTTATTGAAAAATCATGTAAGGCAAATTTTAAGGTAGGACAGGCCTGCAACGGAATGCCACGTTTTAAGCGATTGATATATACACCAGCCATGATTGGTTTCTCAAAAGTCTTGAGCGTTTCCTCATCAATAATAGACGCTATGGTCATCACTTCAAGAGGGGTGAAGCCTATTGCTTTTGCTTGTGCTAAACGATTCTCATTCCAAAAGGTGGTGTATTCGCGTTTCATACGGAAAAACAAATCTTTGGCATCAATAGTCCAAAAGACTTTATAGGTATTAGGAATAAACATCGCAATGATGGTCTCAGAATTAAATCCTAAAGAATGAATGAATTCTTGATCCTGAAAACACCTCATCATATCTATGGAGTCCAACGACAGCTGAGCAGCCAAGCGAGCAGATAACTCATTTACGGTGCGGATATTATTAAACGTAAGTTGTATGGGCATTTCCTCTCCCACCCGCAAAGTGTTGATAATTTCATTATTACTCCAGCCACTTTCAATCTTATAATGGCCTCCTTTCGAGGGCATGCGAAATTTCTTTAATTGAGCCACAAACAAGAAAGTGCGCTCATTATCAATAATATGATTTTGTTTTAAAAGAAAACAGACTTCTTTTACTGTGGCTTTATTGGGGATATAAATCACGGCAGATTCTGACGATATATTGACATTTGATTTGAATATGGCGCCATATCCTAACCATAATACAATAAAAGCTATAGCACATAACACAGAAAATGTAATAAAAAAACTTTTCCTTAAACCCGATCTATTCATGGTTAACTAATGATTTTGCGCCTTTTTATATTAAAAAAAACTAATTAAAACGAAAATACAAAGATGAGAAAAATATTAATGCGATACTACCAGAACGTTACAACAAACGATTTTGTTATCTTTGTACGGCAATTTTAATAGAACATACGTTAAAGCTTTGGTTTTTAATATTTTTAGCAACCTATTATGAGTAATAAAAATAACATGAGTTTTTTGCAACATCTTGAAGAGTTGCGTTGGCATCTTATACGAAGTGTCGCCGCCGTAATTATTGTTTCTATTGCTGCATTTTTAATGAATGATTTTGTTTTTGGTACTATTATTTTAGAACCTAAAACTCCGGAGTTTTGGACTAATCGTATGATGGCACGCCTTGCTGATTTTACAGGAGTTAATGCATTGCGAATCAATAGTCACGATTTAGACATCATTAGTATTAAGATGGCAGGGCAATTCCTGACGCATCTTAAAGTATCAGCTTATGCAGGTTTTATTGTAGCCTTTCCTTATATCATCTTTGAACTTTGGCGTTTTATTCGTCCAGCTTTGAATAAAAAAGAAGTGCGTCACGCTCGTGGTGGTGTTTTTTTCTCGTCTCTTCTTTTTTTTATTGGGGTAACTTTTGCTTATTTTCTCATATTACCGCTTTCTATTCACTTTTTAGGAGGTTATAATATTGATGATAGCATACACAACCAAATAAATATTGGTTCGTATATTCAAACTGTTTCTTCTATCTTATTCTCGGGAGGAATCACCTTTGAACTTCCTATCGTCATTTACTTTTTGAGTAGGATAGGCTTGGTAACGCCTGAAATGTTACGTAAATATTGGCGCCACGCTATTATTGCAATGTTAGCACTCTCAGCCATTATTACGCCTCCTGATGTCTTTAGTCAGATTATGGTTTGTTTTCCTCTGATTACCTTATACGCTATAAGCATACGTATCTCGAAGTACGTGGTGAAGTCACAAGAAGATTAAAAGATATCTTGAATTGTTCGAGTTATATTACATCTTAAATAAATACAAACTATGAAAATTATAAAAACATTATTCGTTAGCCTTGTTTTATTGAGTTTTACAAACCAGGCAAGTGCACATTGTGAAATCCCTTGTGGTATCTATAATGATTCATTACGCATAGAATTGCTCTATGAACATATAACGACCATAGAAAAATCGATGCATGAAATCATCACTCTTGAGCAGAGCAAAGAGAATCCTAACCAATTGATACGTTGGGTAATAAATAAAGAAGATCACGCTAAAAAAATGCAAGAAGTGATTACTCAATATTTCATGTATCAACGTATTAAACCTGTTGATGTAGGACAGGCAGGACGTGAGATATACCTCAATCAACTGGAACTGATGCACCGTCTTAGCATCTTAGCGATGAAAAGCAAGCAAAGCACCAATGAAGGATTGTTGACTCAGATGCGCGAGACTTTACACCTTTTTGAAGAAGCTTATTTTGTGGGGCATCATCACCATTAGATGGTTTAGGTTCTTAGTGCAACGAAGTAATCATAAAAGTTTTGCCTGTAAGAAGAAAGTTAACTAAGTTGTGTAACTTATTTATGTCGATTCTAGGGTCTTCTATACTGTAAAAAACATTCACTAATTTATTATCTGAATTCATATCGTTATTTGTTTGATCATCAATGTAATATTTAAATAAATAACAACATAAACAGCTATAAATCAAGTGTTTTTTATTTGAAAATGTGCGCGTTTACCCTGGTATTCTAAGGTGTGACATCGTCATATTTAATTTAAAATTATATCTTTGTAATCTATAGAAAAAGCTATGAACATAACTTTAGACATAAACGAACGTACCCATACAGGTCAGCGGTTTATCCGTTTTATTGGTCGCTATGCTAACAAACACAAAGCGGTGCGTATAGAACAGACGTTGAACAGTACAACAGTAAATGCTATTCGTGAAGTGCAACAGGGTAAAGGCATACCTACTGATGATATTAATACATTGTTTGATAGTATCTAAATGTACAACATTGTAGTATCTTCTCAGTTCAAGAAAGACCTTAAACGTCTCAAAAAACGCTCAATTAGTAATTTTAAAGCTATGCAAGATTTTGTTAATGCTCTTGTAGAAACTGGCATTGAGGGCGTAAATTCCAAATACAAGCCTCACCACCTTAAAGGCAATTATAAAGGTTGCTTCGAATGCCACGTTAAAAGTGATGTGTTACTTATATGGATAGAGGAGAACCACCCCAACACTATTTATTTGGTACGTACTGGTACGCATTCGGACTTGTTTTAAGACATATCAAAAATGTCTTTGTAGCCCCAAGCAGGAAACATAAAAACCACAATAAGAATATTTTAATAAAAAAATGTAGCATTATGGTAACAAAGAGTGAGTTTTTCAGAATTATAGAGAATAATTACAATTGCAAATTTAATGTTTATTATTAATTATTGTGAAACACAAGTCTTAACTGTTAATTTAAAATGAATTATAACCCCCATATCCCCCCCATATCCAGAATAGCAGGATACAAGGGGTATATGATTTTACCCGAAAGTATTATAAATCTGATAATCAGAGTTTCCGACACCCCGACCCACCCCGAAAATTAAAACTTCTTCGGGTGATTTTTCTTTATTTTTTACGTTTTCTTGTTTTTTTTACAAGTAATAAAAATACGGAAAATAGAATTTCAAACAGCTACTTAAATGATAGCAAAAACAAAGCAGCTTTCCACATGTCGGGACTTGATATGATAGCAAAAACAATCCAGTCATTCGCCTGCAGAAACTAAATGTGATAGCAAAAAAAAAGGGTTATCCTCATAAGAAGATAACCCTTTCATTTTTATGGAAATTTTTAAAATGCCTTTACTGTACTTTCAGTAGCATTAGGAAAACGGTTTTTACCTATTGTTACACATTTGTCTTTTACTTCAAGCATAGCATCTACATCATGCTCCCAGTCCGAACTACCTTTGAATGTGCCGTCTTTATTCGCTTTACTCACTAAGATAAATGAAGTATGAGGATAACGCTTCTTTAGTAACGCAAAATCCACAGGCGTCATGTTACAAGTCTGAATACTATCTAAAGCAACAACATCATAACCTTTAAACTGATCAGGCGAAAAATTTTCAACTACGTCAATAGGACTTGTAACTTTTAATCGTGTAACTTTTTCTTGAAGTCCAGCCTTTACCCCCTCCTCATTCATCACATATAAGACTTTAAGCTTATGATATTTCATAAGGTCATCCGCTAATAATAAAGCAACACTACTTTTGCCATTATACGGCAAACCATAAGCCATGATATAAAATGGTCTGTACGGTTCTCCTAACAGTTTTGAAAATCTTCCTTTAAGCTTTATCGTTTCAAAATTCATAGACACAATATCAGTCAAACTAACAATTTGACTTGCATCTACTTCATCATACTTTGCTTTGTTTTCTTTTGCCTTTTTATATTTTTGACTTATCTTTGCATTGCTGTTAAGGATGAGAGACCGTTTACTTTGAGAAACTTGCTGTTGACTCAATGTTTTGTCTCTCATTTTGTTTTTACCTATTCCCGAAATGCCACTACTTTTCATAGGATTAAAAATAGTGGCTTTTATTTTTTTGATGCAACACCTTTTAATCCGTTAAGCTGAATATCAGTTACAATAAGCTTATCGCTCTGGATGTATTTTTCAAGATGACTTTCAATTTCCTCAATTTTAGCAAAAGTACTATCAGTCTTCTGCACTTTTCCGTTCTTTTTTGCATTGTCAATGCTCTTTAGTAATCGGTTTGCTTTCTCTGGTGTAATACCTCCATACAAATTAATAAAGCGCTTTATCAATGCTACCGATGGTTTTATTCCATAATCATCAACTACATTTTCAATTTTTTTCTTTAACGAACTTGGAATTTCAAACTTAGCCTTTCCATTCATTTCTTTGTAAGTTGCAGCAAGGTCTTTACCAATAGCTTTAATTAATTCTGCATATTCGTTTGTTTTACGAATTGTCCCTTCTGTGGCTGCTCTCTGTATCATACGATAAAAGAGAGTAACTTGTCTCTCTGTAACCGATTTGCCGTCCATCATCAAATAACGTTTCATTATACGAATAGCCATAGGCATTACTGCTACTTCTCTCTCTTTATGAATTGCTTGCTTTGGTGTCCTCTTTGTGTTTTTTTTAGTTTTAGACTCTTTTTTTTGAGGTTTTGACTTGCTCATATCTTGTCCTTTTGTCTTAAACTTTATACGATCTACTTCTTCCCAGTCAGCACCTTTCTTTTCATCAATAGTACCCCAAATTGATTCATTTGTTGCTCTGTGCTCATATAGTTCTTGCATTTTCTTCTTAGCGGAACTACGAACCGCTGTAATACTCGAACTAGAAAAATACTGATCAAATTGATAACTACCTTCATTCAAAGAAATACGATATTCCTTTTTCCTTTTTTTTAACTCCTTGGGCTTATTCGTCTTTTTATTCAATTCCTTTTCAATAGCTTTAAAATGATTATCTAGCATTTTTTCTATCTCAAGATCATCATCGTAAAATTCCGCAAAATCAGCAAAATCCTTATCAGCATCTTGTATTGATTTTGATAATTTACTAAAATCAATATCCTTAGTTACTTTTTTGTAATTTTCTATATTTACCTTTATCATCGTAATATGTTTTTAAGTTGTTTTTTTTATTTGCTTTTACTCTTGTGCTTGAAGTATCAAAATAGCTTTAGCTCTCATCTTCATTTTACGCTTTCTGCGTTCTTTCTCTGCATTAGGTTTATTGTTTGCCTTTTCTTCAAGTTCAGCTTTGCGTTTTTTCTTTTGGTTTGTTAAACGATCAGGAAAACTAGCCTTGTCTTGCTCAAACATGAGCATGGCTTGTTTTGTAATCTCATCTAAATCATTATTGTTTTTTTGTTTTCCTCCGAAAATGTCATCATAAACAGCTCTAGGGACTTCTACAGATACACTATACCTTTCCCCCATTAGTTTGATAACCTTTGGCATTTTCTTTACTGACACGTAAGCTCTCATATTACCAGACACCATTTCAAATCCATCTTTCTTATTTTCTAAAAGATTAACAATATCCTTGTCAGTGTATAATGGTATAAATGTTTTCTTTTTTGGCATTGTTACATCAAACAAATCAAGAGAATAACGTGATATTGTTATGCTATCAGTTGTTGTTAGTGTTTTACCCTCTGTTAAACTCATCACATAACGACTAACATTAGCAATTGGTGTTACAATGTGAGAAGCCAT
>CBFHKH010000006.1:0-1849 GCA_965656375.1 Minisyncoccia bacterium
TTGGGATAAGCTGTTAGCCGTTAGCTATTGGGTATTGGGTGTTGGGAAAAAGCTGTTGGCTGTTGGCTGATGGGTTTTGGGTGAGGTTGCCTGAATAGTGTTGACTTATTTGAGTAAATTAGTTTGGTTGTCCTCGAGTCGGACGGACTTTTACTTTTCTCCTTAGATGAGAAAAGTAAACAAAAGAATCAAGTCAAAACAAATGCGCCTTCCCGCTCTGCCTTCTGTTAAGAAGTGCTATCAAGGTAGTGTTGGCTATCGCCAACAAACGACAAGCGCCCTTGATGCACTTCTAAACAGAAGCCATTCATGCTCCTCTGCTCGCTGTTTTGACGGCCTGCCCGCCTCTCCTATTCAGGATTATTTTATAATATCGAGTTTGGAGGGATGGGAAAGCCTTTGGCTGTTGGCCTTTGGCTATTGGCTAAATGAGGTTGCCTGAATAGCGTTGACTTTTTTTAGATTAGATAATGTTGATGTTGACTTTTTCTTTTTTGGTTACTTTTTTCTTTTTGTTAATAACCCATACTTTTGTTAATAACCCTCTATCCTTTAACTCCTTAAACGCCACTGGAGCATGACCAGAAAGGGATTGATGAGGGCGTTCATTGTTGTACAAATATACTGCTTTTGTTAACATTTGTCCAAGTTCTTTGTAAGAGCGTGGTTTCCATGGGTGAAGATACTGATTCTTAATCGTTCCATTAATGCGCTCTGCATGTGGGTTTTCGTAGGCACTCTTGCCCATACTGTTCCTTATTCCGTAAGCTTTGGTGAGCAATAAAAATAATTTACTGTAATATTGACCACCGCCATCTGAATGAAATATCAATCCGATTGCTCTTGCAAGTTTCTTCTTTTTAATGGCCATTCGCAATGCAACTAGCGTAGAACTCTCTGTATCTAGATGTTGTGACAAAGCATAGCCAACTATCTCCCTGTTATACAAGTCCAATATAAACGTTATATATACCACCTGATCGCCTAAATCGAAGTAGGTAATATCACTCACCCAAAGCTGGTTGGTGTCGGTCAACTCGTCCGTTTCCAATTGAAGGTTCGGAAACCTATTTACGCCATTACTGTTGGTAGTTCGGTAGCTTCGTCTGCGTATATCAACCTTGAATCCATGTTCAAAACAAAAGGCTTCAAAAAGATCTCTACCCATGGTTTTAGGCTTGAGTTTTAAATAGAACATCCTGGAACTCATACCGGGATGATCCTCACGTAATTGACCTAAGATCGGTAGTAACTGCATCTGCTCTTCTAAACGTTCATAACGCCTATCCATCCATTGGTGAAACGATTGCTTACTTATGCCGGATATATCATACAGATCATTCATTTTTTTGGTGTGTTTATCGCGGTTAAACCAGTACCAGCTAAGGGCTCCTCTCCAAATTTTTTTTTTATATCTACCTTGTATTCTTCCTCGGCCAATTCAATTACTTTGTCCTGAAAGTCAATAAGTATTTGCTTTTGCCCGATGATTCGCTCAAGTTCCTTGACGCGCTCTTGTAGTTTGTTGAATCGTACACTTTCACTATCTGATTCAACAACCTGTCGTTCAGTCTTTTTCCTCATCCTTGAATAAGTATAAATCCATTTATAAACTGCTGTATCGCTTACTTCATAAGCTTTACAAATATCTGCTACTGTGGTGAGTTTGTGATCCAGTTCATCTACTCGACGACGTTTAAAGTCTTCACTAAAGTAGCGCTTTCTTCGCTGTGATACCGTTAAGGTCCGGAATTTGTCAAATTTTGCCATGATTTGGTCTCCTTTTTTTGTTAAAAAAGGTCAATATATTCAGGCAAGGACAGGCTGGCGCGTGAGTAATGGGACGCTG
>CBFHKH010000007.1:0-5824 GCA_965656375.1 Minisyncoccia bacterium
TCGTTTCTTGCTATATAAATCATGTTTTCGTACCCAATCAGCATTAGTCGGTAACTTTTCCGATTTCTTAAGCTCTTTGTCTAATTCCGACTTCGTTAATGGTTTTTTAAGAATATTACATTCGCATTTTTCCATCATAGTATCTGCACCAAAAGCAGACTTACCACCTTTCCCTGCAATGACAACATACTTTTCTAAGGTTTTAGCTTTTAAATTCAAAGCTTCCACCTCTAAGTCATATTCGCCAGATTGTTTTATAAGGTCTATGTAAACATTATAACGTTCTAATACTTCATTATAAAAAATTTCCTGATCGGCAATCGGCAAAATAGCGACACGCCCTGATACTCTACTAGCTGCCCCCTCTATGATTATATCCTTATCATTATGCAAGTTTAGCGGATCACCTAATGCCTGTGAGAGAACATCTCTTTCCATTAAATACTCAAACATTACCTTATCGCCATACTTATTAAGAAAATCTTCACTTTCTAACTGACTACCACTATTTTCTTGATTAGAGGTTGTATTAGCATCCAGACTTTTGAGCTTCTTTTTAAGCATCATCAAAAGCCTTTTTTGTGCAGGAATAGAAGATATTATATAATCATAAATAGGTAGCATACTTTCACCTTTAAGATTAGTCGTAACTTGACCTGTACGATTAATACGTCCACGTTTTTGAATTTCAGTTGATATATTGAGTTCTGCTTCCCAAATAACCATAACTCGCTGCTTCACTTTATCAATTGTAACCTTATCAGTAGTAACAGCGTGAGCCGAAGCTCCTGTACTTCCCGATTGATTGATTAAAAGCACGTCAATCTCATTTTCATTAAATCGATTAAAAACATCAACTACATTTTCTTTTTTTCGTTTAATAATTTGAGCCGATGTTATTTTTGTTTTCTTTTTTGTAGCTACAGTACCTAAAGTATTGTGTCTTTTTAAATGAAAAGACAATGGTTTATTAGTATCAAAATGAAAATCTAGTTCAACCAATTCCAAGGCTGTGATTTCTGCTAATGATATATACCCCCATTCTGCGTTCATCATATCCCCTTGTAATACGGCAAAACCGAAAAAAGAATCCTTACCATCCCATTCTGTAATATACCAATCAGAAGAACCAAAGAAATAATGTAGCTTAGGCTTTACAAAATCTTTAATATCTACACGCTGAGACGTTTTATCCGCTTTCTCATACGCTTCTTTTCCATCCCCCTTATTGATCTTTGGAATATCTTTTATTTCAGCTTCTAGCTGTTCTAATATGTCGTAATGTTCAACACTACCTATCAAAATTTGCTGCTGAAAAAATGGCATTATTTTTTTTACCAAAGTGGGAAAATCAGATAAAGTCAATGGCAATAATTCATCTTTCACGCTGCATTCTTCCCAATCACCATAATCTACGGCTACATTGCGCCCAGTAACTTCTGCAACTGAAATTCCCGCTTCCCTCAATCGCATTTTAAGCACATCAATTGGGCTAATATACATTCCAGTAGAAATTGATTTAATCTTATTAGCAATTTCTCGATACACTGCTTGTGCTTCATTTGGAAAATCTCGAATATCAAAAATCTTTTTGGTGGGCTTGCCATTAATACCTTTTACAGTATATCGTAATGTCCCCTTTAATGCCTTTAGGATTACACTAGAAAAATCGGCATTAACAATGTCTCCATAATCCCCAAGTTCCGAAATAAAGCTGCCCATAGTTGAGCCAAAAGCAACAATCGGCTTCTTTCCTGATTTATATTCTTTAATTACATGTTCTGCAACATCTTCAACCGTAATACTGAAAAGTATTTGCTTGAACATATTAAAGATTTTAGAAAATGCAGGACTATTTGCGACCCCTGCTTTACTTGTTCCATTTCTACCTACAACCTCCTTTCCTTCTTTTGCTGCCAGTTTGTCCATCGCCTTAATTGCGGAATCAACATATAGCTCTTGAAAATCTATTATATCTCGAACAATAGCGGTAATAGCATCTGCTTTTCTTTTATGTTCTGTGGCTTTATGTTTTAACTCAATATAATTAACCTCTATACCATCAAAAGGACGCTCACGCCTTAACATTTGTCCTTCAGCTACAAGTTGTGAAGACAATATTTCCTGCAATGGAACACCTCCATTACTTATCGCATTAATAAGACCGTCAGTACTTAAATTTGCTTCACGAATTGAAGTTTTTAGTGCAAAAAATGGCATATTATCGGCACGTTTAGCAAACGTTGCTGACAAATAACATACGCCTTGACTTGCTCTTACTACCGAACGCAAATAAACACCAATTTGAGAATTTCCAGCCCCATTGTGAGCTTCATCCAAAATAAGAACATTGTCTTTTGCCATTTCTGATAAAAAAATACGCTTAGCAATAGCATCTGATCGTTTGAATTGATCGTAAGTCGTACATATATAATCATATTCACTAGGCACTTCAACCGAATTGATAATATTCAATAGCTCTGTTTTTGTAGGAGCCTTGTAAATAATATCACCTTTCTTGTTTTTAATGTTAGTTTTATCCGTTCTACCATTCAAAATAAACGGTTTAAAGTGATCGCTCTTAATGTCTATCATATCACGATAGAGGTCAGAAAACAAATTAGGCTTTTCAGATAGAAATATTGGTGTTTTTCCTTGCTTAATAGCATAACGAATTACAGCTGCAGCTGTACGTCCTTTACCTATTCCTGTTTGGTCACCAATGATAATTCCATCGTTCTTTTCTATATTATAAATAGCCATAGATACAGCATCTATCTGTTCACAAGCCAATGATTCCAATAATTCTTGTTCAGAATAATCAAGTTTATCACATAAAAAATCAATAAAAGAACCTCCAACAGCTTTTTTGATCTTACGAGCTGCTAGATGCATTTCTTGTCCCATGCTGTCAGGTACGTGTGTATCTAATATAAAACCTTTGCTAGAAGCTGGTACATAAGGCATACCTAATCCATTAACACTACATATAGCTACGATATAGTCATATTCATTTTGTGTAAGGAATTGCGCTCTTTGAAAAGACTTATTGTCGTTAGAGGTAAATTGCATTTCTCTCATACGTGACACAACAAGATCCTGCGGTTTACGTGGAAAAGTTAATGTCATCAGTTTGTTTTTAATCTGCATTTTAATATCCATATCTTTTTATTTAGTCGTTTGTTTTAATGTTTTTTTTATGATATATGCTACTACACTTTCAATTGCTTTATCTTTCAATCCTTCTTTATATAATCTAACTATCCATTCATTATATTGATCTTGATTCTTTCCGTTATTCTGTATATTAGCTCTTACATTGTGCCATATTTCCCAAGTGCATTTTATTTTATCCTTTTTAAATACATCAGAAACAACATCAAAACCATAAGATTTAATCACAGAACCAACTAACGGCACTAAGGAATAAAAAAATTCATCGCTCATTTTCGTAAATTGAGGTTTAAGCATACCTTTTGTTGCAATAATCTTTTTTTCTTTGTCTTTTTTTATTCTTGTTTTTCTTTTCCTTTTTTGTTCTTCTATGTCTAATTGAGAGCGTACTATATCAACAAGTTTTTTGTTATGATCACCCTCTACTTTATCCATACGCTTATCCATCCACACCTTTGCGCCTTCAAAAGTTTTAAACTCCAAACCTGCATCAATTCTATGAATAAGACCTTTATACGTAACATCAACTAGCCCTTTGTCATGTTCATTTAATTCCTCATAAGTAAGCTTATTGCTTTTACTTGCTTCTGATTCCTGCATTATAGAAATAGCTTTAGCTCTAAGAGCTATCTTGCGTTTTTTTCGTTGTCGCTCAACAAAAAAAACAGATTCACTAATTACATCATTAAGGCTGTCTTTAGTTCTTTGCATATCTCCTTTATATTTCAAGAAATCAAAATCATAAAGTTTTTTAACTTGAACAAAATCATACATTGTACGAAATAGACGAAATGCTAAATGTTTAAAACAAAATTCTTCATCAAATGGAACACAAACGAATGACGTTCCTCTTTTTACTGAATACGATTTTAAGTCAACTTTAATTATTTTAGCTATATTATTTTTTATGTTTTTTATTTTTATGCTGTTTTTATTTTCGGCAATTTCAATTAGTTGACTAAAATCTTTTTCATTTATGTTTTCAAATTGTTTTAGGTCTTTTGAAATCGTTTGATGTTTTATATATGACTTGTCATTAACTTCTAAATAAAACACATCAATATTTTCTTGTTTCTTATTAATTTTCCCTTCTATCCACTTACTCGCTTCATTAAATGACTTTAACCCTACACGTATCCAAAGCCTTTCAAAGTCATCTATAACCTCTCCTAATGTATCATTAAGCACTGGAGCAATACCATTAGGTGTCTCTTTTCTTCCATTTATCAGAATAAGGCGAACATCAACCGATGTTCCTTGACGGTAATACAATTTCTTACCATCTATAAAAATCACATCCTGTACATTATAATGATGATATAAATAGTTTAAAAAGATTCTATTTTTACCTGACTGTGGTCTTCCATTTTCATCATAACGTGTGTGTCCACCAACAATTAAAGACGCTTTCCCATCATCTTCCATACATTCAAGAGCATTGATACACATCGCATGATCTAATACCTTAATAGGAAAGTCATGGTATTCAATAGGTGGTGAGAGCTTACCAAACGGTGGGTTCGTAACCACTCCTGCAAATTTTTTATAATACTGAGCGAATGGTTTTAGTGCATCCTGTTTCAGGACCTTTAGGTAAGGTTGTGATTTAAGGTTAGAGTTGCGTTCATCGTCTATCTCATTTACTACAGTTCTAGCATAAGGTAGAGCTATTGATAATAGCCCATTTCCTGCACTTGGTTCAAAATACAGACCTGTAGGTTTATTATTTAACACATAAGATGATGCAAGAAAAGATATTGGTGTCGGTGTGCTATACTGTTGTAATAAAACACTTCTACTTGTACGCATAGATATATTCACCTGAGCTTTATAAGCTGCTACTATGGCAGTGTACTTTTGATGAGTGGTTAGGTTTTTATTATCAATAACATCTCTAGCATTAAGCACTAAGGCAAGCTCTGTACTTTCTTTTACTATGTTTTTATTAGTTATACCGTAGCTTCGTGCAACTTTTTCTAAGGAGGTTTTAGTGTAGCGTTTCTCTCCACTTTTAAACTCCTTCCTTATTTGTTCTACATATCCTTTCTTGTCCATCTTTTTTTATTAAAAAAAAAGCATCAAACCGTATTAGGCTTGATGCTTTTTTGTTTAGTTATTAGTCTTCGCCCACATCTATTACATAGACTATTCCCATTTTATCAGCAATTAGTCTATTTAACTCCAAAATGCTTTTCTGTGAACTTTTGATTTTTTTAATCTCATCAGTCCATTCGTTAAATGCGGCTTCGTTTTTAATTGTTTTAAGCTCAAGATTTACCACCTTTTTCTCTATACTGCAAAGGTCTTTTGCATTATCATTTACTTTATCCTCTATTCCAAAAAAGTAATAAAGCAAACTCACAATGAGTACTGCTACCGTAATAGCATTTCCCATTGTGAATCTATTGTCGAACTTAACTTCCGACATAGGCTATAAAGCTATGCTATTCAATTCTTCAACACTCACAGCACCCTCTATCAATGCTGCTTTTGCATGATATGCTGCTTTCAGTACTGAACGCTTCTTTATTACTTTTTTAGGAATTTCCTTTGCTTCACCAAAAGCAATATCCTGTGTTGCTTTTCTAACAGCAAGATCAATTCGTGATTCATAACGTGTAGATAACTGACTACATTTAGACGCTTTCAT